>NZ_LYVP01000108.1 GCF_001984065.1 Pseudomonas sp. KK4
TTGCTCGCGAAGAGGCCGGCATCTTCAATATCTTGGGCGACTGACCTACCGCTTTCGCGAGCAAGCCCGCTCCCACAGGTTTTGTGTACACCCCCCCTGTAGGAGCCGAGCTTGCTCGCGATGGTCGTCAACGATGACGCGGGCTATTTGAATGACCGCATTCCCCGAATACCTTGGGCAAGCCTCACCCCCGGGCCTCCAGAATCATGCAGGTCGTCGACCCGGTCGCGTACAACCGCCCATCCACATCATAAATCCGCCCCTCGGCCAATGCGGTCGACCGCCCCAGGTGCACAATCTTGCCCTCGGCACGCACCGGGCCGCTGGCGCTGTTCAAGGCCCGTACGTAACTGATGCGCAGGTCCAGTGTGGTGTAGCCCTGACCCTTTTTCAGCTGCGTATGAATCGCGCAACCCATGCACGAATCCAGCAAGGTCGCGGCGTAGCCACCGTGCACGCTGCCCAGCGGGTTGTAGTGTCGCGAATCCGGTGTGCCCTGGAAGATGAACAGCCCGGCGGACCATTCGATGGGGATGAAGTCCATCAGCGTGCCGATCGGCGGCGAGGGCAGTTCACCGTTGCCGATACCGTCGAAAAACTCGGCGGGGGACAGTTGGCTGACTTCGGCCAGGGACAAACTGCCAGGCCCGGCCAGGCGCGCGCGCATGGCCTGTTCCTGAGCGATCCATTGGGCGAGGGTGGCGTCGCGGTGGGGGCTTTGCATGTTCGGGTCCTCGAGGGGGAGTCGATATTATGTTGGTAATTCGAGTCGATATTATGTCCGAAATAAAACGTGCGCCAGCGCCCGCATCGTTCTCCAGATGGAACGCTCAAGACGGTTTTCGCTGTCTAGTGCTGGCCACCCCGGGGTCTTAAGCTGTGTTCATGGCTTGACTTACCTTTCCAGGAGACCCCATGAAAAACCTCATCGGTATCTACACCAGCCCCCGTGGCCATTGGGTCGGCGATGGCTTTCCGGTTCGCACGCTGTTTTCCTATGACAACCTGGCTGAACACATCAGCCCGTTTCTGCTGCTCGATCACGCCGGGCCCGCAGAATTCACTCCGACCCGCGAACGGCGTGGCGTCGGCCAGCATCCGCACCGCGGCTTCGAAACCGTGACCATCGTCTACAAGGGCGAGGTGGAGCACCGCGACTCCACTGGCAGCGGCGGCAAGATCGGTCCCGGCGATGTGCAATGGATGACCGCCGCCTCGGGCATTCTCCATGAAGAGTTCCACTCCGAAGCCTTCGCCAAAAGCGGCGGCACCCTGGAAATGGTGCAGTTGTGGGTCAACCTGCCGGCCAAAGACAAAATGGCCGACGCCGGTTACCAGAGCATCCTCGACAGCGACATCCCGAACATCGCCCTCAAGCACGATGCCGGCAGCCTGCGCCTGATCGCCGGGGAATTCGACGGTCGGCAGGGCCCGGCGCGCACCTTCACGCCGATCGACCTGTGGGACCTGCGCCTGAACGCGGGCAAGTCGCTCACCCTGGATCTGCACGAAGGGCGCAATACTGCGCTGGTGGTGTTGCACGGCGCGGTGCGGATCAACGGCCAGGATTCGGCGCGTCAGGGGCAGTTGGCGCTGTTCGAGCGCGAGGGCGATCAGTTGACCCTTGAAGCCAGTGAGGACGCGGTGGTGCTGCTGCTCAGTGGCGAGCCGATCGACGAGCCCATCGTCGGCCACGGCCCGTTCGTAATGAACACCGAGCAGGAAATTTACCAGGCCTTCGCCGACTTCCAGTCCGGCCGGTTCGCAAAGATGCAGGGTTAACCTGCACCCCACATACCTCCTGTGGGAGCGGGCTTGCTCGCGAAAGCGCCGTGTCAGTCAATACATTTGTCGACTGACACGGCGCTTCGCGAGCAAGCCCGCTCCCACAGTTTTTTGTGTTGTTCTGAAGCCATTAAATTGCTCCTACACTAAGCCCAAATGTGTGCGATCTTTTGCTCATTGCCCCGTGCCGGAGTTGCTTGATGCTGTCGTTGCTCGCCGAACACCCGCTGATTTGCGCGCTGATCCTGGTCCTGATCGACCTGGTGCTGTGGCGCTTTGTCGGTGCCAGTCACCACAACTGGAAACTGTTGGTGAGGGTGGTGATTTTCGCCCTCTACAGCCTGCTGCTGTTCAACGAAGGCCTGAGCCCGATGGAGCCCGCGCCCTGGGCCGACAATGTGCCCTTGAACCTGGCCGCCACCGGTTTGCAGATTACCTGGTGGCTGTTCGCCGCGCGCACCCTGACGGTGATGATCGGTGCGGTGATGATGCAACGGGTCGGGCATACCGGGCGCCTGCTGCAGGACCTGCTCGGCGCGGTGATTTTCCTGGTCGCGGTGATCGCCTCCATGGCCTACGTGCTCAACCTGCCGGTCAAAGGCGTGCTGGCGACGTCCGGCGCCCTGGCGATCATCGTCGGCCTGGCGCTGCAAAGTACCTTGAGCGATGTGTTTTCCGGGATCGTGCTCAACACCACCAAGCCTTATCAACTGGATGACTGGATCGCCATCGACGGCACCGAAGGCCGGGTCATCGACATCGACTGGCGTGCCACACGGCTGCAGACCTCCCAGGGCAGCATGATCGTGATTCCCAACTCCCTGGCCGCCAAGGCCAAGATCACCAACTTCAGTAGGCCCAGCGACATGTTCGGCCTGTCGATCAGCTTGCAGGTCAGCCCCCACGTGCGGCCGCAAACGGTGATCGATGCCCTCGAGCGGGCGATGCAGGGCTGCCGCACCATGCTGAGCCACCCCGGACCGAAAGTGGCGCTCAAAAGCTCCAGCGCCGCAGGCGCCGAATATGAAATCAGCGGCTTCGTCGCCTCGATGAGCGAGAAGCGTTCGGTGCGCAACCAGTTATTCGATCTGGCGTACCGGCACTTGAAGGCGGCCGGCGTCGAATTGCTGTCGAGCGTGGAACCCAACCCGCAGAGCGACACCTCGCGCCCCCGGGCGCTGATCGACAGTTCGCCGATTTTCTCCACCTTGCGTGAGCAAGAGAAAGAAACCTTCAGCCAGAACATGGTCCCGAAATCCTACCGCGCCGGCAAATTGATCCTGGCGGCGGGGGAGCTCAGTCATCATTTGTACATCATCGAGTCCGGGGTGGTGTCGGTGACGTTGAACGTGCACGGCACGCTCATGGAGACCGGGCGCATGGGGCCGGGCGAGGTTTTCGGCGAGGCGGGCATCCTGACCGACAGTTCATCGGTGGCTGAATTCACGGCGAAAACCGCTTGCACGATGTACCTCATCGAAGACAGTTACCTCAAACCGTGCCTGGATGCCCGTCAGGACATCAACGATGCGATGAATACCTTGCTGGATTTCCGCTTGCACAAAGTCCAGGCGTTGACTCAGGAAATGCCGGTGGTGGTGCGCAAGAAAGGGTTTTTCCAGTGGTTGCTCAAGCGGGCGTGATGGGGTGATCAATGGTCGCTGCGCGGGTCTCGGGCAGGCTGCAATCCAGGCTGACCCCGTCAGACCCGCGGTTCGACCGACAGCCAGTAACGGGTCATGCGGCTGATGTTCAACGGCAGGGTATCGCTGAGCAGGCGCAGGCTGGCGTCGGTATCGCGCAGGGAAAACGCCCCCGACACCCGCAGCGTCGCCACATCCGGATGACAGCGCAACACCCCCGGACGGTAGCGGCTCAACTCGCCGAGCAATTGGTCCAGGCGCATGTCGTTGGCCAGCAGCATGCCTTTGTCCCAGGCCAGGGTCGCGACGTCGAACGCTTGGGCTGGATCGAAGTGGTCGAGCGTGAAGCTTTGGCGTTGGCCGGCGCCAAGGGTCGAACTCTGTTGCCGTAATTGCGGCGTGACCAGCACCTGTCCTTCCAGTGCGCTGACGTGGCTGCGGACACCCTCGGTTCGCACACAGAAACGGCTACCCAGGGCCCGGGCGGTGCCTTGGGGCGTCTCGACGATGAAGGGGCGGGCAGGCAGGTCTTTCGCGGGGCTCAACAGCACCTCGCCGTCGAGCAGCAGCACCCGCCGCTCAACGGTGTTGAAGGCAATGTTGACCGCGCTGGCGGTGTTGAGCAGTAACTGGCTGCCGTCGGGCAACTGCAGGTTTTTCTGTTCGCCCACGGCGGTGCGCTGATCGGCAGTCCACTGTTCCCAGGGCAGATGCTGGGAAGCGATGCCCAGGGGCCCCGCCAGCAACAGCAAGCCCAGGCGAGAGAGGGTCTGCCGACGACTCAGGCCTTCCTTGCGCGCTGCCCGTTGCAACGTCTGAATCGCAAGGTTGGCCGGCACACTGCGAAATTCCCCCAGCAGCCCTTCGGCCCGTTGCCAGGCCTGGGCATGTTCATGGCTGCGATTGCGCCATTGGGCGATGGCCTGGTGATCGGCAGGGGTGGCGGTACCGGAATGCAATTGCACCAGCCAGTCGGCGGCTTCGCCCAGGATTTGCGGGTTGATCATCGGCGAAGTCATCAGGCGACACTCAGGCAGGCAATGAACGCCGCGCGCATGTGGCGCTTGACGGTGATCAGCGAGACATTCAGGCGGGTGGCGATCTGCGCGTAGGTCAGGCCTTCGATCTGCGACAGCAGGAACGTGTCGCGGGTCGCCGCCGGCAGCTCCCGCAACAGCGCTTCGATGCGCCACAGGGTTTCGAGGATCAGCAGGCGGGTTTCCGGCGAAGGCACTTCGGCCACCGGCAGGCACGCGATGGTTTCCAGGTAGGCGCGTTCGATGTCCTGACGCCGCCAGCGATCGATCATCAGGCCCTTGGCGATGTGCGTCAGCAAGGCCCGTGGCTCACTGCCCAGCGGCTTGACCACTTGCCGGGTCAACAGACGCAGGAACGTATCGTGGGCCAGGTCGGCGGCATCGCAACGGTTACCGAGCTTGCGGTGCAACCACCCCTGCAGCCACCCATGGTGTTCGCTGTAGAGGTTATGGACTTGCTGGTTCAAAGGCTGATCGGCGGACGACATGGCGGGCAGAGACTCGACTCGGGCATCCTGCGTGAGAGTAATTAAGAATTGATCGCATTCTAGTGGCCCTGAGTGATTGCTGGCAATTCTCATTTCGCACTTTATTCGCGGACGGTATCCAGTGGCCTCCTCGACTTCCCGAAGATTGGCTATTTGTGCAATCCGCCGGCGGGACTAACGTAGTGACACACCCACTTGCTCTGGAGCACGCAATGCAACCTCGCATCGATTTCTACACCGCTTCCCCTGACGCCCTCAAAGCCATGATCGCGCTGGAAACTGCCGTCTCCAAGCTGCCACTGGAAAAGACCCTGATCGAACTGGTCAAGCTGCGTGCCTCGCAAATCAACGGCTGCGCCTTCTGCATCGACATGCACACCGCTGACGCGATCAAAGGTGGCGAAACCCCACGTCGTCTGTTCGCCGTGACCGCCTGGCGCGAAGCACCGTTCTTCACCGACCGCGAGCGTGCTGCACTGCTGTGGACCGAGTCCCTGACTCAACTGAGCCTGACCCACGCCCCGGACGAAGACTACGAAGCGGTCGCCGCCCAATTCTCGCCAAAAGAAATGGTCGACCTGACCGTAGCGATCAGCACCATCAACAGCTGGAACCGTCTGGCCGTGGGCTTCCGCAAGACACCTCAGGCCTGATCCTGAGCACGAGTGCCGAGCTTCTACGCATCGGCACTCGCCACGGTAATGGGTTGACCTTGCGCATCGAGGTCGCCCAGGCCGTGGCGTAGGAGAGCAGTCGTTTTCTCGGTTGGGGTATAGGTAGTTCCTACGCAGGATGACCTGTATTCCGGCCGGTTTTACCTGTCGCCTAAGATGCCTTTGTAGGAGCTTTCTCCTTTTGCTGTCCACAGGGACGAGGGTGCTTCAGCCCCTCATTTTCGCTGTTAGGGTGGGAAACATTCTCATCCATAAAGGCGAAACCCGATGTCGTATGCTTTATTTTCCCCCCGAAGGTGGCTTGGGTTTTTGGCCGTATTCCTTGTGGGGGTGAATTCTGCGGTAGCTGCAAACCCAGGGACGGACACTGCGATTACGATTGAGAAAGATCTGCGGACCTATTTCATCAACGAAGACGGCAGTTTTCTTGCTGATCATGAAATTGTGGCGCTGATCAACGAAGAGCGCGCCATCCAGTGGTATTCGCAACGCTCATTGAGCTACAACAAAACCCTGGAAAATCTGGAGATCGTCCAGGCGTTCACGCAAAAGCCCGATGGCCGGAAAGTGCCGGTCAAACCGGAGCAGATCAAAGAGCAACAAGAACGCGAATCGTCGGATGCACCGATGTTTCAGGACACCTTGGTCAAGGTGGTCATCTTTGCGGAAGTCGCCATCGGCGATCGCCTGGTTCTGCAGTACAAAACCCGTCGCACCAGCGCATTGTTCCCTCGGCACTTCGAGTCGCTGTCACATCCGCCCTTTCACCCCATAGGCCAATTCACCCTCGTCTACAACCTCCCCAAGAGCATGGCGTTGCATGCCGATGCCCGGGGTTTCAAGGCCACTGAGCCGGTGGTCGCAGAGGGGCGAGCGATCTATCGCTGGGACAATGTTCCAGAGAAAAAAGAGCGCATTGAGTCCGGTGCAGTGTCCTATCAGGACTATGGCCAATATCTGGCGGTCTCGACCTTTCCTGATTTCGCGGCCTTTGCCCAGGCCTATGACGCCCGGGCCAAGACCCAAGTGACCCCGCAGATCCGTGCGTTGGCGCAAACGATAACCGAAGGCCTGGTTTCCCCTCGGGACCAGGCGATGGCGTTGAATGACTGGGTGCGCAAGAACATTCGCTACGTCGCGGTGTACATCGGGCCGGGAGGCGTGGTGCCGCATCCGGTGGAAACCATTCTGGCCAACCGTTATGGGGACTGTAAGGATCATGCGGCGCTAATGGAGGCGTTGCTGGCTGCTGTTGGGATAGACAGTACGCCGGCGCTGCTTAACGCCCACAACGCCTACACCCTGCCCAAGGTACCGACCCTGGGGGTGTTCAACCATGTCATGACTTACATTCCGAGTCTGGACCTGTTCCTGGATTCGACAGCGCAACCGATCGCGGGTGGGTTTCTGCCGGTTTTCAATCTGGATAAACCCGTGCTGTTGAGCAAGACGGGCGTATTGGTAAGAACACCTGCCGTTCAGGAATCTGAGACCGAGAGCGATACGGTGTTCAAAATCAAATCCAGTGGCGACGCCGATTTTTCTCAGACGTCCAAAGTCACGGGTTGGGCTGCGCAGGTCAGTCGTTTTGCCATTGATTCCATGAGACCGGCAGACCGCAACCGACTGGTCACGGCAATCCTGTCTATTTCAGGGCAAAAGGGTAAAGGCGAATTCAATGTGGATCAGACGGATTCGAGCCACGACAGGTTTTCGATGAGCATGTCCGGGCAGACGGACAATCTGGTCAGCTTTCCAGGACCTGCAGGCGTACCCACTCTCAGCAGTTTTTCAGGGGGTATCGCCCAAAGGGTATTAGCCGTTGCAGCAGAAAGCGATCGTACTCAGGCCTTCACTTGCATCGCCGGAAGTACAAAGGAACAGGCTCGCTTCGAGTTCCCGCAAGACGTCAACATCATCGCGATGCCCACATCGACCACCATTGAACATCCGACATTTGAATACGCTTCAACCTATTCGAAAGAAGCGAATGCGGTGGTTGTTCATCGATCCTTCAATTTCAAACACCCCAGTGCGGTCTGCACGCCGCAGGATTTCCTGAACATGCGTACCGCACTCGATTTGGCGATGAGTGATCTGAAATCACAGATCGTGGTTCAGCGCCAATAGTCCATCAATGGGCATCCGGGCTCGGCGCGGCCGGTGGTTGCACCTTGCGCATCAAGGGCACCATTGCGGTGGCGATGACGAAACACACGCCAATCATCAGGAACGCATCACCGTAAGTTTGCGTCTGCGCCTCGCGGTAGGTCAGCAGCCAGAGCTGGTGCAGGCTGGCGGTGACGCCCGCATCACCGGTCTGTCCGAGGGCGGCAAAGTTGTTGCCGACCTGGGACAGCCATTGATTCATCGCCTCGTTGGTGCTGTTGAGGTTCTCCGCCAGCCGGGTGAAGTGCAGGTTGGTGCGGTCGTTGAGGATGGTGGCGCAGGCAGCGATACCGATGGCGCCGCCCAGGTTACGCATCAGGTTGAATAGCCCCGACGCATGTTTGAGGCGCGACGGCGCCAGTCCGCCCAGGGTCAAGGTCACCGCTGGCGGCACCGCCAGTTGTTGCGCAATTCCGCGAAACGCTTGGGGCAGCATCAATTCCCTGGCCCCCCAGTCATGGGTGATCGGGCTGAAGTCCCACATCGACAGAGCGAACAGTCCGAGCCCGGTCATCATGATCCAGCGCAGGTCGATGCGATTGGCCAGAAAGGCATACAACGGAATCGCCATGATCTGGAACACACCGGTGGAGAAAACCGCCAGACCAATGTCCAGCGCGCCATAACCACGCACCCGTCCGAGAAACAACGGCGTCAGGTAAATGGTGGCGAACAGGCCGATACCGGTGACGAACGAGAAGAAACAGCCCAAGGCAAAGTTACGGTCCTTCAGGGCGCGCAGATCGACAATCGGATTGGCCACATGCAGGGTCCGGCCGATGAAGGCCAGACCGGCCAGGCCACTGATCCAGGCGGTGGTCAGGATGGTGCTGTCGCTGAACCAGTTCCAGCGCGGGCCTTCTTCGAGGGTGTATTCCAGGCAGCCGAGGAACAGCGCCAGGAACACCATGCTTATATAGTCGGCGCCTTTTAGCAGCGACAGTTCCGGTTGGTCGATCTTCACCAGCATCGGCACCGCCACGGCGACGAAAATCCCCGGCACCAGGTTGATGTAGAACAGCCAGTGCCAGGAAGAGATATCGGTGATCCAGCCGCCAATCACCGGTCCCAAAGTCGGCGCCAATGAAGCCACCGCGCCGATGGTAGCGGCAGCGATTACCCGTTGCTTGCCGCTGAAGAAAACGAACGCCGTGGTAAACACCATCGGTATCATCGAGCCGCCGAGAAACCCTTGCAGGGCGCGGAAGGTGATCATGCTCTGGATGTTCCAGGCGGCGCCGCAGAGCAGGCTGGTCAGGGTGAAGCCCACGGCAGATGCGCAGAACAGCCAGCGCGTGGAGAACACCCGGGACAACCAGCCGGACAGCGGGATCACGATGATCTCGGCAATCAGGTAGCTGGTTTGTACCCATGCGGTTTCGTCGGTACCGGCCGAGAGCCCGCCGCCGATGTCACGCAGCGAGGCGGAGACGATCTGGATATCCAGCAGCGCAATGAACATGCCAATGCACATGCTGGCGAAGGCGAACACTTTGGTTGCCGTGGCCATGTTCGCGGCATTGAACGGTTGCACCGGGGCGGCGAGGGCGCGGCTCATGGTGCGCTCGCGACGGCAGGCGTTTCAGGCTCCTTGCGGGTGTCGACCTCAGCGGTCACCGACAGACCAGGGCGCAGGTGGCCGAGTACGCTGTCGGCCGGATCCAGGAGGATACGCACCGGTACCCGTTGCACGATCTTGGTGAAGTTGCCGGTGGCGTTTTCCGGTGGCAGCACACTGAACTGCGCGCCGCTGGCCGGTGCCAGGCTGTCGAGATGCCCGTGGAATTCCTGCCCCGAAAGCACGTCGGCATGAATGATCACTCGTTGGCCGGGCACCATGCGCGCCAGTTGATCTTCCTTGAAATTGGCATCGACCCACAGGCCGCTGGCCGGCACCACCGACAGCAGTTGCGAACCGGCCTGGGCATAGGCACCGACCCGCGCCCGCCGATTGCCGATCACGCCATCCATCGGTGCCCGCAGTTCGGTGTAGCCGACATTCAATTGAGCCAGATCACGCTCGGCTTTCGCTTGAATCAAAGCGGCACGGGCCTGCTGTTTCTGCGTGGCAATCACGTTCAACTGCCGTTGCGCCGCTGTCAGTTCCGCCTGGGCGCGGGCGCTCAAAGCGGACGCGGTCTTGAACGTGGCATTGGCCCGCTGGGCGCTCTCCACAGAGACGGCGTTGGTGCTGACCAGTTTCTTGTAGCGGGCATCGTCATCCCGGGAGCGGGCAGTCTCGGCCCCGGCGGCATCGATGCCGGCGCGGGCCTGACCGATCACGGCCTGCTGCAATTGTTCGGTGGCATCGAGGTTGGCGAGCAGGGCTTCCTCAGCCGCCACCGCGCCTTCGGCCTTGGCCAGATTGGCGCGGTAATCGCGCGAATCCAGGCGAATCAACACATCGCCGGCCTTGACCTTCTGGTTGTCGGTCACCAGCACTTGATCGATATAACCCGCCACCTTCGGCCCGATCACCGTCACGTCGCCACCGATGTAGGCGTCGTCGGTCTCCTCGATAAAACGGCCCGCCGTCCACCAGTGCGCGGCATACAGACCGGCCAGCACCAACGCGGCGATGCCTGCTGCCGACAGCAACAGGCGTTTGAGCAGGGGAGACTTGCGGCTGGTCACTGGAGTCGCCAGATCGGGCTCAACGGAAGGCATGCTGGTCATGGAGGGTACCTGTGGGAAACGGCATTTAATTACGTGCGTAATATGACGCATGTAATATTTAGTGGCAATTGATTTTTGATGCCGGTCGTCAGGTGGGGGTTTGGAATGAATTACTCAGGCATGCGGTGATTGATCAGGCGCTTTCGCGAGCAAGCCCGCTCCCACTGATGATCTGCAGTGAGCACAACCTATGTCTCCAGCCGCAATCCAATTGTGGGAGCGGGCTTGCTCGCGAAGGCATTTGATCAGTCGATAGATTTCTGACCGGATGCACGCATCCTTACTGCCCCGCCAACCGCAAACTCACCATCGCCAACCCATCCTTCCCATCACGGCTACTCACCCCCGAAACCCAGACCTCCAGCACCGCCGGATTGGCCTTCAACCATGCCTTGGCCGCTGCCCTGTGTTTCTGATTCAACACGGCGTCCATCAACTGGTTCTCCATGGCCAAACTGAACTCCATGTTTTGCAGCAGCTTGCCGACGTTGCTGCATTCCTTGAGGTAGTCCTTGCGCACGTTGGTGTAGACCGTGGCCTGGCCGAAGTTGGGGCCGAAGTATTCGTCGCCGCCGCTGAGGTACTTCATCTTGTTTCGGGTGTTCATCGGGTGCGGTTCCCAGCCGAGGAACAACATCCATTCGTTCTTGCGCGTGGCGCGTTTGAGCTGCGAAAGCATTGCCGCTTCGCTGAATTCGACGATCTTGAAGTCCTTCAGGCCAAAGGCGTTCTTGTCGATCATGGTCTGGATCAACCGGTTGCCGTCGTTACCCGGCTCGATGCCGTACAGCTGGCCGTTGATTTTGTCTTTGAACCGGGCGATGTCGGCGAAATCGTGTAGCCCGGCGTCGTAGACGTAATCGGGCACCGCCAGGGTGTATGTGACGACTCATCAGGTCGCATAAGGCCGAGGCATGAATCAATGGATCCATGCCTGGCAATCTACTTCGTTAGTCGAGGATCATTTGTTTGCTCAGACTCTCCATCGTTTCCGCTCTGTTGTCCAAATACGCCCTCAACCCCTTCGCTCTAAGTCTGCAAGCATCACACTCCCCGCATCCGCTCCCCATCAACCCGTTGTAGCAAGTCAACGTATGGTCGCGGACCAGCTCCAACTGGTTATGCGAATCGGCCAGGGCCCAGATTTGTGCCTTGTTCAACCACATCAGCGGGGTTTCGAACTTGAGTGGGTAGTCCATGCCGGACTCAACGGCGACGTTGAGTGCCCTGACGAATTGATCCCGGCAATCGGGGTAGCCCGAGAAATCCGTTTCACAGACGCCGGTGATCACGGTTTGGGCTTGTACCTGGTAGGCGTAGATCGACGCCAGTGTAAGGAACAGGATGTTCCTGCCGGGTACGAAGGTGCTCGGTAGCTTTTCACCTGAGCGGCTAGTGGTGGGGACGGGGATGTTGTCGCGGGTCAGGCTGCTGATTGCCAGCTCGTTGAGTAATGAGACGTCCAGTACCTTGTGGACTTTCACGCCCAGCTTCTTGGAAAGCGTCTGCGCGACTTCGATTTCCGCGCGATGGCGTTGGCCGTAGTCGAAGGTGATGCAGTGGATTTCATCATAGTGCGGCAATGCCTGGATCAAGCAGGTGGTGGAGTCTTGTCCGCCGCTGAAAACGATAACTGCCTTTTTAGTCATGCTCTTTTCTTCCTTGGTGGTCATTCCGGCTAACAGCTGGAGGGGTATTGACCCTATCGGGAAGTGCAGATTCTTGCTGTGGGACGTTTCCGAGATGGGTGTCGCCGTTTTCCTTTTGTGTCACTTCGTTGCGTAAAGATCAAACGATCAGGAAACAAGAGATGGCCAGCGCAAAAGTGATGGCGAACACCGTGGCGAGGGAGCAAGCTCCCTCGCCACAGGTGGCTAGTCGTCAGATGAGCAGCGTGATCAAGCCCGCTCAAAAATCGCCGCGATCCCCTGACCACCACCGATGCACATGGTCACCAGCGCATAACGCCCGCCGGTGCGGTGCAGTTCGTGAATGGCCTTGGTCGCAATGATCGCGCCGGTCGCACCCACCGGGTGGCCCAGGGCAATGCCGGAGCCGTTCGGGTTGACCTTGGCCGGGTCGAGATCAAGCTCCTGGCTGACCGCACAGGCTTGCGCGGCGAAGGCGATGTTGGCTTCGATCACGTCCATGTCGGCGACGGTCAGGCCGGCACGCTTGAGCGCCAGACGCGTGGCCGGCACCGGGCCCAGGCCCATCAGTTCCGGCTCCAGGCCGGCGTGGGCGTAGCTGACCAGACGCGCAAGCGGGCGCAGGTTGTTGACCTGAACTGCGCTGCCTGTGGCCATGACCAGTGCGGCAGCACCGTCGTTGAGGCCCGAGGCGTTGCCGGCCGTCACCGAACCGTCCTTCTTGAACGCCGCCTTCATCGCCGCCAGTTGTTCCAGGGACGTGGCGCGAGGGTGTTCGTCGACGTTGAACAGCTTGGTGCCCTTGCGATCCTGGATCTCGACCGTGGCGATCTGATCGACGAAGTAGCCGTTGGCGATGGCATGGGCGGCGCGTTTCTGGTCTTCGAATGCCAGCGCATCCTGCATTTCGCGGGTGATGCCATTGCGCTCGGCGACGTTCTCGGCGGTGATGCCCATGTGAAAGTTCTGGAACGGGTCATGCAGGATGCCGAGCATGTAGTCCACCGCCTGGACGTTGCCCATGCGCGCGCCCCAACGGGCCGCCGGCAGCAGGTACGGGCCACGGCTCATGGACTCGGCACCGGCGCCGATGACCACGTCGGCATCGCCCAGCAACAGGGTTTGCGCCGCGCTTACAATCGCTTGCAGGCCGGAGCCGCACAGGCGGTTGACGTTGTAGGCCGGGGTTTCCTTGGGAATGCCGGCATTCATCGCGGCGACGCGGGAGATGTAGGCGTCGCGGGTTTCGGTGGGGATCACGTTGCCCATCACCAGATGGCCGACCAGCGCCGGGTCGACGTTGGCGCGTTGCAGGGCGGCCTTGACTGCGGTGGTCGCCAGGTCGGCCAGGGGCACGTCCTTGAGCGAGCCGCCGAAGGAACCGATGGCGGTACGGGCGGCGCTGACGACGAAGATTTCCGGAGTGTTCATGGCTGGTTTCCTTTCGGTGGATGCTTATCTGTACTGCGATTGAGCAGGGCGTTCAAGGCGGTCTTGGCTTCGGCGCTGTTCAGGCGCTGAATGAACAGCGTGTTCTCTTCGCGCAGGGTGGCTTGCAGTTCGGCCATGCCGGCCTGCTTCATCAACTGCCGGAATTGGCGCAGGGCTTGCTGAGGCATTGCCAGCAAGCGCTGGGCGATTCGCCGAGCCGCGGCCAGGCATTGCTCGCCGTCATCAAAGGCTTCGTTGGCCAGGCCCCAGGTCACTGCATCGTCGCCACTGAAGCCTTCGCCCAACAGCAGCAAACGGGCAGCCCGGGCCTGGCCCAGCAGACGCGGCAACAACAGGCTGGCGCCGAACTCCGGGCACAGGCCGATATTGACGAACGGCATGCGCAGCTTGGCATTGCGGGTCACCAACACCTGGTCGCAATGCAACAGCAGGGTGGTCCCGATGCCGATGGCCGCACCGCACACCGCCGCGATCAACGGTTTTTGCAGATGAGTCACCGCGCGCATCAGGCGGAACGCCGGGCTGTCCAGGTGGGTCGGCGGCGCTTGCAGGAAATCCACCAGGTCGTTGCCACTGGTGAAGCAGGTCGGGCCGCCGGTGAGGATGATCACCCGAACTTCAGCGTTCTCGTCGGCGGCAAACAGCAGGTCCGCCAGCCGCGTGTACATGGCATTGGTCAGGGCGTTGAGCTTGTCGAGACGGTCGATGGTCAGCGTCAGCACGCCGTCATGGTGTTCTTGTTTGATCAGGTCGGTCATGCAAGGCGCCTGCGCAGTCGATTTGGCGGCCACTTTAAGCGTCAGGCAAAGCTTGCCGCTATGACAAAACGGGTCAACCGGGCTGGTGCTTTTTGCCATGTGTGCGAGGGACACACCCATTCGGGGTATGGATTCACCCCGGGAATCGCCCAATAGTAGGTTCATCCGCTCATCCAGAGCCGAACTCGCTTGATAAGGTGCATTTGCTATGGGCAAGACACTGCTTAAGGTGATTTCCAGTCTGTTTGTTGTACCGCTGACCCTGACCGCCCACGCCGCCGACGTGAACGACGCCAATACCCTCAGGCTGTACAACTGGGCGGATTACATCGGCGAAAAGACCCTGGCCAATTTCGAGAAAGACACCGGCATCAAGGTGATCTACGACACCTTCGACGCCTACGAAACCGTGCAGGCGAAATTGCTCACCGGGCATTCCGGCTACGACCTGATCGTGCTCAATGCGTCCCTGGCGCCACCGTTGATCAAGGCCAAGGTGTTCCAGCCGCTGGACAAGAAACTGCTGCCGGGCTGGAGCAACCTGGATCCGCAAGTGCTGCAGGACATGCAGGGCTTCGACCCGGGTACCCAGTATTCCGCGCCCTACACCTGGGGCAGCAATGGCGTGACCTACAACGTCGACAAGATCAAGGAACGCATGCCGGACGCGCCGATCGGCTCGCTGGCGATGATTTTCGATCCGAAGATCGTCGCCAAATTTGCCGACTGCGGCGTGACCCTGCTCGATGCGCCCACCGAAGTCATTCCCATGGCCCTGACCTACCTGGGGCGCGATCCGCGCAGTGCCGCGCCGCAAGACCTGAAAGCCGCCCAGGATCTGTTGCTGTCGGTGCGGCCCTACATACGCAAGTTCGACTCGGTCAATTACCTGACCAGCCTGCCCAACGGCGACGTGTGCATGTCCATGACCTGGTCCGGCGACTACGCCACCGCCATGGCCCGCGCCGCCGAAGCGAAGAAGGCAATCAACCTGGCCTACTTCATTCCCAAGGAGGGCTCGCTGATCTGGTTCGACAACATGTACATCCCGGCCGACGCCCCGCACGTGGCTAACGCCCACAAGTTCCTCGAGTACCTGATGCAGCCGCAGGTGATGGCCGATGTGAGCGATTACATCAACTACGCCAACAGCAACGCCGCGGCCACCCCGTTGCTCGACGCGGCGGTGCGCGAAAACCCGGCGATCTACCCCGATGCCCAGACCCGCGAGCGCCTGTTCCCGCAGAAGACCCAGGACGCCAAGGACATGCGCGCCATCACCCGGGTCTGGAGCACCGTGAAAAGCGGCATCTGATTTGTACGAACGTTAGTCAATTCGGTTAGAGGTTTATTTATGGCGACGCCAACACCCACCGTCTTTTCGCCGGCCGATGATTCCCGGCTGATCAAGGCCGACAAGGCCCATCACATGCACGGCTACCACGTGTTCGACGAGCACGCCGAGCAAGGTTCACTGAACATCGTCGCCGGGGAGGGCGCCTACATCTACGACACCCAGGGCAACCGCTTCCTCGATGCAGTGGGCGGCATGTGGTGCACCAACATCGGCCTGGGCCGTGAGGAAATGGCCGAGGCCATCGCCGATCAGGTCCGGCAACTGGCGTATTCCAACCCGTTCTCCGACATGTCGAACAACGTGGCCATCGAGCTTTGCGAAAAACTCGCCAGCCTTGCGCCCGGCGACCTGGACCATGTGTTCCTCACCACTGGCGGCTCCACCGCCGTGGACACCGCTTACCGCCTGATCCAGTACTACCAGAACTGCCGTGGCCTGCCGGACAAGAAGCACATCATCGCCCGCTTCAACGCCTATCACGGCTCCACCACGCTGACCATGTCGATCGGCAACAAGGCCGCCGACCGGGTGCCGGAGTTCGATTACGCCAACCCGCTGATCCACCACGTGTCCAACCCCAACCCGTACCGCGCACCGGAGGGCATGGACGAGGCGCAGTTTCTCGAGTTCCTGGTCAAGGAGTTCGAAGACAAGATCCTGTCGATCGGCGCGGACAAGGTGGCTGGGTTCTTCGCCGAACCGGTGATGGGTTCGGGCGGGGTGATCATTCCGCCCAAGGGCTACCTCAAGCGCATGTGGGAAGTGTGCCAGCGCTACGACATCCTGTTCGTCGCCGATGAGGTGGTGACCTCGTTCGGGCGCCTGGGCAAGTTCTTTGCGTCCCTGGATGTGTTCGATGTGCAGCCGGACATCATCACCACCGCCAAAGGGCTGACCTCGGCGTATCTGCCGCTGGGCGCGTGCATCTTTTCCGACCGCATCTGGAAGGTCATTGCCGAGCCAGGGAAGGGCCGCTGCTTCACTCACGGCTTCACCTACAGCGGCCATCCGGTGTGCTGCACGGCAGCGCTGAAGAACATCGAGATCATCGAGCGCGAGCACCTGCTGGCCCATGTTGACGACGTCGGCGGCTACCTGGAACAACGGCTGGCGACGTTGCGCGATTTACCGCTGGTGGGGGATGTGCGCTGCCTGAAGCTGATGGCGTGCGTGGAGTTCGTTGCCGACAAGCGCACCAAGGCGCTGTTCGCCGACGAGATCAACATCGGCGAAAAGATCCATTCCCGGGCCCAGGCCAAGGGTTTGCTGGTGCGGCCGATCATGCACCTGAACGTGATGTCGCCGCCGCTGATCCTCACTTATGCTCAGGTCGATGAGATCGTCGAGACCCTGCGTGAGTGCATCCTGGAAGTGGCGGCCGAGCTTGAGGCGAGCGGCCAGTACCTCGGCCGATGAGTTCGTCCGTCAGGCTTTTACCAAGGCCCTGCTCACCCGCTAGACTGCGGGTCATGAGCAAACCACACGACGATACGCTGATCGCGATGCCCTTCGGGGCATTGCACCAATGGCATGGGGGAATGCGCGAGGCATTCGCCTATATCGACGAGCCCGACGCCCTGCAATACCTGGCGTCGGCGCTGGGGCAACTGGTGTCCATCGAATCGATGATGATCAGCCTGGAACGCAAGGACCGCGCGCCGCAGCTGCTGCACCAGCGCGGGATTGCCGAGGAGTATCAGGTCTCGATCCTCGACCGCTATTTTTCCGGCGGCTACTTGCTCGACCCGTTCTGCCTGGCGGTGGAGCAGGGGTTGGCGGAAGGGTTCTACCACCTCGAAGAAATCGCCCCGGACAACTTCTTCGACAGCGACTATTACAAGACCTACTACCTGAAGGCGAACTGCTCGGAAGACAGCTACTACATCGTCGACACTGGCAACGACACCAAGATCTCCGTCAGCCTGTTCCAGGGTTTCGGCGGTGAATGTTTGCGGGTCGATCAGTTGAACCTGTTGCGCGCGGTTGAACCGCTGGTGCGGGAATTCGTCAGCGAATTTAGCCGACGGGGCCTGCTGCGTGGCAGCGAGATTCAGGGGGGTGATGCTCAAGGCCTGCGCGATGACCTCAAGCACCGCGTGCAATCGGCGTTCGAGCATTTCGGCAGTGATCTGCTCACCGAACGCGAGCGGGAAGTGGCGCACATGGTCCTGCGAGGCCACTCGGTCAAATCCACCGCCAGCCAAATGAACATCTCCCCGGAAACCGTGCGCATGCACCGCAAGAACCTGTATTTGAAGCTTGAGGTGGGGTCGCAGTCGGAGTTGTTTGCGTTGTTCATCGAGTGGTTGCGCAAGCACTGAGTATTTCAGCCAAACACAGAACAAATGTGGGAGCGGGCTTGCTCGCG
>NZ_LYVP01000109.1 GCF_001984065.1 Pseudomonas sp. KK4
GTCCAACGGGAGCAAGCTCCCTCGCCACAGGCTTTGCGGTGTGTTCAAAAAGGTGTGGGTTAACAGGCGAAGACCGATGATAAAAGCTAAAACAGGCAAGCCAGTGGAAGGGTCGCGCAGTCGTTCGCAGATCATCGCGCTGTTCATCGCGCTGATTGTCTTCATCATGCTGCTGTTCGCCAATTTCGCGTACCTCAACACCCAGGCCACCTACGACAAACAGTACATCGGCCACGCTGGCGAGCTGCGTGTGCTGTCCCAGCGCATTGCCAAGAACGCCACCGAAGCTGCGGCCGGCAAGGCGGCGGCCTTCAAGCTGCTCAGCGATGCGCGCAACGATTTTGCCCAGCGCTGGGGCTATCTGAAAAAAGGCGACCCGGTCACCGGACTGCCACCGGCACCGGCCGCCGTGCGCCCGGAAATGCGCGCCGTGCAGCTGGACTGGGAACGCCTGCTGAAAAACACCGATGCCATCCTTTCCAGCGAACAAACCGTGCTGTCGCTGCATCAGGTGGCGGCGACCCTGGCCGAAACCGTGCCGCAGTTGCAGGTCGAATACGAAAAAGTGGTGGAAATCCTCCTGCAACGGGGCGCGCCTGCGGCCCAGGTGGCCATGGCCCAGCGCCAATCGCTATTGGCCGAGCGCATTCTGGGGGCGGTGAACACCGTGTTGTCCGGCGATGAAAATTCGCAGCAGGCGGCCGATGCCTTCGGGCGCGACGCGGCGCGGTTCGGCCAGGTCCTCAATGGCATGCTTCAGGGCAATGTCACGCTGCGGGTCAGCCAGGTCGAAGACCGCGATGCGCGGGCGCGCCTGATGGAGATTTCCGAGCTGTTCGAATTCGTCTCCGGTTCGGTGGATGAAATCCTCGAAACTTCGCCAGAGCTGTTCAAGGTCCGCGAGTCGGCCACCAACATCTTCAGCCTGTCGCAAACCCTGCTCGACGAAGCCTCGCACCTGGCCAGCGGCTTCGAAAACCTCGCCGGCGGGCGTGATACCGACACCATCGGCGGCTACGTGCTGGGCCTGGCGGCACTGGCGTCGATCATCCTCATCGGCCTGGTGATGGTCCGTGAGACCAATCGCCAGCTGCGCGAAACCGCCGAGAAGAACGAACGTAACCAGAACGCGATCATGCGCCTGCTCGACGAAATCGAGGACCTGGCCGACGGCGACCTGACCGTGACCGCCTCGGTGACCGAAGACTTCACCGGCACCATCGCCGACTCCATCAATTATTCCGTGGACCAACTGCGCGACCTGGTGGCCACCATCAACCTCACCGCCGGCCAGGTTGCCGCCGCCGTGCAGGAAACCCAGGCCACCGCCATGCACCTGGCACAGGCCTCGGAGCATCAGGCGCAGCAGATCTCCGAAGCTTCCATGGCAATCAACGACATGGCCGAATCCATTGATCAGGTGTCCGCCAACGCCGCCGAATCCTCGGCGGTGGCCGAACGTTCGGTGGAGATCGCCAACAAGGGCAACGAGGTGGTGCACAACACCATCCACGGCATGGACAACATTCGCGAGCAGATCCAGGACACCGCCAAGCGTATCAAGCGCCTGGGCGAGTCTTCCCAGGAAATCGGCGACATTGTCAGCCTGATCGATGACATTGCCGATCAGACCAACATCCTGGCCCTCAACGCCGCGATCCAGGCGTCCATGGCCGGTGATGCCGGGCGCGGTTTCGCGGTGGTGGCCGACGAAGTGCAACGGCTGGCGGAGCGTTCTTCGGCAGCGACGCGGCAGATCGAGACCCTGGTGCGGGCGATCCAGACCGACACCAACGAAGCCGTGATTTCCATGGAACAGACCACCACCGAAGTGGTGCGCGGCGCGCGTCTGGCGCAGGATGCCGGGGTGGCCCTGGAAGAAATCGAAGGCGTGTCCAAGACCCTCGCGGCGCTGATCCAGAGCATCTCCAACGCCGCTCAGCAACAAACGTCGTCCGCCGGCCAGATTTCCCTGACGATGAACGTGATCCAGCAGATCACCACGCAAACCTCGTCCGGTTCCACCGCCACCGCCGAGAGCATCGGCAACCTGGCGAAAATGGCCAGCCAGCTGCGGCGCTCGGTGTCCGGCTTCACCTTGCCGGCCACCAAGGCGCCGGTGACGGACAACGCTTGAACCGCCCACGGGCGCATGCAAACTGAATGAAAGTGGGAACTGGAGTGGTTATGGGTGATCGGCACGACTATGTGGCCCTCGAATGGGTCAAGGGCGAGATTGCCGAAACGCTGAAGCAGGCTCATCACGCGATCGAAACCCAGCTTGATGACCCGCAGGCGACGCACGCCCTGAGCGATTGCCTGGCGTGCATCCATCAGGTTCACGGCAGTTTGCAGATGGTCGAATTCTACGGCGCGGCCCTGCTCGCCGAAGAGATGGAGCAGTTGATCGTCGCCCTGCAGAACAACCGCGTCAGCCATCGTGACGAAGCGCTGCACCTGATGCTGCAAGCCCTCGGGCAGTTGCCGATCTACCTCGACCGGGTACAGGGCGCCCGCCGTGACCTGCCCCTGGTGGTGCTGCCGTTGATCAACGACCTGCGCAGCGCTCGTGGCGAAAGCCTGTTGTCGGAAACCAGCCTGTTCAGCCCGCAACTGCCGGACCTGCTACCCCTGGATGCCGAAGCCCTGGCGCTGCTGGAGCCGGCGGATCTGCCCAATGTGCTGCGCAAGTTGCGCCAGATGCTGCAAATGGCCCTGGTCGGGCTGCTGCGCGAGCAGGATGACGACACCCATCTCGGGTACCTGGCCAAGGTATTTTCCCGCCTCGAAACCCTGTGCGGCGACGCGCCCCTTAGCCCATTGTGGCAGGTCGCTTCGGCGCTGGTCGAAGGCATGCGCGGCGGTGCGATCGCCAACAGTCCGGCGCTGCGCAGCCTGTTCAAGGACGCCGACAAAGAACTCAAGCGCATGCTCGAACAGGGCATGCCCGCGATCAATCAACCGGCGCCGCCGGAGCTGCTCAAGAGTTTGCTGTTCTACATTGCCAAGGCCGAACACCCCACCGGGCAGATGCTGACCATGAAAGATCGCTATGGACTGGACGACGCGCTGCCCGACAGCGCGATGGTCGATGAAGAGCGCGCACGGCTGGCCGGTCCCGACCGCGATGCCATGCGCTCGGTGTTGGCTGCGTTGTGCGAAGAGCTGGTGCGGGTCAAGGAGCGCCTGGACCTGTTCGTACGCAGCGACCGGCAACACGCGTCCGACCTCGACAGCCTGCTCGCGCCCTTGCGGCAAATCGCCGACACCCTGGCGGTGCTGGGTTTCGGCCAGCCGCGCAAGGTCATCATCGACCAACTGGCGGTGGTGCTGAGCCTCGCCCAGGGCCAGCGCGAACCCGATGACGCGATCCTGATGGACGTCGCTGGCGCCCTGCTCTACGTCGAAGCGACCCTGGCCGGCATGGTCGGCACCGTGGAACCGGAGAGCCAGGAGGAAGGCCGCCTGCCGACCACCGACCTGACGCAGATCCATCAGATCGTGATCAAGGAAGCGCGCATCTGCCTGCAACAGGCCAAGGACATGATCGTCGACTACATCGACGCCGACTGGGACCGTCAGCATTTGCAGGCACTGCCGGCGTTGCTGACCCAGGTGCGCGGCGCGCTGTCGATGATCCCGCTGAGCCGTGCGGCGAGCCTGATCGAAACCTGCAATCACTTCATCCGCGAGCATCTGTTGCTTGATCCCGCCCAGCCCGACTGGCAGGAACTGGACAGCCTGGCCGACGTCATCGCCAGCCTCGAGTATTACCTGGAGCGCCTCAACGACGACCCGGAAGCCCCCGGCGAACAGCTGCTCGACATCGCCGAAAGCAGCTTGGCAACCCTCGGTTTCTTCCCGAACGAAAAGCCCAGCGAACAGCAGGTGCCGGTGCTCGACGATGTGCTGAGCGCCAGCGAGGCCAAGACCCTGCAGCACCGTCAGGAGCAGGATGCGCCGGCCATGGTGCAGACCCTGGCCGACGTGCTGGCCAACCCCGTATCCGCTCTCAACCCACCGGCCCTGAGCACGCCGGGCAGCCTGATGCCGCCGCCTGCCGGCGAAGAGCCGGTGGACGCTGAACTGCGCGAAGTGTTCCTCGAAGAAACCGAGGAGGTGCTGGAGATCCTGCGCGAGTACCTGCCGCGCTGGTCGATCAACCCCGACAACCGCTCGGCCCTGAGTGAACTGCGCCGCGCCTTCCATACCCTCAAGGGCAGCGGGCGGATGGTGCGCGCACTGGTGCTGGGCGAGCTGGCCTGGGCGGTGGAGAACCTGCTCAATCGGGTGCTGGAAAACAGCGTCGAGCCGCTGGCCACCGTGCAACAACTGATCGGCGATGTGCTGAACCTGCTGCCGGAACTGGTGGCCGAATACGCCGCCAATGCCCAGCGTCAGCGCAACGACGTCGACCAGTTGGCCGCCCGCGCCCATGCCCTGGCCAAGGGCGATGAGCCGGCCAGCGACGAAGACACCCAGGATGTCGCGGCCCTCGATCCGCTGTTGCTCGAGATCTTCCGCAAAGAAGCCGAAACCCATTTGAGCAGCCTCAATCACTTCCTCGACCAGGCCGCCGAACACGTGCCGCTGCAGGCCAGCGATGCCTTGCTGCGGGCCTTGCACACCCTCAAGGGCAGTGCGTCGATGGCCGGGGTGTTGCCGATTGTCGAACTGGCCGCACCGCTGGATCAGATGGCCCGGGAATACAAGGCGCACCAGATCGCGCTGGATCTGGACGAAGTCGAAGTGCTGCTGGAGGCCGAAGGCCTGTTCCGCCTTGGCCTGCGCCAACTCAAGCGTGATCCGCTGGCGGAGATTCCCGGCGCCCGTGCGTTGGTCGAGCGGGCTCAGGCGTTGCTGGCCGAGCGTCTGCAAAACCACATGGAGACACCGAGCAGCAGCCCGCGCATCAAGCGTGATCCGCAACTGATCAATAACTTCCTGGCCCAAGGCATGGACATCCTGCTGGATGCCGAAAGCCTGCTGCAGCG
Organism: Pseudomonas sp. KK4; assembly: GCF_001984065.1. Classification (GTDB taxonomy): domain Bacteria; phylum Pseudomonadota; class Gammaproteobacteria; order Pseudomonadales; family Pseudomonadaceae; genus Aquipseudomonas. The sequence continues at coordinate 4,995 of NZ_LYVP01000109.1, forward strand.
CTGGCAGCAACACCCCGGCGAGCGCCAGGAACTCAGCGCGCTGCTGGACGAACTGACCACCCTCGGCGAAGGCGCGCACCTGGCAGACCTGCACCCGGTGGATGAGTTGTGCGAAGCCTTGCTCGACCTCTACGGCGCCGTGGAAGAAAGCAGCCTGGCGGTCAGCGAGACGTTTTTCCACGAGGCGCAAAGTGCCCACGAAGCGCTGATCAACATGCTCGACGAACTGGCCGCCGGCCAGGAAGTCAGCCCCCGCCCGGACCGCGTCCGCGCTTTGCACGACCTGCTCGACCAAAGCCTCGACCCCTCGGCCACCGGCCTGATCCGCAGCGATGGCAGCCGCTCCCTGAGCATTCGCGACCTGAGCGACGTTACAGCGGAAATAACGCGGGCCCCTGTAGGAGCGAGCTCGCTCGCGATGGACGCCAACGATAACGCGCCGCCATTGGAAGAACGCGGTGCCAGTAACACCATCGTCGGAACGCCGCCCGGAGACGAGCTCGCTCCTACAAGAGATCAGGAGCTCGACGACGAAATCGTCTCAATCTTCCTCGAAGAAGCCGTCGACATCCTCGACAGCGCCAGCCAGGCCCTGCAACGCTGGCTGTCCGACCCGCAAAACCCCGCGCCCCTGTCGTCCCTGCAACGGGACCTGCACACCCTCAAGGGCGGCGCACGCATGGCCGAGGTCGAGCCCGTCGGCGACCTGGCCCATGAACTGGAAAGCCTCTACGAAGGCCTGGTCGACCGCCGCTATACCTACAGCACCGCGCTGGCGCAGCTGCTGCAACACAGCCACGACCGCTTGGCGCATCTGCTGGAACAATTGCAGCGCTACCGTCCACTGGACGAGCCGAATGAACTGATCGAGGCGATTCGCGCCTTTCGCCAGGGGCATGTCGGGCAAGCCGATGTGGTGGAGCCGGCGGCCAGCAACGACTCGGTTCATCACGACAGTGATTTGCTGGAGATTTTTCTCGAAGAGGGCTTCGACATCATCGAAAGCTCCGGCGCCGCGCTGTTGCGCTGGCAGGCCGAGCCTTCGAACCGCCAGGAAGTGGAAACCCTGCTGCGCGACCTGCACACCCTCAAGGGCGGCGCACGCATGGTGGAAATCACCCCGATAGGCGACTTGGCCCACGAACTGGAATTCCTCTACGAGGGCTTGTCCACCGGCGTGCTGAAACCCACTGGGGCACTGTTCGAATTGCTGCAGCGCAGCCATGACCGGCTGGCGCAAATGCTCGACGCCGCCCGTGCCGGTGAGCCGCTGCCGCCGGCCGACCGCTTGCTCGATGCGATCCGCAATTTCAGCCACCCGGTAATGCCTGACGCAGCGGCTGCGGTGGTGCTGCCGCCCGTGGTCAAGCCCGAGGCGCCGCTGCAACCTGTAGACCCCGGTGCGGACATGGTCAAGGTCTCGGCGGAACTGCTCGACGACCTGGTCAACCTTGCAGGGGAGACTTCGATCTTCCGTGGTCGCATCGAACAGCAGGTCAGCGACGCGCAAATCGCGCTGAACGAAATGGAAACCACCATCGAACGGATGCGCGATCAATTGCGCCGCCTGGACACCGAAACCCAGGGCCGCATCCTCAGTCGCCAGCAAGACGCCGAACGTCTGGGCTACGAAGAATTCGATCCGCTGGAGATGGACCGCCACTCGCAGTTGCAGCAACTGTCGCGGGCCTTGTTCGAGTCTGCGTCCGATTTGCTCGACCTCAAGGAAACCCTCGATCGGCGCAATCAGGACGCGGAAAACCTGCTGCAACAGCAGGGCCGCATCAATACCGAATTGCAGGAAGGCCTGATGCGCACGCGCATGGTGCCGTTCGAACGGATGCTGCCGCGGCTCAAACGCATCGTGCGGCAGGTGGCTGGCGAACTGGGCAAGGACGTGGAATTCATCGTCGGTAATGCTGACGGCGAGATGGATCGCAATGTCCTCGAACGGATGGCCGCGCCCCTGGAACACATGCTGCGTAACGCCGTGGACCATGGCCTGGAATCCACCGAGGTGCGTGTTGCGGCGGGTAAACCGGCCCAGGGGCGCATCACCCTCGACCTGTCGCGCGAAGGCGGCGACATCATTTTCGACATCCGCGACGACGGTGCCGGCGTGCCGCTGGAGGCGGTGCGGCGCAAGGCGATCAAGCGCGGTCTGCTCGACCCCAACAGCGATATCAGCGACCGCGACGTGCTGCAGTTCATCCTGCAACCGGGTTTTTCCACCGCCGAGAAAATCACTCAGATTTCCGGGCGTGGCGTGGGTATGGACGTGGTGCACGAAGAAGTGCGGCAACTGGGCGGCAGCATGAGCATCGACTCGGTGCCGGGGCAGGGCGTGCATTTCCGCATTCGCCTGCCGTTCACCGTGTCGGTGAATCGGGCGCTGATGGTGCAGTGCGGGGAAGATCAGTATGCGATCCCGTTGAACACTATCGATGGCATCGTCCGCGTGCTGCCCAATGAACTTGAAGGGCATTTCCGCCTGGATCCGCCGACCTATGAATACGCCGGGCAGCGCTATGAACTGTGTTATCTGGGCGAGCTGCTGAAAACCAGTCCTCGCCCTAAATTGCTGGGCCAGAGCCTGCCGTTGCCGGTGCTGCTGGTGCAGTGCAACGAGCGTCACATCGCCGTGCAGGTCGATGCCATGGCCGGCACGCGCGAGATCGTGGTCAAGAGCCTGGGTCCGCAGTTTGCGGCGGTGCAGGGGGTGTCCGGGGCGACGATCCTGGGGGATGGCCGGGTGGTGTTGATTCTTGATTTGCTGGCGCCGATCCGCGCCCTGCAAGCCCACTTGCCGCAACGACCCCGGGGCCAGGACAGCGAGCCCGAACCGCACAAGCCGTTGCTGGTGATGGTGGTCGACGATTCGGTGACGGTGCGCAAGGTCACCAGCCGTTTGCTCGAACGCCATGGCATGAACGTGCTGACGGCCAAGGACGGTGTCGACGCCATGCTGCTGCTCGAAGAGCACCTGCCGGACATCCTGCTGCTGGACATCGAAATGCCGCGCATGGACGGCTTCGAAGTGGCGGCTCAAGTGCGTAACGACGAGCGTTTGCAGCACCTGCCGATCATCATGATCACCTCCCGCACCGGCCAGAAGCACCGCGACCGCGCCATGGCCCTCGGCGTCAACGACTACCTCGGCAAGCCGTACCAGGAATCGGTACTGCTCGAAAGCATCGCCCTGTGGAGCAAAACCCATGCTTGAGCGGCGCCTCAACCAACGCAGCATCAACCTCACCGGCCTGCTGCTGCCCATGGCCGACCGCAACCTGATCCTGCCCAACGTCGCGGTGGCCGAACTGATCGACTACCAGAGCGCAGCGTTCGACCTCGACACCCCGCCGTGGTACCTGGGGCGGGTCGCCTGGCGCAACCGCCAGATTCCCCTGCTCAGCTTCGAATCGGCCTGCGGCCAGAAAATCGTCATCGGCGAACGCGCCCGCATCGTCATCCTCAACGCACTGGGCGGGCGGCCGGAGCTGAAATTCATCGCGATGCTGGTTCAGGGGATTCCACGCTCGTACAAGCTCGACAGTCAATTGAGCTATGTGGATGTGCCGCTGTGTGCACTGGAAAAGGCCGCGGTGCAGGTGGCCGACCAAGTGGCCAAGGTGCCGGATCTGCTGGCGCTGGAGGAGCTACTGGTGAGCGCCGGGTTGACCTGACGGGCCCCTTCGCGAGCAAGCCCGCTCCCACAGTTGATTTCTGATGTTCACCGCGAACCTATGTGGGAGCGGGCTTGCTCGCGAAGGCGACCCCCAACTCACCACAGACTTCACGGATAAACCCTGGCCTGAGCCAACGCAATAGCTTTTGTGGCGAGGGAGCTTGCTCCCGCCGGGCTGCGCAGCGGCCCCGGAATCTCCAGCGCGCTGAACATTTTGCGCCTGCTGCGCAGTCGAACGGGATTTTGAACAAAGTTGAAGATTCCCAAAAAGGGACCTATCGTTCCCTTTTTGGGACTCATTGGTCGTCACCGTGCAAAACCTCTCCCTCAGCGAAGCCTTGTTCACGAACACTCAGCAAAAAGTGCTGGGCCTGTTGTTCGGCAAACCCGACCAAAGTTTTTACGCCAACCAGATCTCCCGCTGGGCACAAGTGGGCAAAGGCAGCCTTATGCGCGAATTGGATCGCTTGCAGCGAGCAGGCGTGCTGACCATGACCCGACAGGGCAACCAGACTCACTATCAAGCCAATCCCGATTGCCCTATCTATACCGAACTGCTGGGCATCACTCGTAAAACCTTCGGCATCGCCGAGCCGTTGTTCGAGGCTTTGCAACCTTTCGCTGACCAACTCACCTGGGCCTTTGTTTACGGGTCCATCGCCAAGGAACAGGCCAACGCATCCAGTGACATTGATCTCATGCTGATCGGTGAAGGACTTCACTACAGTGAAGTGATGGAGCGGCTCATGCCCCTGGAGGAACAACTGGGTCGCACCATCAACCCGACGCTCTATACCCCGCAAGAATGGGCCACGAAACTGGCCGCCGAGAACAGCTTCGTCGTGCGGGTAGCGCAGCAGGACAAAATCAATCTGATGGGCGAAAACCCTATGGAGTCCAAGGATGGGCAACAACGAAAGTCTGGAGAACCTGGTACGTAGTGGTGGTTTGAAGGCTGAGCCGCCGGATCGGAGGGAATGCGAAGGTTTGATGCGTTCAGCAGTAGCCCGACTCAGTGACGCACAAACCCCTTCACTTTCCTTCGCCAGTCGTTTTGATCTGGCTTACAACGCAGCTCATGGCATTGCGTTGACAGCCTTGCGCCTGTGCGGTTTCCGTTCGGACAAGCGCTATCTGGTATTTCAGTGCCTGGTCCATACCGCCGATATCGGCAAAGTACAGGTACGATTGTTCGCGCTCTGCCACGAACGTAGAAACCTGGCGGAGTACGAAGGCTATATGGATGAAGATGAGGCCCTACTGGGGCAGCTATTGGAAAGCACTGGGCAGATTTTGATTCGGGTGCAGGAGCGGATGGCTGAGCGGTGATCTTGCATGCCTCAAAGGTGTGTCGCCTCACTGGCCCTATCTCCAGCAGACCAGCTCCCACAGTTGTTTTTTGTCGCATGGGCATTCCGATTCGCTGAAGATCCCCCTGTGGGAGCGGGCTTGCTCGCGAAGGGGCCCGCACTTCCAATATCTTTGCCGCCTGACACACCGCCAATCGCCAGGAGGCCAGCTCCCACAGTTGATTTATGTCGCAAGCGAATCCCGGTCCGCTGAAGATCCCCTGTGGGAGCGAGCCTGCTCGCGATGGCATACGTCCAGACAACCATTAACCTGAGCGTAACAATCCGCCAATCAGCTTGATTGATGCCCCCACCCAACACTCCTACTGTGACCCCCACGACAGCGAACCCGTGGAGTGGTCATGACAACAACAATATCCCCCGACTCGCGATGGACGCGGCGGCGCAGCGAGAAGCAGCGGCGTCTGGAGTTGGTGAAAAACCTGGCCGACGGTGTGGTGCTGCCCACCGAGAACATCGTGGCGGCGCTGGAGGCGTTGATCCTGTCGGGCGACCGTGTGGTGCTGGAGGGCAATAACCAGAAGCAGGCGGATTTCCTGTCCCGCTCCCTGGTCAAGGCCGATCCCGCCAAGCTTCACGACCTGCACATGATCATGCCCAGCGTCGGGCGCGCCGAGCACCTGGACCTGTTTGAACGCGGCATCGCCCGCAAACTCGATTTCTCGTTCGCCGGCACCCAAAGCCTGCGCATCAGCCAGTTGCTCGAAGACGGGCTGCTGGAAATCGGCGCGATCCACACCTACATCGAGCTTTACGCCCGGCTGGTGGTGGACCTGATTCCCAACGTCGTGCTCTCCGCCGGTTTCATGGCCGATCGCGCCGGCAACATCTACACCGGGCCCAGCACCGAAGACACCCCGGCGCTGATCGAGCCCGCAGCCTTCAGCGACGGCATCGTCATCGTCCAGGTCAATCAATTGGTGGACGACGTCAGCGACCTGCCCCGCGTCGACATCCCCGCGTCCTGGGTCGATTTCGTGGTGGTGGCCGACAAGCCGTTCTACATCGAGCCGCTGTTCACCCGCGACCCGCGGCACATCAAGCCTGTGCACGTGTTGATGGCGATGATGGCGATCCGCGGGATCTACGAAAAACACAACGTCCAGTCCCTGAACCACGGCATCGGTTTCAACACCGCTGCCATTGAACTGATCCTGCCGACCTACGGCGAATCCCTGGGCCTGAAGGGCAAGATCTGCCGCAACTGGACCCTCAATCCGCACCCGACGCTGATCCCGGCGATCGAAAGCGGCTGGGTCGAAAGCGTGCATTGCTTCGGCACCGAACTGGGCATGGAAAACTACATTGCCGCCCGGCCCGACGTGTTCTTCACCGGGCGTGACGGCTCGCTGCGCTCCAATCGGATGTTCAGCCAACTGGCCGGGCAATACGCGGTGGACCTGTTCATCGGCGCCACCCTGCAAGTCGATGGCGACGGCCATTCCTCCACCGTGACCCGCGGTCGCCTGGCCGGTTTTGGCGGGGCGCCGAACATGGGGCATGACCCGCGCGGTCGTCGTCACGGCACCCCGGCCTGGCTCGACATGCGCCACACCGACGTCGCCGAACCGATGCTCGAACGCGGCAAAAAACTGGTGGTGCAAATGGTCGAGACCTTCCAGGAGGGCGGCAAACCAACCTTCGTCGAAACACTGGATGCCATCGACGTGGCGAAAAAAAGCGGCATGCCCCTGGCGCCGATCATGGTCTACGGCGACGACGTCACCCACCTGCTGACCGAAGAAGGCATCGCCTACCTGTACAAGGCCCGGTCGCTTGAAGAGCGCCAGGCGATGATCGCTGCCGTGGCCGGGGTGACCGCCATTGGCCTGCGCCACAACCCCAAAGACACCGCGCGCATGCGCCGCGAAGGCCTGATCGCCTTGCCCGAAGACCTCGGCATCCGCCGCACCGACGCCACCCGCGAACTGCTCGCCGCCAAAAGCGTGGCCGATCTGGTGGAGTGGTCCGGTGGCCTCTACAACCCGCCCGCCAAGTTCAGGAGCTGGTAATGCACGCATTCAACCTGCAACCGAAACCCATCAGCCTGGCCGAGCGCCTGGCGGACCTGGCGGTGGACGCGCTGATCGACGAAGCGGACCTGTCGCCCAAACCGGCTCTGGTGGACCGTCGCGGCAACGGCGCCCACACCGATCTGCACCTGGGGCTGATGCACGCCTCGGCGCTGGCCCTGTGGCCGGCTTTCAAGGAAATGGCCGAAGCGGCCGCCGAGATCGGCGAGATCGGCTTGCCGCTGCGTGAAGCCGTCGGCCAGATCGGTCGCGAAGGCGAACGGGCGATGCTCGCCACCACCAACGGCGTCAACACCCACCGTGGCGCGATCTGGGCCCTGGGCCTGTTGGTCGCGGTAGTGGCGCTCGAGCCTGAAGCCAACAGCGCCGCGTCCATCGCTCTGCGTGCCGCACGCCTGGCCTTGCTCGACGATCGCCATGCACCGCGTCCACTCAGCCACGGTGCGCAAGTCGCCCAGCGTTATGGCGCCCGGGGTGCCCGGGAAGAAGCGCAGCTTGGTTTTCCATCCGTTATCGAACGCGCCCTGCCACAACTGCACTTCAGCCGCGCCGCCGGCCATGGCGAACAGAACGCACGGCTCGATGCACTGCTGGCGATCATGACCCGACTGGCTGACACCTGCGTGCTGTACCGCGCCGGCGAAGAAGGCCTGCACACCATGCAACTGGGCGCCCAGGCCGTGCTCGACGCTGGCGGCAGTGCCAGCCTCACCGGTCGCCGCCGACTGCATGAGCTGGACCAACAATTGATCGCATTGAATGCCTCGCCCGGTGGCGCTGCCGACCTGCTCGCAGCCTGCCTGTTCATCGACCGTATCGAGTCGGGCGACCGCCACCTACAGGGAGCACGCTGATGGAAACCTTATCCTTTGAATTCCCCGCCGGGCAGCCGCCTCGGGGTCGCACGCTGGTCGGTTGCGTCGGCTCGGGCGACCTGGAAGTGCTGATTCAGCCCGGCCAGCCCGGCAAGCTGACCATCACCGTGCAGACCTCGGTCAACGGCAGCGAACAACGCTGGCAGCATCTGTTTGCGCGGATGTTCGACGGTCAGACCCCCTCGGCGATGGACATCGACATCCACGATTTCGGCGCCACCCCCGGTGTGGTGCGCCTGCGCCTGGAACAGGGCTTCGAGGAGATCGGTCATGACTGACAGCGCCGCGTTGCTCAACAAACACAGCTTCATCGAACTCGGTGCCCGGCAGCGGGCGAAAGCCTTGCTCGATGCTGGCACCTTTCGCGAATTGCTCGATCCGTTCCAGCGCGTGATGTCGCCGTGGCTGGCCCGTCAGGGTGTGGTGCCGCAAGCCGATGACGGCGTGGTGATCGCCAAGGGCAGCATCGACGGTTTGCCTGTGGTGATCGCCGCCATCGAAGGCGCGTTCCAGGGCGGCAGCCTCGGTGAAGTCGGCGGGGCGAAGATGGCCGGCGCCCTGGAACTGGCCGCCGAAGACAACCGCAAGGGTATCCCGACCCGCGCCGTGTTGCTGCTGGAAACCGGTGGCGTGCGCTTGCAGGAGGCCAACCTGGGCCTGGCGGCGATTGCCGATATCCATGCGGCGATTGTCGACCTGCGCCAGTACCAACCGGTGGTGGGCGTGATCGCCGGCAGCGTCGGTTGCTTTGGCGGCATGTCGATTGCCGCCGGGTTGTGCAGCTATCTGCTGGTGACCCAGGAAGCGCGCCTCGGCCTGAACGGCCCGCAGGTGATCGAGCAGGAAGCCGGGCTGGAAGAATACGACTCCCGTGACCGGCCCTTCATCTGGAGCTTGACCGGTGGCGAGCAGCGCTTTGCCACGGGGCTGGTGGATGGCTTTGCCGAAGATGACGTGGCGCAGATCCGCCGGCAGGTCGGCGAGTTGCTCCAGCAAGGCGTGCCCGCTCAACAACGCAGCGGCCAGGCCGATCTGTACCTGCAACGGCTGGCGCAACTGGACGCCGAACCGCAAATCGAACCGGCCACGGTTCGCGACCTGTATCAAGGAGCGCGCTCATGAGTTCGTATTCCCTCCGGGGCCTGCACTGGTTCAACGCCTTGAGTGCCGGGGCCAAACCGGTCGACGGCCTGCCAGCCTCGCTGAAAGTAGCCGACGGTTTTCTTGCCGAACAACCTGTGCGTTTTCTCGCCGTGGTGGCCGACCCCGACAACCGTTTCCCCCGCGCCCGCAACGGCGAGGTCGGCCTGCTTGAAGGCTGGGGCCTGGCCAAGGCTGTGGATGAAGTCATCAAGGCCGATCAGGACAAAGCGCACAAACGCGCCTTGATCGCCATCGTCGATGTACCGAGCCAGGCCTATGGCCGCCGCGAGGAAGCGCTGGGCATTCACCAGGCTCTGGCCGGCGCCGCGGACAGTTATGCCCGCGCCCGTCTGGCCGGGCATGCGGTGATCGGCTTGCTGGTGGGCAAGGCCATGTCCGGGGCGTTTCTGGCCCACGGTTATCAGGCCAACCGGCTGATCGCCCTGCGTGATCCAGGTGTCATGGTGCATGCCATGGGCAAGGCGTCAGCGGCGAGGGTGACACTGCGCAGCGTCGAAGAACTGGAAGCCCTGGCCGCCAGCGTGCCGCCGATGGCCTACGACATCGACAGCTACGCCAGCCTCGGTTTGCTCTGGGAAACCTTGTCGGTGGAGCACATCGAACAGCCCACGGCCGACGATATCAGTCGCGTGACTGAATGCCTGTCCCAAGCCATTGCTGACGTCGGCGAAAACGGCCGCGACCTGAGCAGTCGCCTGGGCGCCAGCAACCGCGCCGCGTCGAGCCACGTTCGCCAACTGCTGAGAGAACAGTGGTGAACACGTTGATGGCCCACGACCTGCTCTGGGGCCTGTCCCTGGAGCAACTGCCCGTGGATGCGCCCGGGTGGGTGATCGAGGTGATCCGCGCCGGGCAGCCCGTGGTGGTGCGTCGTGCCGTGTCGGTTGCAGGGCAGGTGGCGGTCGGCGTGCGTGGGCGTCTGCGCGAGCAGCGCTTCGCGGCGTCGATGGCAATCGATTCGATCTCACGCCGGGTGCAGCCGGAACAACTTTGCCACGTCGCTAACGACCGGGACCTGCCGGCGGTGCGCGCCCTCAAGCAATTGCGTCCGCTGCTCGACGGCAGGGCATGGGGTGTCAGCGGCAGCGCCGGGTTTGAATTGGCCACTGGCATTGAGGCCCTGCACGAGGGCAGTGATCTGGACCTGATTCTGCGCACGCCGCAGCCGTTGGCCCGGGTTCAGGCACGGGAACTGCTGCGGTTGCTCGACACGGCGGGGTGTGTGGTGGACATGCAATTGCAGACACCCTTCGGCGCTGTGGCCTTGCGCGAATGGGCCGGCTGTTCGCAGCGGGTGCTGCTCAAGAACGCTACCCAAGCCACGCTGGTGATCGATCCGTGGAACCCTTTGGAGCAGGCAGCGTGAGCAGCTTGCTGGTGTTTCCGGGCCAGGGCGCGCAGCAGCCGGGCATGCTCCAGCGTGTGCCTCGCGAAACCTTGAGCGAGGCCAGCGATGTGCTCGGTGAAGACGTCTCGCTGCTCGATTCTGCCCAAGCGTTGCAAACGACGAGAGCCGTGCAACTTTGCCTGTTGATCGCGGGCGTGGCAGCTGCGCGACAACTGGCGATGCCGTCCGATTACGTCGCCGGTTTGTCCATCGGTGCCTACCCGGCGGCGGTGGTGGCCGGCGCCCTGAGCTTCAGCGATGCGCTGCATCTGGTGAGCCTGCGCGGCGAACTGATGCAGCAGGCTTACCCGCAGGGCTACGGCATGACCGCGATCATCGGCCTGGATCTGGCGACGGTGGAAGGCTTGCTGGCGCAGGTTCACAGCGACGATTCGCCGGTGTACCTGGCCAACATCAACGCCGATAACCAGGTGGTCATCGCCGGCAGCGAAAGTGCAATGAAAGCGGTGGCAGGGTTGGCGAAGGCGCGTGGCGCAGGTCTGGCCAAACGCTTGGCGGTCAGCGTGCCGTCGCACTGTCCGCTGTTGGAAAAACCGGCAGCCGTTTTGGCCGAAGCCTTCGCCAGCGTCACCCTGCAAACCCCGAAAATCGGCTATCTGAGCGGCAGCCGCGCTCGGCCGATCATCAAGATCGAGGCCCTGCGTGATGACCTGGCCTTCAACATGTGCCGCGTGGTGGATTGGCGCGGCACCGTGCAAAGCGCCTATGAGCGTGGCGTACGCCTACAGATCGAACTGCCGCCCGGTGCGGTGTTGACCGGGCTGGCGCGCCGGGTGTTCGAGCAGGGCACCGTGATGGCCTTCGACGGTGCTCGGCTCGACACCCTGCAGGCGCTGTTGCGTGAGGAGGGAAGCCGCCACTTCTAAAGCACCGACTCAGGCTTCGAACAACAAAAACAACATTCGACGATGCACTTTGAGGACAACAACAATGATTATTTACGGTGTGGCGCTGTTGGCGATTTGTACGCTGGCAGGGGTGATCATGGGTGACATGCTCGGCGTGTTGCTGGGCGTCAAATCCAACGTGGGCGGGGTCGGGATCGCGATGATCCTGTTGATCTGCGCGCGGTTGTGGATGCAAAAGCGCGGCGGCATGAGCAAGGACTGCGAGATGGGCGTCGGCTTCTGGGGTGCCATGTACATCCCGGTGGTGGTGGCGATGGCGGCGCAACAGAACGTGGTCACGGCCCTGCACGGCGGCCCGGTGGCGGTGCTGGCGGCGATCGGTTCGGTGGTGGTCTGCGGCTGCACCATTGCCCTGATCAGCCGGACCCACAAGGGCGAGCCCTTGCCCGATGAACCGGCGGACATCACGCCGGTCGGCACCCCGGTAGGAGGTCGCTGACATGTGGGATCTCATCGAAAAAGGTCTGGAACACAACGGGCTGGTCACTGCATTCGCCTTCGTCGGCGTGATCATGTGGGTGTCGGTCATTCTCTCCAAACGCCTGACTTTCGGGCGCATCCACGGCTCGGCGATTGCCATCGTCATCGGCCTGGTCCTGGCCTGGGTGGGCGGTACTTTGACGGGAGGCCAGAAAGGCCTGGCGGACCTGACGCTGTTCTCCGGCATCGGCCTGATGGGCGGCGCCATGCTGCGGGACTTCGCCATCGTCGCCACGGCCTTCGAGGTGCAAGCCACCGAAGCGAAAAAGGCCGGGTTGATTGGCGTGATCGCGCTGCTGCTGGGTACGGTGCTACCGTTCATTGTCGGCGCGTGCATGGCCTGGGCGTTCGGTTATCGCGATGCGGTGAGCATGACCACCATCGGCGCAGGCGCGGTGACCTACATCGTCGGCCCGGTGACTGGCGCGGCGATTGGTGCCAGTTCTGATGTGATGGCCCTGTCGATCGCCACCGGGCTGATCAAGGCGATCCTGGTGATGGTCGGCACGCCGATGGCAGCACGCTGGATGGGCCTGGACAATCCGCGTTCGGCGATGGTGTTCGGGGGGTTGGCCGGGACCGTCAGTGGCGTGACGGCGGGGCTGGCAGCGACGGATCGGCGGTTGGTGCCTTATGGCGCGTTGACGGCGACGTTCCATACCGGGCTTGGCTGTTTGCTTGGGCCTTCGTTGCTGTACTTCATTGTTCGCGGGATTGTCGGCTAAATCGCCCACTGCTTTTGTGGCGAGGGAGCTTGCTCCCGCTGGAC
>NZ_LYVP01000110.1 GCF_001984065.1 Pseudomonas sp. KK4
TCGTCATCGTTAACGTCCATCGCGAGCATGCTCGCTCCTACAGAAAAGTCGGCTCGAAGGCCGCCTCGCCTGGCTTTTGATGTTGATCTTGAGGTGCTCCGTGCTCGTTACCGCAGCAATGGATAGGTACACCCTCAACATCCACCGCGCCTGACACTCAGCCTTCGCGAGCAAGCCCGCTCCCACAACGGGCCTCAGCCCTACTCATAGATGTAATGCAGATAACTCACCTGCTCCGCCACCGGCAGGCGATGCAGTTTCGGGCAGGACTCACAGAGCACCAGCGGCTCCCCCTCCACCTGCTCGTGCAACTGATAATGCAGGCAGCAATGGCGACGCAGCGGCAGTTGCGCAACAACCTGCGGTGCGGGCGATTCGACCATGCGTTGCAGCCCCCGCAACTTCAGGCGTCCGTCATTCACCGTGACCGGTTCCAGCCAACGGTGCGCCTCGGCAAAGCCGTCCCGCGACAGGTCGGCATCCATTCTGGCGAAAGCACCGTCCCAGATCGCGACCATGTTGCCCCACAGTATTTTCGGGGCCAAGCCACCGGCGGCGGCGAGGGTCGCGAACAACGGCGTCAGGTGTTGATGAATCAACCGTGACCAGTAATCGGCGCGGTCTTGAGCTGCCAGTGCGGGCAACGGATCGACCAGGCCCAATGCCCGGGGCTGCCCGTCATCGTGGAACAGCACGAACTCATCGCTCCAGAAATCGATCGCGCCATGACGCGTCAGGACACAAGCCAACGTGGCCGGCAGCACGATGCTCATGTAATTCATCGACCATTGCGAAACCACCGCCGCACGGTTCACCCCCGGGTAGAGCAAGGCGAACCGGCCTAACAATGGTTGCAACACCGCAGGGTCGGCGAGTCGATTCAAGGAAACGCAAGGCTGCCCACTGGATTGATCGCTGATGACCCGCTGAATGGGGGGCCAGGCCTGGCTGAGCCATTGTGGAAATTCGATGGCGGGACTCCCGTGGCTTTCCCTAATGAATGCAAACGATTAGCATTGGCCGATCGTATCCTCCCTCACTTGCAAACTCAACGTCGCTTGCGACCGGGCTCATCAAGACCACATGCATACTCTTCGCAATTTCTGGCGTCTGGCAAGGCCCTTCTGGGCTAGCGAACAAAAGTACCCGGCCTTGCTGTTGCTCGTGGCCACCGTGCTGATGAACCTGTGCCTGGTGGGGGTCAACATACTCAACAACTTCTGGAACCTGCATTTCTACAATGCCTTGCAGGCCCTGGATTACCCTGGCTTCATCATCGGCAGTTTCCAGTTCATCCTGCTGCAGATGGGCCTGGCCGCGTTCACCATGGGCGCGTTTCACTTCCAGCAGAAACTCACCCTGCGCTGGCGTCGCTGGGCCACCCGCAACCTCCTCGGGCAATGGCTGGGCAGCCAGCGATACCAGAAGCTCAAGCTCACCGAAACCGAGGTCGACAACCCTGATCAGCGGATCGCCGAAGACGTCGACCTGTTCATCGTCAAGTCGCTCAAGCTTAGCCTGGGCCTGATGACATCGGTGGTGTCGCTGTTTTCCTTCCTGCACATCCTGTGGCAGGCCTCCAGCCTGGTCAGCGTGCCGTTCGGCGATCAGTCGGTGGTGATTCCGGGGTTGCTGGTGTGGATCGCCCTGGTCTACGCCCTGCTGGGCACCGGCCTGGCGTTCTGGCTGGGACGCGCGTTGCCTCACCTGAACTTCATGCAACAGCGGCGCGAAGCGGACTTTCGCTTCTCGCTGATGCGCCTGCGGGAAAACGCCGATTCGGTGGCGCTGTACCGGGGTGAAGCGGTGGAAAACACCCGCTTCAACCATCGCCTGGAAGCGGCGCTGGAGAACTTCTGGGCGCTGGTGAAAAAACAGAAGCTGATCATGGGCTACTCGACCTTCTATCTGCGCAGTGCCACGGTCATCCCAATGTTCATCATGGCCCCGCAGTTTTTCGCCGGCGCCTTTCCCCTCGGCCGCCTGACCCAGATCAGCGCCGCCTTCGGCGAGGTGCACTCGGCCATCGCTTACCTGGTGGAAGTGTTCCCGGAGCTGTCAGCGTGGCGGTCGGTGATCGATCGTCTGATCGGTTTCCAGGAGCGTCTGGACACAGTCGAGATCAAGTCCGATGTCGTCGTCGGTCAGCAGTCCGATGGCTTGCACATCAAGGATCTGGACATCTGGCTGCCCAATGGCCGGCGTCTGCTCGATCGCTTCAACCTGTCACTGGAACCCGGCGACAGCCTGCTGATCAGCGCACCGTCCGGCTACGGCAAATCGACCTTGATTCGCACCCTCACCGGGCTGTGGCCCCATGCCCGTGGTTCGGCCAGCTACGACCGCGAACGTGCCCTGACCCTTTCGCAAAAGCCTTACTTGCCGCTGGGCAGTCTGCGCGAAGCGCTGTGGTACCCCAACCCGCCGGACATTGACGCTGACGGCGCGTTGCACCTGCACATGCAGCACGTCGGCCTGCAACACTTGAGCGAACATCTGGATGAAGAACGGGACTGGTCGCAGACCCTGAGCGTGGGCGAGCAGCAACGCTGCGCCTTCGTCCGCGCCCTGCTCGCCCGCCCCACCGTGCTGTTTCTCGACGAGAGCAGTTCGGCGCTGGACGCGGTCAACGAAGCGCGCTGCTATCAACTGCTCAAACAGAGTTTGCCGGATACCATCCTGATCAGCGTCGGCCACAATGCCTCAATGGAGCGCTTTCACTGGCAGGTGCTGGAGTTGCAGAGCGAGGCACGATGGGTGCATCGCAAGGTTGAACAGCCGGTTTGATGTAGACCAAAATCCGTAGGAGCGAGCTCGCGAAAAACCCGAGACCGCCGCGGTGATTCAGGCTTCCCGCGTCATCGCTGACCACCATCGCGAGCCTGCTCGCTCCTACAAGGAACCCAAGGCATGTCCACTTCCCTGCAAGACACCGCCGCGCCCGACGGCGTGTGCTACGGCTGCGGCGGCCGCAATCCCCAAGGGCTGCACGTCAAAAGCTTCTGGCACGAGGACGGCGTGCACGTCATGGCCGAGCACGTGCCCGATGCCAAGTATTGCGGCTGGCCGGACCTGGTCTACGGCGGCCTGATCGCGATGCTGGTCGACTGCCATTCCAACTGGACGGCCATGGCCTACCACTACCGCGCCGAACAGCGCGACGCCGCCAGCCTGCCGCGCATCAACTGCGTCACCGGCAGCCTGGGCATCAAGTTCATCAAGCCGACCCCGATGGGCGTACCGCTGACGCTGCGGGCGAAAGTCGAAGGAGATGTCGGTCGCAAGACCCGCGTCATCTGCGAGGTTTATGCCGGTGAGGTGCTGACGGCGGTAGGCGATTCGGTGTTCGTCCGGGTCGATACCGGGCAACTGGCCGATGCGGCGCACGGGCGCTGACGCCGTGAACGGCAGGAGCTGCCGCAGGCGGCTCCTGCACAGAGATGCAGTCCGAGCGTCAGGCTGCAGCCAGCCCGCCATCGATCAAATAGATCGCAAAGGAAAACGTCACGATCGACAGCACGGTACTGACCAGGATCGAAGTCGCCGCTTCACTCTGATAAGCGCCAGTCTGGTTGGCGAACATCGCCGGGATCGTCGCCGAGGGCAGCGCGCAAAGCAGGATCATCTGTTGTGCGTACAGGCCATGCGTCCCCAGCAACACCGTGGCCGCGAACATCAGCACCGGGTGGATGAACAGCTTGAGCCCCAGGTTGCCCCACACCTCCCCCGACATCTTCAGTTTTTCGGAGGACATGATCAGCCCCAGGCACAACAGGGACACCCCTGGCGTTGCCTTGCCCAGCAGCGTGAGCGATTCGGCGGCCAGCGGCGGCAGCTTGACCTGCAGCAGCGACAGCACAATGCCCAGCGCAGGTGCCCACATCAGTGGCCGGCGAACCGCACCCGACAGGCTCGACACGAACGCCTGGGTGCCACTGCCCTTGCCATCGGCGATGGTCAGCAACATGGTGGTCAGCGGGATCATCACCAGGCTGGCGACCAGGTTCAGCACCAGCACCGAATAGATGCTGCCCGCCCCGTACATCGCGGCGAGGATCGGAATCCCCATGAACGCCGCGTCCGGATAGCCGTTGACGAAGCCCTTGAGCGTCGCGACTTTCAGATTGCGCGTGGTGAACCAACCGATCGCCAGCGCCATGGTGTACATGCCCATGATGCCGATGAACGTGGCGACGATGAACTTGAAGTCGAACAACTGCTCGCGCGGCGTACTCGCCATGCCGACAAACAGTAGCGCCGGGAAGATCCAGCCCAGCACCAGCCGGCTGATCAACAGGCTGTCCGACTGGGTCAGCCGACCGCGCTTGCCGGCGATGAAACCCAGCGCGATCACGAAAGCGACGGGCAAGATGGGGCCTACGATTCTGTCAAACATGTGCTCAATCCTCGTATTTATTTTTATCAAGAATGTCGTCGGTGGCCGATCGAGGCCCACGGGAAAGCTGTCGCGTGGGCGTCGATCAACGCGGCGTTGGCCAGATGGCCGCTACGGTCAGGGTTTGAAGCGGTAGTCGCGGATCACGTCCGGGTTTGGCTCGATGCCCAGGCCTGGCCCTTGCGGTACGTCGATGCGACCATTGCGCGGAATGATCGCGTCGCCATAGAGCTGCGCTTCGAGATCGAAGTAACGCCACTCCACCAGTGACTTGGCCCCGCCCAGGGCCGCACTGCCATGCACGGCGGCCAGCAGGCCCGGGCCGTCATAGAAGGCGTGAACCATCACGGTGACGCCGTGGGCGTTGGCCAGCGCGTAGACTTTTTGCAGCTCGGTGATGCCGCCCATTTTCGCCGGGCTCGGCTGCACGAAATCCACCGCGCCGGCTTCAAGCAAGTGCTGGAAGTCCATCAGTGTCGAGGCGTTCTCGCCGGCCGCCACAGGAATGCCGCCCTGCCTGCGCACCCGAGCGATCCCCGAGTAGTCCTCCGGTGGCCACACCGGCTCTTCGATCCAGCGCAGGTTCAACGGACGCAGTTTCTCGGTCATGTCCAATGCTTCGCGCACGGTCCATGGGGCGTTGACGTCGAGGGTGATTTCCACCCCGGGGCCGGCGGCTTCACACGCGGCGCGGATGACGTCGGGATCGACCTCGTGCAGCTTGAGGTGTTTGAAGCCGC
Organism: Pseudomonas sp. KK4; assembly: GCF_001984065.1. Taxonomy (GTDB): domain Bacteria; phylum Pseudomonadota; class Gammaproteobacteria; order Pseudomonadales; family Pseudomonadaceae; genus Aquipseudomonas. The sequence continues at coordinate 5,137 of NZ_LYVP01000110.1, forward strand.
TGTCGACGGCGCGCCGCACGTTGGTGCGAATGAGCTCAGCGTCGGCGTAGCGGATCAGGCTGGCATAGGCTGCAAGCGACGTGGCTTCGCTGCCCCCCAGCAGTTGATAGACCGGTTGACCGGCGGCTTTGCCAGCGATGTCCCACAGTGCGATATCGATCGCCGACAGGCCATAGATGAACGCGCCACTGCGACCGAAGACGTGGAATTTCTTCTGCAGATCGCCCTGCAGTTTTTCCCGCCGGGTGACATCACTGCCGATCAGCTCAGGCGCAAGGATGTTGTCGATCACCACTTTCACCGACGGGATCGCCGTGAAGCCGAAGGTCTCGCCCCAACCGACGATGCCGTCATCGGTGGTGATCTTGACCACCAGGGAATCGACCATCTGCAGGTCTTTCGGCCCCCATACCCCACCGGCCGACTTGCCACCCGTGGTGAAGGGAATACGCAGTGGAATGGTTTCAATGCTGGCAATTTTCATGGGAAGGCGCCTCGAGCGGGTTGCAGGATGACGCGGTTTTCTTGGACTTTGCCCGCGTCAGGTTGAAGACAACGTACATGACGTTCTGTTGTCCTTCAACTGAACAACTTGTGCTTTTTTGCGCGCTTTAACAACCTTAGGTATCAAACCATTGATTTTATTGGATTTTAATTTAATGCGATTGAGGAATTTCAGTTTTAACTGGGTGGAACAAGTCTTCTGATGTAGATTAACCAGACAAGTGAGGGGAGAAAAAAGAATGAGTGAAATGAACCTGCAACCCGTCGCACGGCGACCTCATCTGGCCGAGCACATTGCCCGTTCGTTGAGCGACGAGATTGCCTCCGGCCGACTGCGGCCGGGCGACCGTCTGCCCACCGAGCAATTTCTTTCACAGAACTTCGGCGTCAGTCGCAACGTGGTGCGCGAGGGCATCGCCACCCTTCGAGCCCAGGGCTTGATCCAGTCGCGCCAGGGCGTGGGCGTGTTCGTCGCCGCCCAGACGCCATCGCCAGAGCCGGTACCTGCCGCGCGGCGGGCAAGCGAGCCGATGCTGGACGGCGACAACACCATCCGCAACATGTTCGAAGTACGGGCCGTGCTGGAGAGCCAGGCCGCGGCGCTGGCGGCTTCGCACATGACCGTGCAAAAGTTGAAGACGATTCAGGCGGCGGTGCTGCGCATGCAATACGAAGGCGAGCCGACGCTGGATACGGTCAATGCGGATCTGGACTTCCACCGGGCGGTGGCCGCCGCGTCGGGCAATGATTACCTGGAGACGATGATTCGAACGGTGCTGGAGCCGATGCGGGCGTTGATCACCCTGAACTTCGCGCGCCGCGGTCCGGTGTACAGCGACATTCCCCATGCGGCCCGTGGCGAGCATGAGGAACTGGTGCAGGCGCTGACCGACCGCAATGCCTCGGCGGCACGACAGATCATGGGCCAGCACATCGTCGCCGCCGCCTCGCGCTTCGGTTATGAGATCAACTTTTTCTGAGATTCGGCTTCGGTGCAGTGTTGTTTCATTGTTCTACAAGCGATCAGGTTGTTCTTTTCGCTCAACCGTAGGGGATGCCAATAGCTCACTGATCCACCACACCTGCCGGGCGATGGCCTGCACGGTAGCTTCGGGCACGGCCTGTTGCGCCTTGGCGAAGTTGTTCAGGGTCCGTTGTTTCTGGCGCAACCGGCGCTGCCATTTGTCGAGGAAGGCTGGCGTGCGGGCCTGCATTTGCAGCGGGCCGAAGTACAACTGCTCAGGGCTGTACAGCACCGGGCCGTCGCGCTCGGCGACGATGATTTCATAGTCGAAGCGGTTTTCCCGCAGCACTTCCTCGCTGAGGATGCGGTAGTGGTGGTCCATGAGCCATTGGCGCAGCGGCTGCTCGCCGCCGTTGGGCTGCAGGATCAGGCGCTCCTGGCCACCAAGGCGGGTCTTGCCGCTGTCGAGGATGTCACGGATGGTCTCGCCGCCCATGCCGCAGATACTGATCGCCGTGATCCCGTCGCTCGGCTCGATCGCCGCCAGGCCATTGGCCAGCCGCACGGTGATCCATCGCTGCAGGCCGTTGTCGCGCACGGTGCGCTGGGCCGCCCGAAACGGCGTGTCAGCCACCTCGCCGGCCACCGCCGCGGTGATGTCGCCACGGCGCATCAAGGCCACCGGCAGGTAACCATGATCCGAGCCGATGTCCGCTAATCGCGCCCCGGCCGGCACATGGGCCGCCACACGCTCCAGGCGCATGGACAATGTCTGTTCGTTCAACTGCCGCCCCTTTTCCCTACCCATGCCCGGCATCTTGACCGGACCGGGGCGCGATTCTGTCGGGCAACGCCGCGCATTTCAAATTTATGCGACAAGGTCCACGGCGCGACCTTTAGCAACCGGATCTTTCCAAGCTGATATCATTCGCCCGTTGACCACCGAGACCCAAAAAATGAACCGCCGTAAAAAGATAAACCAGCTGTTAAAGGCCAATGCCAAAAAGGCCAGCGCCAAACTGGCACCGAAAAGCAAAACCAAATACATCAGCAAGGCTGACCGCGCCAAACTTGAGGCTGAGGCCAGTCAGGAATCAGCCGTTACGTCTGAGAGCTGATCATCCTGTAGTGAGGGGATTCATCCCCGCTGGGCTGCGAAGCGGCCCCAAAACCTGCCATCGCATTCCTTCAGTCACACCGCATACGTAGGCTTTACGACTGCTGCGCAGCCGGACGGGAGCAAGCTCCCTCGCCACAAAAGCAGCCACCACAGATACCCAGTGCAAGGCCCGCAACTATCCCCTCGCCACAAAAGCAGCCACCACAGAAACCCGGTGCAAGGCCCGCAACTATCCCCTCGCCACAAAAGCAGCCACCACAGAAACCCGGTGCAAGGCACGCAATTATCCCCTCACCACAAAAGCAGCGCAGCAGAAATCAGGCAGCCGGCCCGCCACCATTCCTGTGGCGCCAGGCTCCCTACGGCAACTGCAGAAGAACCCGCAAAACCTCAAGTCCCGCTTTTAACCTTGCTCCACACCCGCGTCCGAATCCGCTCGGCCTTGAGCGGCAGTGGCTGGGAGGGGAACAGGGTGGCCAGGGTCGCCGCCGAGGGGTAGACGTTCGGGTTGTTCCTCAAGCTTTCATCGACCAGGGCCGTGGCGTTCTTGTTGCCGTTGGGGTAGCCCAGGTAGTTGGTGCTGTTGGCGATGATCTGCGGGCGCAGCATGTAGTTGATGAAGCTCATGCCCTGCTCTGGATGCGGGGCGTCCTTGAGCAGCACCAGGTTTTCCACCCACACCGATGAGCCTTCACGGGGAATGCGATAGATCAACTGGCGGCCGTTCTTCGAGCGTTCGGCGGCAACCTGGGCGTCATGCACCCCGCCCGACCAGGCCACGACCGCGCAGATGTTGCCGTTGGCCAGGTCGGTGATGAACCGCGACGAATCGAAGTAGGTGATGTACGGGCGGATTTTCAGCAGCAACGCCTCGGCCTTGGCATAGTCCTCGGGGCTCTGGCTGTCCGGCGGCAAGCCGAGGTAGTGCAAGGCGATCGGGATGATCTCGCCGGGAGAATCGAGCATCGCGACCCCGCACTGACTGAGTTTGGCGATGTTCTCTTCCTTGAAGATCAGGTCCCAGGAATCCACCGGCGCCGCCGCGCCCAGCACCTTGGTCACCTGCTCCACGTCGTAGCCGATGCCCGTGGTGCCCCACATATAGGGGATTGCGTAGCGGTTGCCGGGATCGTTCTGCGCCACCTTGGCGAGGATCTCCGGATCAAGGTTCGAGCGATTGCCCAGTTGGCTGTTGTCGAGCTCCTGCAGTACGCCGGCCTTGATCAGGTTGGGCAGCGCGCTGTTGGTCACGACCACCACGTCGTAGCCGGTGCGGCCCACCATCAATTTGCTTTGCATGACTTCAGCGCTGTCAAACGTATCGAGGACCATGGGGGTGCCGGTCTCTTTCTGGAAGTCCTTCGGCGCCTCCGGGGCAATGAAGTCGTACCAGTTGTACAGGTTCACACTCGGGGCATCGGCCCAACTGGCGCCCATGGCCAACCCGCAGGCGGTGAACAGAACGGAGTGCAGCAAACGCGGACATTTCATGGGGTGCTCCTGACGGATCGGCCTTCGATGGGCCACCCGCCGCTTATTGTTCTTGTTGGAAATCGAAACAGCCGGCGCCACTCAGGGAATCAGCAACTCACGGCGACCGTCGGGCTGCTCGCTGAAAGATCCGCGCAGGTGCAGGCGTTTTTCCGCGCGATAGTCGTAGAGCGCGCGGGCCGGGGCGATTCGGGTCATGTCCAGTTCCACAACATGTCGACAGGCTTGCGACCCGGCCTCGAACAAACGCTGGCCGAATGGATCGACCACGGTGCTGCCCCCGGCGAACACTTCGCCGCTGCCTTCGCCGACCCGGTTGACCATGGCGGCAAACACCTGGTTTTCCTGCGCCCGGGCAGCGACGGCGGTGTGGTGCACGTGAGCGTAGGGTTCCATGTTGCCGTCGGCGATCAGGATCAGTTCTGCACCAAGCGTCGCCAGCGCACAGGCACTTTCCGGGAACTCGATGTCGTAGCAGATCAACAGCCCGATCCGCACGCCGCGCCAGAGCACCGTCGAAAAACGATCCCCCGGCAGCACCAGGCCCGGTTCGCCGACCCACAGGTGAGTCTTGCGATAACTCAGCGCCACGCCTTGCGGGGTGATGAACGACAGCGTGTTGTAGAAGCATTCGCCCTCGCGCTCGATCAAGCCCACCACCACCCCGACATCCCGGGCACGGGCCGCCGCGCAGATCGCCTGCATGCAGGGGCCGTCAATCGGCTCGGCAAGCTGGGCGATATTGTCCCGATTGAGAAAACCGGTGATCTGCGCCTCGGGGAACATCACGATGTCGGTGCCCGGCGCGCACTCGGCAATCGCCCGCAGGATGCACGCCAAGTTGTCCGCGACATCGCCATCGCGGCCCGCCATCTGTACGAGTTCAAGTTTCATTGTCAGACCTTTCAGGTAAAGCGTCCCGGCCAGGAAGCGGATGACTGTCGCCAAAGGCCAATCCAGTATGCGGATCGGGCTGCAACTTCCTATTCCTCAGAATGAGTACCCCCTGGGGGGTAGAACGCGATGGACGGATGCTGGCCTTCTGCACTTATCCGGTTATCTGCAAGGTTTTGAAGGGCCGTTCTTGCAGACTGCATGCCACAGGTTTCGGTGTTGCGCCGCAAGTCTCTGTTTGCATGGAGGTTTTGCGCGGCGGGTGATTGGCACAGGAAATGCGACAGACCACGAGGACAACTCAGCGCTTACCGCTGGGGTATTCAATCCTTCGCCATTTGAGGCAGCACACATGAACGCCATCGACCTTCTGAAAGCCGACCACCAAAAAGTCAAAGCCATCCTTGCCCAGTTGAGCGAGTCGACCGAGAGAGCCACCAAGAAACGCGTGGAATTGCTGGACAAGCTGGAGATGGAAATTTCCATCCACACCAAGCTCGAGGAAGAAATCCTCTACCCCGCGTTCAAGGAAGCCGGGGCCAAGGAACAGGACATCATGTATTTCGAAGCCAAGGAAGAACACCGCACCGTAGACTCGCTGGTATTGCCCGACCTGAAACAGACCGACCCCGGCACCCCGGAATTTTCCGGACGCGTGAAGGTGGTCAAGGAGTTGCTCGAGCACCACATCGAGGAAGAAGAAACCGAGATGTTCCCACAGGCGAAAAAACTGCTGGGCAAAGCCAAACTCGATGACCTGGGCGCACAGATGGAAGCCATGAAAGCCAGCTACAAAAAGGACTGGGCAGCCAGCCATATGGCAGCCTGACACCCTACCCTGTAGGAGCGAGCTCGCTCGCGATGGACGTGAATGATTACGCGGGTTGCCTGATGCCCTGCGGCGTTCTTTAGTCCATCGCGAGCGAGCTCGCTCCTACAGGGAGTTTGCGTTGTTCGCGCAAACGGTTGTTTTGCTTCGTTCGCGGAATTTGTAGTGGGAAGCAGTGCAGGTGATTCGCGAGGCTTACGCGATGATCTTGGCATACACCGATCGATCAACATTCCCCCCCGACAGCACCACCCCTACCTTTTTCCCCTGCATGCTCTCCCGCTCCTGCATCAACGCCGCCAATGCCGCCGCGCCTGCGCCCTCGGCGAGGTTGTGGGTGTCGGTGTAGTACACGCGCATGGCTTCGGCGATCTGTGCGTCGCTGACCGAGACGATCCGTGCCGCGCCGGCCGCGTACACGGCGAAGGCTTCGGGAATCGGTTTGCGCACCGCCAGGCCGTCGGCGAAGGTGTTGGCCGAGGGGGTTTCGCAGATTTCGCCGCCGTCGAACGACAGTTTGGCGGCTGCCGCCTCGGTGGACACCACGCCCACCACGTCGGTGTCCAGCCCCAGCGCATCGCGGGCGGCGATCACCGCGCAGATCCCCGAGCCGCAGCCAATCGGCACGTAGACGGTGTCCAGCTCAGGTGCCGCGTCGAACAATTCCAGCGCGTAAGTGGCCACGCCCTTGACCAGTTCGCTGTGGAACGGCGGCACCAGATACAGATCGTGCAGTTTCGCCAGGCGCGCGGCCTCTTCCCGGGCCTCGTCGAAGTCGCGGCCATATTCCACCACTTCGCCGCCGAAGCCGCGCATGGCCTGGTTCTTCTCCACTGAGTTGCCCTCAGGCACTACGATCAACGCCCGCAACCCCAGGGCGCCGGCCGCCAGTGCCAGGCTCTGGCCATGGTTGCCGCGGGTGGCGGTGACAATGCCCTTGACCTGCGGGTGTGCACCTTTGAGCCAGTGCATGAAGGTAATACCGCCGCGCACCTTGAAGGCACCGGTCGGCGTGTGGTTTTCGTGCTTGACCCACACCGTGCAGCCCAGACGTTCGGCCAGCAAGGGCCAGGCGTACTGGGCGGTGGCCGGCATCACCTGGTAAACCTGGCGGGCAGCCTGTTCGAGATCAACGCGGGTCAGTGTTTGCATGGGCAAGCTCCTTGAGGTTTTTCCCCAGTCTAGGCGCGGGGGGTGCAGGCTGGCTTTCAGAAAACTGACCTGACTTTTACCCCGGCGCTTCACTACTATGGTGGGCATGAGCCAGCGCAACCGCCCGCCATCGCCCCCTCCCGCCGAACCGGTGCGCCGTGTCGAGGCCGGGCCATGGGCGATCGAATTGCTGCCCGGTTCGGCCTATGCCACCCGCTATGTGGCGCGCCAATCGGCGATCGGCTTTGCCTTCGACAGCCAGCGCGGCGTACACGCGATCGGCAGTGACCGGGTGCAACCTTTCCTGGCCCTGCCCAACGGCCTGGCGTTCGTACCCATCGGCTGTGACGTGCTGTCCGAATCCCCATCGGGCGGCGAATACCTGCGGGTGATCCGCACCGACGGCCTGCCGTTGCGCGGCGACCACGCCTTCAACAATCGCATCGATCCGCAGGCGACCGCCCTTGCCCAGCGAATACGCAGCGCGCTGCTGCGCACGTCGGTGGACGACGACTGGGAAGCCTGGGCCCTGGCGCTGGCCGAACGTGCCGAGTCGGGGTCGATACCGTCGACAGCGCACAGCGGCTCCATCACCGGCAGCCGGATGCGCCTGCTCGACGAGTTCATCGAGGACGGCCTCGACGGCCCGCTGGGGGTGCAGGCAATGGCGCAGGTGCTGGGGTTGTCCGAAGGCTATTTCATCCGGGCGTTCAAACACGCCACCGGCAAGAGCCCCCACAGCTACCTGATCGACCGCCGCCTGGCGCGGGCCCGTGCCCTGATGCGCGACGCCACCCTGCCCCTGACACAGATCGCCCTCACCTGCGGCTTCAACTCCCAGGCGCACATGGCGACTGCGTTCAAGCAGCGGCTGGGGGTGAGTCCGGCGCAATTGCGCAGAGACTCCAGCAGCCGCTAGCAGTCCGAAGTCGCCCATGAACGTGTAGGAGCGAGGCTTGCCCGCGATGACGGTGTGGCAGCCCCAAAATTTTTCGGAGGTGCCGCCGCAATCGCTGGCAAGCCCGCTCCCACAGGTTTTTCACTTGTCCATTGAGACTCATTTGATAATTTATCTCAAATGAGTATTTAACTCATTTCGAAACAGATCACTATTGCGTATGATACGGATTCTCATTAACAACGTCCTCTAATGTGAGTCCGCATGCCCGCTCCTACCGTTCTGTTTCCCCAAACTCCCGTTATGCTCCGCACACCGTCAGCCCTGCGCCCCCTGGCTCTGGCCGTGCACATGCTGGCTGCCGGGATCGTCATCACCGCACCTTGCGTGCAGGCAGCGGATCAGACTGAGCAGACTGGACATGCAGGCGCCCTGACCCTCGACGCGATCGCCATCACCGAGACCGCCGCACCCGAACCGGGCGCCGTCACCGAAGACACCCACTCCTACACCACCGAATCCGCCCGCACCGCCACGCCGCTGAACATGTCGCTGCGCGAGACGCCGCAGTCGGTCAGCGTCATGACCCAGCAGCGCATCCAGGACCAGGACCTTAAAACCATCCTCGACGTGGTCAACAACGCCACCGGGGTCTCGGTCAATCGCTACGAAACCAGCCGCGCACAGTTCAACGCCCGGGGTTTTGAACTCAATTCGCTGATGATCGACGGCGTGCCGACCATCTATGAACAGCCATGGAGTTCGGGAGAGATTTTCAGCAGCCTGGCCATGTACGACCGCGTCGAAGTGGTCCGCGGCGCCAACGGTTTGATGACCGGTGCGGGCGACCCGTCCGCGTCGCTCAACATGGTGCGCAAGCGCGCCAGCAGCAAGGACCTCAAGGGTTCGGTGGAACTGAGCGCCGGCAGCTGGGACACCTATGGCATGGAGGCCGATGTGTCCACGGCGCTGAACGAGGAAGGCACGATCCGCGCGCGTCTGGTGGGCGAGACCAACGACGGCAATACCTGGGTCGACATGAACTCGAACAAGCGCCAGACCCTCTACGGCACCATGGACATCGACCTGACGCCGGACACCACGCTCTGGTTCGGTTTGAGCCATCAGCAAAGCAACGCCGACTCGCCGATGTGGGGTGGCCTGCCGGTCTGGTACGCCGATGGCAGCCGCACCCACTGGAGCCGTTCGAAGACAACGTCCGCCGACTGGAGCAAGTGGGACACCACCTACAAGACCTATTTCATCAATCTCGAACACACCTTCGCCAACGACTGGCAGGTCCATCTGAGCTACAACCGTGGCGAGCGCAGCGGCGACTCGTCCCTGCTCTACCTCTCGGGCAATCCCGGGCGAAACGGCAGCGCCGGCATGTCCTCGTTCCCGGCGACCTACAAGACCGAGACCACCCAGGACGACTACGGCATCCGCTTCAATGGCCCCTTCACCCTGCTGGGTCGCGAGCACGAAGTGGCCTTCGGGTATGTGGACAGCAAGCAGAAGTTCGACGCCGATTCCCTCGATGCGCAGAACGGCTTTGACGGGGTCGCCGATTTCGATGCCTACAACGGCCATTTCCCCGAGCCGATCTGGGGGCCGCGTACGGATTACGGTTACAGCGAGACCCGCCAGAAAGGGCTGTATGCCGCGACTCGTTTGAACGTGACCGACGATCTGAAAGTGATTCTCGGTGCCCGCGAGAGCTGGTACGAAAAGACCAGCGACGACATTTTCTCCGAAGTGAGCAAGACCGATGTCGATCATGAGCTGACACCCTATGCCGGCGTGGTCTACGACCTCACCGACAACCTCTCGGCCTATGCCAGCTACACCGAAATCTTCCTGCCGCAGTCGGTACGCGACCGCAACGGCCAGGAACTGGACCCGATCGTGGGCGAGAACCGGGAATTGGGCCTCAAGGGTGAATACTTCGGGGGTCGCCTGAACGCCTCGGCGGCGATTTTCCAGATCAAACAGGAAAATCTGGGCCAGAACACCGGCGCGCTGATCGACCCGTCCAACCCTGTCGGCGGCTTCGCCTACGAGGCAACCAAGGGCGCCACCAGCAAGGGTTTCGAACTGGAGGTTTCCGGCGAACTGGCGTCCGACTGGAATGCCTCGGTGGGCTACACCCAGTTCAAGGCCGAAGACGCCCACGGTGACGACGTCAACACGCTTTACCCGACCAAGTTGCTGCGCACCTTCACCACCTATCGCCTGCCGGGTGCTTTCAACAAGTTGACCGTCGGCGGCGGCGTCAACTGGCAGGACTCGATCTACACCTACGCCATCAACCCGGCTGGCAACTCGGAGAAGATCCAGCAGGATGCCTATGCACTGGTCAACCTGATGGCCCGCTACGAGATCACCGACAATCTCTCGGCGCAGATCAACGCCGACAACCTCACCGACCAGAAGTACTTCGACATCTTCGACGCCTACGGCGCCCTGACCTACGGCGCACCGCGCAGCTTCACGGCTTCGGCGAAGTACCGGTTCTGACAAACCCTGATTGAGGTCGAACGCAAAACCCTGTGGGAGCGGGCTTGCTCGCGAAAGCGGTGTGCCAGTTGACAAATGCATTGACTGACACGCCGCCTTCGCGAGCAAGCCCGCTCCCACAGGAAGGACTAGTAGAAAAAAATCCGGGGCCCTGTGAGGGGCGCCGGATTTTTTATCGGGTGGGGTATCAGTCCTTGAAGTCAGTGGACAGGGCCAGTTCATTCCAATCGGCCAACTCCTGCGCCACCAGACGATTCTTGCCTTCAATCCGCGCAATCGTATCGCTACCCAATGCCAGTCGCTGCGGCGGTTTCGGCGCATTGACCAGGGTCAGCATCGCCTCGGCAAACTTCACCGGGTCCCCTGGCTGAGCGTGGTTGGCGGACTCAGCATATTTGCGCATGGCGCCGACCGTTTCATCGTAGTCAGGGAGTTCCAGCGCGGTCTTCACCAGCGACTGTTCATCGAGGAAGTCCGTGCGGAAGAAGCCCGGCTCCACCACGGTGGCGTGGATACCCAGCGGTGCCAGCTCCTGATGCAGCGCCTCGGTGATGCCTTCCACCGCGAACTTGGTCGAGCCATACACACCCCAGCCCATATAGGCCTGGTAACCACCGATGGACGAGATATTGATCACATGCCCCGAGCGCTGACGACGCATGTGCGGCAGCACGGCACGGGTCACGTTGAGCAGGCCGAAGACGTTGGTGGCGAACAGCCGCTCGGTCTCGCTGGCGCTGGTCTCTTCCACCGCACCCAGCACGCCGAACCCGGCATTGTTGATCAGCACATCGATGCGCCCGAAACGCTTGATGCCTTGCGCCACCGCCTGATGCGCTTCTTCCTCGCGAGTCACGTCCAGACGTACCGCCAGCAAGTTCGGGTGGTCACCCAGTTTGGCGATGACCTCTTCAGGTTTACGCGCCGTTGCAATCACCGCGTCGCCGGCACGCAGAGCGTGTTCTGCGATCAGAGTGCCAAAACCACGGGAAGCGCCAGTAATGAGCCAAGTACGCATGTCAACTCCTCCTGTCAGCGACCCGAGCGATATTGCCGGGCCTTCTTGATGAGTTGACGCAACTTTAAATCTGCACTACTGATGTGATAATCCCAATAATTTTGCATGGCTTTATGAAAGGCATTCACAGTTGAAATCCCCTTCCGCCGCCGATCTTTCAACCTTTCTCTGCGTGGCCAGCCAACTGAATTTCAGCCGGGCTGCGGTGGAACTGGGGCTGACACCCTCTGCCCTCAGCCATTCGGTGCGCACCCTGGAAAACCGCCTGGGGGTGCGACTGTTCAACCGCACCACCCGCAGTGTCGGCCTGACCGAAGCCGGCGAACGCCTGTATGCGCGACTCAAACCGGCCTTTCGCGACATCGACGATGCCCTCGAAGACCTCAACCATTTCCGCGACAAACCCTCGGGCAACCTGCGTTTCACGGCAGGTCGCCAGGCTTGCGAACGGGTGCTGCTGCCGATCGTCAGTGAGTTTCTGCAGGCCTATCCCGACATCCGCCTGGAGATCGTGGAAAGCGACGCCTTGGTGGATGTAGTCGCGGGTGGCTTCGATGCCGGGGTGCGATTTGGCAACAGGCTGGAAGCGGACATGGTGTCGCTGCCCATCGGGCCGACCCTGCGCTCGGTGGTGGTGGGTTCCCCGGCCTTTTTCGAGCAACACCCGATCCCGCGCAAGCCCGAGGACCTGCATGGCCTGCCCTGCATCCGTCATCGGTTTCCCAGCGGCACTGTTTATCGCTGGGAATTCGAACGCGGCGGTATCGCTCAGGAAATCGAAGTCAGCGGCCCCCTGACCCTGGGCGACGTGAGCCTGATGGTCGGGCCGGCGCTGCAGGGATTGGGGATGGCCTACGTGTTCGAAGGCTCCGTCACCGGACATTTGGCCGACGGACGCCTGATTCAGGTCCTGGCCGATTGGTGCCCCTATTACCCGGGCCTGCACCTGTACTATCCAAGCCGCCGCCACGTACCCGCGCCACTCAAGGCGTTCATCGATTTTGTGCGGGCGGCGCGCCAGTAAGCTACAACACAGGCCCCTGTGGGAGCGGGCTTGCTCGCGAAGGCGGTGTATCAGCCGACACCTGCATTG
>NZ_LYVP01000111.1 GCF_001984065.1 Pseudomonas sp. KK4
GCCGTTTGCCAGTGTGTTGCGCGACAACCTGCTGGACGCGGTGGCGTCGGGTGAGGGGGAGAGCGATCTGGCGGCGTTGGGGGTGAGGGCGGTGAGGCGGTCGGGGCAGGATTGAGTTTTGTGGTGTCTATGCGGGCGCATTCGCGAGCAAGCCCGCTCCCACAGTTGATCTGCTGTGTTCACAAATGCCGTGTTCACCGCAGACCCCATGTGGGAGCGGGCTTGCTCGCGAAGCTTTTAAGCGTTACAGCAGATAGTTCTTCAGCTCGCGGGCAATCACCATCCGCTGGATCTCGCTCGACCCTTCATAGATCTGTGTAATCCGCGCATCGCGGTAGTACTTCTCCACCGGATAATCCTCCAGATACCCATACCCGCCATGAATCTGAATCGCCGATGAGCAGACCTTCTCGGCCATTTCCGAGGCGAACAGCTTGGCCTGGGAGGCCTCCGAAAGGCAGGGTTTGCCAGCAGTGCGCAGCCGTGCCGCGTGCAGGATCATCAGCCGGGCGGCGTTGATCTGCATGTGCATGTCCGCTAGCAGGTTGGCGATGCTCTGGTGTTCGATGATCGGCTTGGCGAATTGCACGCGGTCCCGGGCGTAGGCCAGGGCCGCTTCGAACGCGGCGCGGGCGATGCCCAGGGCCTGGGCGGCGATGCCGATGCGGCCGCCTTCGAGATTGGACAGGGCAATGGCCAGGCCTTTGCCGCGCTCACCCAGCAGGTTGGCTTCGGGGATGCTGCAATTGTTGAGGGTCACGGCGCAGGTGTCCGAGGCGCGAATGCCCATCTTGTGTTCGGTGCGGTCGACGATAAAGCCTGCGGTGTCGGTGGGCACCAGGAACGCCGAGATACCGCGCTTGCCCAGGTCCGGGTCGGTCACGGCGAACACGATCGCCAGTTTGGCCCGCTTGCCGTTGCTGACGAATTGCTTGGCGCCGTTGATCACCCACTGGCCGTCGCGCAGTTCGGCGCGGGTGCGCAGGTTGTGCGCTTCGGAACCGGCCTGGGGCTCGGTCAGGCAGAAGCAGCCGATGGCCTGGCCACTGGCGAGGTCCGGCAACCAGGTCTGTTTCTGTGCTTCGCTGCCGTAGTTGAGCACCGGCCCGCAGCCCACGGAGTTGTGGATGCTCATGAACGCACCGGTGGCGCCATCACCGGCGGAGATTTCCTCAACCGCCAGGGCATAGGCGACGTAATCGACATAGGTGCCACCCCATTCCTCGGGCACCACCATGCCCAGCAGCCCCAGCTCACCCATCTTCGCCACCAGGGCGTCGTCGATCCAGCCGGCCTTTTCCCAGGCCTGGGCATGGGGCGCGATCTCGCCACGGGCGAAATCCCGGGCCATGTCGCGGATCATCACTTGTTCTTCAGTCAATTCGAGGTCGTGCATGGCTCAGCTCCCGCTCTCATCGAAACCGTGGAAGAAACTCGCCACGTGCGCGGCGTCCAGCGCCTGCAGGGTCGGCGGGTTCCAGCGCGGCTGCTTGTCTTTGTCGATCAGCAAGGCGCGCACGCCCTCGATCAGATCGCCGCGCTCGAACCACTGACGGTCCAGGTGCAGCTCAAGGGCGAAGCACTGCTCGAGGCTCAGGCGACGGCCACGGCGCAGCATTTCCAGAGTCACGGCCATGGCCAGCGGCGAACGGGTCTGCAGCAGCTCAGCGGTGCTCAGCGCCCACTCATGGCTGTCGGCGACCGTCACTTCACGCAATTGCTCAACAATACTCGGCACATCCGGCAAGGCGAAGAAATGGTCGATGGCCGGGCGCAACGCTTGCAGCGGCGCGTCGGGCAGCTGCTGCACACCGAGGGTGGCCAGCAGGCCCTGAAGATCCTTCAGCGGCGTGTCGTGCCATTGCAATTGATCGAGTTTTTGGTCCAGCAGGGCGAGTTTGGCGCTGTCCAGGTACCAGTCCGCCAGGCCGCAATACAGCGCGTCGGCGGCGCGGATCTGCACGCCGCTGACGCCGAGGTAGATCCCCAATTCACCGGGAATGCGCGGCAGGAAGTAGCTGCCGCCAACGTCCGGAAAATAGCCGATGCCCACTTCCGGCATCGCCAGGCGGCTCTTTTCAGTGACCACCCGCAAGTCGGCGCCCTGCACCAGGCCCATGCCGCCGCCCAGGACGAAGCCGTCCATCAGTGCCAGAACGGGCTTGCGATAGTGGTGAAGGGCGTTGTCGAGGGCATACTCCTCGACGAAGAAATCGACGTGCAGGGTGTCGCCGCTTTTGAAACTGTCGTGCAGTGAACGAATGTCACCACCGGCGCAGAAGGCTTTCTCGCCAGCACCGCGCAGCACCACGGCATGCACCTGCGGGTCCTGCGCCCAGGCATCGAGCTGGCGGTGCAGGTTGCGGACCATGTCCAGGGTCAGGGCGTTGAGGCCGGCGGGGCGGTTGAGGGTCAGGTGACCGATGTGGTTGCGAATCTCGGCCAGCACTTCATTTTGCCTGTCATCCATGGACGACGTCCGCGGAGAAGAAACCTGAGCAGTCATCACTAACTCCCTGCTTTTATTGTTCTTTATTAAGAAGCTCGCGCGCGAGCGATGCAGGATCGTAACAGTGCAAATTTGTGATGTACAACGGGGATAATGTGCAGGTGCTGTCTGCATATTTGTAATGACTACCCCCGTAGGAGCGAGCATGCTCGCGATGGTCGTCAACGATGACGCTGGGTGTCTGATTCCCCGCGGCGCTCTCTCGTCCATCGCGAGCATGCTCGCTCCTACAGGGGGTTTATCGTCAGACGCTGGTGCGGCTCAAAACCTCACCAATACTGCGGCGCCTGGCCTGCAATTCGCTGGCGTGGATGAGCTGTTCCAGATCTTCCGGGGTCACGTCGATAAAGGCTTCCATCCCGGCCAGCGCCAGCTTCAGGTCTTCGGCGGTGATCGCCTGGCGATCCACGGGCGGATGATCGGCGGGCACCACGGCGACCGGCTCGCCGGCGCGCTTGGGGTAGCGGATGCGGGTCAGGTTGTTATAGGCCAGCGCGCTGAGCAGCATGACCAGGGCGCCGAGCATCACCGGGCCGAGGACTTTCCAGTCCATGGCGATAATCGATGGGTCCGCCACCACCAGGGTCAACGCCAGCGCACCGGCCGGGGGATGCAGGCAACGCAGCCAGCACATCAGGATCAGCGCCATGCCCGCCGACAGGCAAGCGCTGCCCAGGGTCCGTCCCAGCACGTGAGCCACCAGCAGCGAAACCACACCAGCGCTCAGGTAGCCGCCGATGATCGACCAGGGTTGCGCCAGTGCGCCTGAAGAAACGGCAAACAGCAGCACTGCGGACGCGCCCAGCGGCCCGATCAGATGCAGCGCCACCTCGAGCCCGAACACCTGGCCGCACAGCCAGACGCTGAGCATCACCCCAAGGGCCATGCCGATGGCGGCACGGCTCCATTCGGAGGGGCGGGTATTGATGGCGGCGGGCAACCAGCGTGCAAGCATACGAAACCGTTCCGTTGAAAACCTGAGGAAAAAAAAGGGCTTGCCTGGAGTTCCCAGAAAGCCCTTGAAGGTGTTCCAACTGTTGGGGGAGGAACGACGCCAGTGTGCCGCTCCTCGGGATTGCTGGCAAATTCATATTAATGAAGTTTAAGTTCATTATTTCTGATGTAAAGCCACCCGCCGTCCGCTGAGGAAGCACAGCGTGCCACCCATGGCCGTCAGGGCGCTGAGGGCATAGAACATGGTCGGGGCCGGCGTGTGCATCAGCAGGTAGCCGCCAATCACCGGGCTCAAGGCGCCGCCCAGTGCCGCGAGGTTCTGTGCGCCGTAGTAACTGCCGCGCAGTTCTTCCGGGGCCAGGGTGTCGACGAAGAGGAATTCCGCCGGGTAAATGATCATTTCCCCGAGGGTGAAGATGAACATCGCCACGCACCAGGTAACCATGCTGTTGGCCAGGCTGAAGCCGATCAGGCCGAGGATGAACAGGCTGGTGCCGGCCGCTATCCAGTAGCGCAGTTTTTCGCGGTTGAGGAAACGGCCGACCTGGTACTGCAACAGGATCACGCTGATGGCGTTGCAGGCGAGCAGGGCGGCCATGATGTCCAGGGCGTTTTTCGAATCGTGGGTCACCAGCAGGTACTGCGACAGGTACAGGGTAAAGCGTCCGTGAACCACGGTGCTGAGCAGGCAGCCGCAGGTGAACATGATCAGCGTGCGGTCGTTCTTCAGGGTGACCAGGGTCTTGAGGAAGCTTTGCGGCTGACCGATGGCCGGGGCCTGCGCCGAGTCCCGGGGGATGCCGATCATCAGGAAAATGCTGCCGAAGGCGATGGCGCCGGCGATCAGGAACGGCGCGATCGGATAGTAACCGGCGATCACTACACCGAGCATCGGGCCGGTGGCGTAGCCGATGTTGGTCAGGGTGTAGCGCAGGGAAAACGCCTTGGCGCGCTGGCCCATGGGCAGGTTTTCGCTGAGGATCGCCTTGGAGCCGATGAGAAACAGCGCCGAGGCGGTTTCGGTGATCACCAGGGTGGCGGTGGTCAGGTAGAGGTTTTCGGCGAAGGTCAGCAACACGAAGCCGATCGCGCTGGAGAGCATGGCCAGGATCAGCAGTCGGCGCTTTTCCAGACGATCGATGATGTAGCCGCCATACAGCGCGAGCAGGGTCGCAATGAACACCGCGATCCCCAGCAACAACCCGACGTCCTGCTGGTTGAGGCCCAGTTTTCTGCTCAGGAACAGGGTGAGCAACGGGCTGGTGATGGCGCGGCTGACGACGATGGTCAGCGACACGATCATCAAACGGCGAATAACGAGGGAGTAGGTGGCCACGGTGAGTGCAAATGTCCTTATTCGAAGTCGTTGGTGTTGGCTCGACGACCAGGTGTCCCATTCGTGAACAGGCCCGGTCGGGCACCGCCCTCGATCATGGCAGGTTATCGCGATAGTGCCGCTCATACACCGACGCCGGATGATCCTCGGTCACTGACGCTGCCGATTCTGCCCACCATTGCGCGACTTGCGCACCGGTGGCGATCCACACGTCATCGTGCCGCAAAATCCCCTCAAGCAGCTCGCGCAATACGCCAATCCGTCCCGGCGTGGCAATGATTTCCGGATGCAGGCGCAGCACGTAGCACAAACCAAAGCGGTGAAACCCGGCGAAGTCCATCTGCAGATTGCCCAAGGTGTGGCTGTAGGAGGCGATCCGCGATTGCGCCGGTGGCACCGCCGGGCTGAGGTTGAAGGCGAAATAGGGTTCGTCCTCCAGTTCGTAATGCAGGGGCAGCTCGATGACCTCGGGCGCGGTGGGATGGGCGAATGGCAAGTCATCGCCGCGCCACGAAGAAGACCATTGGATGCCGTTGTCCCTGAGTGCTTCGATGAATCCCGGCGCGCCATTGCCGGCAGGGATGCGAAAACCGTTCGGGTGTTGGCCGGTGAGGGCTTTCAGTGCCTCGCAGCTGCGGGTGATTTCGGCGTGCTGCGCTGCCAGAGTCGATTTGAAGTCGCCGGTATGAACAAGCAACAACCTGCAGACGGGCGCCTGCCGCTCAACCGATCAATCTTTGAGAAAGTGCAGCAACACAAAATCGTTGTTATCGAATCGACCGCTCAATACCGGTTGCAGCGTACCCGCAACAGTGCCATGCAGGGCCTTGTAATCGTTCAGATCCATCATTAACCACGCCGGTCGTGCAACACTTTCCAACGCCTGGATCGACTCGGTAAACACCGGTTGCACATCTTCGTCGACATTGACCATGAACTTGATTGCCTTGGCATCTTTGCCCATGCCGTGTAATACCAGCGGCGCCGGATCTTTGTGCACGAGGGCAAGCGCCGCACGACTGAACGTTTGCGTGTCGTAGAGCCGCCGTTCGACCGGCTCGAACACCAGGATGTAAACCAGCCACAGCGCCAGCACCGCACACGCGGCCAGGGCCTGCGCACGCCATGGCGACTTGAACAGCATGACGATGGCGATGACCTGCAGCGCGCCCAGGACAATCAGCACAGAGGTCAAGGGCACGGCCAATCGTCGCTGGGCGATCAGCAGCCCGGTGATCAGAACCGTCGGCATCAATAGCCATAACCCCAGCATGGCCGCGCGCAGCCAGGTAAACACCCGGCCCTGCGCGACCTGGAATGGATACGCCGCGATGATTGCCACCATGGGCAGCATCGGCAGCACGTACCGGGCTTTCTTCGCTTGGGGAATCGACAAGCCGATCAATACGATCAACGCCGCCGCAGTGCAGCAATGCACCAGTCGCAACGCCGGGCCGGCCTGGCGTGAGTCCGTCAGCCACAGCGCGGCCAGCACCAGCAACGCCAGGGGATAGGCCAGCGCGTAGTTGCCCAGCGAACGGGTGAAGTAGTAGAGCGAGCCGCCCACACCCTCGCTGCCGTCCATGCGCCCCAGGAACTGCATGCGCACCACATCGTGCATGAATGCCGGGCCGCCGCTGCGCTCGGCCAGCCATAACAACCCGCCGACACAGGCCGCCAGCAACACCGCCGCGCTCAGGCCGAAGCCGAACAGGCGCTGCCATTGGCGATTGACCAGCAAATAACTGCACAACATGCCCGTGGGGATCACCAGGCCGATGGGCCCACGTATGCCGAAGCCCAGCACTAACAGCGCAAGGATCAACCACCCGCGCCGCGGGGCCGCACAGTGATCGGCGGCGTAGCCCAGGTAAAAAACAGCAAACGCCACTGCGCTGAGCAACAAATCCTGGGACACGGCGCGGGTTTCGGTGATGAAGGTGCTGGTCATCAGCATCAAGGCAATGCTCAGCAGCGCCCAGCGCGGGGAGCAGGGTGCCAGCAAGCGGTACATCAGCGTGACGATCACCGCGCCGGCCATTGCGCTCGGCAGCCAGGCGCTGAGGCTGTTGACTTCGCCCAAAGGCAAGGACAGTAGCCAGATGAACAGCGTCGAGACCGCCGTGTAATCGGGGTAGGGCTCTCCATAGCTGGTGGGGAAGATCGACGGCCCGTGGCGCAGCATTTCCTGGGCAAACAGCACGAACCGCGAATCGAAACCGATGGCCGCCTGTTGGTAAACCCCGGCAC
Organism: Pseudomonas sp. KK4; assembly: GCF_001984065.1. Taxonomy (GTDB): domain Bacteria; phylum Pseudomonadota; class Gammaproteobacteria; order Pseudomonadales; family Pseudomonadaceae; genus Aquipseudomonas. The sequence goes on from NZ_LYVP01000111.1 coordinate 7,050, forward strand.
TGAACAGCAGCAGCGCCAGCAACCCGATGACCAGGGACTGCTGACGAATGCTCATCGTTTCAACGATCAAGCGACTACCGAGGCCGCCGGCCATTGCTGATGTGGGATCGGCAGCTTGCGCGATTCGCCGCGGCCCATCGGGAAGTACATGAAACCATGGCGGGCCAGGCGTTCGGCGTCGTACAGATTGCGGCCGTCGAAGATCACCGGGGCATTGAGCCGCTGGCGGATCAGGTCGAAATCCGGGGCCTTGAACTGCTGCCATTCGGTGCAGATGATCAATGCGTCGGCGCCGCTCAACACCGATTCCGGCGTGCCCATGAGCATCAGTTTCGATTCGTCGGGATACAGCTGCTGGGTTTCCTGCATGGCTTCGGGGTCGAAGGCCCGAACGTTCGCACCGGCCGCCCACAGTGCTTCGAGCAGCGGGCGGCTCGGGGCATCGCGCATGTCATCGGTGTTGGGCTTGAACGCCAGGCCCCACAGGGCGAAGGTCTTGCCGCGCAAATCACCCTTGTAGAACGCCTTGATGCGCTCGAACAATTTGTGTTTCTGCCGCTGGTTGATGGCTTCCACCGCTTGCAGCAAGTCGCTGGAACAGTGGGCCTGTTCGGCGCTGTGGATCAGGGCGCGCATGTCCTTGGGGAAACACGAACCGCCATAGCCACAGCCGGGGTAGATGAAGTGGTAACCGATGCGCGAGTCGGCACCGATGCCCAGGCGCACCGATTCGATGTCGGCACCCAGGTGTTCGGCCAGTTCGGCCATCTGGTTGATGAAGCTGATTTTGGTCGCCAGCATGCAGTTGGCGGCGTATTTGGTCAGCTCGGCGCTGCGCAGGTCCATGAACATGATCCGGTCATGGTTGCGGTTGAACGGCGCGTACAGGTCGCGCATCACGTCGCGCACTTCATCGCGTTCGCAGCCGATGACGATGCGGTCAGGGCGGCGGCAATCGGCCACGGCCGAGCCTTCCTTGAGAAACTCGGGGTTGGAGACGATATCGAACTGCAGCAGGCGCCCGACCTTGATCAGGCATTTGTCGATGTGCTCGCGCAAGGCGTCGCCGGTGCCCACCGGCACCGTGGATTTCTCCACCAGAATCACCGGTTGCTCACGGTGTCGCGCCACGGCTTCACCCACCGACAGCACGTAGCGAAGATCCGCCGAGCCATCCTCCCGGGACGGCGTACCGACCGCGATAAACAGCACCTGGCCATGTTGCACGGCGAATTTTTCGTCGGTGGTGAACTGCAACCGATTGGCGTCCAGGCCTTCGCGCACCAGGCTGGCCAGGCCAGGTTCGAAAATGCTCACATGGCCCTGTTGCAGCAACTCGACTTTGTTTTTGTCAATGTCCATGCACACCACGTCATGGCCGACTTCAGCCAGGACGGCGGCCTGGACCAGGCCGACATAACCGCTACCAAATACACTGATTTTCATGGAACACTCCTGGGTTCAGGCGCGTGAACGGGTCGAGAGTTGATGGTGATGACGCCAAGGATGACCAGCGCCACTCCGAGGCTTTTGGACAGGCTGAAGGTTTCGTTGAACAGCGGCAGGCTGGCGGCGGCCAGATAGACCAGGGCATAGCTGATGCTCAGCAGCGAGTAGGCTCGCCCCAGGGGCAGGTCCCGCAGGGCGAGAAGCCAGCAGAGCATCGACAGGGCGTAAGCCAGGATCGCGCCCAGCACCACCGCGACTGCACCGAGATGAATGTCGGCGCCGGGCCAGTGTTCGGGGGAGGGCAGGCGACTCATGCTCCAGCGCATCCCCAACTGGGCGCCGCTGACCAGCAGCACGCTGCACAGCGCAAAGGTGATGCCCCGTGGCGCGCTCATGCGTGTTGCCCCAGCAAGGCCACGCCGCCGATCACCAGGGCGACACCCAGCCAGTGACGCCGATCGATCGGCTCGCGGAACACGAAGCGCGCCACCAGGGTGATCAATACGAAGTTGAGGCTGAGCATCGGGTAGGCAATGCCGACCTCGAGGCGCTGCAGCACCAGCAACCACACCAGCAGGCCCAGCCCCAGCGCCGCCAGGGCCAGCCACAACCAGGGCGAGCGCAATTTGTCGCTAAGGTTTGTCGGCGCGCCACGCCAGCTTTCCACGGCGCACTTCTGGGCGATCTGGCCCAGGCACGTCAGCAGGCAGGCGGCCAGCAGCAGGACCAGGCTCATGGTGCCGCCTGCGGGATGATCAAAATCACAATGTTGCCTTTCTCATAACGCTTGCCATCGGTAGGCAACTGTTCAAGTTCGTGCAGTTCGTCGTCCCCCTTGATCCGCATGACCACACCCACCGAGCCCTGCTGGCGGGCGTCGTGCATCCACTGTTGAACCTGGTTGGGGTCGACGCGCTGCTTGTTGGCGTCAGGATAGGCAAGGCCATATTTCAATTCGCCTATCGTGTTGTACAAAGCCACGTTCGGACGTTGCAGCCGCCAGGCCAGGGCGGACGCCGCGCCCAGGTCATTGCTCAGCAAATGACGGGTCTGGCCGAGCTCGGCGGTGTGCTCGAGGATGAATTGATCGGGCGTTTTGTTGGCGACCACCGAATCGGGCAGGGCGGCGGGTATCAAGCCGATCAGCAGCAGGCTGCCGAAGGCCGGTGCGGCCCAGCAGCTCAAGGGGCGCAAGGCTTGCAACAGGTTGCTGATGATCCAGCCGATCAGCGCGATGAACACCAGCACCAGGTTGTGCAGTTCATGGTTGTACAGTGGCTTTTTCAGTTGCAGGTAAACCAGCCCCAGCAGCAGGAGCAGGCCCAGCGCCAGGTTGAGCAGACCATTGACCCTCAGGAAAACGCCTTGCTCAAGCTTCAAACGCTCGGCCAGGGCATGGCCCAGCAGCAAGGTCAAAGGCAACAGGCAGGGCAGGATGTAAGACGGCAGCTTGCCCTTGCTCAGGCTGAAAAACAGCAGCGGCATCACCAGCCACAACAGCAGGAACGCGGTCCTGGCCTGGTTGCGGCTTTGCCAGGCCTGCTTCAGTGCCGGTGGCAACAGGCCCACCCACGGCAGGCTGAACGCCACTAGCAGCGGCAGGTAATACCACCAGGGGGCGTCATGCTGGGCATCGTCCCCGGCGAAGCGGCGGATGTGCTCGTGCCAAAAGAAAAACCGCCAGTAGTCCGGCTCCCGGGCGTGCACCGCCAGTGCCCATGGCAGGCTGACGACGATGGCCACGCCGATCGCCAGCGGACCGTAGGTCAGCAACTCGCGCCAGCGCTTTTGCCAGAGCATCCAGGGCAGGGCGATCAGTACCGGCAGCAGCCAGGCGAGGAAACCCTTGGTCATGAAGCCCATGCCGCACGCCAACCCCAGCACCGCCCAGCCGAGCATTCGTTTGCCGCCAGTGGTGCTGTCCAGCGCGAACCACAGCGCCACCAGGCTCAGGTTGACCCAGAAAGTGAATTGCGGATCGAGGTTGGCGTAGCCGGCAGCACCGGCAACGACGGTGAGGCTCATGTACAGCAGTGCACAGACGAAACTTTTGCGCGGATCGCTCCATAAACGGCGGGCGATCAGGTAGCACAACACAACGCTCAGAGCGGTGCTGAACGCCGAGGCAAAACGCACACCGAACAGGTTCTGGCCAAACAGCGCCTGACCGATGGCGATCATCCAGTAGCCGGCTGCCGGTTTCTCGAAATAGCGCACGCTCATGAAGTGTGGCGATACCCAGTTGCCACCCAGCAGCATGTCCTGCCCGATCTGGGCATAGCGGGTTTCATCGGGAATCCACAAGCCATGGCTGCTCAGGGGCAGCAGGTAAGCCAACGCCATGAGCACCAGCAGAAACGGTAATGCCCAGCGTCTGCTCATGCGCCTTGCACTCCCAGCCAGCCTTCGCGACCGTTGAGTACGCCACGCACCACGCGGCCGCGGGGCAGGTTGCCAGGTGTCTCGGGCAGCCTGTTGCCCAAGGGTTCAAAGACGATGCCTCGCTGGCGCGCATCGGCCAGCAGTCGGCGAAAATCATTGGCCATCAGAATCCCTTCCACTTCTGCATGAATGGTGTAGACGTTGAGGTGTTGCGGGGCGAAGCGATCGAGGATGAAGGCGTTGAAGTCCTTGGCGGCAAGGTGCGGGCCGACCACTTCATCGAACGTCGGCAGGTCCGCCGGTATTTGCGGCGTGCCCGCACGGCCGTCGGCCAGGATCGGCCGGAACAGGCTTTGGCCCCGGCAATCGCTGTTGTAGCGAAAACCGAAGGCCTGCTTGGCTTCGATCACGCGCTCGTCGGCACGCCAGCCAGCGGCGGCCGAACAGTGGATTTTTTCCCCCAGAATGTCGTTGAGCGTGTCCACGCCCTTGCGAATCTGCTCGATCAACCGGATGTTGTCCCAGCGTCCGGCATTCGCCTGCCAGCCATGGTGATCCCAGGCATGCAGGCCGATTTCATGACCGGCATCCCGGGCCCGGCGCATCAGATGCCCCAGGTCGCGGCCGATGGGTTTGCCGGGCCAGGCCGTGCCGGCCAGCAGAATGTCCCAGCCGTACAGGCCAGCGGCGTTGGAACGGAGCATTTTCCAGAGAAACTGCGGGCGGATCAGGCGCCACAGGTGGCGCCCCATGTTGTCCGGACCAACGCTGAAAAAGAACGTCGCCTTGACCTGCGCTTCGTCGAGCATGTCCAGCAAGCGGGGCACCCCCTCACGGGTGCCTCGGTACGTGTCGACATCGATACGAAGACCTGCCTGCATCAGCGTGCTTCTTCTTTGTGTGACTGCGCGTTTTCGAGCATGGCCTCACGCAAGAAGAAATCCAGGGTATTGCCGATGGTCTCGCTCATCTGCACGGTCGGCGTCCAGTCCAGCAGGCGCTTGGCGTTGGCGATGCTCGGCTTGCGGTGCGACACGTCCTGGTAGCCATTGCCGTAGAACGCCTTGCTTTCTATATCGCGAAAACCGGCGAACGGCGGGAAGTGCTTGCGCAGCGGATGGGCTTCGAACTGGCGCAACAGCTCTTCGCCCAACTGGCGGATGCTGGCTTCGTTGTCCGGGTTGCCGATGTTGATGATCTGGCCGTTGCAGACGTCGTTGTCGTTGTCGATGATCCGCGCCAGGGCTTCAACGCCGTCGGCAATGTCGGTGAAGCAGCGCTTTTGCTCGCCGCCGTCGAACAGGCGAATCGGCGTGCCTTCAACCAGGTTGAGGATCAACTGGGTAATGGCCCGGGAGCTGCCGATGCGCGCCGAATCCAGTCGATCCAGGCGTGGGCCCATCCAGTTGAAGGGACGGAACAGCGTGAAGTTCAGGCCTTTCTGGCCATAGGCCCAGATCACCCGGTCGAGCAATTGCTTGGAGATCGAATAGATCCAGCGCTGCTTGTTGATCGGGCCGACGACCAGGTTGGAGGTGTCTTCATCGAATCGCTCGTCCTGGCACATGCCATAGACTTCCGAGGTCGACGGGAAAATCACCCGCTTGTTGTATTTGACGCAGTAGCGCACCAGCTTCAGGTTTTCTTCGAAGTCCAATTCGAACACCCGCAGCGGGTTGCGCGTGTATTCGATCGGCGTGGCGATGGCGACCAGCGGCAGGACCACGTCGCATTTCTTGATGTGGTACTCGATCCACTCCGAGTGAATGCTGATGTCGCCTTCGACGAAGTGGAAGTTCGGGTGGCTGCGCAGGCGCTCGATGGCGTCCGAGCCGATGTCCAGGCCATACACCTCGTAGCGGTCATCGCGCAGCAGGCGTTCGGACAGGTGATTGCCGATGAAACCGTTGACGCCAAGGATCAGCACGCGAGTGCGGCGCGGCGCACGACCGGACTCGGCGCCACGCAACACCGAGCCGTCCACCAGCCCCAGTTCATTGGCCAGTTGCGGACCACTGAGGTACAGGCCGTTGTGGTTGCGCTGGCCGGCGTTGATCACCAGCGAGTCTTCACCGCAGGCGATGCGCAACGGATCGACGCTGATGACCCGGCCCGGTGCCAGGCCATCGTTGCCCCTGACCACCTCGGCGCTCCAGACGATCAGTTTGTGCTCGCCCACCGCACAGAAAGCCCCCGGATAGGGTTGGGTCACGGCGCGGACAAGGTTGAACAACTGCTCGGCAGGCCGGCTCCATACCAGTTTTCCATCAGCCGGGGTGCGGCGACCGAACACAGTGGCCTTGCTCTCGTCCTGCGGGGTTTCGCTGACCTTGCCCTGCAGCAATGCCGGCAAGGTGTCGCGCAACAGGTCGCTGGCGGCCACGCGCAGCTTGCCATGCAGGCTCAGCGCGGTGTCGTTGCGCTCGATGGCCACCCGTTGCTGGGCGAGGATGGCGCCAGCGTCGGCGCGCTTGACCATGCGGTGCAGCGTCACGCCGGTCTCGGTTTCGCCGTTGACCAACACCCAGTTCGCCGGGGCGCGACCACGGTAGCGTGGCAGCAACGAGCCGTGCAGGTTGAAAGCGCCTTTGCGGGCCGTGGCCAGCAGCGGTTCGCTCAGCAGGTGGCGGTAGTAGAAGGAGAACAGGTAGTCGGGATCGAGTTTGGCGATGCGCTCGATCCACAGTGGGTGATTGACGTCTTCCGGGGCGTGTACGGCAATGCCTTTGCGTGCGCACAGCTGTGCCACGGAACCGTAGAACGTGTTTTCCGTGGGGTCATCGGCGTGGGTGAACACTGCGGCGATGTGGTAACCGGCTTGGAGCAGGGATTCAATACCGGCGCAGCCAATATCGTGATAGGCGAACACAACAACGTTTGCAGTCATGGGAGTACTCGATCGGCAGAAGTGGAGGTGCGGTCGTCAACGGCGACCACGCAATCAGGGGAGGCGGATGGGCTGCGCAATACCTTTTCAACGAAGAAACGCGGGCGGGCGCGCACATCGCTGTACATGCGCCCCAGGTATTCACCCAGCAGGCCCATTCCGATGAACTGGCCGCCGGTGAACACGAACAGCACCGCGAACAGCACGAACATGCCGTCGCCGGCCCAACTGGCGCCGAACACCAGGCGCAGCACGATCAGCATCATGGCGAACAGCACACCGAGCCCGGCCATGGTGAAACCGACGATGCTCAACAGGCGCAGGGGGGTGGTGGTCATGCAGGTGATCAGGTCGAACATCAGGTTGATCAGACGCATGGGGCTGTATTTGGAATCGCCGTGTTCGCGCTCGGCGTGGGTCACGGGGATTTCCGTGGTGTGGCGGGCGAAGCTGTTGGCCAGAATCGGGATGAAGGTACTGCGCTCGCGGCAGGCGAGCATGGCGTCGACGATGCTTCTGCGGTAAGCGCGCAGCATGCAGCCGTAGTCACTCATGGCCACGCCGGTGGAGCGCTGTACGGCCAGGTTGATCAACTTCGACGGCCAGCGGCGCAGGGCCGAATCCTGGCGGTTGCTGCGTACCGTCGCGACCACGTCATAGCCCAGTTCGGCCTGGGCGACCAGGCGCGGGATTTCTTCGGGCGGGTTTTGCAGGTCGGCGTCGAGGGTGATCACCACGTCGCCCTTGCAATGCTCGAAACCGGCCATGATGGCCGCGTGCTGGCCGTAGTTGCGGTTCAGAATGACCGCAACCACCGGGCTGCCCGGGCGTGAAGCGGCTTGCTCCAGCAGGTAGGCGCTATCGTCGCGACTGCCGTCGTCGACCAGCACGATTTCGTAGGCATGGTGCAAGAGCGTGCACGCCGCCTCGGTGCGGCGCAGCAGTTCAGGCAAACTCGCTTGTTCGTTGTAGACCGGGATCACGATCGACACGAAATGGATGGGGTAAGGTCTCACGGGCGTGCGTCCAGGCAGTTTTCAATGGCACCGACGACGCGCTCGACGTCATCGAGGGTCATGTCGGGGAACAACGGGATCGAACACAGTCGTGCCGAGTTCCATTCGGTGTCGGGCAGGTGAACATCGGGGAAACGCTGGCGGTAATAGGTGTGCAGGTGGGTGGCGACGAAGTGGATGCCGGTGCCGATGTTCTGGTCCTGCAAGGCCTTCATGAAGGCTTCGCGGTCCAGCCCGCAGCGTTCTGCGTCGATGCGCAGGATGAACAGGTGCCAGGCGTGTTGTTGCACATGGGCAGGCATGGCCAGGGGCAGCACCGGCAGGCCTTCGAGGCGCTGCAGGTAAGCGCTGGCCAATTGCGTGCGCTTGGCGTTGATCTCGTCCAGCCGCTGCAGTTGCACCAGGGCGATGGCGGCATTGATGTCGGCCAGGTTGTACTTGAAACCGGGTTCCACAACTTGCGCCTGAGGCTTGCGACCATGGGTCAGGCGGTCGTAGGCGTCAACGCCCAGGCCGTGGAACTTGAGCATGCGCACCCGCGAGGCCAGTTTTTCGTCGTCGCTGACGAACATGGCGCCCTCGGCGCAGGTCATGTTCTTGATCGCATGGAACGAGAAAATCGCCGTGCCCCGGGCGCCGACGTGGCGGCCTTTGTACAACGTCCCGGCGGCGTGGGCAGCGTCTTCGATCACCGCTATGCCATGTTTGTCGGCCAGCGCATACAGCGGATCGAGATCGAATGCGGCGCCGGCATAATGCACCGGGATGATGGCTTTGGTGCGTGGGGTGATCGCCGCTTCGATGCTCGCCAGGTCACTCATCAACGTGTGGCGGTCAACGTCGACGAACACCGGGGTGGCGCCCAGCAGACAAATCATGTTGGCCGTCGATACCCAGGTCTGCGACGGGGTAATGACTTCATCGCCCGGCCCGATCCCGAGCGCCAGCAGAGTGATGTGCATGCCGCCGGTGGCGGACGACAGTGCAACGGCGTGGCGACAACCGACATAGGTGGCGAAGTGCTCTTCCAATGCCTGGTTTTTCGGTCCGGTGGTGATCCATCCCGAGCGTAGAACTTGTTCTACGGCTGCGATTTCTTCATCGCCGATACTTGGGCGGGAGAAGGGGAGAAAAGCCTGAGTCATGCACACCTCTTGGCCGAAACGTGATTGTTCGTGGAGTTTTTTTGCGGATCCGTTTGCAGCGTAGATCATGAAACTAAAGTTGCTTCAAAGGCTTAGTTGAGAAAGTTGAGCATTCTCGTCAGTTGACTTTTCCTGCCCTGGGCGGCAGGTTGTGAGCACCTCGAGACCAAACCCCATCGCTGGAGGCTAGGCCCGATTTCGTCAATAAAACATGAAAACCCGGTGGGAAATTTGTTTATCTGAAACTCATTAAGCGCCAGTTCAGAATTGCAGGACTTACGGTCATTCGTCTCGGAAAAGTCCTACGAAAGTTTCGCTGTATATGAATGTTGTTTCATTTCTTAGTTGTGACTGACTTCTTATTCAAGGCCGTTTCGTTTGATTGACTTACCCGTTGCCGACTTGCCCGCCTTAACCATGAACCCGCTGACGGTGTACCTGGCGCGACTGGCCCCCTCGAGCCAGATGACCATGCGCTACGTGCTGCAGGATGCCGCCGATCGCCTGGGTTTCGAGGAAATGAACATCCAGGAAATTGCCTGGCACCGGTTGCAGCCCGAGGATGTGATTGCGCTGGTGGCAACCTTGCGTGCCGACGGTTATGCGCCCAACACCTCGTCGTTGTATGTCAATGCGGTGCGCGGGGTGATGAACGAAGCGTGGCGTATGAGCCTGATCAGCCAGGAACACTTGCTGAAGATGCGCTCGGTCAAGGGCATCGCCGGTACGCGCCTGTCCCAGGGGCGCAATCTGCGGCGCACGCTGATCCGAGAGCTGATGGACGTCTGCGAAGCCGATCCACGGCCTCAGGGCCTGCGGGACGCGGCAATCATTGCGATCCTGTATGGCTCGGGAATGCGCAAGTCGGAATCGGTGAACCTGGATCTGAATCAGGTGGATTTCACCGAGCGCAGCCTGCGGGTCACGGCCAAGGGCAACAAGCAACTGATCAAATATGCCCCGGCCTGGGCCTTCGCCAAACTTGAGGCCTGGTTGGCATTTCGCCGCACGCAACTCAAGGAAGGTGAAACGGATGACCCGTTCCTCTTCAACCGCATTCGTCGCGGCAGCCATATCACCCGAGAGCGCATCACCAAGCACGCGATCTATTACATCGCCCGCCAGCGCGGCGCGCAGGTAGGCGTGCAAATCATGCCCCATGATTTCCGCCGCTCGTTCATTACCCGGGTCATCGAGGAACACGACCTGTCGATCGCACAGAAACTGGCCCACCACAGCAATATCCAGACTACGGCCAACTATGATGTGCGTGATGATAATGAGCGGCGGCGGGCGGTGGATCGGTTTGATCTGTAGGAGCGAGCTTGCTCGCGATGGACGTTAACGATGACGATGGCTGCCTGACTCCCCGCGTCGCCTGGACGACCATCGCGAGCAAGCTCGCTCCTACAGGGGGTGGGGTTGTGCGTTGGATTTGCGTACGGCTCAAAACCTGTGGGAGCTTGCCTGCAAGCGATGGCTTTGTGTCGGGTGTACATATCCATTGCTGCGGTAACGGCCACTTAGGGTTCCGCCCTGACGGCGGGTCACTTTGGTGCCCAAAGTAACCAAAGGCTTTATCCCCTGACGTCCGGTCCTGCCGACGGGGCACCTCAACATCAAAAGCGAAGCGAGGCGGCCTTCGAGCCGACCTGATCTGGGGGATGC
>NZ_LYVP01000112.1 GCF_001984065.1 Pseudomonas sp. KK4
ATAGGCTTCTGAAATCTGCCGTCAACCCCTGATTTGAAGTTTCTATCAACGATGCGCAAAAAGGCGGCAGCACCCTGTCCTCCTCTATATAGAAGAGACATCGACAGAAGGACAATCAATAGACATCCGCCCGAATCAGGAGGGCATTGGCAAAGCAAGAGGGAGGACGCTGAAGGGTGGTGTCCCAGGGCAGGTTCGAACTGCCAACCTTCCCCTTAGGAGGGGGATTTGAAAGATAGTCAGATAGCCTATTTTCATTAGATATCAGCCACATACGCTCCGGTTACGTGTGGTTGCGTTTATTTGAACACAACAATTTGCCCCCTTATTGCCCCCTTGCGACCAACCCAAACCGACTGTATAAATAGCCAGAAACAGGAAGGCTAGCATCGCATGGCTATCAAATTTACCCAGACAACACCCAGAACCTTGGAGACAAGGGAAAAAACCTATGAAGTCTACGATTCAAAGACGACAGGTTTTTTTATCCGGATTTACGCATCTGGAAAGAAAAAGTACATGGTGGAGTATGCCCGGAAGCGGAAGGAGACTATCGGCAGTGTCGGGGTAATGACCCTAGATGCCGCACGAGATGAGGCTATCAAGCTCATCCTGCTCGCCAAAGCAAATGGTGGCACCCTTCCCCAGCATCAACCCAATCAAGGAAAGCTAACCCTTAAGCGATTCATCGATGAGCACTACGAAAGCTGGATGACACAGCACAAGAAAAACTACGCCAAAGACCTCAGCACCATCAAAAGCGCATTCGCTGGCCTCATGGAGACCGAGCTCAGCAAGATCACCTATAAACAGGTTGATGATCTGCGGACAGCCTGGCTTGAGTCAGGAAACAAGCCAGCCACCGTCAACCGTAAAACGACGGCCTTGAAAGGACTTTTTGCTCGCGCTATTGAATGGTCGTATGCCTCCGCGAGCCCCCTGGAAAAAATGCGAGACCTAAGCGTCGATGAGAACATTAATCCGCGCTATCTGAGCCCAAATGAGGAATCTCGCCTCTACTCCCAGCTTGATGCACGGGAGTCCAGATTGAGAACCGAGAGAGAATCGGCGAACGCCTGGAGAATGAATCGGGGGATTCCTCTCTTGTTCGACCTCAACCAGGTCACTTTTGCTGACCACTTGAAGCCAATGGTAATTACCCTGCTCAAAACAGGCATGCGGCGCGGAGAGCTCTTTAACCTAAAATGGAAGGACGTCTTTTTATCCGATGGCTACCTCAGCGCAACAGACACAAAAAATGGAAAAAGCAGACATATCCCACTCCACCCCGAGCTCCATAAGGCCCTGAAAGCCTGGAACGTACAGCCAACGCCAGAAAGCTATGTGTTTCCAGGGCGCAGTGGTGGCCGCATGACAGATATAAAGTCAGCCTTTAACAAACTGATTGAAGAAGCAAAGATCACCGATTTCAGACTGCACGATCTGCGCCACACTTTCGCATCGACGCTGGTAATGCGTGGAGTGCCTCTCAATACAGTCAGGCAACTGCTGGGGCATAAAGATATCAAAATGACTCTTCGGTACGCCCACCTCTCCAAAGACAATCTTGCCAATGCCATCAATCTGCTATGACACAGACCCTTGCAATTGACAAAAAGTCAAGAGGTGCGGCGACTTTTTTTCGCGCAGGGTATTGCAAGCCATCCATTCTCTCATTAGCATTTCGACATCAGCGTCGATCATGACAGATGGCGCATAGAAAAATGAGCCGATAATGGGAGCGATTCAAAAATTAGCCGTGGGGCCCGACGATGCCGCCGAAATGACCAGCCACAGCAGGAGCGCTATTTATGGAGCTATGAATTCGAAAGCCCTAAAGAGTTTTAAAAGCGGAAAGCGTAGGCTCATACTGGTAAAAGACTTGGAGTCTTGGCTAAATGAGCTAGCGAAGGAAAACAGCATGTAACACGGAGCCCAGGCACGATGCCCAGCTTAAAGGTTCACACTTAAAGCCCCATAAAAATGGGGCTTTTGTATTTCTAACGTAGCAATTCACAAATCCATGCCATTCACAACCACGGTGGAAGCTCTTCAAAGCGCTAACATTCAGAAACTTCACTAATGCCAAAGTTTTTTATCGATTGCTAAGCATGCCAGTCAATATTGAGCGACCCTTGCTTACGTGGTACCTATGACCGCCGACGCCAGTCTACGAGGAATGTAACGAGCGTCACTGGTAACCAAGGCCGTCATCATATTTTCGGCCACCACCAGGGGCCTTACGACTCGCTGACTTCTCTTCGATCATCTCCAGGCGTCGCCCCAAAGTATCTCTCTCTGCTTCCAGAGCAGCGATCTTACGCTCAGCAGCGCTGACTTCTCTTTCACGCTCCACGAGCGCCCTAGCCCTTGTCTCCAGTTCTTCCTCAGCTTGCTTGAGCAAAATCCGCTTATGCTCAAAAACTTGTAATCGCTCGCTCAGCTGCTGGGCTTTTTTGTTCAGCGCACGCCCCCTCGATGCCTGCGCTTTTTTCATCATTGGTGCAACAGCTGCCGCCTGAGAATTTGTTCTCGCCACAACCTCTGCTTTGCGCCAGGCCACTGTTTTAATGCCCAAGGCGGCTGCCGCATAGTCTCTGGCTTCAAGCTTCGGAGCTTCACCGGAGATCACCAGCGCGCCGTAAAACTGCTTGAGCTTCTGATGTTCCGCTTTGCTGCCTTCGATGCCACGTTCAAGCCCATGAGGCTTGCCACAGGTTTCATAGAAGTTCGTTTGCATCGCTTTCATCATCGCCGGGCCACCAAGGAAATCGCGACACGAAAGCCGACCATCCTTGGTACGCGGTATCACGTAAGCGACTAAATGCGGGGTTCGTTCATCCAGGTGCACCGCTGTAGTGATCACGTTCTCTTGGCCATGCCGCTCCCTGAGCCACTTCAAGGCGTCGTTGAAATAGCCGTTACCCATGTCGTTCAGCGCACCTCCGTGCCTTTGAAAAGCCTCCGGGGAGGCTGTGATCATGTACTCGATACACAGCACTGACTGAGCCCTAAGCTTGTCCGGCAAACCTTTCTTGAGGGCTTCCACGAGCTTCGATGTGCTCTTTGCTCCTGTACCCTTGTTGAACCTGGTCAACTCAGGATCTGCATTCGGTGTCGGCTGTTCTCTGAAAGTGTGTCGTGCTGAACGGGCTACGGCTCCAAAGCTCTTGAGCTTTTTTGTGCGCAAGATCGCGTAAGTCATAGGAATGGCTCGTCATAGCTGATTCTTTGAGGCTGGCGCTTCCAAGTGGGCACGTAGGGCTCGATGCCAGGAGCTGCAGGAGCTTCAGGCAAAGCCGTAAGTGGCGGCTTACCACTGCCACTGGTATCCGGCAAAAGCATGTTGAAGATGACATCTAGCAACAGCGCCAAAGCAAGCATAATGGCGTCCAGGAGCGTCACTTCAACTCTCAAGACCTCCCAGAACTCGTTCCCGCCGGCCTCGATGTATCTATGCGCTAACCCTGTATTTTGGAGCTTGAGCAGCGCATCAAAAGCGGTGGGGACGTCTCTTCGGCGAATTTCGTAAAAGTCGACAAGAGCCCGATCTGTGGGGAGATCTGCGAGCGCCCGAGTCACCAGTTCGTTGAGTTTTTCACCAGGAAAAATCTTGCCTGCTTTAGCCCAGATAGCGCGCTTCTCTTCGGATAAAATTAGGTTGTTTGCTTGAATCATGGCGGTATCTCCTATCGCTCTTGTTGTTGTCCCAACAGTATGCGAATGGAGCAAAAGGCTGCGCAACACCCCCCATCTGGAACACGATGTGTAACCCACTACACAAACTTCGTTTGTTGGGGCCCTGCTACGCAGGGAGATCACAAGCTGCAGCAAAACCGTAGGGCTCTGCCCTACCACCCGGCGGGACTCGCCCAGCACGCGAAGGGCTACTGGGTAGAGCGTCCCAGCACCCTTCGGTGATGGTTGCGAGGATGCGTGTGGTGCAAGGGTGGCTGCGCTCCAGGTCAACCGTTCGACGCCCGCAAAAGCCCGGGCGACGAGCCGATTGAACTGCCCCTTGACCATTCAGTGTCGCCGTTTGCTCCATTATTTGGAGAGCGTATAAAATTAGGACTAGCGAAAGACATATCGCCATCGCTCGTAGATGAACGCGACCAGCGGATAGAAATGAGGCGAACAGTCCCTGGGGCTTTACTTTTGTTGATTGCGAGGCTTGTCCAAACGCTTCTTTGCAAAAGTCGCCCCCCTGTTGACACTGAGGTAAATATACCCCGCCATCGCTTAATGGCCGTTGGCTAGAAGAAGTGCTGAATTCAGTAGGTTTCGATACTTCTGTGTGCTGGCCAGCGGCTTTGATCGGTACCTTGGCCGGTACCTTGGCGAGATCAATGGCGGCTAGCATCTGGTCACACTTCACGCATCCGCACGAAAAGCTTGAATCATTAATGCTAACTCCCCCTTTCTCGTTCTTGTGCTGATCCGGCCCCCAGTTGGCCTTGTCATTGATACAGATGATCTCCTGGCTTACCTTGCTCTGAATGTGGGTAACTCTAGGCACGATTTCGCCAAATTTGTTCAATGTATCCGTTGATAGCAGTTGCAGGTGATCTAAGCTTCCCTCTAGTACGCCGACCATGGCCTGAAGTTGTGCTTCATTGCGCTTAGGGTCGCCCATAGCCATCTTCATTGGTACGGTTAACTCCCTAAAGCTCTCTGGCAAGCCTTCGTTTTCATACACTTTACGTAATGCCTTAATTTTTGTGGTGTGGCCTGGAACGCCGAAGCTTTGGATCTGCCTCGCTCTAGCCGCTTTGATAGCATAACGATGACGAATCGCATCTTCGCTTTGGCCATGTGTCGGCAATCGAAATGCATGACTTAGCTTTTTGAATAGATACGAAATAGCAGGAGTGGTCACGTTCGCAAATGATGCTTCGACCTGAGTTGTGGCGCGCAGGAATATTTCGTCATGATTGTCTATAAGGTAGTTTTTCGGCCTATGACGCTCGCGAGAATATATAGCGGACAATTTTTTTTCGACGACCTTGTCAAGGTCTCCAGTGTAGTAATACAAGACGTGCCAGTGCGGAGTGCCGTCTTTATGTAGTTCTAGCACTCTTGTGCCGTGGTAGTCGGTGCCAGACCTGTAGCCGGCGTTTGCAATCGCCCGGCCAATCTGCGCAAAAACCTTTTTGAGGTAACGCTGGCAATCATCAAAGCTTGCACCATCAAAAGACAGGGCATTGCAATGGTACTCAGGCGGGCACGTCAGAGTGACAAACAGCCAGTTCATTCCTCGCTTGTTTGCGACGATATCCATTGCTTTCGCTTGGAGATAAGCCTTGTTAAAAGTGGATTTTTCGGAATTCTTATAAATCTCAGCAAGATTTTTTCGAGGACTTTGGGCTACACGCCTTATGATTTCTTGCTCCCTCGCTTTCAGGATTTCAATGGTCGCGTTAGAGCAGTACGGCATCTTGCCCTGGTCGACGCAGCCTAGTAGCCCAGCGCGCCTAGCCTGACTCTCGCGCGCGGCGTCCAGGATGCGATTCAGATTGCTTAGCCAGAACTGTTGGCTTCTAAGGCGTCTAAGACGGCCCAGTGTCGTCGACCTCTTAATGGCGGCGACGGACACGCCATACTCATGGTCATGTAAAGAGTGGAGGGTTTTAATGTGGTCGGGCGCGTTGGCTAAAAATATCCCGTGCCTGCGCGCGATATTCGAAGCCACCTTTCTTACTGCTTCCTGAGGGAGTTTCACTAACGCCTCTAATGGCGGAGGGGTATAGCTAAAGGAGGGCTGGATTCCGGACACGACGACGCTCTAACAAACGCGTCATGCGGGGTGGGTTAAGTGATGGCTTCTGAGCGGGTTGACTGTCTCAGAAGACAGGAGTTTCTGGCCAGTTGAAAAAACGAAAGACGAGCAATGATTCGATAGCTCAGATCTATTGACAATAATTCAAGGATAGATTTTAGCTTTGAATGACTGATTTGAAGGGCGAATTGCTCGCCAAGCCGTACGGGATCAAAGGATCAACAAACGACCGTTAAATGATACCATTCGCTAAACTCCTGGAAGGGATCATATAAATAGGGTTTTCATCTTTTCGATACCTTGATAGTATGATCCTACGTTAAGTGATCCCCTCACGGAGTAACCCCATGTCCCGCACCTTCCTGTATGCCCGCGTCTCAACCTCAGGCCAGTTCACAGAAAACCAAGTACAGGAAGTCAAGACCGCTGGTTTCGATGTACAGCCAGGCCGGGTAGTTGAGGAAACTATCTCAGGAAGTGTGACTGCTAAAGAGCGTCCCGGCTTTCAGAAGCTGGTGGAACGCATGGAGAGTGGAGACGTGCTGATCGTTACCAAGCTTGATCGCCTAGGACGTAACGCCATGGATGTACGGCAGTCAGTCGAGCATCTGGCTGCCACAGGTATCCGTGTTCACTGCCTCGCCCTTGGCGGTGTAGACCTGACTTCGGCAGCAGGCAAAATGACCATGCAAGTGCTGGGCGCTGTAGCTGAGTTTGAGCGTGACTTACTGATCGAACGTACCCAGCAAGGTTTGATTCGCGCAAAAACTGCGGGAAAGAAACTAGGTAGACCAGAGGCTGCTAGCACTACAGCAGCAGTTCAACGAGTCAAAGCGAAGGACATGACACAGGCACAGGCAGCTGCGGAGCTGGGGGTAGGCATTGCCACGATCAAACGGCATTGGAACAAGGCTTGAGTAGACGCGTAACGCCCAATGAGCCAACTAAGTCGGCTTAGTTGCATCTAGCATTGAGAAGACCCCAGCATTTGGCGATGCCTCGCCAAATGCTGGGGTCTACAAACACGCGCTCAGCTCCATATCTCTAAGGCAAATGTGGACAGATGCCGTGATGCCGAATACTTGGATCGCAACCATTGCAATGGCCTACCTAGCTACAACCATGCCTCACAAAGCGTTTCAGCTTGATTAAGGATCAGTTGCGCAGCCTCTTCCGCCTGGTCAGGCGGGTATTTGTATTTTCGCAGAATCCGCCGCACCAGGATGCGTAGTCTAGCCCGCACGCTTTCACGACTACTCCAGTCGACACTGACGTTAGCCCGCAAGCTGGCGGTCAACTCATGGGCAATTTTGGCTAAGATCTCGTCGCCCAGTTCACGTACCGAGCTCTCGTTGTTGGCCAATGCATCGTAGAACGCCAGTTCGTCATCGTTGAGTCCCAGCTTATCGCCACGCTGACTGGCGGCTGCAAATTTCTTGGCCATTTCGATCAATTCTTCAATGACCTGGGCAGTTTCAATCGAACGGTTCTGGTAGCGTTTGATCACACTGGCCAGCAGTTCGGAGAATTTCTTCTCCTGAGCTAGGTTAGTGCTGTAACGGCTCTTGATCTCGCCTTCGAGCAAGCGCTCCAACAGCTCGACTGCCAAGTTCTTCTCGGGCAGGTTGCGCACCTCGGCTAGAAATGCATCGTCGAGCAGGCCGATATTGGGCTTGTCCAGGCCCACAGCTTCAAAGATATCCACGACCTCGCCAGAGACCACGGCATTGCCGATGATCTGGCGGATGACCAACTCGCGCTCTTCGTCAGTTTTTCTCTGCTGACTGACTTCACGTTTGATCAAGATCACCTTGATTGCCTGGAAGAACGCCACTTCCTCGCGGACGGCCTTGGCTTCATCCAGCGTGCAGCACAGGGTGAAGGCCTTGCTCATGGCCAGCGCGGTATCGGCAAAGCGCTTCTTGCCATCTTCTAGACCCAAGACATGGTTGGCAGCTCCCGCCAGCAATTTGTGTCCGCCGGTTAGGAAATCGCTGCAGTCAAAGCCATGCAGCAGGCTGCGCAGAACGTCGAGTTTCTCCTCCAATACCGAATAGGCTTCATGAGCGTCTACGGTGGGTCGGCCCTTGCCTTTGCTACCGGTGTACTCCTTGAGCGCGGCTTTTAGCTCATTGGCGATGCCGATGTAGTCCACCACCAGGCCGCCCTGCTTGTCCTTGAACACTCGGTTGACTCGAGCAATAGCCTGCATCAGGTTGTGGCCTTTCATCGGCTTGTCCACGTACAGCGTGTGAACGCAGGGCGCATCGAAACCGGTTAGCCACATGTCACGGACGATTACTAACTTGAGCGGATCCAGTGGATCCTTGAAGCGCTTTTCCAGACGTTTTTTGAGTTGGCCGGAGTAGATATGCGGACGCAGTAAGGCCTTGTCCGAGGCGCTACCGGTCATGATGACTTTGATTGCGCCTTTCTCCGGATCTTCGTCGTGCCATTCTGGACGCAGGGCAACAATCTCATTGTAGAGGTGTACGCAGATCTCGCGGCTCATGGCCACGACCATGGCTTTGCCGGGCATCTGACCCACACTCACCATGCTCTGGTTACGCTCCTCAAAATGCTTAACCAGGTCAGTTGCCACGCTCTGAACACGGGGTTCTGCACCGACCACTTTTTCCAGCGCAGCCCAGCGGCTTTTCAGGCGCGACTGTTGGTCGTCCTCCTCATCCTCCGCCAGCTCATCCACCTGATCGTCAATCTCAGGCAGCTCACTGTCTTTCAATGACAGCTTGGCCAGGCGCGACTCATAGTAGATGGCGACGGTTGCACCGTCTTCGGTGGCCTGCTGCATGTCATAGACGTGGATGTACTCACCAAATACCGAACGGGTATCGCGATCTTCACTGGACACCGGGGTACCGGTAAAGGCCACGAATGTGGCGTTTGGTAGTGCGTCGCGCAGGTGCTGGGCATATCCCACTTGGTAACGGGTCTGGCTCTCGGCAGGCTGCCCCTCTGACGTCTTCAGTTCGGCACCAAAGCCATATTGGGTGCGGTGCGCTTCATCGGCAATGACCACGATATTGGAGCGGTCAGACAGAACGGGAAAGGTGTCTTCATCCACTCCCGGCATGAATTTCTGGATCGTAGCAAAGACAATGCCGCCACTGGGGCGATTGGCCAATTTGCTGCGCAAGTCGCCGCGTGATTCAACCTGCACGGGTTGTTCACGAAGCAGATCCTGGGAGAGTGAGAACACCCCGAACAACTGACCATCCAGATCGTTGCGATCAGTGATGACCACGATAGTCGGGTTTTCCATCGCCGCTTCCTGCATCACCCGGGCGGCGAAACAGGTCATGGTGATGCTCTTGCCCGAGCCTTGGGTATGCCAGACCACTCCACCCTTATGGGTACCACCAGGACGCGAGGCACTGATCACCTGCTGAATGGCCGCGCGCACGGCGTGAAACTGGTGATAACCGGCAATTTTCTTCACCAGCCGACCGTCATCCTCGAACAGCACGAAGTAGCGCAGGTAATCGAGCAGCATTGGCGGCGCCAGTGCACCGCGCACCAAGGTCTCGAGCTCGTTGAACTGACCCAGCGGGTCGAGCTCGTGGCCGTCGATAGTGCGCCAGTACATGAAGCGTTCGGCATCCGCCGACAACGAGCCCATACGCGCCTCGCTGCCATCGGAAATCACCAGGATTTCGTTGTACTGGAACAGATCCGGGATCTGCTCCTTGTAGGTCTGGATTTGATCGAAGGCCTTGCCCAGATCTGCGTTCACATCGGCGGGGTTCTTCAGTTCCAGTAACACCAGGGGCAAACCGTTGATGAACAGGATAATGTCCGGACGCCGGGTATTCTTAGGCCCCTGAATGCTGAACTGGTTGACGGCTAGCCAGTCGTTAGCCTTGACCGATGCCCAGTCGATCAGCCGCACAAAGTCGCCACGGGTTTCCCCGTCTTTCTGGTACTGCACTGGCACACCACTGACCAGCAGGCGATGGAACAGGCGGTTGGCCGACAGCTGGATCGGCAGGCCCAGTTCAAGCACCTGCTTTAGGGCATCCTCACGTGCGACCAGCGGCACCAAGGGATTGAGCCGAGCGATGGCGCTGCGCAGGCGCTCGACCAGAATCACCTGGCGGTAGTTATCACGCTCCGGGTTCTCGCCGTCATAGGCAATCGTCGGCCCGTACACATGGGTGTAACCCACCTCGGCCAGCCAGCCGAGCGCTTCCTGTTCCAATTGGTCTTCGGTCATTCCACTTCACTTCCTGTGTCCGGTTCTCTGGCAAGCTCCGCCTCGATCTCAGCAATGCTGGGCAGGTTGCGGCCCAAAGTTTCGGGCAAATCGCGCAAGAGCTGGTATTTGGCTACGCCGATTAGTTTGGCACCCTAGCCCTGGGCTTGCTGGCGCTGCCGAATCTCGCCGCCGAGGCGGTGATATAGCTGCACCAATTCAGCATTGACCGACAAGGCGGCGCGCTGCCGGGCCTTGGCGATATCGCCTTTGAGTTGGGCCAGCCAGCGTAGCACTCGGGGAGCGCCTGAGTCCTTGATGGGCTCATGCATACACCGCTTCGATCTGTGCCTCGGCTTCCGGCAGGTGCAGTTGCCCGGAGATCAGGCGTGGCAGAAGGGTGTCGCGGAGTTTAGTGAGGGTTTTGGCTTGTACTTCATTTGCCTGGATTGAGGAGAAAATAGGTTCACAACAATCAGCAAATGCCCTAAGCAGTTCATGCCCAGGCAGGGTGATTATGTGTTGTTCCAATGCGTCTTTCGGCAACGCCAAAACCGTGGTGCCTGTAGCGTAACCAACAGCGCGCTCTCTAAATGACGGCTGCAAGAAGCAGAAAAACAGGAAGTGTTTTATCTCTGCTCCACATGCTTTGCTGATAACCACCTTAAATACATGGTGAGAGACAAAGCTCGGAGCCATACCGTCAGGAACCAACAGCGGTCTTCCCAAAATAGCTCTATGCTGAGTCATGTCAGTATTAGCAATGATTAGATCGCCACCAGAAACACAGTGTTTATCTCTAAAGTCCCCGGTGTATCGCTTTACCTTTTCAAAAGCAAATACCCTAGGTGAATTAAAGCAACCAAGGTTAAACATATAGGCGCCTTGGTCATCTGAGAGACCATCACCTTTATAAGAGCAACCCTTCTGAAAAGAGCAGATCTGACCCAGTCGTACCTCAGCCCACCCCCTCGGCACCAACCCAAGCTCGGACTCTTCAAAGCTGTCGGGAAACAACTCCGCTGTAGCCGCATCTATCCCTTCAAGCTCAAGCCCTTTGGCCTTAGCATGCACCGGGTCGAAATCAACGAACCAGGACTTAAACAGCGTTTGAGCGATGGCTTCCAGGGTGGTATTGGTTTCGCGTAACAGCTCGACGCGGTCGTCTAGGGTTGACAAGAGCTCGGCTATTTCATCTTGCTTACTTTTGGGCGGAAGAGAAATTTGAAGCCCGTTAAGGATTGTCTTGGTCAGGAATTTTGTTGCCGTACCCACCGACAGCTCTTTCAGATGGCCAACTAAATCAGAAATCACATAGTACATATACTTACAGCTGACCAGCTCTGGATCGAGCGGTTCAATAACATAAGTGCGCTGATAGGCGTTGAATTTCCCGCTGTAATACTTGGTTGCGAAGACACCGTTTGCGTTGTTCCCAGCAAGAATAACGGCCTCGGTATCAAATGCAAAAGTGTTGATCTCTGATGTCGTGGGTGAACAGGTGAAGAACGGATAGATCCCCCCCTTTTCCGCAGCATTTGAATCCAGCTTTCCTGTTTTAAAGCTGACAACATTTTCCAATCGCTGGATAGCCCAATCAGAACTCATAACCGAGCCCTCCGAGCTTCTGCCGGATCAACTGGTCGAGCTCTGAACCTTTGGCCACCTGCTCACCAAACAGCGCAGTGAGGTTTTGCATCTTATCGGCGAAGGATTCATCGTCGTCCTCGACGGACTCCGCTCCGACATAGCGGCCCGGAGTCAACACATGGCCATGTCCGGCGATTTCCGCGAGTGACACGCTGCGGCAGAAGCCCGGAATGTCGGCGTATTCCGCGATCTCGCCCCCGACATCCAGAGGCACCCCGCGCCAATTTGCCACAGTCTGCGCGATGCGTTCGATGTCGCTGTCGAGCAGCTCGATCTGTGCCCGGCTAACGTTGGTGCCCAGCTTGCGCGCGTCGATAAACAGAACCTCGCCAGGACGGGCAACTTTCTGCTTGGCCAAAAACCACAGGCAGGCTGGAATCTGCGTGTTAAAAAACAGCTGACCCGGCAAGGCGACCATTACTTCGACGATATCCGCCTCGACCATGGCCTTGCGCATGTCCCCTTCCGTGT
Organism: Pseudomonas sp. KK4; assembly: GCF_001984065.1. Taxonomy (GTDB): domain Bacteria; phylum Pseudomonadota; class Gammaproteobacteria; order Pseudomonadales; family Pseudomonadaceae; genus Aquipseudomonas. Next base: position 12,114 of record NZ_LYVP01000112.1, read on the forward strand.
TCTGGCTGGAACTCATGGAGCCGTTGGCCAGGACGATTCCAGCACGACCGCTGGACTTGAGGTGGAACAGCATGTGTTGCAGCCAGGCATAGTTGGCGTTGCCTTGCGGCGGCGTGCCATACACCCAGCGCGGATCACCTTCGAGGCTGCCGTGCCACCAGTCACTGACGTTGAACGGAGGGTTGGCCAGCACAAAATCAGCTCGCAAATCACTGTGCTGGTTACGCACAAAGCTGTCAGCCGGCTCCTTGCCCAAGTTGAAATCAATGCCCCGAATGGCCAGGTTCATCGCCGCCAGGCGCCAGGTGGTCGGGTTGGATTCCTGGCCGTAAATGGAGACGTCACCAAGTTTGCCGCCATGGGCCTCGATGAACTTTTCCGACTGCACGAACATACCGCCAGAACCACAGCAGGGGTCGTAGACTTTGCCGTGGTGTGGGTTGAGCACGGCCACCAAGGTCTTGACGATGCTCGCCGGCGTGTAGAACTGCCCGCCGCGTTTGCCTTCGGCACTGGCAAACTGGCCGAGGAAGTATTCATAAACCTGGCCCAGCAGGTCGCGGGCCTGGTGTGCGTCGCCTCCGAAACCAATGATGGAAATCATATCCACCAGCTCGCCGAGCTTGCCGTCGGGCAATTGAGCCCGAGCATAGCGTTTATCGAGGATGTTTTTCAGCGACGGGTTTTCTGCTTCAATCGCGGCCAGGGCCTCATCGATGCGTTTGCCGATGTCGACCTGTTTGGCGTTAGCCCGGATAGACTCCCACCGCGCCGCTTCTGGCACCCAAAACACATTCACTTCTTTGTAGTAGTCGCGCTCTTCCAGCTCACCGGCCAAGAGATCGGGATCGTCGCTGCCCAGGTAGTAGTCATCAGCGGCATCGGCAAAACGGCGCTCCAGTTCGGCGCGACGTCCGGAGAAGCTGTCGGAAATGTACTTGAGGAAGATCAGCCCGAGCACGATGTGCTTGTACTCGGCGGCATCCATATTAGCGCGTAGCTTGTCGGCGGTAGCCCATAAGGTTTTTTCCAGATCCTGCAGGGCGCTGCTGGTAGTGACAGCGACTTTGCGGCCCGGCTTCTTTTTCAGCAGCTCGGGCTCGGCCTCTGCCGTGGTGTCAATTGTTCCAAAACGAGCACGGGCCTGAATGAGTGCCTGCTCAGCCAAGCTCGACACCTGGTCAGACGTCTTTTGATCCGTCATGGAGACTTCCTGAATTTTACGCGACGCAGTATCCGTCAAATGAACCCGACTTAGCCGTTCGGATATAGGTGGCGTCATGATAGCGAGCGGTTCGCCTTGCGTCAGCTCCGCTGACAATCGGATGCCTACAGAGGCAGAGTTTCTCCCGACCCGAGATGCTGCCTATCTAGCAGATGCAAACCCTATTTGGCAGCCCATGCGGCTCACTTACAAAGGCCATTAGTTCCTCGACACAGTCCGTGATAGCGAGGTCTGGCGGCGTACCAAAGCCGGAGGCGTCGGGCTGGGATTGCACATATAGATCGGCAAGGCCTATGGCAAGCAGATCTTTAATGAGCGGCTGGGGATTGAGCTGCCATGAACGGGCTGGCGCACTTTGCTCGACTCAGGTACTGACGCTGGTCAATCAAGCTGGCGAGCGAGCAGACATGCGATTTCTGGAGTTCTTCACGGCCAATATCCGCAACCCGAACACACGCCAGGGATATGCCAGATCTATCCAATAGTTTTTTATTTGGTGCCAGGTCGTAGGTGTAGCCGACTACGAGCAATCCAATGCTGGCCGATCTACTGTGAAGGCAAGGAGAGTTCACTTGGGCCGAAGCCCGTTCTGACCTCTGAGGCAGACAACCCGGTAAGCAATGAGGAATGCATTTTGCCCCCTTATTGCCCCCTCCATAAATCTGCCGAGGAACGCAGATAAACTGAGATGCCTTATAAATATGGTGTCCCAGGGCAGGTTCGAACTGCCAACCTTCCCCTTAGGAGGGGGATGCTCTATCCAATTGAGCTACTGAGACACAAATTGCCTGCAAGGACATGCAGAACGATGGACGGCGTGCATGTTAACGGGCAACCCTGACTTTGTCATGTCGTGCGCCGGCTTTTTAAGTGTAGGCAAATGCTGCACTGCCACCGGAGAACCTCCAGCCAAGCCGCCACCCATCCTAAATACCCCGCCATACCCACCTGCCTCTAGCAAATCGGCAATTTGCCACTATCCTATACAGAGAAGGAACGATGAGTTTTTTCCAGCTTGGCATGCCATGAAACAGGCGGCCCAGGCCAGGCACAAGCCGGGAAGAGAGATGCGGCAAACGGACAGCTTTCCAAACCAGTCCGCATTTCTGACAATTGGTGCTGGCAGAACGCCTTTATCCAGTTCAATATTTGTCACAGAATTGACGCCAATGATCTGGCAAGTTTGAGGCATGATGCGAGCCTCTATCAATTCAGGTTGAACATTTGGCCACAGCGCTTGTCGTATCAGACATCCTGCGGCCGATCCCGAGAACCGCTCCCCTGAACTAACCGGTTAAATATATGCGCCCATTGAAACAGGCAGTTTATTCCAGCCGCACGGCTGACAAGTTCGTCGTACGGCTGCCAGACGGAATGCGTGAACGCATTGCCGAGGTGGCTCGCAATCATCACCGCAGCATGAACTCCGAAATCATCGCACGCCTGGAGCAGAGCCTTATTCAGGAAGGCGCTCTTGGCGAAGAACTAAGCATGCGCCTGGACAGCCCAGAGCTTTCATTGCACGAACGTGAACTGTTGCAACGCTTTCGCCAACTCTCTCACCGCCAGCAAAACGCCCTGGTCTCTCTTATCGCTCATGATGCCGAGATGGCCGCTGACGCGTCCTGACTGCACTGAATACCCAAGCCAGCTTAATCGCTGGCTTTTTTTTGCCTGAAATTCAGGCGTAAAAAACCCGCCGTATGGCGGGTTTGATACAGCCAACCTAGAGCAGGAAGATTGTCGCCAGCCCAAGGAAAATAAAGAAGCCACCACTGTCCGTCATGGCAGTGATCATTACGCTGGCCCCCATGGCCGGATCGCGCCCAAGTCGCGCCAGCGTCATTGGAATCAGAACCCCCATCAACGCCGCAAGCAATAAATTCAGCGTCATGGCAGCCGTCATTACAACCCCCAAAGACCAGCTGCCATAAAGGAGGTAAGCGACAACACCAATCACCCCACCCCAGACCACACCATTGATAAGCGCTACCGCCAACTCCTTGCGCATGAGTCGCGAAGTGTTACCCGTGCTTACCTGGTCCAGCGCCATGGCCCGAACGATCATGGTGATCGTCTGGTTACCCGAGTTCCCACCGATCCCCGCCACGATCGGCATCAGTGCCGCCAGCGCCACGAGCTTCTCGATGGAACCTTCGAACAGACCAATCACCCGGGAGGCAACGAAGGCGGTAATCAGGTTAACCGCCAGCCACGCCCAACGGTTACGCAGCGACTTCCACACCGACGCGAAGATATCCTCTTCTTCTCGCAGACCCGCCATGTTGAGAACTTCGCTTTCGCTCTCCTCACGAATCAGGTCAACCATTTCGTCGATGGTCAGACGACCAATCAGCTTGCCGTTCTTATCGACTACCGGAGCAGAGATAAGGTCATACCGCTCAAACGCCTGCGCAGCATCGTAGGCATCTTCATCCGGGTGAAAACTCACCGGATCGCTGGCCATGACTTCCGAAACCTGTTTATCCGGATCGTTGACCAGCAAACGCTTGATCGGCAACACACCTTTGAGCACACCGTCATAATCGACTACGAACAGTTTGTCCGTGTGACCTGGCAGCTCCTTGAGCCGGCGCAAGTAACGCAATACCACTTCAAGGCTGACATCCTCACGGATCGTCACCATCTCGAAGTCCATCAGCGCACCGACCTGCTCCTCGTCATAGGACAAGGCCGAACGCACGCGCTCGCGTTGTTGCTGGTCCAGCGTCTCCATCAACTCGTGGACGACATCTCGCGGCAGCTCGGAGGCCAGGTCAGCAAGCTCGTCAGCGTCCATGTCCTTGGCCGCAGCCAGGAGTTCGTGATCGTCCATGTCGGCGATCAGCGTTTCACGGACCGAGTCGGATACTTCGAGAAGAATGTCGCCGTCGCGATCAGCTTTGACCAATTGCCAGAGCGTCAGACGATCGTCCAGCGGCAAGGCTTCGAGGATATAGGCGACGTCGGCGGAGTGCAGATCATCGAGCTTGCGTTGCAGCTCGACGAGATTTTGCCGGTGGACCAGGTTCTCGACCCGGTCGTGATGCGGGCCTTCCTGGCGGTGGGTCAGATCTTCGACCACTCGCTGGCGCTGCAACAGCTCAATCACTTGAGCCAGGCGGTCCTGCAAGCTTTCCTGTGTTTTCTTTACTTCAATTTCAGACATAGGCGAACTCCACTCCCAGCAGTGGAGCACGCCGGAAGGATCAATCAGTCAATTCATGATTGGAAAAACGTTTTACTGAGTAACTACTGGGTAAGTCCATGGAGGTATTCCACAAGCCCCGGCGGGGCTGACGGGCGCAATGATACACCGCCTGACAGTTTTAAATGTTAAAAAATCGCGGCTGAAACAAGCGCTTGCAAGACAAACCTGAGCGCCATCCTGATCCTTGGAAATGCGACGACTTATCCTGAAAAGAAAACACACCACCGAGAAAAATGCTGCAGCTACGCTGGAGAAGAATCGTCACGGAGGACCCTCAATGCCATGGAACAAGCATTACCTTTTTCTTATCGCCCTGCTCTGCCCTTCCTGGGCGCCCGCTACGACCATTCACCGCTGCGAGTCGGCCAACGGACGCATCACCTTCACGACGCTCAGCTGTGGAGCTGGCGAAAGGCTGCATCTTCAAGAAATCAGGACCTTCACACCAGACCACTCAATGATCGGATTAATTCCTGAAATGGATTACCGGGAACCATCACATACGCAGAGGAAGACACGAGACCCCATTGTTGTCGGCCAGACCGAGGACAAATGCGGAAACCTGATCAGCGCCGCAGAGCGACGTGCAGCCATCATGGACAAGCGGATCATCGCAGGCATGACTCAACAGGATGTTGAAAGCGCCCTCGGCAAGCCGGACAAGATCAATATTCGCAATTCGACTACAAGTTACCGCTACGAAACCAAGCGAGGCCGCAGTGCGCACATTGAGTTTGATGAGAGAGGATGTACGAAGGGAAAAGCCAAATCCCAGACGGCAAAAAGCCCGCAATAAATGCGGGCTTTCTGTTGTATGGTGCACTCGACAGGATTCGAACCTGTGACCGCTCGGTTCGTAGCC
>NZ_LYVP01000113.1 GCF_001984065.1 Pseudomonas sp. KK4
TTGTAATCGACCCAAATCCCCTGTGGGAGCGGGCTTGCTCGCGAAGGCGGTGTGCCTGTCACCAGTGATGTTGGATGTGCCGGCCTCTTCGCGAGCAAGCCCGCTCCCACAGTGTTTTGTGTTAGGCATGGATGTTGTGAACGACCCAAATCCCCTGTAGGAGCTGGCTTGCCAGCGATGAGGGCGGCACATTGAACATTGATGTCCCCTGACACACCGCGCCCACACCGCAGTTCCAGATCCGCGTCTATGCTGGCCTTACTGATTCCCCACCTTCGCAGTGGACTGCCAGGAGCCATCGATGTTGCCCAATTCACTTTCGGAAAAAACATGGACCCGGGAACTGCTCGATGTGTTGATCCGCGCCGGACTGATTGTGGTGCTGGTGCTGTTCTGCTTCGATATTTTCAGTCCCTTCCGCGATCTGATGCTCTGGTCGGTGATTCTGGCCATCACGCTGTACCCGCTGCAGAGAAAGCTGCTTGGGCCGATGGGGCAGAAGGAGGGGCGCGTCGCGACGTTGATCGTGCTGGTGGCCATCGTGATTCTCATGGTGCCGATCTACCTGTTGGGCACGTCGATCGCTGATTCGGTGGAAAGCACCATGGCGGTGGTACGCGAAGAAGGCGTGCACATTCCGGCACCACCGGATTCCGTCACGCAGTTACCGTTGATAGGCAAGCCCATCTCGGCGATCTGGCTGCAGGCGTCCACCGATCTTCCCGGGTTGACCGCCAAGTACATTCCGCAAATCAAAGGCGTCAGCCTGACCCTGCTGGGCAAGCTCGCCGGTGTCGGCATGGGCTTTCTGACGTTCATCTTCGCGTTGATCATCGCCGGGATCTTCATGGCCCACGGTGAGGCCGGCAGCCGCGCGGCGGTGCAGATCGCCTCGCGGGTCAGTGGGCCGGCGAGGGGGCCAGACATCGCCGCGCTGTGCACCGCCACCATCCGCGCCGTGGCGCTTGGGGTGGTCGGCATTGCTTTCATTCAGATGCTGCTGGTGGGACTGGGATTCGTGTTCAAGGGCATTCCAGGTGCCGGGCTGCTGGCACTGGCCGTGCTGTTACTGGGCATCATGCAGTTGCCGGTCACGTTGATCACCATACCGGTGATTGCCTATGTGTTCGCCACCGAGGGCGCCAGTACCGCCACCATCGTGTTCTCGATCTACGTGTTCGTCGCCGGGTTGGTGGACAACGTGCTCAAGCCCTTGCTGCTCGGGCGCGGGGTCGACGTGCCGATGCCGGTGGTGCTGATCGGCGCCCTGGGCGGCATGGTCACCAGCGGCATCATCGGCCTGTTCATCGGCCCGGTGGTGCTTGCCCTCGGCTATCAACTGTTCTGGCAGTGGGTGCTGGATCGGCCGACTGAAGCCACTCAGTAGCGGACGGCCCGAGCCTCAACCAACTGGTTCGGCCGTGCAATTGATCGCACCGGCTCCTGGCTTCTGGAACAGAACGAGGTTGCCGTCCTGCCAGAAACTGTAAGGCCCCAGACTGTCCTTGCCCGTGTATCGGCTACCGCTGTCGCTGGGCACCTGATTGAGGGTGACCGAACTCCTGGCCCAACTCAGATACACCACCGCTGGCCGGGTGTTGTAGAAGGTCGCGGCCAGCAGCGCGTTCAGTCCCTGGCAACGAAATGTGAGGGGGCCTTCGGTGAGTCGGTCGGGGTCTTTGGTCCGCACGATTGCGGACCCTTGGCGCAAGCGGTGCGCTCGCTCGGCGTAGGCGCCGATGATGCAGCTCCTGGGGTCCGCGGCGGAGGCGCACTGGTTACGTTCATCGACCCAGAACTGCTGGTCGATCATGACCTTGTCCGGCAGGGGCACCGAATGTTCGTCGGTGAGTGAAAGGCGATAGAGGCGGTTGAGTTCGACATCCATCTGCGCCAGTTGCGCATCCCGGCAGATGAGCTTCTCGACCGACAGTGTTGCCTTGGCACAGTCGAAACTGGTGGTGAAGGTTGCCGCGTTGGCGCAGTTGCTCGCCGCCAGGTAGGCACTGGCAGCGAACGCACAGGTGAAAAACGCCGTGACCGATTTCATGTTTGGCTTCACCCAGGTCTTCGCGTGATACCCGGTTGGCGTGGCAGGTACCGATCCGTTGAACAGGCATTGGTTCGCACAGGGTGTAGGGAGTGTAAGTCAGCGGAGCAAACTTGCCACATGGGCTGACGGTTGGGTCAGGCAGATCGGTGACCACAGCCGTCAGTTCGCCGGTTCAGGCGGCGGTGAATCGGGTGTAGCCCTCAGCGCCGCCACCGTAGTAGCCCGCCTGCGGTGCTTCGAACAATGGCGTTTGCGCTTGCAGGCGCTCGACCAGGTCCGGGTTACCGATGAAGGGTTTGCCGAAAGAGATCATGTCGGCATGGTCGCCGGCTGTGGCCTCCAGGGCGCGCTGGCGGTCGTAGCCGTTGTTGGCGATGTAGGCACCACCGAAGGCTGCGCGGAGCGCCTGCACGTCGAACAGTTCGGCGCCATTGCCGCCGTGCAGTTGCCCTTCGACGATGTGCAGGTAGGCCAGGCCCATTTCACCGAGGCGGCTGGCCAGGTAGCCGTAGGTTTGCATCAGGTCGCTGTCCAGCGGTATATCGCCAATCGCGGTGGAGAGCGGCGACAGGCGCAGCCCCACACGGTCCGCGCCCCAGATCTCGGTCACGGCCTGCACCACTTCCAGCGGGAAACGCGCGCGGTTTTCCAGGGAGCCACCGTAGCGGTCGTCACGCTGATTGGTGCTGTCGCGCAGGAACTGCTCCAACAGGTAGCCGTTGGCGGCGTGGACTTCCACGCCATCGAAGCCGGCTTCCTTGGCCAGGCGCGCGGCATGGCGATAGTCCTCCAGGATGCCGGCGATTTCTTCGGTGGCCAGTGCCCGAGGCATCGACGGTGGCTGGTTGCCGGATTCGGTGAAGACGTTGCCACCGGCCTGGATCGCCGAGGGGGCCACGGGGGCCGCGCCATTTTCCTGCAGGCTGACGTGGGACATGCGGCCCACGTGCCAGAGTTGCATCACGATGCGGCCACCGGCGTCATGCACCGCTTGGGTGACAGGTTTCCAGGCGTCGACGTGCGCCTGGGTGTAGATCCCCGGGGTGTAGGCATAGCCGCGGCCCTGACGGGAGATGTTGGTGGCCTCGGTGATGATCAGTCCCGCCGAGGCTCGCTGTGCGTAGTATTCGATGGCCAGCGGCGATTGCACGCCGTCCATGCCGGCCCGGGAACGGGTCAGCGGTGCCATGGCGATGCGGTTGCGTACTTCGATGGCGCCCAAGCGGGTAGGGGTGAACAGGGTTTCGCTAGACATGGCAGCTCCAGTTTGCAGTGCAGAGGTCAGAAGAAATGCGCCAGTCAGCAGCGCTTCGGTGAGGCTCAGCATGCGTGCTGCGATGTAATTCATATAATTTATTTATGGAATTTTAGTTATACGAGCACCGATATAACTGACGCCCTCTGTAGGAGCGAGCTCGCTCGCGAAAAACGCCCAGACACCGCGGGCACTCAGGCAGCCCGCGTCATCGTTGACGTCCATCGCGAGCGAGCTCGCTCCTACAGGGGGCGGTGAATTGTTTGGGAGAAAGGCGTTCGAGCGACGCGGGCAAGTCCATCCAATGATGGGGACGCTATGCTTTGGCCGGTTGCAGCCTGGGAGAATGTGTTCGATGGAAGCCAACCGATTCGGTGACATTGCCGCGTTTGTCGCGGCCGTGAAGGCGGGGAGTTTCACGGCGGCGGCGGATTCGCTGGGGCTGACGCGTTCGGCGGTGGGCAAGTGCATCGCTCGGCTGGAAAGCCGGATGGGCGCGCGGTTGCTCAACCGTACCACTCGCAAGCTGAGCCTGACGGACGAGGGCCAGGTGGCCTTCGAGCGCTGGCGGCAGATTCTCGAGGACCTGGATGAAGTCGACGCCACCATGGCCTTGCGGCGTGGGCAGCCCACCGGCACGTTCAAGCTCACTGCGCCGCTGTCGTTCGGTCAGCGGCATATCCTGCCCATTCTCGATGCCCACCTCAAACAATGGCCGCAACTGCGCGCAGATGTGTGGTTTACCGATCGTTTCATCGATCTGGTGGAAGAGGGCGTGGACATCGCCATTCGCATCGGCACACCCAAAGACGATTCGCAGTTGCTGACCCGTACCGTCGGCTGGCAGCAGTACGCGACCTGTGCCTCACCGGCTTACCTGGCCCGTCGCGGGGTGCCGCAAACCCCGCAAGAGCTGGTCGGCCATGACACTATCGCTTTCGGCAGCGGCGAGCGCACGATCGCCTGGCGTTACCAGACAGCCGCCGGCCTGTTCCTGCACGATCAACCCGGACGGCTGAACATCGACAGTTCAGAAGCCATGCGCGAAGCGGCGTTGACAGGTATTGGGCTGATTCACTTGCCGACTTACATCACTGGCAATGACCTGCGCGACGGTTCACTGGTGGAGGTGCTCAGGCCTTTCCGTGCGCCACCCGATCCCATCAGGGTGGTGTATCCGAACAAGCGGCATTTATCGCCGCGGGTTCGTACGTTCATTGATCTTTTGGTGGCGAGCTGGGAAGCAGGAGTGCCTTGGGAGAAGTAGCGCACGCCCCCAGTCTTTGTTTTATAAGCAAGGGGTCTGCTGCGCAGCCCAGCGGGAGCGAGCTCCCTCGCCACAGGGGTTGCAGTGGCCGTTGCAATTGGGGACGCAGAGGACCGGGTAATGGTCGCCCACTGTGATTTATCCGGCCTGGGGATTCAATGATCATGCAGCCACTGTCACTCACGAGGCTGCCATCATGACCCACGCCACTCAGTTCGCATCGCAACCATCGGCCAGTTTGCCAACCCCTCATCCCATGCTGGAACGTCACCCCGGTTTTCAACGCCTGTTCAAACCGAACGCGTTGACCATCGGCCTGATCCTGCCGCTGGAGACCCACGCCGGACGCGCCGCGCCGACCATGCGCGGGCACGTGGAGATGGCGCAGCGGGCCGAGGCGTTGGGTTTCGGGGCGTTGTGGATGCGTGACATTCCGTTCTATGACCCGGGTTACTACGACGTCGCGCAGATCTTCGAACCCTTGGTCTACATCGGTTACCTGGCCGCCGCGACCCGCAGCATTGTGCTCGGCACCACCGGCATCGTGCTGCCGACCCGCGAGCCAATGTACCTGGCCAAGCAAGCCGCGTCCCTTGATCAACTCAGTGAAGGCCGCCTTGTCCTGGGGCTTTCCTCGGGGGATCGGTTCAGTGACTACCCGATGTTGGGCATCGACTTCGAAAGCCGTGGCGATCGCTACCGCGATGCCTTTTCGGTGTTTCGCACGCTGATCGAGCAAAGCTTTCCGCATTTTCGCTCCGAACGTTTCGGCGGCTCCTCGGGCGCCCTGGACCTGGTGCCGAAAGCGCCCTACGGTCGCGTGCCATCGATCGCGGTCGGCCAGGCGCAGCAAAGCATCGAATGGCTGGCGCAAAACCTCGATGGCTACCTGGCCGGCGTGCAGAGCCCGGAACGTCTGGAAGCCTTGGGCGAGACCTGGCACAGCACGGTACAGGTGGCCGAGGGTCGCAATGCCTTCAAGCCTTTGGGCCTTGGCGGTTATCTGGACTTGAGCGACAACCCGGACCAGCCGTTCCAGCGCATCCAGGGGGGCTTTCGGGCCGGGCGCAACGGTCTGCGCAATTACCTTGAGCAGGCGCAGGCGGCGGGCGTTTCCCACATCGCACTCAACCCCAAGGTCAGCCGCCAGCCCTACGGCGAAATCCTCGATGAACTGGGCGAGTACGTCTTGCCGCATTTCCCGTCGCACGTTTGAAACGACGCTCTGTCACCGGGAGGAAGCCTTCATGTCATCGCTCTTCGAATCCTATGATCTGGCGGGTCTGCGTCTGGCCAATCGAATCGTCATGGCCCCCATGACCCGCGCTCGCGCCCCGGACACCGTGCCCACCGCCGACATGGCAACCCACTACGCCCAGCGCGCCGGCGCTGGCCTGATCATCACTGAAAGCACCCAGGTCTCGGTACAGGGGCGCGGTTATCTCTACACTCCGGGCATTCACAGCGCCGCGCAAATAGAAGGCTGGAAGCGCGTGACCGCTGCGGTGCATGAGGCCGGCGGCCGGATCTTCGCCCAATTGTGGCATGTGGGGCGCGTCTCCCACGGCTCGTTGCTCGACGGTCAGGCACCCGTTGCGCCAGTGCCGGTGACGGCGGCGCAAACGCGGGTGCATGCCTATGACAGCGATGGTCAACCGGCACAGGTCCCGGTCAGCCCACCGGTGGCGCTGGATGCACAGGGCATTCGTCAGATCATCGCTGATTTTCGTCAGGCTGCGATCAACGCGATGACGGCCGGGTTCGACGGCGTCGAGATCCATGCCGGCAACGGCTTTCTGTTCGAGCAGTTCATCAATGGCGGCTTGAACACCCGTGAGGACCGCTATGGCGGCCCGTCGATCAGCAATCGCCTGCGCTTGCTGTTGGAAACGGTGGACCAGGTGAGCGCGCAGATCGGCAGCCAGCGTGTGGGTGTTCGCGTATCGCCCTTTGCCCGGGCGGCGGACCTGCACCCGTTCGAGGGTGAGCAGCAGACCTGGCTGGCCTTGGCCGGTGCACTGGCGCAGCGCCAGATTGCCTACCTGCATGCCAGCGATCTGGGCGACGCGGATTTTCAGAAAACCTTCCGCGCGGCGTTCGGCGGTACCTTTGTGCTGTCCGGCGGGTTCACCGGCGAAACCGCACGCCAGGCTATCGACGACGGCCGGGCTGATCTGGCGGTGTTCGGTCGGCCGTTCATTGCCAACCCCGACCTGGTCGATCGCCTGCGTCATGGCTGGCCGCTGGCCGAAGCGGGGCGTGAGGCGTACTACGGGGGCGGGGCGCGTGGGTATATCGACTATCCCACGTACGCGATGCGGCAAGCGCAAATGGCCTAGGGCCTCAGAGGACTCATGGACCAATACCCTCGCCACAGATAGGCGACTCAAGGGCTCTGCGGTTTTGGCTGCATCATGCGCAGCAACGGCGCGTACTCGGCATGGCTGACCGGCACAATCCCCGAGGCGTCCTGGGAGGCGAGGAACTCACTCAGTTGCGCCTGATGGTTGAGCATCGCTGCGCGGATCTGTTTTTTCAGCGAGGCACAAAGGCTGCCACTGAACACAAACGGGTCGTAGTAGATCGGCTCCGAGCGCCACAACACCTTGAAGGTGTCGCGATCGATCAGGCCGCTGGCCAGATACGCATCGGCGCGCACGCTGGAGACGAAGGCCGCATCCACCTTGCCCTCCAGCAATGCATCCAGCGCCTTGTCATGGGAGCCGGCGTACACGACGGATCCGAAGAACTGCAGCAACGGCACGCCCACCTGTGCCGGGAATTCGGCATTGGGCACCACGCTGCCCGAGGTGCTGACCGGATCACTCAAGGCGACTCGCTTGCCACGCAGCGTCTGGACGTCGGTGGTGTCGTTGTCACGGGCCAGCAGCAACGCCTGGTAGTGATGCCCCGCCGGCGTGAAGTAACCGTGGCTGATGGTGAGGCTGGCGAACGGCTCGATGCGCGGGTCGCGCTGGTAAGCCAGGATGTAGGACGCCGGCCCCAGCCAGGCAATGTCCACGCCGCCTGAGACAATGGCATCGACCACGCTTTCGTAGGACGACGACGGGACGATCTCCACGGGCATGCCCAGCGCATCGCTCAACTGTTTGACCAGGGGTTGATGTTCGCGCAACAGCACATCCATGCTTTTTTTCGGTATGACCGCCACCCGCAGACTCTGCTGGCTGCATTGGCCCCTCGCGGTATTGGCCACCAGCAACGCCAGCAGGAAAGCGGTGAAAAATTTCACTGCACGCATGTGTTTTCAACCGAATTGATGAAGGGGGAGTAGTCGCGCAACTGTTGCAGGGACAGCGGCCTGCTGAAGTGATAACCCTGGGCCACATCGCAGCCGGCGAGCTTCAGGCAGACCACCTGGGCCCGGGTCTCGACGCCCTCGGCCACCACCTCCAGCCCCAGGCGCTTGGCCAGGATGATGGTGGAGCACACGATGGGGCTGTCATCGGGGCTGTTGGACAAGGCCGCGATCAGCGTGCGGTCGATCTTCAGGCGGGTCAGCGGTAATGATTGCAGGTGCGCGAAGCCCGCGTAGCCCTTGCCGAAATCGTCGAGGCTGATGTTCAGCCCGGCATCGCGCAGGTGCTGCAGGTGTTCGATCGCTTGGCCGACATGGTCCAGCACGGTGGTTTCGGTGATTTCCAGTTCCAGGTAATGCGGCTCGATGGCGAACCGTTGCAGCAGGCTCAGTACCCGCTGGCTGAAATCCGCCTGACGCAACTGGATCGCCGAAACGTTGACCGCCAGCCGCACACGGCGACCCTGGCCGTGCCACGCCGCCAGGTTTTCACAAGCCAGACGCAGCACCTCCCAGCCGAGCGCCACGATGAACCCGCTGCGTTCGGCCAAGGGGATGAAACGGTCCGGATACAGCAGGCCGAACTCCGGATGTTCCCAGCGCACCAGCGCTTCGTAGCCGTCGACGAGCATCGAATCCAGGCGGATCTGCGGCTGGAAATGCAACACGAATTGACGTTCGCTCAACGCACCGACGAAGGCCTGTTCCAGAATGAACTCTTCGACATCGGCGACATTGAGTGACGGATCAAAGAACCGATATTGCCCGCGTCCGGCGCGCTTGGCCGAATACATCGCCGCGTCGGCGCCACGAATCAACTCATCGATGTCCTGGCCATCACGTGGGCAGATGCTGACGCCGACGCTTGGGCTGGTGCTCAGTTCATGCTCGTCAAGGGAATAGGTGGCCGACAGTTTTTGCACCAGGTTGCGCACGAAAGCATCGATCTGCTCTTCGCTGCGCTCGCCGGCCAGCAGCACGACAAATTCGTCGCCACCAAAACGCGCCGCTTCGTCGCCAGGTTCCAGCAGTCGGCTGATCCGCCCGGCCACGGCTTGCAACAGCAAGTCGCCGACCTTGTGGCCCAGGGAATCGTTGATCGATTTGAAGCGATCCATGTCGATGAACAGGATCGCCAGCAAGCGACGCTTGCCGCGCTGTGCCGCCAGGGTGAGGGTGGCGACGGCCAGGAACTGGCGGCGATTGTGCAGGCCGCTCAGGTGATCGGTGGCCGCCGCGTGGCTGCTGCGCCGATGGGACTCTTCGAGCCGGCCAATCAATTGCTGATTGACCTGCTGGGCCTGTTCCAGCGCATTGAAAGCCTCCTGGCGCCGACCCAATACGCGCAGGGTCCAGAGCAGGCTGCCGACAATCAGCAGCGTCATGCACAGGTTCAACCACAATTGGCGCCTGTAGGTCAGGCGCGAAGAAGCGAGGATCTCGTCGTTGGCCTGACTGACCACCACGCTGAAACCCCGTTGCGGCACTCGCAGGTACATGCTTTGCCACGGATCGGCGCCCGCGTACTGCGTCAGGTTGCCGGCGGCATCGCCCGTGGCGGGCAGTTCCGGAAGCAGCGGCATACCGGAGACCACCACGCCGCTGCTGCTGATGCGCAGGCGCTCCTGGCCGTCACTGTCGAGCAGGCGCAGGATGCCGCTCTGGCCCAGATCGATGTGTTCGAACAGCGCGGCCAGGTAGCCAATATCCAGTTGCACCACCAGGATGCTGTCCATCTGCCCGGTGGCCGAATCCACCAGCGGCAGCAGGAACGGCAGGCGCCAGTTGGGTACCGGCGAATGGGTTTGCACACTCAACAGATTGCTCGGCAGCAGTGCCTTGAAACCGTAGTGCTCGGCATGCCGGCGCATGTGTGCCAGCCACTGGAAGGGCAGTTGCTGAGGCTCTTCGGCGTGGCTCGCGGACAGCAGGTGGCCTTCGCTGTCGTACAGACTCATGCGCTTGAACACCGGGTCCTCGGCGAGCATGCGCACCAGGTCTCGACGATGCTCGCCCGGCACTGCCATGTCGCTGCGGGTCACTTTGCCGATCGCCTGAGCACGGTCGACCAGTTGCCGCAGGTTTTCCGCTGCGATGGTGGCCAGATTGAGGTGCTCTGCGGATTTGGCGGCGAGGGCTTCGTGTTGCGAGGTGGCTTTCTGCTGGAAATACAGCGCCCAGAGAAAAACCAACGTCGCCGCGCACAGCGTCATCAGCAGCCATTGCAGAAAGCTTAGCGAGGTGAACGACCGGCGGATCACTGAATATTTTTCCTGCCGAAGAGTGATGGCACATTAGAATCGCCTCATGACAGGTTCATGACAACGCTTCAGACGACGGCACCGTTGCAGGGACAGATCTGACAACCATTGATCGCTCAACTACGCTGCGGTTGGGGTCTTGGGTCTGAACGTGTGACGTAAGGAATGGCGCATGGTGGGCAAGTCGCTCGCGGTATTGATGATTGGGTTCTCACTGTTCTGGTCGGTGGCTTCGTGGGCTCAGGACGCGGCGACAGCGCCGGAACCTGCAGCGGCGGAACTGAAAATCGCCAATCGCAGCATCATGGTGTTCCGCTCGGCACTGCTGGGCGAAACGCCGGAGACCCGGGTCAAG
Source organism: Pseudomonas sp. KK4 (assembly GCF_001984065.1). GTDB lineage: Bacteria > Pseudomonadota > Gammaproteobacteria > Pseudomonadales > Pseudomonadaceae > Aquipseudomonas. Next base: position 10,511 of record NZ_LYVP01000113.1, read on the forward strand.
CGTGCGAAAACCGCGATCAATGAAGCGCTGGATGACGCCGACGACCCGCGAGTGTCCCTCGATGCCATACAAACCAGCTATCTGGTGCTGATCGGTTCAAAGCGCGCCTTCATCGTCTCGCCCAAGGATGTCGATGCCAGCGAATTCGAGTCGGTTCGCCAGGCCGCCGACAGCGCGGCGGACAACCTGCGCCAGGTGGTCAGCGAAACCCAGGAAGCACGAAACTTTCGCCTGATTCTCAGGGCGCTGGCGATGGCGGCGCTCGCCACCGGCATTTATGTCGCGTTGCTCTGGGGCATGGCGTTTTTGCGCCAACGCATGCTCAGGAAACTGCCGGAACTGATGCATCGGCATACCCAGGCGCTGAAGGTCGGCCGGGTGCAGGTGATCGACGCCAACTACCTGTATCCGCTGGTCAGCCGCCTGCTGGGGGTGCTACGCTGGCTGGTGGTGCTGTTGCTCACCTATGAATGGCTGGGGTTTGTGCTGTCGCGGTTTCCCTACACGCGGCCCTGGGGCGAGAGCCTTAACAATTACCTGTTGGAAGTGTTCGCTTATTTGCTCCAGGGCATCGTCGGCGCGATACCAGGCCTGGGCGTGGCGCTGGCCATCTTCTTCATTGCCCGAGGCGCCACGGCCTTCTCCCGGCGGATTTTGCGGCGCATGGCCATGCCCGGCACCTTCAGCTGGCTGAACCAGGAAACCCTGCAACCGACCCAACGCCTGACCTCGCTGGCCATCTGGCTGTTCGCGCTGGCCATGGCCTACCCGTATCTGCCCGGCGCCGGGACCGATGCGTTCAAGGGCCTGTCGGTGTTGATCGGCCTGATGATTTCCCTGGGGGCCAGCAGCGTGGTCGGGCAGGCGGCGGCCGGACTGATCCTGACCTATACCCGCACCCTGCGCCCCGGCGAGTTCGTGCGCATCGGCGAATACGAGGGCACCGTGACGGAACTGGGGATGTTCACCACACGCATTCGCACCGGCCTTGGGGAGGTGCTGACGCTGCCCAATTCGATGATCACCGGCACCGTGACCAAGAACTACTCGCGCACCGTGCAGGGCGCCGGGTATGTGGTCGACACCGTGGTGACCATTGGTTACGACACCCCGTGGCGCCAGGTGGAAGCGATGCTGCTGGAAGCTGCCCGGCGTACATCGGGCGTCCTCGAAGACCCGCCGGCGCAGGTGTTCCAGACGGCGCTGTCCGACTTCTACCCCGAGTATCGCCTGGTGGCCCAGGCGATCCCGAGCCAGCCGCGACCCCGCGCCGTGCTGCTGAGCATGCTGCACGCCAACATTCAGGACGTGTTCAACGAGCATGGCGTGCAGATCATGTCGCCGCACTACCTGGGCGATCCGCAGCAAGAGAAGTGGGTGCCGAAGGACAAGTGGTACACCGCGCCTGCGCAACCGCCGCAAGAGCTTTGACCGAACACTGTAGATCGTGCACGTAGCGATCGAGACAAGACCTTGCTGATTGTTCGCCACAGTGAACAATCAATTCAGGTTTTTGCCGTAGTCAGGGCGATGACCGCTGCCTAATCTGGCGATGAAATTTACATTCATCACCGCAGCGAGACTTGCCATGAGCAGCGACAACACAGAAATTGCCCAGTACATCCACGGCGTCCGCGTCGCCGGCAGCGGTACCCGCACCCAACCGATCTACAACCCGGCCACCGGCGCCATCAGCCGCCATGTGCGCCTGGGCAATGTGCAGGACATCGACGCTGCCGTTGCATCCGCCGAAGCGGCGTTTCCTGCCTGGTCGAACACGCCGCCGATTCGTCGGGCACGGGTCATGTTCAAATTCCTGGAGCTGTTGAACCAGCACAAAGACGAACTGGCGCACCTGATCACCGCCGAACACGGCAAGGTCTTCACCGATGCACAGGGCGAAGTGGCCCGCGGCATCGACATCGTCGAGTTCTCCTGCGGCATTCCGCAGTTGCTCAAGGGCGACTTCTCCGATCAGGTGTCCACCAACATGGACAACTGGACGCTGCGCCAACCGTTGGGCGTGGTCGCCGGCATCACCCCGTTCAACTTCCCGGTGATGGTGCCGATGTGGATGTTCCCGGTGGCCATCGCGGCGGGCAACACCTTCATTCTCAAGCCAAGCCCGACCGATCCGAGTGCCAGCCTGTTCATGGCGGACCTGCTGAAGCTGGCCGGGCTGCCGGACGGTGTGTTCAACGTGGTGCAGGGTGACAAAGAAGCGGTGGATGCGCTGTTGGTGCACCCGGATGTGAAGGCGGTGTCGTTCGTCGGCTCCACGCCGATCGCCAATTACATCTATGAAACCGGCGCTCGCCACGGCAAACGCGTGCAAGCCCTGGGCGGTGCGAAGAACCACATGGTGGTGATGCCTGACGCAGACGTCGATCAGGTGGTCGACGCACTGATCGGCGCCGGTTACGGCTCGGCAGGCGAGCGCTGCATGGCGATCTCGGTGGCGGTGCTGGTGGGTGATGTGGCGGACAAGGTCATGCCGAAACTGATCGAGCGGACCCGTGCGCTGAAGGTGCTCAACGGCACCAACATGGCAGCGGAAATGGGGCCGATCGTGACGCCGGCGGCCCACGCCCGCATCACGGGTTACATCGAGCAGGGCATCAGCGAAGGTGCGCAATTGCTGGTCGACGGTCGCGGTTTCAATAGCGCCGACGCGGGTGAAGGTTGCGAGGAAGGCTTCTGGATGGGCGGCACGCTGTTCGACCACGTCACCCCGGACATGCGCATCTATAAAGAGGAAATCTTCGGGCCGGTACTGGCCTGCATGCGCGTGGCCGATTTCGCCACCGCTGTGAAACTGGTCAACGACCACGAATTCGGCAACGGCGTGGCCTGCTTCACCCGCGATGGCAACGTGGCGCGCGAATTCAGCCGGCGCATCCAGGTGGGCATGGTCGGCATCAACGTACCGATCCCGGTGCCGATGGCCTGGCAAGGTTTTGGCGGTTGGAAAAAGAGCCTGTTCGGTGACATGCATGCTTATGGGGAGGAGGGCGTGCGCTTCTACACCAAGCAGAAATCGATCATGCAACGCTGGCCGGAAAGTATCGGCAAGGGCGCCGAGTTTGCAATGCCGACGGCGAAGTAAGGCTTGTGTGGCGAGGGAGCTCGCGCCCGTCGGACTGTGCAGCAGTCCATGAAGCAAAAGCGGGGCCGCTTCGCGACCCAGCGGGAGCAAGCTCCCTCGCCACAAAGGGGGGCAGGTGTGAGAAATCAGTTGATTTATAAAGACGATCAGTCTACTAATCAGCACATGACGAACATGACTGCTACCCCTCGCAAGCGCGGTCGCCCGGCGAAAGCCGCTGGCGACTTCCGAGAAACCCGTGAAATCCTGTGCCGTGCCGGCGTTGCTGCCTTGACGGAGAAGGGGTTCAGCGCGACCGGTCTTGACGAAATCCTCAAGTCGGTCGGTGTGCCCAAAGGCTCGTTCTACCATTTCTTCGCCAGCAAGGAAGCCTTCGGCAGTGAACTGATCACGCTCTACGCCCGTTACTTCGTGCGCAAGATCGACCGGTTCCTGCTCGATGAGAGCCTGACCCCGCTCCAGCGCATCGAAGCCTTCTGCGAGGATGCGGAGCGCGGCATGCAGCGGTTCGATTTTCGCCGCGGCTGCCTGGTCGGCAACCTGGGGCAGGAGATGGGCGCATTGCCGGAGTCGTTCCGGGCCCAACTGACCGATGTGCTTCTGGACTGGCAGGCTCGGTTCGAGCGCTGCCTGGAGCAGGCCAAGGCCGTGGGCGAGATAGCGCAGGACGCAGACAGTGCGCGCCTGGCGGCGTTTTTCTGGATCGGCTGGGAAGGGGCCGTGCTGCGCGCCAAGCTTGAACGCACCGGCGAGCCGTTGCGGGTATTTGCACAACTGTTTTTGATGAGCCTGAGGTCTTAGGCTCTTTTTTTTCACCCTTTATATACGATCGGTCTAATTATTATGGAAGGCTTTGAATCGTTCGTTAGAAGTGAGGCGTCCCAATGAGTGAGCCAACTTTCGACTACATCATCATCGGCGCCGGCACCGCTGGCTGCCTGCTGGCCAATCGGCTCAGCGCCAATCCCGACCATCGGGTGTTGCTGCTCGAGGCCGGTGGTCCGGACAACTACCCATGGATTCACATCCCGGTCGGTTACCTGTATTGCATCGACAACCCGCGTACCGACTGGCGCTTTCGCACCGCGCCGTCGGCCGGTCTCAACGGCCGTGAATTGCTCTACCCGCGGGGCAAGACCCTGGGCGGCAGTTCCAGCATCAACGGCATGATCTACATGCGCGGCCAGTCCCAGGACTACGACCATTGGGCCAGCGTCACTGGCGATGACGAGTGGAACTGGGAAACCTGCCTGAAGGATTTCCGCGCCCACGAAGACCACTATCGCCTCGATGCCGCGATCGTTGAGGGCGAAAATAGTCAGGCTGCGCGCTTCAGAAGTCTGCACAGCAACGGCGGTGAGTGGCGGGTGGAAAAGCAACGCCTGCGCTGGGACATCCTCGATGCCTTTGCCAAGGCGGCCGAGCAGGCCGGTATTGCCGCGACCGACGATTTCAATGGCGGCGACAACCGTGGTGTCGGCTATTTCGACGTCAATCAGCGCAGCGGCTGGCGTTGGAACGCTTCCAAGGCGTTTTTGCGGCCGATCCTCAAGCAACGCCTGAACCTGACGGTCTGGACCGGCGCCCAGGTGTCGCGCCTGCGCTTTGAGCAGCGTGAAGATGGCCAGCCCGTCTGCTGCGGCGTCGAACTGCATCACGAAGGCCAGCCGCGAATCGTGCGGGCCAACCGCGAAGTGGTGCTCAGCGCCGGGGCCATCGGCAGCCCGCAGATCTTGCAACTGTCCGGCATCGGCGATGCCGCCTTGCTCAATGACCACCAGATCCCCGTAGTGCGGCATTTGCCCGGCGTGGGGGCGAACCTGCAGGACCATTTGCAGATCCGCTCGGTGTACAAGGTCAAGGGCGCGTCGACCCTCAACACCAAAGCCACCAGCCTCGTCGGCAAGGCCTCCATCGCCCTCGAATACGCGGTCAATCGCAGTGGCCCGATGAGCATGGCGCCGTCGCAACTGGGCATCTTCACCAGCAGCGATGAGTCGTACGCCACGCCCAATCTGCAGTACCACGTGCAGCCTTTGAGCCTGGAAGCATTCGGTCAGCCGCTGCACCAGTTCCCGGCGATCACCGCCAGCGTCTGCAACATCCACCCGACCAGCCGCGGCACGGTGACGATTCGCAGTGCGGATTTTCGCGATGCGCCAATCATTGCCCCCGACTACCTGAGCACCGACGAAGACCGGCGCGTGGCCGCCGATTCACTGCGCGTGACCCGCCGCATAGCCTCGCAACCGGCCATGGCGCGCTTCAGCCCCGAGGAATACAAACCGGGCGTGCAGTACCAGACCGACGAACAACTGGCCCGCCTGGCAGGGGACATCGGCTCGACGATTTTCCACCCGGTGGGCACGGCAAAAATGGGCAAGGCCAGCGACCCCATGGCCGTCGTCGACAGCCATCTGCGGGTGCACGGCATCCAGGGCTTGCGGGTGGTGGACGCCAGCATCATGCCGACCATCACTGGCGGCAACACTAACAGCCCAACGCTGATGATCGCGGAAAAAGCCGCGCGCTGGATCATCGCCGGTCATTGATCCATCCAAAGAGGAAATAACATCATGGATTTTTCGCAAGGCCTGCCTGCCAAAAAGGGGCCGTTGGACGGCATCACCGTCCTGGATTTTTCACGAGTGCTCTCAGGCCCTTACTGCACGATGGTGCTGGCCGATCTCGGTGCCCGGGTGATCAAGGTCGAACGGCTGGCCACCGGCGACGACACCCGCGCTTTCGGCCCCTTTGTCGAGGATGACTCGGCGTATTTCACCTGCTTCAACCGTGGCAAGGAAAGCATCGCCCTGGACCTCAAAAGCCCGCGGGATCGCGAGTTGGTCGAGCGCATGCTGACCGAGGCCGACGTGCTGGTGGAGAACTTCCGTCCGGGGGTGATGGACCGCCTCGGCTACGGTGCCGAACGCCTGGCCCAGACCCATCCGCACCTGGTGTACGCCTCGATTTCCGGCTTCGGCCAGACCGGCCCCATGAGTGACCTGCCGGGCTACGACATGGTGGTCCAGGCCATGGGCGGCATCATGAGCCTGACCGGTTGGCCCGACGCGCCGCCGGCCCGGGTGGGCACCAGTTTCGGCGATCTCAGCGCGGGATTGTTCGCGGTGATCGGCATCTTGTCTTCGCTGTACAAACGCACCCGCGATGCGCAAGGCACCCGGGTGGACATAGCGATGCTCGACTGCCAGGCGGCGCTGATGGAAACGGCATTGGCGACCTACGACGTGGAAGGCAAGGTGCCCACCCGCACCGGCGACGCCCATCCTTCGCTCTCTCCGTTTGAAGCCTACGACGCGCAAGACGGGCGCTTCATCATTGCCGCCGGCAACGACCAGTTGTTCATGCTCATGGCCGATGCACTGGGCAATCCGCAACTGGCGCTGGAGCCGCAGTTCCTCAGCAATGCCCAGCGTTGCCGCAATCGCCCGGCGCTGATCGAGGCGATCCAGGCCATCACGCTGACTGCGCCCGCCGCCCACTGGATCGAGCGACTCAACGAGGCCGGGGTGCCATGCTCGCCGATCAACACCATCGACAAGCTGTTCGAGCACCCGCAACTGGCGGCTCGCAACATGATCATCCAGGTGGCGGGTGCTCGAAC
>NZ_LYVP01000114.1 GCF_001984065.1 Pseudomonas sp. KK4
TGTTGGGGGGGCGGGTCTTGCGGTTTCTGGGCCGGTTGTCCTATTCCATCTACCTGACCCACGCGGCGGTTCTGTTCTGTGCAGTGTCGGCCTTCATGGTGGCGAGAAAATTCCTCGGTGTTGACATCGCTCCGATGATTGACGGGACGCGTTTTCTTGACACCGGCCACGCGCTGTTGAACAACGTCATCGCTTTTCTGGTCGCGGGCCTGGTGGTGCTGGTGTCGATGTTCACCTACCGGTATATCGAGATGACCGGGCAAGCCCTGGGTCGAACCCTGGCCAACAGACCCGTGCAGGCCAATGCGCTCTTGAGGCCGGATGCAGAGTAAAGGCGCATCGGCCCCCTCTGGTAGCCGCCAAGTCGTGTTTGTTCAGGGCACGCTATAGTTAATGGCCTTGGGGATATGCGTGAACATCCGATGCCGCAGGTGCTGCCATGAACACGATCGAACAGACGCTGTTGCTTGCCCTTTGCCTGACCGCCGCCACCTGTGTCCAGGCCGATGACAGTCTGATGCAAACCGAGCAGTCGAGCAGTGAATTCAGTTATTACGGGGACGACCAGCCCTTTGCCCACCCGGCCCCGCCTTCATTGAGCACCGTGCCGCCGGGGGCGTACATTTCTTCATCGCCCCAGACGTTCACCCCCGTATCGAGCGAACACGTATTCTCCGATTCACGCCTGCCGACGGTGGCCGATGCCACCGTGCGTGTGTTCATCCGCACCTACGATGAGGAGCGCGGCGTCTACGTCAACCAGGAAGTCCTCGACCCGACGTGCATGCTGGCCTGTCTGCGTACCCCAGGCCCCGCCCTGTAGGAGCGAGCTTGCTCGCGATGGACGACAGAACACCGCGGGGTGTCAGGCACCCAGCGTTATCGTTAACGACCCTCGCGAGCATGTTCGCGCCTACCACTGGCGTTTGTCCGGCCGTGCCAGGCCGAGTTTTTCGATGCGGTAGCGCAGCATGTCGCGGCTCAGGCCCAGCAGCCGGGCGGACTTGGTGACGTTCCAGTCGGTCTTGTCGAGCATCTTGCGCACCATGTCGCGCTCGACCTCCGGCAGGTTCATCGACTCGGTGCCGTTGTAGACCGGGCGCGGTTCGCTCGGTGGCATCTCGTGCTGGAACAGCGGCGGCTCATCCACCAGGCTCATGCATACGTTCAGTTGATGGGCCGCGACCACATCGCTTTGCGCCAGCAGCACGGTCTGCTCGAGCATGTTGCGCAGTTCGCGCACGTTGCCCGGCCAGCTGTAGTTGAGCAGCAGCTCTTCGGCCTGCTCACTGAAGCGCAGGTGCGGCTTGCCATAACGTTTGCCGTGGGCCGCCAGGAAATGCCGGGCCAGCAGCAGGATGTCTTCACCGCGGGCATACAGGCGCGGCACCTTGATCGAGATGATGCGCAGGCGGAAGAACAGGTCGCGGCGGAACTTGCCCTGCTGGACCATTTGCTCGAGGTTGCAGTTGGTGGCGCTGATCACCCGCAGATCGACCTTGCGCTCCTTGACCGCGCCCACCCGGCGGATGGTCCTGTCTTCGAGCAACTTGAGCAGTTTGGCCTGCAGGATCAGGTCCATTTCCCCCACTTCGTCGAGAAACAGCGTGCCGCCATCGGCCGCTTCCACCAGCCCGACGCGACGGTCCTTGGCATCGGTGAAGGCGCCCTTCTCGTGGCCGAACAGCTCCGACTCCACCAGGTTGGCCGGAATCGAGGCGCAGTTGAATTCGATGAACGGACCCTTGGCTCGCGGGCCGTCGAAATGCAGGGCACGGGCCACCAGTTCCTTGCCGGTGCCGGTCTCGCCTTCCACCAGCACCGGCGGCAGATCGGTGTTGGCCATGCGCCGCTCGGCATCGAGCAATTGGGTGATGGTGCCCTTGAGGTAAACCATGGGCGCCGATTCGCCGATCAGCGCCTGTACCCCGGATTTCTGCGCTTCGCGCTCCTGATAGAACGACAGGGTACGCTCCATCCGGTCGGTGGCCATGGCCTTGTCCAGCAGCAGTTTGAGTTCCGGCAGCGCCACCGGTTTGGTCACGTAGTGGAACGCGCCTTCCTTCATCGCCACCACGGCGTCTTCGACGTTGCCGTAGCCGGTCATCATGATCACCTTCAGATCCGGCGCGCTGATGCGCAACTTCTGGATCAGGTCGTGGCCACTCATGCCCGGCAATGAGTTGTCGGTCAGCACCACATCCGGCGCGAAGGTCTTCATTTGCTCCAGTGCGTCTTCAGCCGAGTGACAGACCGTTACCTCGAAGTCCTTGCGCTCCAGGTAGGTCTGAATGTTCTCGGCGAGGAGTTCATCATCCTCGACCAGCAGAATGCTGTGTTCCATATTCCCCTCCCGTTGCCACTATAAAATTCAAACAAACACGGGTTCCTTCCTGCTCCCGACTGGTCAGTTCGACCGAGCCTTGGAAACGCTCCATTATCCGTTTGACCAGGGCCAGGCCCACGCCCAGCCCCCCTTGTTTGGTGGTGAAGAATGGCTTGAAGACCATTTGTTGCTGCTGCTTGGTCATGCCCTTGCCGGTGTCATTGAGAATCAGGCTCACCTGGCCGGGCAGCGGTGTTTCAATCTCGATACTCAGCACGCCGCCACCGGGCATGGCCTCCAGGGCATTGGCGAACAGGCTATTGAGAATTTGGGTGAGCAGCACCTGTTGGCAGACGACCGGTGGCACGCTTTTGGGAGTGAAACTCACTTGCACATTCGAGCGTTTGATTTGGGGTTCGAACGCACTCAGGGCATCGTCCACGGCCAACACCAGGTCGACGTCTTCGTAGTCGTCATTGACCGGTCGCAACGACACCAGCAGCTCGCGCACCCAGCGCGACATGCGATCGACCTGGCTGATGATGTCGCCGATGTTTTTCTGCGCATGCTGGTTGGCGATCTCCTGGGCCAGTTCGGCACTGGAGCGGATATTGGCCAATGGATTGCGCAGGCTGTGGGCCACCGCCGAAGACATCTCGCCCAAGGCGACGAAGGTTTCGTTGGCCACCAATTGTTTTTGCTGGCTCTGCAACAGAATCGCCGCACGGCGCACGATCCAGAACAGCCCCAGGTAAATCGCCGCCCCGCCTAGCAGTGTCGCCAGCCAGATCGCCTTGAATCCGCGCTGGATGCGCTCCACCAGATCGATCGGCTCCTTGTAGATTTCCACCATGGCGATCACTTTGCTTCTGTCGGCGTTGAACATCGGGATGTAGTTCTCGATGAACAGATACTCAGGCTCACGCAACAGCTTTTGCTCAGGACGCTCTTCGTCGATTTCGTGGTAGCTGGTCGATACGGTCTCCTTCATTTCAAAGGACTCATCCAGCTCTTCGTCACCTTCGACCCGCATGCCGACCATCTCCGGGTTGGTCGACCAGACCACCGTGCGATCAAGGGCATACACCACCGCCAGCAAGGTATCGGGCAGGTGCTCGACATGATCGAGAAATTCAACGCGGGCAGCGGCACGAGCACCTGGCGCGACATCGGGATAGGCATTATCCAGGCGCGGATCGAGCATTTCGCCCATGGTCCTGTTCGTCGTGATCCCGGCATGACGTATTTCGGCATCGCCAATGGCATGGATGAATTGCGCGGTGAGCATCGAATCGCGCTCGATGCTCTCCTCGACCACAAAACGCGTAGAAATGTAGCCCAGCCCCAGGGCCACGGCAGCGATGATGAAAAAGCTTGCAAGGGAGAACCAGCGCACCAGATTGAACGGTGGCCGCCACTCCTTGCCTTCTGCTGCCAACGTGAGCGCAGGTTTTTTTTGTTCTTCCAGAATCTGCATGGGACTGTCCTGGTCGCTTGTCATCAGGCCTTATCAGCTGCGTCTCGCATCAGTGTAGGTGTCATTGATCATCACTGGCGGCGCATTGAAAGTATTTAGCCACTATTGCACCGTCGGCCCTTGAGAACCAGCGGGCACGGCAATGGCGTGGTGGTGTTCGGGCTCTTCGTTTTCTGCTGTCATCGGGGTTGCCGGAGGGTGCTGGCGATCGGTTTCTTCCTGAAGAAACTCGATGATCGACTGCGCCGAATGCTCATCCATGCGCAGGTTGGGCATGGGGATTTTATTGAACCGATCAAACAGCTCCAGGGCGATCGGGTCTTTCTCGGCGAGCATGCGGTCCGGCTCGCGGATCCAGCGATTGAGCCAGGCCGGATCGCGCTGACGGGTCACACCGATCAGGTCCGGGCCGATGCTGCGCAGGCCGATGCCCTCCCCGTCCAGCGGGCCGAGGCTGTGGCACGAGGCGCAGCGGGTGCGGAACAGCTCTTCGCCATTGCTCGGCGGGCGGATCTCGGGGGCGTTGGCATAGCTTTGTTCGATGCTTGGCTGTTTCCAGTTCTGCAGGGTGTTGGCCAGTTGATCGGCCAGGATCCAGGGGTTCTCGAACGGTGAGGCTTTCATCCAGCGACCGGTTTCCTGATTGCCGACGATCAGGCTCAGGTTGTGGTCCTTGCTGCGGCCGTTGTCGACGCCTTCGATGAACAGCCCCAGCTTTTGCCGAAGCTCGGTGACATCGGCGAATTCCCCAGTGAGGAACTGCCAGCCCGGCCCGACCTGGAAGCGCTGCGCATAGGCCTTGAGCACTTGAGGGGTATCGCTCAACGGGTCGATGCTGATGGAGTAGAAAAAGATGTCCTTGCCGACCCGGTCGCCGAGCAACTTCTGCACTTGGCGCAGGCGCGCGGTTTCCAGCGGGCAGGAATCGCTGCAGGAGGTGAAGATGAAGTTGATCACCACCACCTTGCCCTTGATCAGGTCATCGAAGAAATGCACCTGCCGACCGTTCTGGTCGGTCAGCAAGGTGTTGGGGAAATAGTCGCCACCCCAGGGGGTGGCGGATGTTTCGGCTGGTTTCTCGGGTGCCGCTGCAACGGCTTGCGCAGCGGCAGGAGCGGGAGCGGGTGCCGAGGGCGCCTGGTTGGCCACCAGCAACCGGCTGGCCAGCAGACCGGTCACCAGCACCAGTATCAAGTGCATGCCCAAGGCGCGTGAGCGTGGTGTAGGCAACGTCATGTCGGCACCCTCCCTTTTCATTGCTTGACGGTCACTTTAGGACCCGAGCCGTCGCCAGTACGGAAGGTTGGCAGTGCGGCAGAGTTCACGTAGCGCACGCCATCCCAGCTAGGCAGCGGTGTCGGCATCAACTGGAATTGACCGGGCTTCTCGATGTCCCAACGCAGCAGCATCGAGTTGTCCTCATGCTGGGTGTTGTGACAGTGCTCCATGTAAGTCCCGGCGAACTCGCGGAAGTTGATCGCCATCTCGACACTGTCCAGGCCGTCTTTTTCCGAACCGATGCGGTACACGTCCTTGCGCGCCCATTTTTCCCACTCTGGCGGCGCCTTGCCGCCCCGGCTGAGGATGATCCCCTCCTCGAAGTGCACGTGGACCGGATGGCTCCAGCCGGTGCCGCCCGCCTTGATGTTCCACACCTCAAGGGTGCCGAAACCGCTGGTGCCGGCATCGGTGGGACCGGTTTTGAGCTGGGTGGCCGCGTTCAGGCGACGAGGGTCCATGTGGAAGCCGAAGCCGCCATCGGTCTTGACCGTCCAGGGTGCCTCATCGGTGCCGTCGGAACGGCCAAAGGTGAAGGTACGGTGGCGGGCGTTGGCCAGCAGTGCCTTGTCGGCAGCGTTGTCGCGGTGAATCTTCAACGGGATCATCACCAGGCCTTCGGCCTTGCCCGGTTTGGCCGGCTCGTACAGCGAAGGGTCCATGGCCAGGTCCTGACCGGTGTAGGCCTTGACGTTGAGTTGCAACACCTTGCCCACCGCCGGATCACCCTTGTCCCACTGCGGTCCCTTGCTGGTTTGCTTGATCACCGCCAGGTATTTCTCCGACAGCACGTCGGCCAGCGGGATGGGTTCTTTCGGACCTTTGCCGTCGTCGTGGGCCAGCAGGTTGACGAAGAAGATCTTGTCCCCCGGCTTGATGCCGCTCTTGGCGAAGTTGACGATGATGTCAAAGCGCTCGGCGATGCCCTGGGTCGGCAGGATGGCGTTGTGGTTCTGTTTGTCGCCGTCGGCGTCCAGGTCCATGGTGCCGTCGAACGGCACGGCGTGTTCCATGATGTTGCCGTCGTTGGCGATCATGTGGAACGGCACCCGGGCATAGGACACACCCGAGCCTTTGGGCCCCTGGAATTCGCCGCTGGTGCCCTTGATTTCCCGTACCAGGGCGAACTTGTAGTAGCGCGACACCGAGCCGTTGAGCATGCGGAACCGATAGCTGCGGGCCCGCACGTCCAGGGTCGGTTTCCAGCCCCAGTTGACCACCACTTGGTCACCGAGGAAGCCATCGGTGTTGAACGGGTTGAACCACAGTTGACCGTTCTGATCCCAGGCCTTGTCGGCGAACACCAGGTTGACGTCATAGTCGCGGTTACCCCAAGGCAAGGCGCTGCCGCTGGGGAAACGCAGGTTGACCCCGTCGTTCACCGATTCGTTGCCGCGGTCCAGGGCGCTGTAGTAGTTCATCATCGCCGCGTTGCCCTTGTAGACGTTCTGCGCGGTGAAATCGAGCATGTGGTCGTGGAACCAGTGGGTGCTCATGGTCTCGCGCCAGTCGCCGCGGATCTTGATCGTGCCGTGGTCGCAAGTCTTGCGGCCGGGGCTCATGTCATTGGTCCACAGGGTCTCGCCCGGTGCACAGGGGAACGCCGCCCGCGGGTCCTCCGCCTTGGTGTTGATGCTGTCGTAACCGGCCAGCTGGATCGGCCAGCGATAGTCGTAGTACTGCCCGGGGAAGAAGAATGCGTTGGCATAGCCGTCGCTTTCGGCCGGTGCGTGACCGTTGTGTTCATGGGTGCTGATGGTGTGCAGACCGAAGCCCATGTTGGCCCCCGGGTCGATCGGCAAACCGTTGTAGTGACGCATCAGCACCGGTTGGCCGTAACGCACCATCAACAGTTTGGGCGGCAGGGTGCCGTCGAAGGTCCACACCGAGTTGTGTTTCTGCACCGGCATCAGCGGATGCAGGCGCGGCTCGACGCCCTTGGAAGTACCGTCGGTTGCCGCAATACCGGCGACGTTGTGGTACAGGCCACCGGGACCGAACTCGCCCACGGCGTAGTGGTGCATCTGACGATCGTCACGCAGGCCGCCGTTGGTCCGGATACCGGTCTGCACGGTCTTGTAGGCGTTCTGCGGGTAGAACTCGTTCCAGCGCTGGTGGGACCAGCCCTTTCCTGGTGGGCGACCTTCGGCGGATGAGCCGATATGGCGGTTGAGGAAGTATTCGATCTGCGCCTGCCACGGGTTGCGGTCCACCGAGTTGGAGTACTGGCTGGGGAAGGGTGTCAGCCCTGGCTGCCGCAGGAACGCATCGAGCGCCGCGCTGGGTGGCGCACTGCGGGCGACACTGGTGGGGTCTTGCTCCGGCAACGGGCCAATGCCCGGCGGTGGAAACGGCAGTTGCGCCGCTGGCGTGGTGGGGTCGAGTTTTTCCGGCCCGAATTCTTCGAACAGCAGCATTTGCTGGGTGAACGGCTGGGCGCCGAACAACGGACTCGGCTTGCCATTGGTGGGGTAGTTGAAACTGGTCTGCTGCGCTGGCGGCAGCTGGTTTTCCACCCGGGTGCTGTCCCGAGTGCCTTTGACGCCATCGGGCAGGTCGAACGAGTCCTGGTTGGCCTCCGGCATGGTCAGGATGGCATTCAACGCTGCGGCCTCGTCGGCCGGTTCGTCGTAGTAGGCCGAAGGATCGGTCGGTTCAGGCTGTCGTTCGTCGTCGATCGGGCTTGCGCGCAGCATCCCTGTGCTTAGCGTCATTGATATAAGGACGCTCAAAGGCGTCAACAACCACTTGGAGGGATACCGCGATTTTGTGTCCATCACCTGCCGCCTCGTATGCGTGAAGGGAGTGATGGAGGTTTTGCAATTCCCTCGCCAAATTTGTAACCGTTTTATACGAAAGTATTAACGCTTATAAAAACAATGGCTTATCAACATCAATGTGCCATGACCGGGGAAAGTGACTGGGGAATGACACCCGCTAGCGGGGAAAGTTCGCACCCAATATCAGGGAACCAACTTGAACGACAGACGGACAGACGTGCCCTCGCCTTCGCGGCTGTCGAGGGTCACGGCGCCGCCGAAGCGCTCCATGATGCGCTTGACCAGGACCAGCCCGACACCGAGCCCGCCCTGCTTGGTGGTGAAGAACGGCCGGAAGGCCATTTTCCGTTGTTCCTCGTTCATCCCCTTGCCGGTGTCGCTGATCACTACGCTCACGCCTTGTGCATCGGTCGGCTCGAGGAAAACGGACAGGGTGCCGCCTTCGTCCATGGCCTCCAGCGCATTGGCCACCAGACTGTTGAGGATCTGCGTCAGTTGCACCTGCTGGCTGAGCACCATGGGCGTTGCCTTGGGCTCGAACACGACCCGGATCCGACCCTTGGCGATCTGCTGTTCGAAGGCCATCAGGCTGTCATGCAGGGAGGCCACCAGGTTCACGGGTTCGGCATCGTCGGTGAGCGGGCGCAATGATTGCAGCAACTCGCGTACCCATTTCGACATACGGTCGACCTGGCCGATGATGTCCTTGATGTTCTTGTGCGCCGCGCCGCTGTCGAACTCCAGCGCCAGCTCGGCGCTTGAACGGATGGTGGCCAACGGGTTGCGCAAACTGTGGGCCACCGCCGAGGACATTTCCCCCAGGGCGACGAAGGTTTCGTTGGTGATCAATTGCTTCTGCTGGGTTGCCAGCAGGATCGCCGCGCGCCGCACAATCCAGTACAGGCCGAAATAAATCAGTGCCCCGCCCAGGGCCGTGGCCACCCATATCAGCACCAGCCCGCGCTCCATACGGTTGATCAGGTCCTTGGGTTCCTTGTAGATCTCGACCATGGCCGTGACGTTCTTGCCGTCGGCGTCGAACAGCGGGATGTAGTTTTCGATGAAGATGTATTCCGGCGGCGTGACGAACTTCTGCTCCATGCGCGACTTGTCCACGTCGTGGTAACTGGCCGACACCGGTGTCTTGTTGGCGAAGGCCTGGTCGAGGTCTTCATCGGCGTGGATCGTAGTGCCCATCAACGCCGGGTTGGTCGACCAGATCACCATGCGGTCGGGGGCGTAGATATTGGCCAGGATCACGTCCGGCAGGTGCTCGACGTGGTCAAGGAATTCCCCCCGGGCGTTGGCGCGGGCCATCGGGTCGACGTCGGAATATTCCCGGTCCTTGCGCGGGTCGAGCAAGTCACCCATGGTCCGCACGTGGGGAATCGCCACGTGGCGTACTTCAGCCGAGGCGATCGCCTGAATGAATTGCGAGGTGAGCAACGCATCGCGCTGCACGCTCTCGGTGATCACGAACTTGGTCGACACCGAGCCCAGCGCCACCGCCACAGTACCGATCACCGCCATGCTGATGAGCGAAAACCAGCGCAGCAGATTGAACGGCTGTTTGCGTGTGCTCAGGCGCATATCGCCCTTGTCGGACTGAAGTGTCCTGGCCAGCATGGTCATTGATGTTTTGTCCCCGGATGCCCCTATAGATTTATAGCTCACTGCTGGCCGTTTGCCCGTCTTTGGGCAACGACTGTCCCGCCTTGTCCCGCTGCCCCCACCTACCCCCAACTCTGGGGAAAGAGGCCCGCTCCCACTGTTGGGGGAACCCTTCCCCATTGTCCGGTGAACGCCTTTGAACCGGGCCTCTCATGGCAATTTTCACGGGTTGGCATGGGAGTTGCCGACTCTCCCTCAACTGACCCACCTCCAAGGGACAGGTACTCTGATAGAGGGAATACTCATGCACCCTTTACTGTCCAAAACCGCGCTCGCACTGGCTGTGACCGCTCTGGCCCAAGGCGTTGCCCAGGCCGCGCTGTTTGCTGTAGACCCCGGACCCTACCTGCCCGCTACCGGCAACTTCGCTTCCTGGTATCAGGACACCCACGGCCGCACCCTTGATCTGTGCCTGTCAAAGGCTGTCAGTTCCAGGGTACCAAGCGCGCCAGGTGCACCGACCTACATGTGTAATCTGCTGCCCAATCCCGGCATTTTCGATGACACGCAGCCGGTGGTTTTCCCGACGAACTTTCCTGACGAAGCGTTCTGGTTTACCGGTGACGGTACGATTGTCGATGCTGCGCGTGGTATCGATCTGACCTACGTCAGCGCCGTTGAGGCCGCGTTCAGCGGTGGCGACCCCCTGGAAGGCGACCAGATCAGTTTCGCCCGCATCCGTATCCGGGTCGACGTGCCCACAGCCGGCGTCTACACCATCACCCACCCCTACGGCGTCGACATCTTTGACGTGCCTGCCGGCGGACGCCGGGCGATCAACATGACCCGGGACATCGGCATCGGCGTGGCGAAAACCTATGACGGCGCGCTCAAGGGTGACATTGGCCCCTTCCTGCGCGGCGCCAACGGCCCCTACACCGAAACCAACCCGGTCACCGGTCAGGCCGAACAGTTCGTCGGCGACCCGAACCTGCTGGAGGCTTTTACCGGCAGCCCGTTCAACACCAACTACATCCGCATAGAAGGCCCTAACGGGCTGGACTTGCGCACCACGGTGATGGCCATTTCCGGCAAGTTGTCGACCGTGGCCCGGCCCACTCCGGTGATCGCCGAGCGCAGCACGTACTCGCGTAAAGCAGGCAGCAGTGCCCCGGTGGCCCAGCAGGACGTGTTCGTCATGGCCCCGCCACCGCCCGCCTTGGTGACCCTGGACAGCAACAACCCGGTGTTGAAGCTGACCGAAGCTGACACCACCGGCCATTGGTACGCCCAGTCGGCCACCAATCCGACCCTGCCCAGCACCCTGCAGGTGACCGCCGATAACCACTTGGCGATCCCCACCAGTTCGCCGACCACCGTGCCCATGCCGCTGACCGACCTGGTGGTGATCTCCCAGGCCCAGTACAACCTCAACACCGGGCAAATCACCATCGTGGCCTCCACCAGCGATGAAACCTCGCCGCCGGTACTGACCGCCACCACGAGCACGGGTGTCCCCATCGGTACCCTCAGCGGCAACGGCGCGGAGAAAACCCTGTCGACCGGCCTCTCGCCGATACCACCGGCCAAGGTTCGCGTGACGTCATCCAATGGCGGCAGCGACACCGAAGAAGTGGTCATCGTGCAATGAACGCTCACATGGCCAGATCCTCATCAGGAGGCATCATGAACAAATTGCCACGCCTGGCGCTCAACGCCCTGGGACTGACTCTATCGCTGTCCGGCAGCGCTTTCGCGCAACTCGCCGCCGTCGACCCCGGCCCCTATACCTTTGCCTCGGGCAAGTTCCCGATCTGGTATCAGGACAACAATCAACTGTCGATGGAACTGTGCCAGTCCCGGGCCGCGAGTTCGCGGGTGCCGGCCAGCACACCACCGGCCTACATGTGCACCCTGCTGCCGACCCCGGGTGTGTTCGACGACACCCTGCCGATGGTGTTTCCGGATAACTGGCCAGACGAATCCTTCTGGTTCCTCGCCGAAACCGCTATCCCCAACAACGCCGCCGGTTACGGCATGGACGCCTACGTCGCCGGGATAGAAGCGGCATTTGCCGGCGGGAACCCGCTCGATGGCGATCAGATCAGTTTTGCGCGGATTCGCATGCGCATAAACGTGCCCGTTGCCGGGACCTACACCATCACTCACCCGTATGGCGTGGAAACGGTCAACGTCACCACCCCGGGTCGTCGCGCCATCAACATCACCCGAGACATCGGGGTCGGCGCGCCAGGCGTATTCAGCGGGGCATTGGCCGGTGCCGTCGGCCCGTTCCTGCGCAGCCTCAATGGCCCCTACACAGAGGTGAACCCGGATACGGGCGCCGTCGAAACCTTCGTCGGCGACCCCAACCTCACCGAACAAGTCACCGGCAGCCCCAACAACACCAACTTCGTCCGCATCCAGGGCCCTGCCGGTACGATCGAGACCAACCTGTTCACGGTGTCCGGTAAAGTCCTCGACAATCGGGCGCAAACCCAAGTGGAACTCAACCGGGCCACCTATCGCCGTACCACCTCGGGTACAGGCACCAGCACTCGCGTCGAGGTCTTCGCCAAAGCCGATAACAGTTCGACGCTGTGCTTTCGCGAAAGCATCGCCCTGGTTCCCGGACCACCACCTACGCCTTGCCAGACCACGCTGGTGGGCGACGGTACCGGCCAGTTCTTCGGCAACCACCTGATCACCGGGCCTGTGCCACCGGTCGTGGTGGTCACTGCCACCAATCCGGCCGGCACCACCCGCCCTACGGCGGTGTCGAGCAAGCTCAGCGATGTGGTGAAAATCGAGACTGCTCGCTACAACTGGAGCAATCACAGCCTGCTGATCCAGGCGCGGTCCACCGATGAAGTCGCCGTGCCGGACATGGTTGCCCAAGGGTACGGACGCCTGACCAAATCCGGCACCCTGCAAACCCTGACCATCGCCGATCTGCCGCAACCACCGGCCACTGTCACCGTCAAATCCGCCGCCGGCGGCAGCGACGTCGAACCTGTGGTTGTGGTGGGCACGGCACCGGACACCGGTGAGAACCAGGCACCGCTGTCCGTCGCCGACACCGGCAGCACCAGCTTCGGGGTGCCGATCACCCTCAGCCTGCTGACCAACGACAGCGATCCGGACAACAACACGCCGCTGACCATCACCGCGCTGACCCAACCGGCCGCCGGCCAGGGCACCGTGGCGTTGAACGGTACAACCGCCGTCGTGTACACCCCACCGGCCGTGGTCAACGCACCACTGACCACCACCTTCACCTACAAGGCGCAAGACGCCAAAGGCCTGGCCTCGACCACCCCGGCGACCGTGACCATCACCGTGGCGCCCAACCAGGCGCCAACGGCTGTCGCCGACGCCGCCACCACCCTGGGCGTGGCGATTCCGATCAGTGTGCTGGCTAACGACACCGATCCGGAAAACAACCTGCCGCTGGCGATCAACAGCTTCACCCAACCACCGGCAGGTCGCGGCACCGTCAGCAGTAATGGCACGGTCCTGACCTACACCCCACCGGCCACGGTGACCACGGCCTTCACCACGACCTTCACCTACTTCGTGCGGGACAGCTTCGGCGCTGTGTCGGCGACGCCGGCCACAGTCACGGTGCAAGTCTCGCCACGGCCTGCTGCGGAAACCTTCACGGTGACCACGGCGACGGTGTCGGCCCGATCCAACAACCGCTTCACCTGGGACTTTGCAGGGACGTCCTCGGTGACCACCGGCAACACCATCACCATCCAGGTCACGACCCCTACCGGGCTGCAGACCCTGGGCACCACCACGGTGCCGGTGACCGGTCGCTGGAGGTTCACGGCGAACAACCTGACCACGGTGATCCCGTCGGCGAACCCGACCGCCACCATCACCTCCTCCCAAGGCACGGTGCGTACGGTGCAAGTGATCTCCAACTGAGTCCACGCCCTCTCGACTCGCCGAGTCGGGAGGGCAGGCTCTTCGCATAAGGAACACGCCATGAAAACGTCGACCGCCGCCCTGCTCTGCCTGCTTCTGCTTTGCAGCAGTGCAGGCGTGCGCGCCGACGACTTGATGGAAAACGATGACCTGGCCCCCGGTGCCGACCTGGGCGAGCTGCCACCCCCTGTGGGCCAGCATGCCCTGATCGACCAGAACGGCCAGGCCAACATCGCGCTCGTGCAACAGAACGGCCAGTCGCTGCTCGGCCAGATCGTACAGTCGGGCAGCAATCAGGAAGCCTACATCCTGCAACAAGGCAGCGACCTGATGGCCTTGATCAACCAGCAAGGTTCCGGCAACTCCGCCTCCATCAACCAGAGCGGCAGCCACAACCGCGCGCAGATATCCCAGAACGGCAACAACAACGACGCCAACATCGTCCAGGCTGGCACGGGACAGCAAAGTGCTGTGACCCAGGCAGGAAATGGAATGAGCGTATCGGTCACTCAATATCGCTAAAGCACTGCACTCCTTGGAGGTTTCATCATGTTCAAATTGACGCCCCTTACCGCCGCCATCCTGGTTGTTGTCAGTGTCCAGGCATTGGCCGATGACAGCGTGTCCACCCAGAACCAGTCCGGTACCGCCAACATCGCCGACGTCAAACAGAGCAACGCGCCGTTCAGCACCGCCACCCAGCAGCAACTGGGTGAAGGCAACGACGCCGCGGCTGTGCAAGACACGGCCACCAGCACCATCACCCAGACGCAGATCGGCAATCTCAACGCCGGCTACGCCGAGCAATTGTTCGAAGACAACAGCAGCATCACCCAAAACCAGATCGGTGCGTCCAACACCGCCCATGCCAGCCAGTCGATCGGTGTCGGCAATGGCCAGGCGCTGCAACAGCAGGAAGGTACTGGCAACTTCTCGTTCGTCTATCAGGACAGCCAGGAAGGTACCTCTGGCAAGACCTACCAGTACGGCGACAACAACGAAGCCAACATCGAACAGATTCAACTGGGCGGCAACAACAATGCCGTGATCATCCAGTACGGTGACACCAACTACGCCACCGCCGAGCAGATCGGACAGATGAGCGGCCAGATCAGCATCAACCAGGCCGGCAGCACCAACTACGCCTACGGTGACCAGCGCTACGGCGAAGGCGGCAACCTGACCATCAACCAGTACGGCGACGGCAACGGCACCGAAGTCTGGCAGGACACCCAGGTCAATGCCCAGGCCACCATCAACCAGTACGGGCAGACCAACGAAACCATCGTCGACCAGAGCTTCGGCGAAAACAACGTGGCCAACGTGCTGCAGGTGGGCGACCTCAACGCCATCTACGCCGACCAGTTCGAGTCCCTGGGGTCCACCGTCGCGCTCTATCAACAGGGCACCGGCAACGTGCACTTCACCTACCAGAGCGGCGACAGCCATGTGCTCAACGCCACCTCGGTGGGCAGCGGCAACAAGGTCTACGCCAGCAACTGGAAAGGCCCGCAACTGGGCGGTCAGTTCGGCAGCAACCAGCGCGCCACCGTCAACCAGAACGGCACCAACAACGTCGCCAGCTTCAAACAGGATGGCGTCGGCCACATCATGACCACCAACCAGACAGGCACCGGCAACAAAACCACGGTCAGCCAGGCCAACGCGTATAACGAGCTGTACTTCGATCAGAACGGTACCGACAACATCCTGATCTCCGATCAGCGCGGCACCACCAACCTGGCCCAGGGCAGCACCAACGGCACGGGCAACAGCACCGAGTTCAACCAGGAAGGCAGCGGCAACCAGGCCTTCACCACCCAGCTGTACGGCGACGACAACATGATCACCGTCAAACAGGCTGACACCATGAACGTGGCCTACGTCACCCAGGGCGGCACCGGCAACATCGCCAGCGTCGACCAGAGCGGCAACTACCAGACGGCCACCGTGCAGCAGATGGGTTCGGCCAACCAGGCAACAGTGTTGCAGCAATAATCGCGCGGCATGAAAAAACCGCGGCCCGGTGGGGGTCGCGGTTTTTTTATGGGCTGGCTGATAGGGTGGGAAAAGCGGGTTACTTGAGGTTGATCGGTAGCGTGAATGTCGTCTTGTCTTACTCGAAGTAAATATCTCTGATCCGATAAGCCTCTTCTGAAAAAGCAATAGGTCCGATCGCACGATAATTTTCAAATTCACTCCTATAGAATTTAGCTTCTGCCTTGTCGGGACGCAGATGAAGTGGCACTTGAGCGTCAAACTCCCCTCTGGAGGCCGCCCATAGCCTCTCTGTGGAAAACACTCGAGTATGTTTCCCGCCTTTTAAATAATTGAGTAACTTAAGCTTTTTACTATGACTTGCGGGTACGCCTGTCATCTTTTCAACTAACGCGACCTCTCTTTTGGTATCGGCGAGATCGTTCAAAAATTTGTTAATCCAATTACGTTTATTACCTCCCAAATATGAAAGATGGGCAATACGGTTACGTGCTTCGATAGCTGTTTCGGGTGAGACACCAGGTTTGAGAGAGTTTTTTGTCGGGTACATACCAATCAAATCTATAGTGTTTGTTTGTTTTATTTGCATGAGTTCTGTCTTGAACGCTGCCGAGGATTTGGCAAACCGACGCCAGCGCGCCAAAACTGTGGCGGCTATCAACGGAGAATGTCCGTCGGGGTCAATGGAGTTGATTGGATCCCCCAAACAATAGGCATACGCATTCATCCCGCCTTTTTTGAATGGACTCAACGTGTCCGCACTGATGAACCTCATCAACACAGGGTTGAACGCTCGGTAGCCATTGCCTAATAAATAGTGCCCGGTTACCGGATCCGGTTGCTCGCCGTTGAAACTCAGGAGGCTCAGTAATTCACCGGCCGCATGGCGATTACCATAGGCAGAATACCTGACGGGACTGGGCGGTAGATTGGCGGTGAGCGTGTGCAAAATCGAGCGTTGTCGATCGGTTGCCAACAGCAGAGTGTCGAGTTCGACGCCTTCACTACGCTGCTGCCCCAATAGTTGGTCACCTTGCTGAAAGATGCGATACCGCAGTGCACCTAGTATCTCAGTGGCCAATCTTGCTCGGCAGTAAAACCTTTGACTCACCGGTGCATCCGTTTGGGCCTGATTGACAAGGCGGTCCAGTGGATCGAAACGGTATTGGCACAGCAGGTGTTGACCGGGCGAGGACATGGGGTAACTCCCAATGTTCCGAGTGAGTGCTGAGTATCCGATGGAACATTGAGGTTGGGTACTAGCAGAACTGATAGTGCGTTCTGACAACCGGCTTACTACATATAAAAGTCTTACCAGGTCTACTCGTTGACAGGCTTGCAGCACTCGTTGCGCGGCATGAAAAAACCGCGGCCCATTGGGGGTCGCGGTTTTTTATTTTCTGAATCCAGCGCAGCCCTCTGTGGCGAGGGAGCTTGCTCCCGTTGGGTTGCGA
>NZ_LYVP01000115.1 GCF_001984065.1 Pseudomonas sp. KK4
CCTCTTCGCGAGCAAGCCCGCTCCCACAGTATTTCAGGTTGGCCATGGGTGTTGTGGTCGACACAAATCCACTGTGGGAGCTGGCCTGCCAGCGATGGCGGTGACGAATGGCAGGGGGGGGTGGACAGTTGCGCCCACATCAGGCGATGTGTCAGGCGAATTCTTCGCGCAACATCGCCACGAACGCTTCGCGCGCGGGATGTACTCCGGCGTTTTCATGCCAGTAAAACAGGTTGTCGATGGCCGTCAGATCCGGGAATTCGTAGCCGACGCAACCCGCGCCCTTGGCGTATTGATCGAAAATCCCCTTGGGCACCAGCGCCACACCGGCTCCGGCGCTGACGCAGCCGACGATCGCGCCATAACTGGCGAGGCTGACAATCGGCAACGCCTGACCCTGACGCAGCAACCAATGCTCCAGCGCCGCCCGATACGGGCAGCCCTGAGGCCACATGAACACGGTCTTGTCGTGCAGATCCGCCATGTCGCGCACCGGTCCGAGGGAGGTCGAAGCGATCAGCAACAGGTCTTCGCGGTACATCGGCGTGCGCTTGAGGTGCGAGCGTTCCACGTCCACCGCCACGATCGCGCCATCCAGGCGATGGCTCAGGGTGTCGTCCAGCAACTGGCCCCAGGTGCCGGTGGTCAGTTCCAGCGCCACCGCCGGATAACGCTTGTGGAATTTCGCCAGCAAGCGCGGCAGGCGACCGGTGGCCGAAGACTCGATGGCGCCAATGCGCAACGGCCCGGACGGTTCGGCGCGCGGGTCGACCGCGCGCTTGGCTTCAGCGGTCATCGCCAGGATCTTCGAGGCGTAAGCCAGAAAGGTCTGACCCGACGCACTGATCCGCAGTCCGCGTCCCTCCCGCAGAAAAAGCGCCACCCCCAACTCCGCTTCCAGCGCCTTGATCCGTGCCGTGATGTTCGACGGTACGCAATGCAGCGCCTCGGCCGCCCGGGCGATGCTGCCCAGCTCGGCGACGGTCTTGAACATGCGAATCTGGGCCAGCTCCATATACATCACTCAAAGTGAACGGTTTACGCAGTATAAGTCAGTTGTGGCGAATGGTTGTGGTTCTGATACTCCCTGTATCTGCCCTTCGGTACTCAACCATGAACGCACTCAAACCCTCTCCCGTGAAGATCATTCTGGCCATGGCCTTCGTCGTGGCGTGCTGGGGGTATTCCCCCTCCGGCATCCACATCGGCTTGCAGGCCTACGACCCGGTGCATCTGGCACTGGCGCGCTTTGTGTTGGCGTCGGTGTTCATGGCCGTGGTCGCGGTGTTCAAGGGCATTCGCTTGCCGAACCTTCGCGACGTGCCGCTGTTGATGGCACTGGGTTTCTTCGCGGTGAGCCTTCACCACGTAGCGCTGAACTTCGGTCAGCAGGGCGTCAGCGCCGGCGCCTCGAGCGTGCTGGCGCAAACCACGCCGCTGTTCAGCACCTTGCTGGCGCGCTTCGTGTTCAAGGATAGGGTCAGCGTCTGGCGCTGGGGTTGCGTGATTCTCGGTTTGATCGGCGTGTTGATTGTGGTGGCGGGTGACAAAGGCCTGGGCAGCATTGACGCCCACGGGTTGCTGATCCTGTTGGCGGCGCTGTCCTGGAGCCTGTATTTCGCCCTGCAAAAGCACCACACCGGGCGCTACGACGGGTTGACGCTGGTGTGCTACACGGTCTGGTCGGGGACGTTTTTGTTGTTGGCCTACCTGCCCGGGCTGGCGCAACAAGTGCTCAGTGCGCCGCTGCGCGTACAGTTCGCAGTGCTGGCCCTGGGCATTTTCCCCAGCGCCCTGGCGTACCTCGCCTGGGCCTACGTGCTGGCCCACGTGGACCTGAGCCGGGCAACCATGACCCTGTACCTGATCCCGCCCACCGCGATGGCAATCGCGTCCGTGATCCTGGGAGAACAGCCGACCTTGATGGTGGCCGTCGGAGCCGTGGTGGTGTTGATCAGTGTGCTGGCGTTGAACCTGGAGCGCAGGCCAGTAATTGAGGCAGCGAGCACCTGAGCATCAACTGGGGGAAAACCGATCCCGGCTGTTGGTCAAATGCAACCACATCGCCGCCCGCGCCGCGTCCGGATCCTGACGCTTGATCGCATTGAGTATCGCCTCGTGCTCCAGGTTGGCCAGCTGCCCGAGCTTGCTCAGGTCCACGGCGCCACGTTCTGCGGCATTGACCCGGGTTCGCGGAATCATCGCGCTGCCCAGGTGCTGCATGATTTCGCTGAAGCACAGGTTGCCGGTGGCTTCGGCAATCAATAGATGAAAGCGCCGGTCGGCCTCGACGCAACTGTCGTTGTTGGCAAGCAGGTTCTGATAGTCATCGAGGGCTT
Source organism: Pseudomonas sp. KK4 (assembly GCF_001984065.1). GTDB lineage: Bacteria > Pseudomonadota > Gammaproteobacteria > Pseudomonadales > Pseudomonadaceae > Aquipseudomonas. Next base: position 2,340 of record NZ_LYVP01000115.1, read on the forward strand.
CGCGCATCAGCGCCAAATGCTGATCACTGCGACGGCTCGCCGCCAGCGCCGCCGCCTGGGTTTCCAGGCCCATGCGCAACTCCAGAATGCTGCGCACCCCCAGCGCCGTATCGACGTTAAGGCGCAGACCCTGCTCCGGCGCGCGCTCCAGTACAAACGTACCGATGCCATGCCGCGTCTCCACCAGCCCCGAGGCCTGCAATTTGGAGAGGGCCTCGCGCACCACCGTACGACTGACGCCGTGCTCCAGGACAATGCTGTTTTCCGAGGGCAGTTTTTCCCCGGGCAGCATTTGCCCGAGCAGGATGCTCTGAGTCAGCTTGGCCACCAGGTCGTGGGCCAGGTTGTGGCCGCGCTTGCGGGCGGGTGCGTCGAGGTCTTCTTGCATGGCGCTCATCCAAAGGCAGTGCCCGCCAATCGTAGCACTGCGCACGATGGAATTCTCGACAACAGGTCGCCAACTTGTATGACAACACTCAACAAATTGGGCAATCCACCTGTTTGAATCTGCCGAAAAATCAACTGAAACTAAGAATAATCTTCAGATAAATGGCCATTTTGTTGATCGTGAGTGGTTGCACGGCAAAAAAATGTAGTTGTATGATGTCTATCAACAACGCAGCACCCAGCCCTACCCCGCATAACAATAATCAGTGGGAGAAACCGCAGTGAATACATCCACCTCCGGAATGGACATGGGCGCCGATTCGGCCCTTGAGTCCGCGATCTCGAAAGTCAAACGCCACGTCTTGCCACTGTTCGTCGTCATGTTCATCGTCAATTACATTGACCGGGTGAACATCGGCTTCGTCCGTACCCACATGGAACACGACCTGGGCATCGGCGCTGCCGCCTACGGCCTCGGGGCCGGCCTGTTCTTCATTGGCTACGCGCTGTTCGAAGTGCCTTCCAACATCCTTCTGCAAAAAGTCGGCGCCCGTATCTGGCTGACACGCATCATGCTGACCTGGGGCCTGGTGGCGGCCGGCATGGCCTTTATCCAGACCGAAACCCACTTCTATATCCTGAGATTTTTGCTGGGTGTGGCCGAAGCCGGTTTCTTCCCCGGGGTAATCTATTACTTCACCCGCTGGTTGCCGGGCGTTGAGCGCGGCAAGGCGATTGCGATTTTCCTCAGCGGCTCGGCGATTGCCTCGCTGATCAGCGGCCCACTCTCAGGGCTGCTCCTGCAAATCAACGGCCTGGGCATGCACGGCTGGCAATGGATGTACTTCATCGAGGGCATGTTCTCGGTGGGCTTGTGCGCCTTTGTCTGGTTCTGGCTGGACTCCAAACCCCACGACGCCAAATGGCTGACCCGCGAAGAACAAGACGCGCTGGTCAAGGCCATCGACGACGAGCAACTGGCCCGTGAGGCCGCCACCCCGATCAAGCCGTCCCTGGGCAAACTGCTCAAGGACCGGCAGATCATCCTGTTCTGCGTGATCTATTTTTTCATCCAGTTGACCATCTACGCCGCGACCTTCTGGCTGCCGAGCATCATCAAGAAGATGGGTGAGCTCAGCGACTTTCAAGTGGGCATGTTCAATTCGATTCCGTGGTTGCTGTCGATCATCGGCATGTACGCCTTCGCCTCGCTGTCGGCCAGATGGAAGCATCAGCAAGCCTGGGTCGCTGCCGCCCTGCTGATCGCCGCCGCCGGGATGTTCATGTCCACAACCGGTGGACCGATCTTCGCTTTCGTCGCCATCTGCTTTGCCGCGTTGGGTTTCAAATCGGCGTCGTCACTGTTCTGGCCGATCCCCCAGGCCTATCTGGATGCGCGCATCGCCGCCGGGGTCATTGCGCTGATCAACTCGGTGGGCAACCTCGGCGGTTTCGTCGCACCCACCACTTTCGGCCTGCTCGAAGAACGCACCGGCTCCATCCAGGGCGGGCTGTATGGCCTGGCCGCGACCTCGATCATCGCCGCCATCATCGTCTTCGCCGCCCGCAACAAACCCAAAGCCGCCGCCGTCGAGGTGCTGGGTAAACCTGCGCCAAAACACGCCTGAACATTGATGAAGAGGATAAGAACAATGAATCTGCAAGACACCGCCAAAGCGCCGATCATCACCAGCATGCAGGTCGTCCCCGTGGCCGGTCACGACGGCATGTTGCTCAACCTGAGCGGCGCCCACGGCCCGTTCTTCACCCGCAACATCGTGATCCTCAAGGACAACGCCGGGCACACCGGCGTCGGTGAAGTACCGGGGGGCGAGCGCATTCGCCAGACCCTCGAAGATGCGCGCAGCCTGGTAGTCGGCAGCCCCATCGGCACCTATCAGAAAATACTCAACCAGGTCCGCCAGACGTTCGCCGACCGCGATGCCGGCGGTCGCGGCCTGCAGACCTTCGACCTGCGCATCACCGTCCACGCCGTCACGGGCCTCGAAGCGGCCCTGCTCGATCTGCTCGGCCAACACCTGGACGTGCCGGTGGCCGCCCTGCTCGGCGAAGGTCAGCAGCGCGATGAAGTGAAGATGCTCGGCTATCTGTTTTATGTCGGCGACCGCAACCAGACCGATCTGGCCTATCGCAGCGAGCCGGATGCCGACAACGACTGGTTCCGCGTGCGTCACGAAAAAGCCATGACCGCCCAGGCCGTGGTTCGCCTGGCTGAAGCGGCGCATGCAAAGTACGGTTTCAAGGATTTCAAACTCAAGGGCGGCGTCCTCAGTGGCGACGAAGAGATCGAAGCGGTGACCGCGTTGGCCGAACGCTTCCCTGATGCGCGCATCACCCTTGATCCCAATGGCGCCTGGTCGCTCAAGGAAGCCGTGCGCCTGTGCCGCGACCAGCATCAGGTGCTGGCTTACGCCGAGGACCCGTGCGGCGCGGAAAACGGGTACTCGGGCCGCGAAGTCATGGCCGAGTTTCGCCGGGCCACCGGCCTGAAAACCGCCACCAACATGATCGCCACCGACTGGCGGGAAATGGGCCACGCAATTCAGTTGCAGTCGGTCGACATCCCCCTGGCCGACCCACATTTCTGGACCATGCAGGGGTCGGTGCGCGTCGCCCAGATGTGCCACGAGTGGGGCCTGACCTGGGGCTCGCACTCCAACAACCACTTTGACATTTCCCTGGCGATGTTCACCCATGTCGCGGCAGCCGCACCGGGTGAAATCACTGCCATCGACACCCACTGGATCTGGCAGGACGGCCAGCGCCTGACCAAGGCCCCGCTGCAGATCGTCGACGGCTGCGTGCAAGTGCCGGGCAAGCCCGGTTTGGGCATCGAACTGGACATCGACCAATTGGCCAAAGCCCATGAGTTGTATAAAGGCATGGGCCTGGGGGCACGGGACGACAGCGTGGCCATGCAGTTTCTGATGCCGGGCTGGACGTTCGATAACAAGCGACCATGCCTGGTGCGGTGACGTTAAAACACCGCCTTACTGTGGGAGCGGCGCTCCCACAAGGCATCACTGTACGACTTGCTGCAGCCAGCCTTTGAACGCCGCCATCGCCGACGTCTCAGGCCTGGACTGCAAGCGGGTCAGCCAGTAGCTGCCGGTGGTGATATGGACGGGGAACGGCTGGCAGATCGCTTGCGCCGCCAGTTGCCGGGCGAACATCAGCGGCGGTGCCAGCGCCACGCCCACGCCTTGCAACGCCGCTTCCATCATCGCCAGCGACGAGTCGAACACAATGCTCCTGGGCGATGCCGCCAACATCGACAATCCCGCCGCCTGGAACCACTCGGGCCACTCGTCTGCGCGATAGGATCGCAGCAGCGTCTGCTGCAGCAGATCGGCCGGCTCTCGCAGTTGTCGGGCGATGTCAGGGATGCACAACACTGACAGCGGCGCTTCGATCAACCGTTGCGCCTCGATGCCATGCCAGGCACCGGCGCCGAAACGAATGGCGTAATCGAGCCCTTCGGCGGCGACATCCACCCGGTTGTTGTTGGTCGACAGGCGCAGATCTATGAACGGATGTTTCTTCTGGAAGTCCGCCAGGCGCGGCAGCAACCAGCCCACGGCAAAGGTGCCTACCGCGCCCACCGTCAACACCTCACGAAAATGCCCCCCCTCGAAACACGCCAGGGTTTCGGCAATCCGGTCGAAACTGTCGCGCAGCACCGGCAGCAGCGTTTCCCCTTCGCGGGTCAGCATCAGCCCACGGGGCAAGCGTTTGAACAGGGTCACACCCAATTGCGACTCCAGGCTTTTGACCTGATGGCTGACCGCCGCCTGGGTCACGCACAACTCCACCGCCGCCCGGGTAAAACTCAAGTGCCGGGCCGAGGCCTCGAAAGCGCGCAAGGCGTTGAGCGGTAACTGAGGCCGGATCATGGTCACTCCAAAATTTTTCTAATGGCTCGTGCAAAATATCATCGGTTGCCGAACCCCGACAGCCTGCCTAGATTTGCTCGCCATCCGCGGCCCGGATCGCCAAAAAGCTCGGCGCTCAGCGGTCAATCTCCAGCAAACTCAAGGAAGTGGTCGGCCATGCCTGAAATGAAACTCAAACAACTCGCGTCCTACAGCGCTTTCCTACTTTTTCTCGGCACCGGCCACAGCATGGCTGACGACCGCCTGAAAACCCTCGTCGACGCAACGATCAAACCGGTGATGGAGCAACAGAAGATCCCGGGGATGGCAGTCGCCATTACCGTAAACGGCCAAGCCCATTACTTTAACTACGGTGTCGCCTCGAAAGAAACCGGCACCGCCGTCAGCGAAAACACCCTGTTCGAAATCGGTTCGGTGAGCAAGACCTACACCGCCACCCTGGCCGCCTATGCCCAGGCCAGCGGCAAACTGTCCCTGTCGGACAAGGCCAGCCACGTCCTGCCGGCGCTGCGCGGCAGTGCGTTCGACAACATCAGCGTGCTGCAACTGGGCACCTACACCCCCGGTGGCCTGCCGCTGCAATTCCCCGCCGAAGCCGATGCACCGGACACGATGCTCGGCTATTTCAAACAGTGGAAACCGGTGTTTGCCCCCGGTAGTCATCGTCAGTACTCCAACCCGAGCCTGGGCCTGTTTGGCTACCTGGCCGCGCACAGCCTGGGAGCGCCGTTCGATGACGCCATGGAGAAAACCCTGCTGCCCAGGCTCGGCTTGAAGCACACCTTCCTCAGGGTGCCGCAGGATCAGATGGGCCTGTATGCCCAGGGCTACAACAAGGACGACAAACCGGTACGGGTCGGCCCGGGGGCGCTGGATTCGGAGGCCTATGGAATTAAAACCAGCGCCGCGGACCTGATCCGCTATGTCGAAGCCAATCTGCAACCGGCGAAACTGGAAAAGCCCTTGCAGCAGGCCATCGCCATCACGCAAACCGGTTATTACACGGTCGGCGGCATGACCCAGGGCCTGGGCTGGGAGTTCTACAACAACCCCGTCTCGCTCGATACGCTACTGGCGGGCAACTCGGCGCAGATGGCCTACGAGCCCCAGTCAGTGCAATGGATCAAACCGCCACAAGCCCCTCGGCAGGATGCACTGTTCAACAAGACCGGCTCCACCAGCGGGTTCGGTGCCTACGTCGTTTACGTGCCGCAACAGCAGATTGGCATCGTGATCCTGGCCAACAGGAACTACCCGAATCCGGAGCGGGTGAAACTGGCTCACACGATCCTGAGCGGAATGAGCAAGTAAGAAAAGGGACAAGAAACTGTAGGAGCGAGCTTGCTCGCGAAGAACGTCCAGGCAGCGCGGTGATTCAGACAGCCAGCGTTACCGGCGACGTCCATCGCGAGCGTGCTCACTCCTACAGGAGGTGGGGTTGTCTACCCGGGAGCTGGCCTGCCAGCGATGGCGGGGTAACTGCCCATAGATACGTTGACTGATCTACAGCTTTCGCGAGCAAGCCCGCTCCCACAGGTACATGACTGACGGCGCAATGATCAATCATCCGGCATCTCAGGCGGCTTGCTGGGCTTGGCCGGTTTCGCAGGTTTGGCGTTCTTGCCACCCTTGGCCGGGGCGGCTTCGGCGGCTACCGGAGGCGGGGTGGGTGCAGCCATTTCCTTCTCGGAGGCCGGCAAGGCATCGACGGTCTCGAAGATTTTCTTCAGGTCCACCGACTTCGATTCTTCCCCCGAACTCTCAAGCTTTTTTTCACCGTCCTTGCCCACCAGAATCACCTTCGGCAACGCCCCGGCGCCGAGTTTCAGGGCGCGGATCAGCGCCATGGTGTCTTGCTGGCCCATGTCCTTGCCATCGAGTTGGCCGGACATGTTCAACACGCTGTAGACGCGGATGTTGCGATCGGCCACGCCCTGCTTGTTGGCCGGATCCTCCAGGGATTTTTTCAGGTTTACCCAGACCGGATCCACGGTGCTCGATGCGATGACGATCAGCGGCCGGGCCAGGCCTTTGTTGACGTCCAGTGGTGAATCGCCATCGTTGGCGAACAGGGGGCCGGCAACAGCCAGCAAGGTTGCCAGGGTCAGAGACCTGATGAGCATGCGCATCTCCTTTTGATATCCACGCTCTAATGATTGCGCATCGCGGCGATCGTTCCGGGGGGCGCTCGGCAAATGTGCTTCGCCTTGACCCAAGCTTAGGTCAGGGCGGTCATTGCGCAACAGGTCGGGGGATATCGATGCGGGACGGCCCCCTGGCAAATCGATGATCAGAATGGGCAGGCGATGGCACTGCCGCGTTGAATCAGAACACCAGCTTGTAACCGATCAATACCAGCATGGTCGCCAGGCAAGGACGCAGCACTTCGTCGGAGATACGCCCGGTCAGGTGGCTACCCAGGTAGATCCCCGGCAGCGAACCCACCAGCAGGAAACCCAGCACCTGCCAGTCCATATTCCCCATGCTTGCGTGGCCGAGGCCGGCGACCAGCGTCAGGGGCACGGCGTGGGCGATCTCGGTGCCCACCAGACGGCGGGTCGGCAGCAATGGGTAGAGGATGAACAGGGCCACGGTGCCCAGGGCGCCGGCACCGATGGAAGTCAGGGCAACCATGGTGCCGAGCACCAGGCCGGTGATGACGGTGAGAACATTGAGGCGTGTGCCGCTGGGGTTGTAGTGACCGCCGGCACGTTTGTGAGCGAAATCCAGCAGGCGCTTCTTGAACAGGATCGCCAGGGCGGTGGCGAGCAGGACAACGCCCAGGGCCTGCTTGATGATCGCGTTCATCGCCTCGGGCGCCGAATGCAGGCTGCTGAGGAACCACAGGGTCAACGCCACCGCCGGCACGCTGCCCAGGGTCAGCCACCCGGTGATCGCCCAGTCGATGTTGTTGTTCTTTTTGTGAACCAGCACGCCGCTGGATTTGGTGATGGCCGCGTACAGCAGGTCGGTGCCGACCGCCGTGGCCGGGTTGATGCCGAACCACAGCAGGATCGGCGTCATCAACGACCCGCCGCCCACGCCGGTCATGCCGACGATGAAACCAACGACCAGCCCGGCGACAACCAACCCGATGTTCACTAAATCCATTGATACGTCCACAAAGACTGCAAGGAAAATCCGGCCCGCAGCATAGCGATTTTTCTTATAACCACTTATATCGATGCGATCTATCTTTATGCCTGAACACGCCAATGCTTTGTTGGAGCGAGGCTTGCCCGCGAAGAGGACGGCCCATCCAACAGCGTTATCGCCCTGGACGCCGTCTTCGCGGGCAAGCCTCGCGCCTACAGGGTTGCGTCGTTTCCAAACGCGGCGACAGGCAGTCTCATGGGGCTCATTGCACCGGCAGGAAATTCAGGAACAGCAAACTCTGCGCGTAGTTGAGCCCTATCCGCCGGTAGCGCTCGTCGAGCATCTGGGTCAGCAGGTCGAGCCGGGCGACGATCTTGCCGAATTCCACGGCGAAACTCAGGTTGCTGCCCTCCTCCGAGATTTCGTTGGAGAACAGCATCAACTGGCCATCCTTGTTCTGCCGCTGACTGAGGATCCAGGTGGCGATTTCGATGTTGCGCGCGGCGTTGCTGACGAAGGTCGGGTTGATCGCGTCCGTCATGTAGAACTCCAGGCGATTGCCGTGGGCGGTGACCAGCATGCTGCCGATGGCATAGATAAATGCGCCGACCCGATCGCCGAGAAACTCCGGGCTCATGGCAAAGCGCAACGCCGCCAGGTCTTTCCTGCCGCCCAGGGTCGGCATCGGCTGTTGCTGTTCGATGGCCATGCGCACCTGCTTGCCGGCGGTGCGGGCATCGAGGAAGCCGGATTTTTTCAACTCCTCGGGGTTGCGCAGGTAGAGCTTGCTCATCAGCAGGTAAAGGCTGTCGAGGTTGTCACGCATCGTCAGCGTGGCCATGCGGTCGACGCTGGTTTGCAGGAATTCCTGGGGTTTGCCCTCGCGAAATTGGGTGACGATGTCCCGGCCTTGCTGCTGGCTGCAGCCGTTGATGAACAGCATCGACAGCATTGCAAGCCAATGGCAATGACGGCGCATGCGTTGGGCGATGACGGGTGAAACTCGGACCATGGGCAGTTGGACTTAAACAGGGGGCCTGCGGTGGGTATCGCCGCTGGCGGACCAAGGGATAGAGCCGTGAAATGCGCAAAAGTGCATTACCGGCGGTCCATAACCGGAATGGCATCACGACCCCACATCCAAATTAGTCATACTTTAATGATGTAAATCGTGAATTTGAGCTATAAATTGTTCCGCTATCGCCGGTATCTGCGATCAGTAGTATGACTAATCAATAAAAAACAACAAAAAGGAAGGTCAACGATGCTTCAATCCCGCCACCCACGCTGCGTTCTCGGACTGTCCCTCATGATCGCCACGCTAAGCGCCCAGGCCGCCGGCCTGTCGAGCGAACACAAAGTCTTTGGCAAAACCAGTGACGGCACGCCCGTCGAGCAATACGTGCTGCGCAACAGCCACGGCATGCAGGCCACGGTCATTACCTACGGCGCCACGTTGCAGTCGCTGATCGTGCCGGACAAGAACGGCAAGCTCGACGATGTGGTGCTGGGTTTCGATGACGTGCAGGGTTATCAGGGCGGCAAGGCCTACTTTGGCGCGACCATCGGCCGTTTCGGCAATCGCCTGGCCAACGGCGCGTTCGAGCTGGACGGCAAGCACTACCAGGTGCCGCAAAACGACGGCACCAATTCACTGCACGGCGGCCCGCTGGGTTTTGACAAGAAAGTCTGGAAAGCCCAGCCGGGCAAAGGCAAGGACTCGGTGGGCGTGACCCTGACCTACCTGTCGGCGGACGGCGAGATGGGGTTTCCGGGCAACCTGAAAACCGAAGTCACCTACAGCCTCACCGAGAACAACGAGCTGCGCATCGACTACAAGGCCTCCACCGATAAACCCACGGTGTTGAACCTGACCAACCACAGCTACTTCAACCTCGCCGGCGCCGGTAATGGCGACATCCTGCAACAGGTCGCGACCTTGCACGCCAGCCATTACACCCCGGTCAACGCCAAGCTGATCCCTACCGGCGAACTGGCGCCCGTGGCCGGCACGCCCATGGACTTTACCCAGCCCACCGCCATCGGCAAAAACATCAAGGCCGATCATCCTCAGTTGAAATTCGCCGAACCGAAACAGGGCGGCTTTGACTTCAACTGGGTGCTGGACACCAAGGGCGATCAGAAAAAACTCGCCGCCGACGTCAGCGACCCGCAGTCCGGGCGCCGTCTGCAGTTGTACACCAGCGAACCAGGCGTGCAGTTCTATACCAGCAACTTCCTCGACGGTTCGGTCAAGGGCAAGGCCGGCAAGACTTACCAGCACTGGAGCGCCTTCACCCTGGAAACCCAGCATTATCCGGACGCGCCAAACCAACCGAACTTCCCGTCCACCCGTTTGGATCCGGGCAAGACCTACACCCAGCACACGGTGCTGAAGTTCTCCGCGCAATAAGCCGAAATGCTGTTCCGTTAACCATCACTCAAGATGTTTGAACCCCCTGTGGCGAGGGAGCTTGCTCCCGCTGGGCTGCGAAGCGGCCCCGCTCTTTGTTTGACAGAAAGGGACTGCTGCGCAGTCCAGCGCGAGCAAGCTCCCTCGCCACAGGTTCAATGTTGCGCTCAACCATTGCTCCTTCATGGAACCCTGCGGCTATTCTGGTGCCAACTGAAGCATCGAATGGAACACGGGAGATTTTCATGCGGTTTATCGACATCGGCGGCATCGACGTTCCGGTCATCGGCCAGGGCACCTGGAAGATGGGCGAAGACCGTTCCCGCCGCCACGAGGAAGTCGCCGCGCTACGGCTGGGCATCGACCTGGGCATGACCCTGATCGACACCGCCGAAATGTACGCCGAAGGTGGTGCCGAGCAGGTGGTGGGCGAAGCCATCAGCGGCCAGCGCGACAAGGTGTACCTGGTCAGCAAGGTCTATCCGCACAACGCCAGCCGCGAGGGTATCCCCGCCGCCTGCGAGCGCAGCTTGCAAAGGCTCGGCACCGACCATATCGACCTGTACCTGTTGCACTGGCGCGGCCAGTACCCGCTTGAAGAAACTGTCGAAGCCTTCGAACGCCTGCGCTACGCGGGCAAGATCGGCCGCTGGGGCGTGTCCAATTTCGACGTCGATGATCTGCAGGAACTCAACGCCCCGGCCTGCGCCACCAATCAGGTGCTCTACAATCTGGAGGCGCGCGGCATAGAATTCGATCTGTTGCCCGTGTGCCAGCAGCAACGCCTGCCCGTGATGGCCTATTGTCCGATCGGCCAGGGCGGCAAGATGCTCGGCAACGCCATGCTCAAACAGGTCGCCGCCCGACATGCCGTGACACCGGCGCAGGTGTCGTTGGCCTGGTTGCTGCGCCAGAAGGGGGTGATCGCCATCCCCAAGGCGGTCCGCCCCGAACATGTGAGACTCAACGCCCAGGCTGCCGGATTGCAGCTTGAACCCGGGGATCTGGAGGCGCTGGACCAAGCGTTTCAAGCACCCCAACGCAAGCAGCGACTGGCCATGGTCTGAGCCAGCGCAGTCTGTCAGAGGGCTTCGGCATGAGAAGCACTGATCCGCTCGATTGCTTTAACCTGCAACGTTTTGTCCAGGCGCAAGACCCGGTGTTCGATCGGGTCCAGGCCGAATTGAGCGCCGGCCACAAGCGCAGTCACTGGATGTGGTTCGTCTTCCCGCAGTTCGCCGGGCTCGGTGGCAGCGACATGTCTCGACGCTACGCGATCGGCTCCCGGGAAGAAGCCCAGGCTTACCTCGATCACCCGCTGCTCGGCGCCCGACTGCGTACCTGCACCCACGAAGTGCTGAACATCCAGCAACGTTCGATCGCAGCGATTTTCGGCCATCCCGACGACTTGAAATTCCACTCATCGATGACCCTGTTCGCCCAGGTCGCGCCCAAGGACAGCCCCTTCCATCAAGCCCTGAACCAGTTCTTTCACGGCATCCTGGACGACTGGACGCTGTCGCTGATGGACTCAAAACAGGCCCAGTTGCCCCCCGATCAGGGTTGAGAAATCGTCGTCGACGAAAGGCAGGATCGCGTCCGCCACCGGTTGCAGCTGTTTGCTGATGTAGTGGTCGTAATCGATGGGCGCGCTGCGGATCTCCAGCGGCTCGGGGCCGACGACGGTGATCACGTAACGGATCCAGCCGCCGTTCTGGTACTGGCGTGGCCGGCCCTGCTGGTCGTTGTAGTCATCGGCGATGCGTGCCGCCCGCACGTGGGGCGGGACGTTGCGCTGGTAGTCGTCGAGGGTGCGGCGCAGGCGCTTGCGGTAGATCAGACGCTCGTCGAACTCGCCGGCCAGGGTCTTGCGCACGTAGTCGCGCACATACTCCTGATACGGCTTGCGATGGAAAATCAACGAATACAGCTCCTGCTGGAACTGCCGGGCCAGCAGCGACCAGTCGGTGCGCACGGTTTCCAGGCCCTTGTAGACCATTTCGTCCGTGCCGTCGGCACGGCTGACCAGTCCCGCATAGCGTTTCTTGCTGCCCTCCTCCGCCCCGCGGATGGTCGGCATCAGAAAGCGTTTGTAATGGGTCTCGAACTGCAGCTCCAGGGCACTCTCCAGGCCATATTCCTGCCGCACATGCTCGCGCCACCATTGGTTGACGTGGTCCACCAGAGCCCGGCCGATCTGCGCCGCTTCCTGCTGGCCGTGAGCGCGACGCAGCCAGACGAAGGTCGAGTCGGTGTCGCCGTAGATCACCGTGTGGCCCTGTTCCTCGATCAGTTGCCGGGTGCGCAGCATGATCTCGTGGCCGCGCAGGGTAATGGACGAGGCCAGGCGCGTATCGAAGAAGCGGCAGCCACTGGAACCGAGCACCCCGTAGAAGGCGTTCATGATGATCTTCAGCGCCTGGGACAGCGGCGCGTTGTGCTCGCGCTTGGCCACCTCCCGGCCTTCGGCGACCCGGGCGACGATGGCCGGCAGGCAATGCCGGGTGCGGGAAAACCGCGCGCCGCGAAAGCCCGGCACCGAGTCGGCGTCGTCCGGGTGCTTGAGTCCTTCGATCAGACCCACCGGGTCAATCAGGAACGTGCGGATGATCGAGGGGTAAAGGCTTTTGTAGTCGAACACCAGCACCGATTCGTACAGCCCCGGTTGCGAGTCCATGACAAAGCCGCCGGGGCTCGCCTGCGGTGGCTTGCCGCCCAGGTTGGGGGCGACGAAGCCCTGGCGATGCATCAGCGGCATATAGAGGTGGGTAAACGCCGCCACCGAGCCGCCCATGCGGTCCACGGGCAAACCGGTGACGCTGGCCCGTTCCAGCAGGAAGGTGAGCAATTGGGTCTTGGCGAAAATCCGCGTGACCAGCTCGCAGTCCTTGAGGTTGTAGGTGGCCAGCGCCGGTTTGTCCTCGGCGAACATGCGGTTGATTTCGTCCATGCGCTGGTAAGGGGTGGCGATGGCCTTGCCCTCCCCCAGCAAGGTCTGCGCGACATTTTCCAGGCTGAACGACGCAAAGCTCCAGGTCGCCGAGCGCAGGGCTTCGATACCGTCGATGATCAAGCGGCCGGCGGCGGACGCGAAGTAATGGTTGCCATTGCCGTGCTCGCGCCACTGCATTTCCTCGCCGCCGCGTCCCAGCTTCAAAGGCACACCGAGGCGCCGGGCGTGTTCGTGCAGTACCCGCAGGTCGAACTGCACCACGTTCCAGCCGATCAGCGCGTCGGGGTCATGGCGGGCGAACCATTCGTTGAGCTTTTTCAGCAATACGGTGCGCGACTCGCAGTATTCGAGCTGGAAATCCACTTCGCTATCGTCGCCGTTGGCTGGGCCGAGCATGTACACCTGACGCTCGCCGCAGCCTTCCAGGGCGATGGAATAGAGTTCGCCCTGAGCAGTGGTTTCGATGTCCAGGGACACCAGTCTGAGGGTCGGGCGGTAATCGGGATCGGGCTTGAGCTGGGCGTCGAGCAGCACGCCGTCGGCATCCGCGGTGCTGCCAAAACGCACCGGTGCGGTGATGAAGCGCTCCATCAGATAGCGCTCCGGGGGGCGCACGTCGGCTTCGTACACCTCGACCCCGGCCCGGCGCAACGCCGTTTCCAGGCGCATCAGTTGCCCGTGCTGGCGGCAATACAGGCCGAGCACCGGGCGGTGCTCGAAATCCTGCAGGGCCAAGGGCTTGAGCTCGACGTTCTTTTCATCCTGCAGCAACGCCTCGGCCTGCCCGCGCTGGATGGCCGGGATGAACGCCACCGACGGCTGATGAGGCAGGCGGATGCGTCGCGGACCGCTGTCGGTCGCCAGCCAGAATTCGACTTCCGTACCCGCCGGGGTATCGCGCCAATGCCGGGTCAGGACGAAGCCCTGGGGTAAATCCACCACTGCAAACCTCGGAGTTGATTCAGGCGGGTCATTCTACGCGTCATTGTGAGGTTCAGCGTCGATCCCACAGCCGTCTTCGTTGGCCAGGAAGGTGGGGGATATCGAAGAAAATCCGCTGAATGACGTTTTTTGCGTGTTATCTGCCGCTTTCGCCCTTGCCCTCGGCGCTTGCGTCTACGATTCTTCAAGAACAACGACAACACCCCGGGAAACCGCCATGAAAACCGTCGCGCAGCTGCTCAAGTTGAAAGATCAGAAGAACCAGGAAGTGCACCAGATCAAGCCCGATCACATGGTGCTCGAAGCGCTGATGAAGATGGCCGAGAAGAACGTCGGCGCACTGCTGGTGGTGGACAATGAAGAAGTGCTGGGCATCATCAGTGAACGCGATTACGCACGAAAACTGGTGCTGCATGGCAGGTCTTCGGTCGGCACGCCAGTGCGCGACATCATGGTCTCGCCGGTGATCACCGTGGACACCCACCAGACGGTCGATACCTGCCTGGGCATCATGTCCGACAAACGCCTGCGCCACCTGCCGGTGGTGGAAAACGGCAAGTTGATCGGCCTGCTGTCCATCGGCGACCTGGTCAAGGAAGCCATCGCTGAACAGGCCGAGCTGATTCGCCAGTTGGAGCAGTACATTCGCGGCGAATAACCGGAGAACACCGCCCCATCAAAATGTGGGAGCGGGCTTGCTCGCGAAAGCGGTGTGTCAGTCAATTATGCATTGGCTGACACACCGCTTTCGCG
>NZ_LYVP01000116.1 GCF_001984065.1 Pseudomonas sp. KK4
ACCCGACGCCCCGCCGCCCGCCCAGGTCGCCGCCGACTCGACGAAAAAAGGCATCAAGTGGGTGTTGCTGCTGATCGTCCTGAGCCTGGCCTGGTACCTGCTGGCGGACCGCTTCACGCCCTACACGCAGCAGGCGCGGGTCGGTGCCTTCGTGATTCCGGTGGCGGCGGAAGTCGCGGGGCGAGTGATCCGTGTCAACGTGCGCAACAACCAGGACGTCAAGGCCGGCGACGTGATCTTCGAAGTTGACCCCCAGCCGTACCAGATCGCCGTCGACCGCGCCCGTGCCGATCTGGAATCGACCCGGCGGCAGATCGGTGCCAGCACCGCCGGCATCGCGTCGGCCCAGGCCAATCTGCGGGCGGCACAGGCCAACGAACTCAAGGCGCGGCAGGACAACACACGGCTGGAAAGTTTGTATCGCCAAGACCCCGGTACCATCTCCGTACGCCTGCTGGAGGTGTCCCGGGCCAACCGCGAAGCGGCGGTCAGCCAGGTCGCCGCCGCCCGCGCCGAAGTGCAGCGCGCCCAGGAGCAGGAAGGTGGCAGCCAGGAAGACAACGCGCAGTTGCGCAGCGCCGCCACCGCCCTGTCGAAAGCCGAGCTGGACCTTTCCAACACCCAGGTTCGCGCGCGGTCGGCCGGGCTGATCACCGATCTGCGCACCGATGTCGGCCAATTCGCCGCGGCCGGTAACCCGGTGATGACCCTGATCGCGATCCATGATGTGTGGATCAGTGCCGACATGACCGAAAACAATCTGGGGCGGGTCAAACCCGAAACACCGGTGTCGATCGTACTCGATGCGTTGCCCGGCGAAGTGTTCGCCGGGCGTGTGCGCAGTGTCGGTTACGGGGTCAGTGTCGGCCAGACGCCGCCGCCCGGCAGCCTGCCCACGGTGCAGAACAGCCGCGACTGGCTGCGCCCGGCCCAGCGTTTTCCGGTGGTCATTGAGTTTTCCCCGGAATCGCTGGCCATGCTGCGGGACAACCGCGCCATTCGCGCCGGTGGCCAGGCCGAGGTCATGGCCTTCCCGGACGAGGGCAACTGGCTTAACCCCTTGGGCCGGGTGTTTGTGCGGCTGATGAGCTGGCTGTCGTATGCCTATTGAGCGCTCTCCCCGCGTGCAACGGGCGCTGCGCCTGGCCAGTGGCACGGCGCTGTGCCTGGCCGCCAGTTATGGCCTGGCGTTGCCGATTCCGTTTTTGGCGCCGGTGCTGTGCGCGTTGTTGCTGGTATCGATCAATCGACCACTGTCGCTGAAGGCTGCGCTGGCGCTGGCGGTGGTGGCGATGCTGACCACCGGTATCGGCCTGTTGCTGATTCCGCTGTTGCGTTATTACGCGGTCAGTGCGGTGTCGTTGATTGCGTTGGGCTTGTTTGGGGTGTTTCGGTTTGGCTTGCGCGGGGGCAACAATCTGATCGTGACCTTCCTGGTCATTGGCCTGACCATGATTTCTTCTGCCGGGGTCTTTGAATTCGATTTGGGGCTGATGGTGATCAAGGCCCTGGTGGCGGGGTTGCTGTTGGCGGTGATGATCGGTGTGCTCAGTCATGGATTGTTCCCCGAGCCGACCCATGCTCCGACGGCGCCCGCCCCACCGTCAATGGCAGCCCAGGATGTTGATCGCGTGGCGTTGCGCGCCACCCTGATCGTGATGCCGGCGTTCCTGCTGGCCCTGATCGACCCGGCCAGCTACCTGCCCATCGTGCTCAAAGCGGTGAACCTGGGGCAGCAAAGCTCAACGACCTGCGCCCGTGGCGCCGGCCGCGAATTGCTGGGTTCGACTTTGCTCGGCGGTCTGTTGGCGATCCTGTTCTGGTGCGCCCTGAGCCTGTTCGTGCACCTGTGGATGTACTTCTTGTGGATGCTGTTGTTCGGCCTGGTCCTGGCACGCAAGCTCTACGCCCTGACCCCGACCCGCTGGAGCCCGGGGTTTTGGCTCAACACCTTGATCACGCTGATCATCCTGTTGGGGCAGTCGGTGCAGGACAGCCTCGCCGGCAAGGACGTCTACACGGCGTTCGCGGTACGCATGGGGTTGTTTATTGCGGTGACGTTGTATGCGTGTTTGATGGTGCATTGGCTGGATCAGCGGCAGAAGACCAATCTTGCGGTGTGAATACAGCTTTTGTGGGAGCGGCGGTGCGACGATTTTGTGAACACCACCCACCCCTGTAGGAGCCGAGCTTGCTCGCGATGGTCGTCCAGGCAACGCGGGGAGTCAGACAGCCATCGTCATCGTTAACGACCATCGCGAGCAAGCTCGGCTCCTACAGAAGAGCACCAGTCCGCCTCGATTGGTTTTTGGTGTTGCGGTACCCCGTCGGAACGAGGGGATGCGAGCCCGGCCCTCAAGGACTCACCTGATACCCCTTCCCCTGCAAACAACTGCTGTATGCCGTCGAGGTGGTGGTGGCGTTGGTTTTGTTCTGCGCCCGGCGCTCCTGACGCTGTCGTGCGCCGCCGATCACGGCACCTGCCGCGGCGGTTTGTCCGGCGCGGTTCTGGCGGTAATCCTGCTTGGTATCGTCATCTACTCGATCATAAAACTCGTCATGCTGACGCCCGCGAACCTCGGCGGCGGTCGCCCCGGCGGCGGCACCCACGGCGGCACCCTTGATCCGGCCGCCGGATGGCGTTGACGTGGTCGATACACTGCCGGCCGCAATGTTGTGGCATTCGCTGATGTCCGCCTGGGTCTGCTGCGAGCTCTGGCCCTTCAGCGGCACCACCGACTCGGCCCATCCCTGGCCGGCGATGACCGAAAACGCGACGCACAGGCCGACGGCTGAAAACCTGTTCATGATGACCTCCGTTCAAGCGGGATTGGCCCTCCAACAGTGTAGATCAGCCGACGTCCCCCACCTCCATCACCAGGCTGTTGGCGACCCGTCGCACCGGCACCGCCTCCAACTGCGCGCCCTTGCACGGCCCGTCGACACAATGCCCGTCCTCAAACCGAAACATCGCACTGTGATGCGCACACATCAGCACCTTGCCGCGATAGGTGCAGAATTCCTGCGGGCGAAAATCCAGCGGTACGGAAAAGTGCGGGCAACGGTTGATGTACACCCACGCCTGCTCGCCCTGGCGCACCGCCACCAGGCCCGCCGGATGCAGTTGTTGATGCTGCGGCAGCCCCAGGGCGCCGCCGTCGGCGATATCGTCCAGTTGACACAAGGTGATCGTGGTCATGTCAGCCTCGCATTTCCGGGTTGCCGAGGCTCCAGTACCACGGACGGATCTGGATGCTGGCAAACAACCCGCCCTGTACATAAGGATCGTCCTGCACGAAGGCTTCCACCTCCGGCAGGCTGCCCGCCTCGATGACCAGCAAGGTGCCGTTCATCGATTCACCGGCATCGTCCAGGGTCGGGCCGCCGAAGCGCACCACCACCCGATGGCCCCCGGTCGCACGCAGATGCGCCTGATGACTGGGTCGTAGACGATGCCTCAAGGCCAGCGAATCCGGGTTGTCGGTGGCGAATACCGCAAAGAACTGACCCATGACTCACGCCTTTTCCATGACGAATTCGTAGCACGCGCGCTTGAACGGCAACTCCATGCCCAGCCTGGCGGAGACGTCATCGTGGGTGGCACGGTCCTCGTAGATCACCTGCAGCGATTGCTTGACGCCAAACACCGCATCGGATTCCAGATACGGGTCGTCGTGATTGAACAGGTGGGTCACCAGTTTGCGATAGCCGGGCACATCGATCATGAAATGCAGGTGCGCCGGGCGCCAGGCATGGCGGTTGGCGGCATCGAGCATCCGCCCCACCGGGCCATCGGTGGGTATCGGGTAAGCCACCGGGACAATGGTGCGAATCGCAAAGCAGCCATCGGCATCGGTGCGATAACGACCCCGCAGATTACCGAACGGCTGCGCGGTGTCCTGACCCGAATACATACCGTTCTCGGCCGTCTGCCAGACATCCAGCACCGCACCCGCCAGGGCCTTGCCGTTCACGTCCACTACGCGCCCGCGCACCAGTGCTGTCTCGCCCGGGGTGAAGGCCATGTTTTCGCCAAACTCGCGATCGGGCATGCCGTCGATGTAGAACGGCCCGAATACCGTGGTCTCGGTGGCCGTGGCGCTGTGGCGATGGTTGATCGCATCCACCAGCATCGACACGCCCAGGGTATCGGACAGCAGGATGAATTCCTGGCGCACGGCACCGTCGCAGGTGTGACCGGTATCGGTCAGAAATTGAATGCCCTGGAACCATTCCTGCTCGGTCAACTCCACGTCACTGACGAACGCGTGCAAGTGGCGAACCAGGCTTTGCATGATCTGCTTGAAACGAGGATTCGGCGCATCGTTGAAGCTGTCGGCCGCATGTTCGGAAATCAGCTGTTCAGCGGCTTTGTCTTGATCGGTCATTGTTGTTATTCCGACGTTGATGGGAGTGGCTGGCGATCAAGCCGGCGCCAGGCCTTTGTACGCGCGATTGAGCAGCGCTTCGATCGGGCCTTGTTCAAACGGCCGTGGATTGTAATAAGGGCTGGCGCAGGCAATGTGCGCCGCTTCGGCAGGGCCATTTTCAGGAAAGCCGATGTCCGATAACGCCAGGGGAATGCCCAGTTTCTGGTTCAGCGCATACAGCAACGCACCGACTTCACTGGCCTCGCTGCCACCCAAGGCACGGGCCGCCCGCTGCAGAGGGCCGGCCGCTGCTTCACGATTGTAATGCGCCGCGTGGGGCAGAACGATCGCATGAGCCTGGGCATGGGGCAGATTGAAGGTGCCGCCCAGGGTGTGGCAGAGCTTGTGGTGCAGGGCCATGCCCACCGAACCCAGGCAAATGCCGGCCAGCCAGGCACCATACAGCGCCTGACTGCGCGCTTCTTGATCGTCCGGGTTCTTGACCACGCCCGGCAAGGCATGGGCCAGCGAACGGATCGACTCTTCGGCCATGAAACCGATGATCGGGTTGGCGTCCTGGGCATACAGCGCCTCGACCGCGTGGGCCATCGCGTTCATGCCCGAGCAGGCGGAGATCTGCGACGGCAGGGTCAGGGTCAATTGCGGGTCGTAGATCACGGTCTTGGGCAGCACCTTCGGATCACGCCCGGTTTTCTTCAGGCGGTTCTCGGTCAGGCCATAGATCGGGGTCATTTCCGAACCGGCGTAGGTGGTCGGCACCGCCACGATCGGCAGGCCGGAATCCATGGCAATCGCCTTGCCCAGACCGATGGTCGAGCCGCCGCCGATGGCCACGCAGCAATCGGCATCCAGACGCGCAGCTTCCACCCGCGCGGCCTGCGCCACTTCCAGCGGCACGTGCATCACCGCTTTGGGGTACACGCCGGCGGCGCGATCGCCGAGCAACTCGGCGACTTGCTCACCCAGCCCCTGCTGCTCGGGCGTGGTCAGGATCAGCGCACGGCGGGCGCCCAGGCGCTCGATCTCTTCGGCCAGCGCCGACAGCTTGCCCCAGCCGAACACCACACGGGTCGGCAGGCTTTGGTAGATAAACGGATTCATGGCAGCCCTCAGCGCTTGAAGTGCGGTGCGATTTTCGCGTCGACGTTGACCCAGACCGAACGGGCCTCGGTGTAATCGTGGATCGCTTCGAAGCCCATCTCACGGCCGTAACCGGACTGGCCGATGCCACCGAACGGGCTGCCGGGGCTGACGCGTTTGTAGCAGTTGATCCAGCACATGCCGGCGTGAATCGCGTCGGCGAATTTGTGCGCGCGGGTCAGGTTCTGCGTCCACAGGCCGCTGCCCAGGCCGTACTCGGTGTTGTTGGCGATGGCCAACGCTTCTTCGTCAGTGCTGAAACGCACCACGGTGACGAACGGGCCGAACACTTCTTCCTGGCAGACGCGGTCGTCTGGCTTGGCCTCGACGATGGTCGGCTCGACATAGAAGCCTTTGGCCAGAGCCTTGTCGTCCGGCGCCTTGCCGCCGGCCAGCACCTTGCCGCCCTGCTCGATCGCGATGTCGATGTAAGCCATGACGCGGTCGCGGTGCAGCGCCGAGGTCAACGGGCCCATTTCGGTTTGCGGGTCCATCGGGTCGCCCAGGCGAACGGACTTGGCCAGCGCGACGAAACGCTCAAGGAACTGGTCAGCGATGTCTTTGTGCAGGATCAAGCGCGAACCCGCGATGCAGGCCTGGCCCTGGTTGTGGAAGATCGCCCAGGCGGCGCCATTGACGGCGGCGTCGAGGTTGGCGTCTTCGAATACGATGTTCGCGCCCTTGCCGCCCAGTTCCAGTTGGATGCGCTTGAGGTTGCTCTGGGACGCTTCGACGATGCGACGGCCGGTGGCGGTCGAACCGGTGAAGGCGATCTTGCCCACGTCCATGTGCTCGGCCAGCGCTTGCCCGGCCGTGTGGCCGTAACCCGGCACCACGTTGACCACACCTTTGGGGAAGCCGACTTCGGTCATCAACTCGACGATGCGCAGGGTCGACAGCGGAGTGATTTCCGAAGGCTTGATCACGACGGTGTTGCCCGCGGCCAGGGCCGGGCCCATTTTCCAGCTGGTGAACATCAGCGGGAAGTTCCACGGCACGATCTGCCCCACCACGCCGATCGGCTTGCGCTGCACGTAGTTGAGGAAGCCGGCGTCCACCGGGATCACCGAACCTTCGATCTTGTCGGCCATGCCGCCGAAATAACGGAAGCAGGCGGCAGTGCGTGGCACATCGAGGCCACGGGAGTCACGAATCGGGTGGCCGGTGTTCAGGGATTCGAGCTGCGCCAGTTCTTCACCGCATTCCTCGATCTTGTCCGCCAGTTTGAGCAACAGGCGACCACGCTCGGCGCCACTGAGTGCCGACCAGGCCGGGAACGCACGTTTGGCGGCGGCCACGGCCAGGTCGATGTCGGCGGCTTCGGCTGCGGCGATGCGGGTGATCAACGAACCGTCGTGGGGCGACACGACGTCGATGGTGCCGCCGGCGACGGCGTCAACGAAGCGGCCATCGATATAGAGCTGGTTTTGCATAATGGTTTCCTCGCACCGCGCCGCTGGCGCGGTGTCTGACTGAATGGCTGAAAGCATGCCTTGAGCGACACCGGGCAACACCCGAGCGGGTTAGAACTCGATCGGGTACGGCTTGAGCTCGCCGCTTTCGTAGCGTTGCGGCAGGTTCGGCGTGGCGTTTTCCCAGACCATCAGCATCGAGCGCTTGGTCGAGTAACCCTGGTGGCGAATGTCGGCGGGCATGGCGGCGATGTCGCCGGCACGCATGGTGATGCGCGCGCGAGGGTTGCCGTCGTCCTTATCGCCCACGTCCCAGACAATTTCGTCGGACATTTGCAGGAACCACTCGATACGGTCGTTGCCGTGGAACACCGGCAGGATGAATTCTTCGGTGGTCGGGCAGAACAGGCTGGCCTTGCACACCGAGGTCACCGACGGGTTCCAGGTCACGTCGGAACGCGACAGGTACTTGAACAGGCTGAAGGCATGCAGTTGGCCTTCGAAACCTTCGGCGGCGTGGATTTGCGGCTCGTCCTGGGACACGTCGGCGAACTGGCGGTTGACCGGCAGATCATCACGCAGCGGTGAATCGTCCGGCAGGCCCGGCATGCGCTTGGTGGCGATGCGGAAGCGCTCGATGGCCTCGATGTTGTCGCCGTTCTTGCGGCCATAGGCGCTGCCGGTTTCTTCTGGGGCGGCGAACGGGTCGAAGGTGGCGTTGGTCCAGTCGCGCATGATGGCCTTGAAGGTGGCCATGATCAGCGGCGTTTCGAAGTTTTCGGTGTAGTTGACCCCGGCGGCTTTGAGCGTGCCGTTGAAGGTGCCGGCGTACAGGTCGACTTTGCCGTAGTAGTTGCGGGTGCCGATCACGTGGTCGAAGTTGACCCAGCCGTAGAAGAAGCCCCAGGCCACATCACGCATCATGGCGCGCAGGAAGTAGTCGACCGGGATCAGGTGCGAGCGGGTCTCACCTTTGGCCGGCCAAGTGATGCGGGCGAAATACTCGTCGCGCGACAGCTCGAAGGCGCCGAGTTTGAAAGAGCGGTAGCCGGTGACGGCATGGGGTTCGCTGGCCTGGACGTCATCGTCGGCAAACAGGGCGTTATCGGTTGCGGTTTCTAGCATGGCCATGGCGGGATTCCTTTTGTTGTTGTGGAGTGGCGGTCGGGCAGCGGATTACTTGAGGCAGATGTCTGCCCACTTCTCGACCGACAACGGGCCTTTGATGGTCTGCTGCAGAATCACGCCCGGGCGGCTGGATTCGAAGCGATACGCCGTGCCCACCGGCAACAGGCACTGATGGCCGCGCTTGAGCAGCACGTAACCCATGGGTTTGCCGGCAGGCACTTCACCGGCCAGTTGCGTGCCCTCGCCGTCTTTGAGCGGCGCGTCGAGCTTGAGGAAGTCGACTCGGACTTCACCGTCCATGACGATGGCGAATTCGTCGTGCGCGGCGGTGTACCAGGGCGACTGGCCTTCGGCACGCAGGGTTTCGATGACGTAGCCGAGGTTGTAGCCGACCACGACTTTTTCATAAGGCTGGGATTTTTCTGCCACTTCGAAGATGTTCGAAAAGGCGTAGTGACTGGCTTGGCCGCTGATGATTTCAACCGACCCTTTGCTGTAGTTGTCCAGCGAGCCGAAGACCGTTTCGATTGCAGCGCTACTCATGGTTCTCACCGTTTTGTTGTTGTAGTAACAGTGAGTTCACAGTACGTCGCGACAGGTCTCGGGACAATTGGCTGACTGGCGACAACAGTGTTTGCAAAACGCAAACAGTGCAGCAACAACCCCGGTCCGCAACGCCCCCCCTTGTAGGAGCGAGCTTGCTCGCGATGGTCGTC
This sequence comes from Pseudomonas sp. KK4, assembly GCF_001984065.1. Lineage (GTDB taxonomy): Bacteria > Pseudomonadota > Gammaproteobacteria > Pseudomonadales > Pseudomonadaceae > Aquipseudomonas. Next base: position 8,788 of record NZ_LYVP01000116.1, read on the forward strand.
AACGATAACGCGGGAAGTCTGATGCCCCGCGGCGTTCTCAGGGTCATCGCGAGCAAGCTCGGCTCCTGCAGGGAACGCGGTTTGCGGGTATTGCGCGGGGTGTCAGCGCACCCAGCCGCGCTCCAGCAACGGCACGTCCCAGCAGGGTTCATCGCCGAAATTGTCCACCAGGAAGTCGATCAGGGTCCGTACTTTCAGGGCCCGGCGCTGGGTCGCGGGGTACACCGCGGAGAAGTTGAACGACGACAGGGCATAGTCCTGCAGCACCGGAATCAATCGGCCGCTGAGCAAGTCGTCGCTGGCCACCAGCGTCGGCAGGCAGACAATCCCGACCCCGGTCTGGGCGTAATCGCGCAGCAAATGCACCGAATTGGAACGCACCTGCCCCGGCAGACTCAGCTCGACTTGTTCGTCACCTCGGTTGAATACCCAGCGGTTGCGTGACGGATAGCCCTCGTACAGGGCGATCTTGTGGTTCAGCAGTTCCTGGGGATGGGTCGGCATGCCGAACTCGCTGGCGTAATCGGGCGACATGCAGAACAGGCGGCGAACGCTGAACAGTTTGCGCTCGATCAGGGTTTCGGCCATGGGCGGGAACATCTGGAACGCCACGTCGAAACCCTCTTCGATGGGGTCCACCACCCGGTCGTTGACGATCACGTCGACCTCGATGTCCGGGTACCGCCGGGTGAACTCGGCGAGCATGCGCCCGAAGTGGCTGATGGCAAACCCGGGCAGCATCTGCACGCGCAACTTGCCGGTGGGCTTGGCGCGCAATTCGCGCATGTGTTCGGTCAGCGAGTTGAACCCGGCGACCATGTCCGCGCATTCCTTGTAGTACGTCTCCCCCACTTCGGAAAGCCGCACATGGCGGGTGCTGCGGTGAAACAGCGGCGCGTTGATGAACTGTTCCAGTTGCTGGATGCGATGGGTAATCACCGAACGGGTCACGCCGAGCTGCTGCGCCGCCTTGGCGAAGTTGCCGGTCTCGGCCACCCGCACAAAGGCTTCGACACTGAGTAAACGATCCATGGGGCAGGTTCTCTGGAGGCTTTTGTTCTTATGGGTAGGGCGAGGTTAGCCTGTTGGCAGGCTGCCCTCCAGATTCATTGTGATTGTGATGGCAGGAGCAGGTGCACCGCACAAGCATTGTGGGGGTGGGGACCCCTGTGGCGAGGGAGTTTACTCCCGCTCGGCGGGGCAGCCGTCGCAAACCCGTTCAACTCGGTGTAACTGAAACACCGGAGGGTCTGGGTTTGGGGCCGCTGCGCGACCCAGCGGGAGTAAACTCCCTCGCCACATGAACCCCACTGCCCCTTCCTGAGCGGCCGCCTCGCCACGGATGTTCGTCCTTGAGCGATTGAGCCATGGATAGCGCGCTGATCATGGAGGTCTGCGAATCGTTGGATGTGACAGGGAAATGTGCGCCGCAGTGGACGGGGCTGGCACAGATCCAGTGTGGGAGCGGGCTTGCTCGCGAAAGCGGTGGATCAGCCACCACATTCATTGACTGATGCACCGTCTTCGCGAGCAAGCCCGCTCCCACAGGGCAATGGGTACTTCCGCTGATCCTGCCCACCCGAGGCGTTACGCGCCCCCCTGCACCGTCAACCGCCGCTGCATCGGAAACACCTGCCACCCCCAGCGCTCGCTGATCAATCCCCACACCCCTTGCGGCGCCTTGAGCATCATCACCACCGCCACCACGCCAAGGATGATCATGTACACCGCCCCGTACTGCGCCAGGCAGCCACGCAACACGAAGTAGATCAGCGTGCCGATCAAAGGGCCTTCGAGGGTGCCGATGCCACCGATGATCACGATAAAGATCACCACCGCCGTCCAGTCCTGCAGGTTGAACGCCGCGTCCGGGGAGATGCGCAGCTTCTGCAGGAAGATCAATGCGCCGACCACACCCGTACAACCTGCAGCCAGTACATAGACCATGAGTTTGGTGCGGAACGTATCCACCCCAAGGCTGCCCGACGCCGGTTCCGAATCGCGAATGGAGGCCAGCGCCAGGCCCTGCCTGGAGCGCAGCAGGAAGAACACCACAGCCACCGCCGCCATCGCGATGGCCAGCGCGGTGAAGTAGATGAGCGTGTCGCGCCCGTCCCGGTCGGTGCCGATCTGCCGTACGATCGCCGCCGGCAGGCTCTGCCCCGAACCGCCGCCGAGGCTGCTCATCTGCGCCAGGCCCAAGCGAAAGACCTCGGCCACCACCCAGGTGCCGATGGCGAAGTAGGCGCCGCGCAGGCGAAACACGATCAGCGCCGTGGGAATCGCCAACACCGCCACCAGCACGCCAGAGAGCAAGACCGCGAACAATGGCGGCACGCCGAACTGGCTGGCCAGCATGAACAGCAGATAACCGCCCAGCCCGACAAACGCTTGCTGCCCCACCGACACCATGCCGGCGTAGCCCGCCAGCAGATTCCACATTTGCGCCAGGGCCAGGTAATACGCGAATTCCACCACCAGCCGCAGGCTGGCGCGGTCTGCCCACAGTGGTGCGCTGAGCAACACCAATACGCACACCCCGAGCAGCGACAGGCCGATGGTGCTGCTGCGGGTCGTGCGCTGGACGCGGTAGCCGCGCGCGGGATTGTTCAAGGCATTCATCAGTCGACACTCCGGGGAAACAGGCCGCGCGGACGCAGCACCAGGATCAGCAGAAACACAAGATGACCGGCAAGGATCTGCCAACCGGGATCGATTTTCGCCCCCAGGGTCTGCGCGACACCGAGGATAACCCCGCCAGCCAAAGTGCCCCACAGGCTGCCCAAACCACCGATGATCACCGCTTCGAAGCCGTACAACAGCCGCGCCGGGCCCACCGTGGGGTCAAAACTGGTGCGTATTGCCAGGAACACTCCGGCAATCGACACCACCGCCATCGCCAGCGCCATGGCCAGGCCAAAGATATGCGCGTTGTTCACGCCCATCAGCCGAGCCGTGTGCTGGTCATCGGAGGTGGCGCGAAACGCACGGCCCAACGAGGTCTTATAGAACAGCAGTTGCAGCCCGCCGATGATCAGCACCGCACTGCCGAACACGATCAGCGGCATCACCCCCACGTTCAGGCTACCGATACCGACACTGGCCACCTCAAGGTCACCCTGGGACAGTTTCTGGCTGTCGGCGCTGAAGCATTCCAGCAGGACGTTCTGCACGATGATCGACAAGCCGAACGTCACCAGCAGCGGCGGCAGGATGTCGGTACCGAGTGTGCGGTTGAGCAGCAGGCGCTGCAGCAGGTAGCCGAAGACGAACATCAATGGCACGACAATCGCCAGGCTCGCCAGCGGACTGAAGCCCAAGTGATTGACCACCATCAGCGCCAGGTACGACGCCAGCACGATGAAGTCGCCATGGGCGATGTTGACCAGGCGCATGATGCCGAACATCAGCGACAGGCCCACCGCGAACATCGCGTACAGGCCACCGAGCAACACGCCTTGAAGCAAAGTATTGAGCCATTCCATCACTAGATCCCGAAATACGCGGCTTTGATTTGTGCCTTGTCCGCTTCACCGGGGCGCCCGGTCAGGGACACGCGCCCTTCCTGGAAGCAATAGAAGCGGTCACACACACTCAAGGCCTGGTTGATGTCTTGCTCGACGAGAATCACCGTGGTGCCGTCGGCCTTGATCGAAGGCAGCGCGGCATAGATGTCCTTGATGGTGGTCGGCGCCAGGCCCAGGCTGATTTCGTCGCACAGCAGCAATTGCGGGTTGGCCATCAGCCCGCGGCCGATGGCGACCATTTGCTGCTGGCCACCGGACAGCGCCGTGCCGGGGCGCTTGCGCAGTTTTTCCAGCACCGGAAACAGCTGATAGATGCGCTTGAGCGTCCAGGGCCCGGGGCGCTTGCTGTAGGCGCCGATCAACAGGTTTTCTTCCACGCTCAGGGACGGGAACAGCTTGCGGCCTTCCGGCACCAGGGCAATGCCCCGCTCCACCACCTGGTTGGCGGCCATGTCGCCGATGGCCTGGCCGTTGAAACGGATGGCCTCGGGCTGATTGCTGATCAGCCCGGCCAGCGAGCGCAGGAAGGTCGATTTGCCGGCGCCGTTGGAGCCGATGATCGCCACGGTTTCACCGGCCTCCAGGGTCAGGCTGATGTCGAACAGCGCCTGGAAGTCGCCGTAGCCGGCGCAGAGTTTTTCGATGGTCAGCATGCGTCAGCTCCCGATGCCCATATAGATGTCCTGCACCCGTGGGTCGGCCATGACGCTGCGCGGCTCGCCTTCGGCCAGTTTGGCGCCGAAGTTGATCACCGTCAGGCGACTGACCACCGCCAGCAAGGCGTGCACGATGTGCTCGATCCAGATGATGGCCACGCCGGATTTGTGGATGCCCTGGATGGTTTCCACCAGCGCCAGGCATTCCGGTTCGGTCAGGCCACCGGCGATTTCATCGAGCAACAGCAGGCGCGGCTGGGTCGACAAGGCACGGGCCATTTCCAGGCGCTTGCGGTCGAGCAAGGTCAGCGAGCCGGCCAGCGCGTTGGCCTTGCGCATCAGCCCGGTCAGTTCCAGGGTTTGCGCGCACCATTGGCTGGCGTGCTTCTCCGACAGCCCGGCGCCGAAGGTCGCGCCCACCAGCAGGTTCTCGAACACGGTCATTTTCACGAACGGATGGGGAATCTGGTGGGAACGGCCGATGCCCTGCTGGCAGCGCTTGAACACCGGCACGCGGGTCACGTCGCGGCCTTCGAAGTGGATCGAGCCCTTGTCTGCCGCCACGCCACCGGCAATCAGGTTGAACAGCGTGCTCTTGCCCGCGCCGTTGGGGCCGATGATGCCCAGGGCCTCGCCCGGTTGCAGGTCCAGGCTCATGGCGTCCGTGACCTTCACCGAGCCATAGCTTTTGTGCACATCGCTCATTTGCAGAAGTGATTGTTGCATGGTGCACCCGTGTCCCGTGGACCGATCAATAAGTAATGGCCTGCATCTCGCCGCCCAGCGGGATCGCCGGCGCGGTGGCATTGCTGGTGATGACCAGGTCGTATTTATTGTCCTGGCCCAGGCGCCACTGGCCGCTGACCAGCGGGGTCTTGGCGACGTTCTTCACCGGCCCGCCGTTCCAGTTGATCGGCCCGACCACGGTGTTGAGATTGGTCTTGAGCAAGGCATCGCGCACGGCGTGGGCGTCACCCACCTGTTCGGTGCGCTTGAGGATGTCCACCGCCAACTCGAACAGCGCGTGCACGAAGCCCAACGGCTGCGTCCATTGTTTGCCGGTGGCCTGGGTGAACCCCTGGGCCAGTTGCCCGGCACTGGCGCCGGTCAGCGACGAGCTGAACGGGTGCGTCGGGCTCCACCAGATTTCCGTGGACAGGTTGTTGCCGGCCTTGCCCAGCGCCTCGACCGCTGTCGGGAACAGCAGCGCCTTGCCCACCGACACCGCTTTGGGCTTGAAGCCCTGTTGCCGGGCCTGGGTCCAGAAGGTGCTGAGGTCCGGTGGAATCACCACGCCGGTGACGATCTCGACGTCGGCCTTCTTGAACGCGGCAATCTGCGCGGAGAAGTCGTCGGTGAGGCTCTGGAAGCGACCCGGGTCCACCAGTTGGAAGCCCTTCTGCGCCAGCACCGGCGGGAAGCCGAGTTTCTGATCGCCCCAGGCATTGCCGTCGCCGTCATTGGGAAACAGACCGCCGACCACTTTATTGGTCGGCAACCCGCCCCACATCGCGGTGTAGGTGCCGATCACATCTTCCAGGCCCCAGAAGAAATGGTAGGTCCACTCGAAACCCTGATCCGGTTTACCGCCCCGGGTGAAGAACCACGGTTGCCACGGCGCCACCGTGGAAATGCACGGGATCTCGTTGATCTCGCATTGGTCCGACACTGGGTTGGTGGTTTCCGGCGTCGACGACACCAGCATCAGGTCGACCTGATCCGACAGGATCAATTCGCTGGCCACTTCGGCGGCACGGTTGGGGTTGGACTGGCTGTCCTTGACGATCACTTCCAGGCGATAGGCTTTGCCGCCGATGTCGATCGAGTTCTTCATCACCTGTTTGAGCGACTCGATGATGTAGTTGTCCGCCGCCGCGAACGGCGCCAGCGGCCCGGTCTGCGGGCTGACATAGCCGAGCTTGATCACCCGCTCGCTGCCGATGGCAAAGTTGAACGGCATACTCGCCAGCGCCATGCCACCGGCGGCGACGCCGGTGGCACGGAGGAAATCGCGACGGGAAAAATCGCGGCCCAACAGGTTTTTATCGTTGTTGTCTGTCATGTAGAGGCTCCAGCCTGGACGAACAGGATCGCAACGTGTGGCACAGCCATCACGCAGGGTCAGGGGTAAACCAGGTAACTCGGGTCAGAAGAACAGCGTTACGTCGAAGGACGCCACCACCTGCGAGTCCTTTTGCCCATCGGCATAGGCATCGCGGCCAGGACCGGAATGAATGTCGTAGCGCAGTTCCGGACGCAGGCGCACGTTCGGTGTCGGCGTCCACGCCAGGTTGGTGGTGACGCCGTAGAAGCTGCCCCAGGTCGGGTCGGGAATACCGGTGTTCGGGTCGATGTTGGCCATCATCACGTGCACCGGTGCGTCGGTGTAGAACCACTCGGCGCGGCTGTTCCACATCAGGTTTTCGCTGAGTTTGTGGTACCAGTTGAGGTCGGTGCCGTACCAGGTGGCGTCGTTCTTGTTGGCGAACCCGGCGAAGGCGCCCTGCTCCTGTTTGCCGTAGTTCAGCTCCAGCGCCACGCGGTTGTTGGGGTCGAGCACCTGCGACAGGGTCAGGTAAGACGCCAAACGCTTGTAGTCATCGTCCTTGGTGCCCGCCGGCAGCGGCGAGCCGCAACTGCACTCGGCGAAGCTGTCGCCGGCGCCGTTGCCGTAGATGTTTTCCCAATCGATCCAGGTGCTGAAATCCGCCGAGCGCCAGCGCACGTTGGCGATCACGTCCGGGTCGTGGTTGGGGTCTTGCAAGTTGTTCCAGCCCTGGACCACCCCCAGTTCGAAACCGAGCATGCTTTCGCCCGGCGCCGAAGGCAGCTTGAACGAGTACAAGGCACCGGCGTGTTTGGCCGGGCCATGCATGAAGGAGTAGCTGTGCGAGTAGAAGTCGGTCGGAGCCGGGGATGGCAAGGCAAAGCCGATTTCGTTTTCCAGCGGCGTATGGAAAATCCCGATCATCAGGTCCGAGCCGCCGAGCACCGGGAAGTAGAAGTCAAGGTAGGCCTGAGCCACGGTAAACGCCGGATCTTCGGCCTTGTTGTCGCGATTGACGCCCAAGTCCTCATCCCAGCCGTAGGTCTTGAAGTAGCGCGCATCCTTGCCGTACAGCGCCGTGACGTTGAAGCCCCAGTCGGCTTCCTGCGGCATCGGCCCGGGAAACGGTCCCACACGGCCGATCACGTTGCTCTTGGGTTTTTTCTCCACGGCCAGGGCGAATTGGTTGAGGTTCACCCCTTCGTCGGTGTTGAAAAAGCTTTGCTTGCTGACGTCGTCGGTGCCGTTGTTGTTGTAGATCAGCCCCGCCTGGGCCCAGCCGTAGACCTTGATGCCGTGATCTCGTTCGAGGCTGTCGCCGAACACACTGCGCACCAGCGAGCCCATGGGGTCGTCCGCTGCATTGGCGAGCGATGGAAATACAATGTCGGCCGCCATGACGGGGGCGAACAGGGTTGCTGCACATACCCATGCACGAATATTCATACCTGCCTTCCTTATTTTTATTAGGCCACCCACCCCCGTAGGGGAATGAGGCCGAAAACAAGGCATGACGACGCAAGGTCAAACCTGAAGAGCCCTGGCTGGAGCTCCACCGGATCGTTGGCAGATTCTGGTGTTCGGCGAGAGGGAGGCTACAAGCCCGGCCATGGGCCAACAATTCCATTCTCGGCGACTTCAGTGTTCGCGGATTCAGAACAATGGTGGCGGGATTCTCGGAATTTCGAGCGCCATCCCTGTAGGAGCGAAGCTTGCTCGCGAAAGCGGTGGGTCAGGT
>NZ_LYVP01000117.1 GCF_001984065.1 Pseudomonas sp. KK4
CGCGAAAGCGATGTGTCAGGCAACATCAAATGTCGACTGACACGACGCTTTCGCGAGCAAGCCCGCTCCCACATTATGACCCCCGTGGTCTTCAAGGTTTGGGCGCGAGCCTGGAATCCGCCTCAAACCACTTCTTCTCCAACGCCTCCAGCCGGCCATCGGCCTTGATCCGCTGCAGTGCGTTTTCCAGGCTGGCATGAAAGGCCGGGTTTCCCTTCTGAAACGGAATCGCCAGGCTCACGGCCGGGGCGACTTTGGGCTTTTCTTCTGCCAGCGACTGCACCAACAGGATCGAGTGGGGTGGCCCGTCCTTCTGCGCGAGCAATTGACCGCTGGTATGAATATAAGGCTCGCTGAAGTCGAAACGATCCGCGAGCGCCGGGGTCTCTGATAGGTGATTGATGGCGATGTCGTACTTGCCGGTCTCGACACCGGTCAGCAGGTCGTTGGCATCGGTGACGACGAAGTCTGCGCGTACATCCAGCTCGCTGGCCAGCAACTGACCCAAGTCGACCTCGAAGCCTTCAAGCCTGTCGTCTTTCTTGAAGTTGAAGGGCGGTGTATTGGCCTCCAGGGCGATACGCAATTCGCCGCGGTCGTTCACGTCGTCAATCAGTTCGGCATGAGCCAAAGGGCTCAAAAGGGGTAGCAGGCAGATCAGGCCAGGCAGAAAACGCATGGTCACTCCTTTGAAATCATTATGGCGACGCTCTGGTTCAGGCTCGCTTTGCTATGGTTGTCGAGTGCCTTTCGACAACGTTTGACCATGAAGTTGTGATAGTCACGCGAATTTTACGGAAAAACTGGAGAAGAGAATGAAAACCTTTATGTCACGTGCGGCTTTGGCTGGCCTGTTGATGGGCGTTTCGGTCCTGGCCAGTGCGGCTACGCCGGCGCCGAAAGGGGCCGAAGTATCCATCGTTTCCCCCAAGGACGGTGGCACCGTTCCACAAACCTTCGTGGTCAAATTCGCGGTCGAGAACATTGCACTGGCGCCTGCGGGCGACGTGACCAAGAACACCGGCCACCACCATTTGCTGATCGACGTGGACAAACTGCCCGAAGCCGGCAAACCGATCCCCAACGATGCCAACCACCTGCATTTCGGCAAGGCCCAGACCCAGGCCGAAGTGACGCTGCCACCGGGCGAGCACACCTTGCAACTGGAGCTGGGCGACAGCGGCCACATGCCGTTCGATCCGCCGATTGTTTCCGAGAAGATCACCGTGCACGTCAAATAATTCCGATCCCTTTTGTCATTGGGAAGCATCTTTCTCCGAGGCAATACTGGTCGGTTGCTGTGAGTAATAATTGACCCACCAAGAAGCCCGGCTGATCAGGCCGGGCTTTGCGTAGTCGAGCGGGGAAGCGAATACTTCAAGCGACGTTGTTGCGTTGCGGGCGATCAGCGCCACCATCAGTCGCACGGCTTCGATCACTCGAGTCAAATTCCCTTCAATGAAGCCTAATAACCTGACTTTTTTCTCTCTATCCGTGAAGAATAGTTGTGCATATTGCGGCTGATTTAAGTTGGATAATAGATCAGAAATTTTTTCTTGGTGCATCCAGAATTCTGTCTGAAATTGGATAATAAAATGTAAGAAATTTCACCATCGATAGTGGATGGTGGTAATTTTACCAATTTTCTATGCGCGGCATATTTAGTAAATACTTTGCTGTTGAAATTACGCTGTTGTTTCGCCATAACTTATGGCGCTTCTATCAAGTGGAATTAAAATTATTGCAAGGGATGCTGCATGCAAAAGTCTATAGCTTCTCCACCGCCTTTGAAAACGTCGAACACTCTGATCAATTTGCAAACGCAATATCCGGGATCGCTATGAAAATTTGAAGGTGCTTTAAATTGGGATGGAGCCTTTCCAACGGTTACTGTGGCTTACCCTATTGAAACTATCGATAATGAGCGCAACGCTTACTCAAAATTGGTAGCTATAGCGCGCTCGGTGCAAGATCAGATAGGGACTATATTTTCGAATGCCACGGCGGATGTGCGAAATGTAATAGAGAGGCGCATAAGTTTGTCTGGTGATATCAACTCCGGTAGTGACTTAGAAAATCTCTTAAGAAGAAAGCTGGTTATTGTCGCGCTTCTGCAACAAATTAAAATGAATAGCAGTTGGTATGAGTCGGATAAGTTTTTCGGCATAGATGCGTTGTCCTTGGATAGTTTGGAAGGTGCTGAGCTTTTCGCGAGTTATATAGATACGGCAGATAATGGGGAAGAACGACTAGCCTATTATGAGGGTTTTCTGCGATCCCTGACAGCCGCCTACGTCAAACGAATCCTTATCGAGGCAGTTTCCATTTTAGAGGAAGCTGTACCAACTTTAGATGCCGCGATCCATTCTGCCTTGGTTAGAGGCGAAACTGCCTACAGTTTCAACTTAACCCTCAATCAATCCGCACAGCTGGTAACGGTGGCGGGTTCCGCTACTTTGCAGAACGCTGACGGTTGGACATTTGATGGCTCTCAAGCTATCTGGTAGCGCGCTCTTGCCAGGTATATCGACGAACCTGAATGAAATCGCCGCTGTTGAAGGAACCATCGATCTTCCCTATCGCGTTTATGGTGACCGTGGCCAGTACACACTCGTTGCAACACCGGAGGGAGGGAGCATTTCGCCAGCGGTACCAGTTCGAGCGCTGGAGTTCGACCAGAAGACGAACAGCTACCATTTCACCTCTTCCGACACACCGCCCATCACTCTCAGTTTTCCGGTTATCCACTGGGGTAACAGTTCGACAATATCACCCGCTATACCAGTGGAAGTACCCCGTTACACGGGTGTTGAGCTATTACCTCTGCTCGTGAAGCCCGAAATATTATCTGCGTTCGAGTTGCCAGACTTCAGGGATTGTATTTACTGCTTTCCCATTGATAGCGGCTTGCCACCGATATACGTTGTGTTCAATAGTCCTTATGAAGGTGCTAGCACAAGAGGGAAGTTTAGCGGTCGATTTTACAATCCTGCCAAAGCGGGAGGCCCGATCCTTGATCTCGATTGGACGAGCGCTACGGTGACACAAGCGGGTATCGACCTGGTGAAATTGCATACGGGCCGATTCGATCCCTCAGATGCCAATGCCATCATGATTGAGCGTCTGGAAAAAATTGTCCGAGATAAATTAGTAGCCACGGCTATCGACAAACGTTTCTATACTCATGAACTGAGAGAACTTGAGCGATTCAGAGCGTTAGGTGTCGCAGATGGCGTAAATCCGGATGATAATGGTGCCACTTGGAATAATACTCACGCGGCGACGTTGGAAGACTACAAGCTCGAGGATTCTGCTGTATTGCTCTACACGCCTAATGCTTTAGAAGCGGATGAAAAGCAGCGGGAAAAAATGTACAAGGAACTGGGCGGGGTAAAATAATGAGTGTTATAAAGGAAATTGTGCTCAACGAAAAACCTGAAGAGGTAATTCTTTTTTTTACGAAGCCTGAGTTAGGAATATCGCTTCCCCAACTGGACAGATTTTACAATAGGGCTGGTTGGGCGCACGTGGGAAACAATATGGGACTGTTGGATCTTGTCAGAAAAATGCATGATTCCGGCTTTGTAGAGCTTAGTGGAGTCGGAGTCAGGAGAGGGCCTAACTGGAGAGAACCCATATTCTTGTTAGAGGGAAGATATACTTTTGATTGATATTGCTAAACTTCTGTTATCTTCAGGATACGATAAGCACTATTTATTTTGTGGAAGGTGTTGTGTTTCTGGTACTGGTTTCAAAATTCTGCCTTGGCTATAGATAGGCTTACGATTGATTCAGGGTTAGACAACCAACAAAAAAAGGGAGCCCCTCGGCATACGCCTCGGGGCTCCCTTATTTACAGCGATAGGCACCAATAATGACGCGGGTAGTCTGGGTGCCCAAGGTGTCCGCTCGATTTTCGCGAGCAGAGCTCGCTCCTACAGTTCTATCAGAACAACACGCGGCTACGGATAGTGCCGTTGACGTGTTGCAGCTTCTCTTGCGCCAGTTCCGAGTATTCGGCGTCGACGTCGATGACCACGTAGCCGACTTTCTCGTTGGTTTGCAGGAACTGACCGGAGATGTTGATGCCGTTTTCGGCGAAGACCTTGTTGATCTCGCTCATCACACCCGGGATGTTCTCGTGGATGTGCAGCAGGCGGTGCTTGCCAGGGTGAGCCGGCAGGGCCACTTCCGGGAAGTTCACCGACGATACCGAAGTACCGTTGTCGCTGTACTTGACCAGTTTTTCCGCCACTTCCAGACCGATGTTGGCCTGCGCTTCGGCGGTAGAGCCACCGATGTGCGGGGTCAGGATCACGTTGTCCAGGCCACGCAGCGGGCTTTCGAACTCTTCGTCGTTGGAGCGTGGCTCCACCGGGAATACGTCGATGGCGGCGCCGATCAGGTGCTTGTCCTTGATGGCGGCGGCCAGGTGGTCCAGCTCGACCACGGTGCCGCGCGCGGCGTTGATCAGGATGCCGCCCTTCTTGATGGCGCGGATTTCCTTCTCGCCGATCATCCATTGGGTCGCAGCGGTTTCCGGAACGTGCAGGGTCACGATGTCGGACATGCCCAGCAGTTCGTGCAGGTTGCCGACCTGGGTGGCGTTGCCCAGTGGCAGCTTGGTCACGGTGTCGTAGAAGTACACCTGCATGCCCAGGCCTTCAGCCAGGACCGACAGTTGAGTACCGATCGAGCCATAACCGACGATGCCCAGCTTCTTGCCGCGGATCTCGAAGGAGTTGGCCGCGCTCTTGATCCAGCCGCCACGGTGGCAGGAAGCGTTCTTCTCAGGGATGCCGCGCAACAGCAGGATCGCTTCGGCCAATACCAGCTCGGCCACGGAGCGGGTGTTGGAGTACGGCGCGTTGAACACAGCGATACCGCGCTCGCGGGCCGCGTCCAGGTCGACCTGGTTGGTGCCGATGCAGAAACAGCCGACCGCCACCAGTTTCTTGGCGTGGTCGAAGATCTCTTCGGTCAGTTGAGTGCGGGAGCGAATGCCGATGAAGTGAGCATCAGCGATCTTTTCCTTGAGCTGGGCTTCCGGCAGAGAACCTGTGAGGTACTCGATGCTGGTGTAGCCCGCCGCCTTGAGGACGTCGACAGCCGATTGGTGGACGCCTTCGAGAAGAAGGAACTTGATCTTGCTCTTATCGAGAGAAGTCTTGCTCATCTGCGTAAACCTGTATCCCGGAGAAAAATGGCAGGAAATGGTCAACAGACGCTGACCCGGACGGCACGACAGCCGTCTCCGCAGTACAGCCGTAGGGCACTATGCTGCGGGGTCGATATGCTAGCATAGGCGCCCCGCTAAACACTCATTCCTGCGACGTGAAGCGTTCTCAGGATGACCATGAATTGTTCGAGAGTTCTGTCGATGACCAATCCTGTTCTGATTGAAGAGCTGAAGACCCTGGTTGAGCCTGGCAAGGTACTGACCGATGCCGACTCCCTGAATGCCTACGGCAAGGATTGGACCAAACACTTCGCCCCGGCGCCGAGCGCCATCGTGTTCCCCAAGACCACCGAACAGGTCCAGGCCATCGTCCTGTGGGCCAACCGACACAAGGTCGCGCTGGTGCCGTCCGGCGGGCGGACCGGGCTGTCCGCCGCCGCCGTGGCCGCCAATGGCGAAGTGGTGGTGTCTTTCGACTATATGAACCAGATCCTCGACCTGAACCTCACCGACCGCACCGCCGTTTGTCAGCCGGGCGTGGTCACCGAGCATTTGCAGAACGTCGCCGAGGAAAAGGGGCTGTATTACCCGGTGGATTTCGCCTCGGCAGGTTCGAGCCAGGTTGGCGGCAACATCGGCACCAATGCCGGCGGAATCAAGGTGATTCGCTACGGCATGACACGTAACTGGGTGGCCGGAATGAAAGTGGTCACCGGCAAGGGCGACGTGCTGGAGCTGAACCGCGACCTGATCAAGAACGCCACCGGTTACGACATGCGTCAGCTGTTCATCGGTGCCGAGGGCACCCTGGGCTTTGTGGTCGAGGCCACCATGCGCCTGGATCGGGCCCCGAAAAACCTCACCGCCATGGTCCTCGGCACCGCCGATTTCGACTCGATCATGCCAGTGTTGCATGCGTTCCAAAGCAAGCTTGACCTCACTGCTTTCGAATTCTTCTCCGACAAGGCCCTGGCCAAAGTCATGGGGCGCGGCGACGTGCCGGCGCCTTTCGAAACCGACTGCCCGTTCTACGCGCTGCTGGAATTCGAAGCGACCACCGAAGAAGTGGCCAACCACGCCTTGGAAACCTTCGAGCATTGCGTCGAGCAGGGCTGGGTACTGGATGGCGTGATGAGCCAGAGCGAGACCCAACTGCAGAACCTGTGGAAGCTGCGTGAATACATCTCCGAGACCATTTCCCACTGGACGCCGTACAAGAACGACATCTCGGTCACCGTATCGAAAGTGCCGGCCTTCCTGAAGGAAATCGATGCGATCGTCGGTGAACATTACCCGGATTTCGAAATCGTCTGGTTTGGCCACATCGGTGACGGCAACCTGCACCTGAACATCCTCAAGCCGGACAACCTGAGCAAGGACGAGTTCTTCGCCAAGTGCGCCACGGTCAACAAGTGGGTGTTCGAAACCGTCCAGAAGTACAACGGCTCGATTTCTGCCGAGCACGGCGTGGGCATGACCAAGCGTGACTACTTGACCTACAGCCGTTCCCCGGTTGAGATCGAGTACATGAAAGCGCTCAAGGCCGTGTTCGACCCGAACGGCATCATGAACCCGGGCAAGATTTTCGCTGTTTGACTTTGAATTTAAGCGCCACGAGCCAGGAGTCGGTAATGAGCTATCAGCACCAGTATGTCGACGGTACGCGTATTCACTTCCCGCTGGGAAAAGTGGTGTGCATAGGCCGTAACTACGCCGAACACGCCAAGGAACTGGATAACCCGGTGCCTACCGAACCGCTGCTGTTCATCAAGCCAGGCAGTTGCGTGGTGCCGCTCGAAGGCGGCTTCAGCATTCCCACCGAGCGCGGTTCAGTGCATTACGAAGCGGAAATCGCGGTATTGATCGGCAAGCCCTTGTCGACCAAGCCGAGCCGCGAAGAAGTGCTCGATGCCATCTCCGGTTTCGCCCCGGCGCTGGACCTGACCCTGCGCGACAAGCAGGCCGAGCTCAAATCCAAGGGCCTGCCCTGGGAAATCGCCAAGTCCTTCGACGGCGCGGCGGTGATCGCCCCGTTCGTGTCCGGCAGCACCTTTGCTGACCTGACCGACATCGGCATTCGCCTGACCATCAACGGCGAAGTCCGTCAGGACGGCAACAGCAGCGCGATGCTCAACCCGATCGTGCCGATGATCCAGCACATGGCCGGCTGCTTCTCGCTGCAGGCCGGCGACGTGATCCTGACCGGCACGCCGGTGGGCGTCGGTCCGCTCAATGTTGGCGATGAACTGGTGATTGAACTGCCGGGCGCCAGCCGCTTCACCAGCAGCGTGCGCTAGTACAAAGGCTGCTCTACCCAGCGGGAGCGGGCTTCGTGGTGAGGGGATTTATCCCCGCCGGGCTGCGAAGCGGCCCCAAAACCATTGCACGCACAGTACCTGATGCACCGCGGTTGCAGGTTTTGGCACCACAAAGGCTCGCTCCCACAGGTTCCGTGGCTACCTGCAAAGGGTAATCCCGCCATTTCCCGTTTTTTTCACATCCGATCTGGATAATTTCACGGCTTTCGGCGTCTGAGCCGATCCCAATTATGCTATTACCCATAGCCTGAATTTTCTGGATACATTCCCTCGATGGCCACCCAACCGTTACCTTCGTTCAACACCGCTCGCCGTTCGCGTTTCGCTTTGCGCTGGTATGTCTGGCTTTTGCTGGTGGCGGCTGTCGGCTATGGCTTGGCGTTTGCCATGCATTGGGACGATCGCGGCGTGCTTTGGGTGCATGAACGCTTCGAAAGTACCGCCGAGCGCCAGGCCAGTATCTGGCTGCCGGACTATCACGCGGTGATCGACGCCAAGCTGCTGCCCGGCATGGAAAAGGACGAGGCTTCGGACGTTGCCTACGATCCCCGGACCAAGACCCTGTTCTCGGTCATGGGCAAGAATCCGTTCCTGGTCGAACTGTCGTTGCAAGGCGATGTGTTGCGCAAGATGCCGTTGGTGGGTTGGAGTAACCCCGAAGGTGTCACGGTGCTGGGCAATGGTCTGCTGGCCATCGTCGATGAGCGTGATCATCTGGTGTCCATCGTCAAGGTCGATGCCGATACCCGCGAGCTGAACATCGCCAATTTCCCGAAATACGACCTGGGCCCTTCGAAAGATCAGAACAAGGCGTTCGAGGCTGTCACCTGGGATGCGCGCAAGCAGCAGTTGTTGCTCGGCGAAGAGCGTCCACCGGCGCTGTTCACCTGGAAGGGCGATGGCCAGAAGCTGATCGGCGACAAGCAGAAGCTGGCCAGTGGGGCACTGGATATGCGCAATCTGTCAGCCTTGGCCATCGATCCTCGTACGGGCCACACCCTGGCCCTGTCCGCCGACTCCCACCTGTTGCTGGAGCTGGACGAGAAAGGCGAACAGGTCAGTTTCATGACCCTGCTGGGTGGTTTCAACGGTTTGAAAAACACCATCCCCCGCGCCGAGGGCGTGACCATGGACGAGGCGGGTACGGTGTACATGGTGAGCGAGCCGAACTTGTTCTACCGCTTTGAGAAACAGAAATAACGCCCGCATTTCTTTCGCTGCAAATGGCCATTAAGCTTCAATTCAGACAGGCGTGATATTTCATCCGCCTGTTTTGATTCAGAGCCTGCCCAATGCGTCGATTCGCCCGCCCCAAACCCCTGATTTTCATGTTGCTGATGATGGTCCTGATCGTGTTGATCGCGATCGGTCAGTACCTGCGCCTGTTCGAGCGTGCCTGGTTCAATCTTTACACGCTGTGGCAGCCGATGAGTGCGCAATCCATCGGCCTGGATCAGTATCGGGTGGTGGTCGAGGGCCGGGTGATCGAAGGGCTGGACGACGATGTCTCTGCCCTGACCTTCGATCCGGTACGCAAAAGCCTGTTCACGGTCACCAACAAGAATGCCGAGCTGATCGAGCTTTCTCTCGAGGGCAAGATCTTGCGGCGCATTGCTCTGGTCGGTTTCGGCGATCCGGAAGCCGTTGAGTTCATCAGCGCCGACACCTACGTGATCACCGACGAGCGCCAGCAACGGCTGATCAAGATTCATCTGGAGCAGGGCACCACCTTCCTCGATGCGGCGGACGCCGAGCAGATGACCTTGGGCGTGCACATGAGCGGCAACAAGGGATTTGAGGGGTTGGCCTACGACTCGGTGGGCAAGCGTCTGTTCGTGGCCAAGGAGCGCGACCCGATGTTGATCTATGAGGTGCACGGGTTTCCGCATTTCAATCCGGAAAAATCCTACGCGGTCCACGTGATCAACAACCCCAAGCGCGATGCCGGGATGTTCGTGCGCGATCTGTCGAGCCTGCAATACGACGAGCGCAGCGGCCACTTGCTGGCACTGTCGGACGAGTCGCGGTTGATTCTGGAACTGGACGTAGACGGGCGACCGCTGAGCACCATGTCGTTGAACAAGGGGCGTCAGGGCCTGCAAAAGACCGTGCCGCAAGCGGAAGGGATCGCCATGGACGACGACGGCACGATGTACCTGGTGAGCGAGCCGAATCTGTTTTACGTCTTCAAGAAACCCACACAGCCCTGACCAGCACCGCAAGACAAATGTGGGAGCGGGCTTGCTCGCGAATGCGGTGTATCAGTCGACATGAGTGCCGCCTGACATACCGCATTCGCGAGCAAGCCCGCTCCCACAGGGTTTTGTGTCTGGGTTATTGGGCGCGCAGGGTCTTCACGCCTTCGCTGGTCCCCAGCAACAGCAAGTCCGCCGGGCGCGTCGCGAACAGGCCATTGGTCACCACGCCGACGATCGCATTGATCTGCGTTTCCAGCTCCACCGGGTTGGTGATCTCAAGGTTGAACACGTCGAGGATGATGTTGCCGTTGTCAGTCAGTACGCCTTCGCGGTAAACCGGGTCGCCGCCCAGTTTCACCAGTTGCCGGGCCACGTGGCTGCGGGCCATGGGGATCACTTCCACGGGCAGCGGGAACGCGCCGAGCACCGGCACCAGTTTGCTGGCATCGGCGATGCAGATGAAGGTCTTGGCCACGGCCGCGACGATCTTCTCGCGGGTCAGGGCTGCGCCACCACCCTTGATCAGGTTCAGGTGTTCGTCGCTTTCATCGGCGCCGTCGACGTAGAACTCCAGATCGCTGACGGTGTTCAGTTCATAGACCGGAATGCCGTGACCTTTGAGGCGGGCGGCAGTGGCTTCGGAACTGGCAACTGCGCCATCGAACGCACCTTTGTGCTGGGCCAGGGCATCGATGAAACAGTTGGCGGTGGAGCCGGTGCCGACCCCGACGATGCTCTTGTCGTCGAGTTTGGGGAGGATGAAGTCGACGGCGGCCTGAGCCACTGCCTGTTTGAGTTGATCCTGGGTCATGCGGGCTCCGAGGTGCCGAAGAGAGGGAACGAAAGGCCGGCATTATAGGCTTTGGGGGCGGGCAAGGTCATTGCCCGATTGGCGGCTGGGGCGCTTTTGCCCTTGTGGCGAGGGAGCTTGCTCCCGCTGGAGTGCGAAGCGCTCCCCGGCATTGCCTCAGGCATACCCCACAAACAGGTTTGACGACTGCTTCGCAGCCGAACGGGAGCAAGCTCCCTCGCCACAATGGTTCGGTTTAGTGTGGTCCCATGCCCGAAAGCCGGGTTAGACTCCCAGGTCCTGCCCAACCCGCTCAGTGATGCTTTCCGATGCTTGAACAGTACGTCAAAAAGATCCTCACCTCGCGCGTTTATGACGTTGCCGTAGAAACCCCATTGCAGACTGCTCGTCAGCTCTCCGAGCGGCTGGGCAACGAGATCTGGCTCAAGCGCGAAGACTTGCAGCCGGTGTTCTCGTTCAAGATTCGCGGCGCCTACAACAAACTCACGCAACTGAGCGACGAAGAACGCGCCCGTGGCGTGGTCACCGCGTCGGCGGGCAACCACGCCCAGGGCCTGGCTCTGGCGGCCAAGGTGCTGGGCGTCAAAGCCACCATCGTCATGCCCAAGACCACCCCCGAGATCAAGGTCGAAGGCGTGCGCTCACGCGGTGGCAAAGTGGTGCTGCACGGCGATTCGTTCCCCGAAGCCCTGGCCTACTCGCTGAAACTGGTCGACGAAAAAGGCTACGTCTACATTCACCCCTACGACGATCCCCACACCATTGCCGGGCAGGGCACGGTGGCCATGGAGATTCTGCGTCAGCACCCGGGGCGTCTGGACGCAATTTTCGTCCCGGTGGGCGGCGGCGGCCTGATCGCCGGCATCGCCGCGTACGTCAAATACCTGCGGCCGGAGATCAAGGTCATCGGCGTCGAGCCGGACGACTCCAATTGCCTGCAAGCCGCCATGGCAGCCGGCGAGCGCGTGGTGCTGCCGACCGTGGGCATCTTCGCCGATGGCGTGGCGGTGGCACAGATCGGTCAGCACACCTTCGATATCTGCAAAGACCACGTCGATGAAGTCGTCACCGTCAGCACCGATGAAATCTGTGCGGCCATCAAGGATATCTACGACGATACCCGCTCGATCACTGAACCTGCCGGCGCCCTGGGCGTGGCCGGGATCAAGAAGTACGTCGAACAGCACGGCATCACCGGGCATACCTTCGTGGCGATCGATTCCGGCGCCAACGTCAACTTCGATCGCCTGCGCCACGTCGCCGAGCGCGCCGAGCTGGGCGAAGGCCGCGAGGCCATCATCGCCGTGACCATTCCCGAGAAACCAGGCAGCTTCAAGGCGTTCTGCGAAGCCATCGGCAAGCGCCAGATCACCGAATTCAACTACCGCTACAACACCGGCAGCGAAGCGCACATCTTCGTCGGCGTGCAGACGCACCCGGACACCGACCCGCGCAGCGCCTTGATCGCCAGCCTTGGCGAGCAGGGGTTCCCGGTGATCGACCTGACCGACAACGAACTGGCCAAGCTGCACATCCGCCACATGGTCGGCGGCCGCGCGGCGCACGTCGTGGACGAGGTGATCCTGCGCTTCGAGTTCCCGGAGCGCCCGGGTGCGCTGTTCAACTTCCTCAACAAGCTCGGCGGGCGCTGGAATATCTCGATGTTCCATTACCGCAACCATGGTGCGGCGGACGGCCGTGTGGTGGCGGGCCTGCAAGTGCCTCACGACGAACGCCATCTGGTGCCGGCGGCGCTGGAAGAAATCGGCTACCCGTACTGGGATGAAAGCGACAACCCGGCCTATCAGCTGTTTCTTGGCTGAGCGGCTACGCTGATGGGCAAGGCATAAGGAAATCGAACCATGGAAACGTTTACGGCCCTGAAAGCGGCGCACATGGTGGCGACCGTGGTTGTGCTGGTTTGTGCGCTGGGCCTGGGCATCTGGGTCTGGCGCGCACGGCGTAACGGTGACGCGACGGCAGGCAGCCGTACCCTGCAACGGCCCCGTGTGTTCATCTGGCTGTTGATGGGAGTGGCGCTGCTGAGCATGCCGTTTACCGGTTGGCAGATGGTGCACCTTGTGGGCTGGCCGCTGGGCCAGACCTGGCTGCTGGCCTCGAGCGTGTTGTACACCGTGGCGGCGCTGGCGTGGTTCTGGTTGCTGGTGCGCTTGAACAAACTGCGCAAGGCACCGGGTGGGGTGGGCAAGTTCAGCTTTGCGTTGGCGTTGTTCAGCTTTGTCTGCTTTATCGCCATTGCCGGGTTGATGGGCGCCAAGCCGGTTTAAGGCTTGGGGCCGCGTCGACCCCTTCGCGAGCAAGCCCGCTCCCACATCAGATCTGCGCTGGACACAAAATCTGTGTCCACTGAAGATCTAAAATGTGGGAGCGGGCTTGCTCGCGAAAGCGATATCAATCGCGCAACGAAATCACCGGCCAACCACGCTTCTCAGCCTCAGCCCGCAAATTCGGATCCGGATCGACCGCGATCGGATTGGTCACCTGCTCCAGCAGCGGCAGGTCATTCATCGAGTCGCTATAGAAGTAGCTGTCTTCCAGCGAAAACCCGGTCTCCTCCAGCCAACGGTTCAACCTTGTGACCTTGCCCTCACGGAAGCACGGCACGTCGGTGCTGCGCCCGGTGTAGCGGCCATCGACCATTTCGCATTCAGTGGCGATCAGGGTTTCCACCCCCAGGCGCACGGCAATGGGGCCGGTGACGAAGCGGTTGGTGGCGGTGATGATCACCAGTTTGTCGCCGGCGTCACGGTGCTTTTTCAGCAACTCAAGCGCCTTGGGCAACACGATCGGCTCGATGCAATCGCGCATGTAGTCGCTGTGCCACTGATCCAGCGTGGCCATTTCGGTACGGCCGAGCACTTCCAGGCAGAAGTTCAGGTACGCGGCGTTGTCCAGCTTGCCCGCCAGGTAATCCTGATAGAACTCATCGTTGCGCGCCTTGTAGGCCACGGGGTCGAGGAAGCCGCGCTCACACAGGTAGTCTCCCCAGGCGTGGTCGCTGTCGCCGCCCAGAAGGGTGTTGTCCAAGTCGAATAAAGCCAGCCGCATTGCAGTTACTCGCTGAAAAGTCTGTCGAAAGGCGTCCAGAATACGGACTTTTCATAAGAGTGCACATAAGGTAGGCCGGCGCGTTGCTGCCTTCACAACCTTTGTGGAACAATGCGACGACATGCGTTTGCGAGGTTGTTGCCGTGATCGACCCCGATGGTTTTCGTCCTAATGTCGGGATCATTCTTACGAATGATGCCGGCCAGGTGCTATGGGCTCGCCGTATCAATCAAGATGCCTGGCAGTTTCCTCAGGGCGGGATCAACCCCCAGGAGACGCCGGAAGACGCCTTGTACCGCGAGTTGAACGAAGAAGTGGGCCTGGAGCGCGAAGATGTTGAAATACTCGCCTGCACCCGGGGCTGGTTGCGCTATCGTTTGCCGCAACGTCTGGTCCGTACCCACAGCCAACCGCTGTGCATCGGCCAGAAACAGAAATGGTTTCTCCTGCGCCTGATCTCCAACGAGCAGCGGGTGCGGATGGATTTGACCGGTAAACCGGAGTTCGATGGCTGGCGCTGGGTCAGCTATTGGTATCCGTTGGGCCAGGTGGTGACATTCAAGCGCGAGGTGTATCGACGCGCTCTCAAAGAGCTTGCCCCGCGCCTTTTAGCGCGCGACTGACGACGGAGTTCGACCCCGAGCCATGCTCAATACGCTGCGCAAGATCGTCCAGGAAGTTAACTCCGCCAAGGATCTCAAGGCGGCGTTGGGGATTATTGTGTTGCGCGTCAAAGAGGCCATGGGCAGCCAGGTCTGCTCGGTCTACCTGCTCGACCCCGAGACCAACCGTTTCGTGCTGATGGCCACCGAGGGCTTGAACAAGCGCTCGATCGGCAAGGTCAGCATGGCGCCCAATGAAGGTCTGGTCGGCCTGGTCGGCACGCGTGAAGAACCCCTGAACCTCGAAAACGCCGCGGATCACCCGCGCTACCGCTACTTCGCCGAGACCGGTGAAGAGCGCTACGCCTCGTTCCTCGGGGCGCCGATCATTCACCACCGTCGTGTGGTCGGCGTGCTGGTCATTCAGCAGAAAGAACGCCGCCAGTTCGATGAAGGTGAAGAAGCCTTCCTCGTGACCATGAGCGCGCAGCTTGCCGGCGTTATCGCCCACGCCGAGGCCACCGGTTCCATCCGCGGCCTGGGCCGTCAGGGCAAGGGTATCCAGGAAGCCAAGTTCGTCGGCGTACCGGGCTCGCCGGGTGCGGCGGTCGGTACCGCGGTGGTCATGCTGCCGCCGGCCGATCTGGACGTGGTGCCCGACAAGACCATCACCGACATCGACGCCGAGCTCGGCCTGTTCAAGACCGCCATCGAAGGCGTGCGCGCCGACATGCGCACCCTGTCCGCCAAACTCGCTACCCAGTTGCGCCCGGAAGAGCGCGCGCTCTTCGACGTCTACCTGATGATGCTCGACGACGCTGCGCTGGGCAGCGAAGTGACCACCGTGATCAAGACCGGGCAGTGGGCCCAGGGCGCGCTGCGCCAGGTGGTGACCGATCACGTCAACCGTTTCGAACTGATGGACGACGCCTACCTGCGCGAGCGCGCGTCGGACGTCAAGGACCTCGGTCGCCGGCTGCTCGCCTACCTGCAGGAAGAGCGTCAGCAAACCCTGGTGTACCCCGACAACACCATTCTGGTCAGCGAAGAACTGACGCCGGCGATGCTCGGCGAGGTGCCGGAAGGCAAGCTGGCCGGCCTGGTCTCGGTGCTGGGTTCGGGCAACTCCCACGTGGCGATCCTGGCGCGAGCCATGGGCATCCCGACGGTGATGGGCCTGGTCGACCTGCCGTACTCCAAGGTCGACGGCATCCAGATGATCGTCGACGGTTACCACGGCGAGGTCTACACCAACCCCAGCGACGTGCTGCGCAAGCAGTTCGCCGACGTGGTCGAGGAAGAGAAACAGCTGGCCCTGGGCCTGGACGCACTGCGCGATCTGCCGTGCATCACGGTCGACGGCCACCGCATGCCGCTGTGGGTCAACACCGGCCTGCTGGCGGATGTGGCCCGTGCGCAGAAGCGCGGCGCCGAAGGCGTTGGCCTGTACCGCACCGAAGTGCCGTTCATGATCAATCAGCGCTTCCCAAGCGAGAAGGAACAGCTGGCGATCTACCGCGAGCAACTGGCCGCGTTCCACCCGCAACCGGTGACCATGCGCAGCCTGGACATCGGCGGTGACAAGGCGCTGTCGTACTTCCCCATCAAGGAAGACAACCCGTTCCTCGGCTGGCGCGGCATTCGGGTCACCCTCGACCACCCGGAAATCTTCCTGGTGCAGACCCGTGCCATGCTCAAGGCCAGCGAGGGCCTGAACAACCTGCGCATTCTGCTGCCGATGATCTCCGGCACCCATGAACTGGAAGAAGCCCTGCACCTGATCCACCGTGCCTGGGGTGAAGTACGTGACGAAGGCACCGACGTGCCGATGCCGCCGATCGGGGTGATGATCGAGATTCCGGCGGCGGTGTACCAGACCAAGGAACTGGCGCGGCAGGTGGATTTCCTGTCGGTGGGCTCCAACGACCTGACCCAGTACCTGCTGGCCGTGGATCGCAACAACCCGCGGGTGGCCGACCTCTACGACTACCTGCACCCGGCGGTGTTGCAAGCCCTGCAAAACGTGGTGCGTGACGCCCATGCCGAGGGCAAGCCGGTGAGTATCTGCGGCGAGATGGCCGGTGATCCGGCGGCGGCGGTGCTGTTGATGGCGATGGGTTTCGACAGCCTGTCGATGAACGCCACCAACCTGCCGAAGGTGAAATGGATGCTGCGCCAGATCAACCTGAGCAAGGCCAAGGAATTGCTGGCGGAGCTGATGACCATCGACAACCCGCAGGTTATCCACAGCTCGCTGCAACTGGCGCTGAAAAACCTCGGGTTGGCGCGGATGATCAACCCGGCTTCGGTCAAGACCCTCTAAACCTGCATTGTCCTGTGGCGAGGGAGCTTGCTCCCGCTGGAG
>NZ_LYVP01000118.1 GCF_001984065.1 Pseudomonas sp. KK4
CAAATCGACACCAGCCCCCGCCCCTTCCCGGCCGCATCCAGCAGCTTCGCCAGGTTCGCCACAATCCGCCCACCGGTAGCGGCAAACGGATGCCCCGCCGCCAGGGAACTGCCCTTCACATTGAGCCGGCCGCGATCGATCGACCCCAGCGGCGCATCAAGCCCCAGTCGGGTTCTGCAATACTCGGGATCTTCCCAGGCTTTCAAGGTACAGAGCACCTGCGCGGCAAACGCCTCATGGATTTCGTAGTAATCGAAGTCCTGCAGCGTCAGCCCGTTGCGCGCCAGCAAGCGCGGCACGGCATACACCGGCGCCATCAACAGGCCTTCGGCACCGTTGACGAAATCCACCGCCGCCGCCTCGCCGTCGCGCAGGTAGGCCAGGATCGGCAAGCCACGCTCTTTGGCCCACGCTTCACTGCCCAGCAGCACCAGGGAGGCGCCATCGGTCAGCGGCGTGGAGTTGCCCGCCGTCAGGGTGCCCTTGGCACTTTTCTCGAATGCGGTTTTCAGCGACGCGAGTTTTTCCAGGGTCAGGTCAGGGCGCAAATTGTTGTCGCGGGTCAGGCCCAGGAATGGTGTCATCAAATCGTTGTGCCAGCCTTCGGCATAGGACGCGGCCAGTTTCTGATGACTTTCCAGCGCCAACTGATCCTGCGCCTCGCGGGAGATGTTCCAGGTCTGCGCCATCAATTCGCAGTGCTGGCCCATGGACAAACCGGTACGCGGTTCGCCGTTGCGCGGGAACTCGGGGATCAGATGATGCGGGCGCAACTGCAGGAAGGTTTTCAGTTTGTCGCCGGTGGTCTTGGCGCGGTTGGCCTGCAGCAGGATCTTGCGCAGCCCCTCGCTGACGCTGATCGGCGCGTCGGACGTGGTGTCGACGCCCCCGGCGATCCCGCACTCGATCTGCCCCAGAGCGATTTTGTTGGCCACCAGCAACGCCGCTTCCAGCCCGGTGCCGCAGGCCTGCTGAATGTCATAGGCCGGTGTCGAAGGCGACAGGCGCGAACCGAGCACGCACTCGCGGGTCAGGTTCATGTCCCGGGACAGCTTGAGCACCGCGCCCGCGACCACTTCGCCGATGCGCAGGCCATGCAGGTTGTAGCGCTCGATCAAGCCTTCGAGCGCAGCGGTGAGCATGTCCTGGTTGCTGGCGGTGGCGAACGGCCCGTTGGAGCGGGCAAAGGGAATCCGGTTACCGCCGATGATCGCGACGCGACGCAGTTGAGTCATGAATTGCTCCTTGAAAAATCCAACATGAACGCGGTCCCCAGTGGCAGCGGGCTTGCTCGCGAAGGGTCCGGTTACATTCACAAGATTTGTTGCCTGACACTCCGCCTTCGCGAGCAAGCCCGCTCCCACAGGGATTGCGCCGTACACCAATACGACGTTCAAACTACTCTGCTGTTACCTAGCGTAGGCCTTATCCCGCGGATCGAACGACTGATCGCCATCGATGGTCCACACTTTGAACCCCAGCTTGCGGAGCGCGTTCCATGTCTGATCGCTATATCGAATTCGCCAACTCATCCTTCGGCCATCGCCTGGTCGGGGCCTTGGGCCTGCCTTCGCCGGTGCGCCTGGAACGCTGGCAAGCGGGTCGGCTGCGTCCGGTCGAGGGCGCACTGCTGATCGGTGGCGGGCCACTGGCGCAGCATGTCAGCGCGTTTGCCAACCGCCTGACCGACGCGATCTACCGCTACGGCACCGAGCCTTCGATGGCAACCGAGTGGATTCCCGGCCACGGCCCGAAGCTCAAGGCCGTGGTATTCGATGCCAGCGACCTGTTGCAAACCGGGTCACTGAAACAGCTGCGCGAGTTCTTCCAGCCGCTGATGAAAAACCTCGACCATTGCGCGCATCTGGTGATTCTCGGACGCGATCCCCAGACCCTGACCGATCCGTTCGCCGCCAGTGCCCAGCGTGCCCTGGAGGGGTTCAGCCGTTCGCTGGCCAAGGAACTGCGCAGCGGCGGCACCTTGCAACTGATCTACGTCGGTGCAGGGGCCGAAGAGCAACTGGAAGGTCCGTTGCGATTTTTCCTTTCGCCCAAGAGCGCGTTTGTCTCCGGGCAAGTAATCTGCCTCAACCCTTGCGACACCCCGGTCACCGACTGGACCCGCCCGCTGGCCGGGCGCAAGGCGCTGGTCACCGGCGCGGCCCGGGGCATCGGCGCGTCCATTGCTGAAACCCTGGCGCGCGATGGTGCAGAGGTGATTGTGCTCGACGTGCCGCCGGCGAAAAACGATCTGGACGCCCTCGCTGCGCGCCTCGGTGGGCGTGGCATCACCCTGGACATCTGCGCCGACGATGCCGCCTCGCAGTTGATCGACCAGTTGCCGGACGGCATCGATATCGTGGTGCACAACGCCGGGATCACCCGGGATAAAACCCTGGCCAACATGACACCGGAATTCTGGGACGCAGTGCTGGCGGTCAACCTCAATGCGCCGCAGGTGCTGACTCAGGCGCTGATCGACAGCGGCACCTTGCGCGATGATGGGCGGGTGATTCTGCTGGCCTCGATCAGCGGCATCGCCGGCAATCGCGGGCAAACCAACTATGCGGCGAGCAAGGCCGGGCTCATGGGTCTGGCCCAGGCCTGGGCGCCGTTGCTGCAAGACCGGGGCATCAGCATCAATGCGGTCGCTCCCGGTTTTATCGAAACCCAGATGACCGCGCGCGTGCCGTTCGCCCTGCGCGAGGCCGGCCGGCGCATGAGTTCCCTGGGCCAGGGCGGCCTGCCGCAAGACGTTGCAGAAGCTGTGGCCTGGCTGGCGCAACCGGGCACCGGGGCGTTCACCGGGCAAGCCTTGCGTGTGTGCGGGCAAAGCGTACTGGGGGCCTGACCATGACCATCGATTGGCAAACACTTGATCGCGAGCCGGGCCTGCCGGCGCTGTACGCCAAAGCCGCGACGCGGCGCAAAATCACCGGCACCGTCCTGCCCGGTTCGGGCCTGCGCTGCTGGGTCGAGGTCGAGCCGCAACGCCTGGCCGCCTATCGCAAGGTCTGCGGTTTTACCGACAACGGCCTGCTGCCACCAACCTACCCACACATCCTCGCTTTCGCGCTGCAGATGCAGTTGCTCACCGGCAAGGATTTTCCGTTCCCGCTGCTGGGGCTGATTCATTTGAGCAACCGCATCCACGTGTTGCGCCCCATGGGCGGCCTGCATCGGGCGCGGGTCAGCGTCAATGTGCAGAACCTGCAACCCCACGCCAAGGGCGCGACCTTCGACCTGGTGACGACACTGGACGATCAACTGGGAACGCTGTGGCAAGCCCAGAGCCAGATGCTCTGCCGTGGGGTCAAGCTCGAGGGTGAGCCTATTGAAGAAGTGTTGGCGTCAACATTGGCGTTGACCCAGGTCGCGCAATGGCGAGCGCCTGCGGACATTGGTCGCCAATACGCCAAGGTGTCCGGCGACTACAACCCGATTCACCTGAGTGCAGCCAGCGCCAGACTGTTCGGTTTTCCCTCGGCCATCGCCCATGGGCTGTGGAACAAGGCCCGAACCCTGGCGGCGCTGGAGGACCATTTACCGGCGTCGAATATCGAGGTTGAGGTGCAGTTCAGGAAACCCGTGAGGCTGCCCGGCGAGGTGGTATTGCTGGCCAGTGCAGCGGGGTCGAGCGGCGACCTGCAATTGATCGGCAAGGGCGACCTGGAGCACATGGTCGGGCATTGGCGACCGGTTGCCTGACGCATGACACCGTGGCGAGGGCGGCGAAACGCTGGTCAATTGTGTATATCACTTAAGTATCCGCGCCGTTTCCGCCCTTTTCTAAAACATTGATTTTGAAGAAAATTACATACCTGCTACAGCCAATCTCCCATCGCATTAATACCAACTTGAGAATAGCGCCACAGACCCCTTGCGAGTCTCCTGTGTGCAACGGACGAAGACATGACCGGCAGCAGAAACGGTCAGTCATCGAAGACAACGACGTTGTTACAGGTGCAAGGAATCTCAATCATGAACACTCAAGGTTGGTGCAAGTCGGCAATTGCCGTGGCAATCGTTCTTTCTCTGGGCCTCACCGGTTGCAGCAGCGGCGGTGGCGGTCATCACAGCAGCTCCGGCAGTTCCTCGGCGGACGGCAGCACGGCGGGTACCGGCGGCGCGGGCGCGGGCGGTGGCGCAGGTGGCAGTGACGGCACCGCTGGCACCGGCGGCGGTGGGACCACCACGCCAACGAACCCAACCAACCCAACCAATCCAACCGACCCTACGAATCCGACCAACCCGACCGATCCCACCAACCCCACCAATCCTGGCGGGACGCCGTTGGTGACCACCACGCTGGTGCAGGATGTCGGCAACACCGTGGCGGGAGTCGGCAGCGGTGTCGGGCAAATCGGTGACTCGCTCGGTTCGGTTCCAGTGGCCGGAGGCGTGGTGCAAAGCGTGGCCAATACCGCGGGCAATGTGGTCAGCACCCTGGGCGATGGTGTGGCCAATGGCATCGGCAAACTCGGCACCACGCCGAACGGGCTGGGCGTCACTGCATCGTCGGTCGGCGGTGTGGTGCAGGATGTCGGCAACGGCGTTTCCGATGTCAGCGGCAAACTCGCCACGGCGACCAACAGCATCCCGGTCGTCGGTGGCGTGGTGACTAAAGTCGCGCCGGTCCTCGATGGCGTCGGCGAGAAAGTCACCATGCTCGGCGATACCCTGAGCACCGCGACCACCACCGGTCCTCTCGGCTCGGTCACTCAGGAAGTGGGCAGCAAACTGGTGCCGGTGATCGCCATGGTCGAGAGCACGACCGACAAGATCGGCGACAGCACCGGGCTCGGTGACCCGCTCAAAGGTGTGATCAAAAAAGTAGGCGATACCGTCGATGGCGTGGGTGACAAAGTCACCGATGCCGGCAATGGCAACGCGCTCACCAATACTGTTGGCGCAGCACTGAGCAACACCGGCAATACAGTCGGCAAGGCCGGTGGCCTGGTATCAAATGGCACGGGCGGCGGCAGCGGTGGCGGCCTGGGCGGCAACGGCCTGCTGGAAACGGTCGGCGGTGCGGTGGTCAATGTCAGCAACGGCTTGAACATCGGCAACAGCAACGGCGTGGTCAGCGCAGGAGGCGTGACCGGTGTCGCCGGCGGCAATCTGGTCGCCACCGTGGGCGGCGCACTGGGCGGCAGCGGTGTGGCCAATACCGCGGCGACTGCGCCGCTGGCCACGCTCGGCACGAATGTCGGCAGCGCGATCAACCCGGTCACCACCGCCGTGTCCGGTCTGACCCAGAACATCGGCAGCGCCACGGGTGTCGGCGCCCCCGTCGCCGGCCTCACCAATCAGGCCGGGGGGGCAGTCGCCAGCCTCGGTACTGCGATAGCGGGCAGTAATGCCAACCCGGTGGTCACGGCTCTAGGCAATACCGTGACCACCGTGGGGGGCACCGTCGCCGCCGCTGGCGGGCTGGTCAACGGCGGTAACACCGGCACCGGCGCCACGGGGGGACTGGGCGGTATCGTCGGTGGCTTGACCGGCGCCCTGGGCGGCAACAGACGCTGACTTGCACCGGGCCGGTTAGACGGCCCTCACTACAGCGCCTACGCTTGGTTGAAGGCGGAAGATGTCGCTCAGTCTTCCGCCTTTTCTTTGGGTCACGGAGATCCACGCCGTAGTGAATTGAACAGGGAGTGTCCTATGCGCGTCATCCTTTGTTGGTTGTTGTTGCTCCTCAGCTTCCCCCTCCTCGCCGATACCCTGCCCAGCTTTCTCAACAGCAACGAAACCATCCGCAACCTGCCCGTGCCGAATCTGCCTGCCGACGCCTATCGCCCGACGACCGCGCCGTTGCAAGTGCCCGAGCCCGGCGCAACCCAGGCACAGCCGCTGCTGATGGGCACCAAAATCACCCTCAAGACCGTGCAGATCGAAGGTGGGACGATCTACCCGCTCACGGAACTGGCGACGCTTTATCAACCGCTGATCGGCCGCGAATCCAACCTCGCCGAGCTGATCGAAACCACGCGCAACATCACCCGCCGTTATCAACAGGATGGCTACCTGCTGTCGTACGCTTTCCTGCCTCAGCAAACCTTCGATAACGGCGTCGCCCGCGTGGTGCTGGTGGAGGGTTACATCAAGGATTACCAACTGCAGGGCGACGGCGGCCGGGTCAAGGCTCTGCTGGATAAGCTGGTGGCCAAACTCCAGGCCGAGCGTCCGCTGACCCGCAAGACGTTCGAGCGCTACACCACGCTGATGAGCCGCATCCCCGGCGTGACCCTGCAGGCCCAGGTGCCGCCGCCAGGCACCACCGATGGCGGCACCCAACTGATCGCCCAGGCCAGCCGCAAACCGTTCACCAGCACCCTGAGCACCACCGAGGACAACCGCAACGGCACCCAGGCCCTACTGGGTGTGAGCAGCAACTCCCAGACAGCCATGGGCGAGCAACTGACCCTCAGCGGGCTGTTTCCGCCGGGGGACGATCACGAGCATTACTACCGTCTGGACTACAACCAGTTCCTCAACGCCGAGGGCACGCAACTGGCCCTGTCCGCGTCTCGCTATCGCGCCGATCCGGGCACCAACGTGCGGCTGGACAATGGTCTGGAGCTCAAGCCGCATCGAGAAAACGATCGCTACTCCATCGGCTTCAGCCATCCACTGATAGCCTCGCCCACCGAACAGCTCAGCGGCGGTGCGCGCCTGTATGCGGTCAACGACAAGACCCGCTATCAGGTGCTGGGCTTGCCTCTGAGCGTAGAGGAACGCACCGACATCCGCGCCCTGGCTTTCGAGAGCGACTGGCGCAAGGCCGATGCCCGACAACTGCGGATTCTCAGCGGCGGCTTGTACCAGGGCATCGACGGCATGGGCGCCAAAACCAACAACACCGCCCTGGACCTGGATTTCTTCCGCCTGCGGTTGTCCGGGGTGCAGAGCGACAAGTTTTTCGACAACTGGCAAGGCGTGCTATCGGCCGCCCTGTATTGGAGTGACGACACCCTGCCCGACAGTGAACGCGCGGTGTTCGGCGGCCAGAACTTCGGCCGCGGCTACCCCGACGACCAGGCGTCGGGCGACAAGGGTTGGGGCGCGGCTTACGAGGTCAACTACAGCTTCAATCGCGAGGGCAACTGGGTGCGCATCCTGCAACCCTACGTGGTCCTGGACCGCGCCAAGACCTGGTTCAACACCCTGCCGGTCCAGGGCAACGACATGTCATCGGCGGCGGTGGGATTGCGGTTTGGCGATGCCCACTACTACAACATCGCCCTGGAAGCGGCCAAGCCGATGTCGGAAAAAGCGCTGGACACCTTCAACCGCCGGGCACGGTACAGCATCAGCTTCAGTTATCAACTGTAGGGGCGAGCTTGCTCGCGATGGACATCAGGACACCGCGGGGCAGCAGACAGCCAGCGTCATCGTTGACGACGATCGCGAGCATGCTCGCTCCTGCAAGGTGGGGGGCTCACAAAATCCGGGCACACCACAAAACCTGTGGGAGCTGGCCTGCCAGCGATTGCGGTGTGTCAGCCGAAAATGCTTCAACTGATCCACCGTCATCGCGAGCAGGCTCGCTCCCACAGGGGAAATGGGGGGATTTGCAAAATTCAGGGCTTGAGCAACTGCTGGCTTGGTTGCGGAAACAGATTGTTCAACGTCTCCAACAACCGCACGTGATAAATCGGTTTGCGAAACAGATCCAGCACCTGCAAGCGCAGCATGTCGCTCACATCCTCCATATCCGCATGCCCGGAGGTGACGATCACCGGCAAATGCTGACGCGCGGTGTGCTCGCGCAAACGCCTGATCAACGACATGCCACTCTCCTCCGGCATGCGCAGGTCAGTGATGACCAGCGCAATGTCCGGATGACGGGTCAGGTGATGCAGCGCCAGCTTCACCGACGTCGCGGTAAAACAATTGAAGCCCTCACCTTCCAGCAATTCCGCCAACTCGAGCAAAGCATCCTCTTCGTCGTCGACCAGAAGAAGTTGTTGGCGCGAAGGTGCAGGGAAGTTCATAGGCAACACCGGCAATGGAATGAGCGCGGACATGGGAACCTGCCTTCAGCAATGGCCAATGACCGATGCCTCAAGGCCCCGGAACCAGTGCCTTCGAGATTTTGCCGAACACTGTCGAGACATCGCCGGCAATACCCGAACTGAGCCCGGCAATCACCACCGCCACCATCGCCGCCACAATCGCGTATTCGATACCCGAGGCACCCTCGGTATCCCTGACCAATTTCTTGCAATAAGCAAAAACCAATTCCGATTTGACCTTGCGAACCACTTTGGAAAAAGACATGACCTATCTCCTGGAACACCCGGGTGTTGCATGAGCGCAACATGATTCCCCTATGCCAGCACCAGCATTGTCGGCATTCCCGGGGCCAACAACTGTAAAAACGGATTAATCCAAAAGTATTAATCGTTTCGTTGACGTCAAAAAACCGCGCATTTCGTCGTAAATACCTACCCTTGCTGGAATTTTTCGGTTTCGTAATGGCGTTTTGCTCTAGCTGCGCTACGGTCAAATAGCGAAACAGTTTTATGTTCATAGCTGCCTGAGAGTGCGAATTTTTCTCGTTGGATGGGCGAGGTTTTGCAGCAGCAGGAAAGGGAGAGCCGTCATGAACAGCCGTATCATTCTGGGCCTTGCCGGACTGTCCCTGGTGGGCGCCGTCATTGCCGGTTATTGGGGCTTCACGCTGAGCCGCCAGCCGGCCGCTGCCGCCGTTGTCGCCCCCATCGCAAACACCTCCGCCGATGCCATCTCACAGCCCGCCGCGCCCCAGCAGGAAGACACCGCCCGCAACCCTGTGGTGGTGCTGCAGCGCGACATCGCCCCCTTCGTGAAAATCACCGCCGACGACGTTGCCCTGGAAAAACTGCGCACCGTCCCGGCCGGCAGCCTGACCCGCCTCGATCAAGCCATCGGCCAGACCCCGTGGCGCGCCCTCAGCGCCGGCACCTGGCTCAATGAGGAAAGCTTCGAAGCCGGCGGCAGGCTCGCACGGATGATTCGCCCCGACGAGCGCGCCCTGGCCGTCGCCGTGGACGAAGTGATCAACGCTGGCGGACAACTGACGCCGGGTGACTACGTCGATGTGCTGCTGTTCCTGCGCCAGGAAACCAACAACGTGCAGCCCTCCGCGCAACTGGTGGTCCCGGCCCTGCGCGTGCTCGGCGTGGGCGAACAACTGGGCCTGACCAATGACGGCCAGCCCGCCAGCCCCGCCCACAGCAACGACGACAAGTTGCGCCAGGAACAACAGCGCGCCAGCGCCCGTACCGTGTTGCTGGCGGTCCCCGATCAACTGGTGAGCCGACTGATGCTCGCAGCCCAGGCAGGCGTGCTGCGCCTGGCCGTGCGCAGTGCCGAGGAACAGCGCCTGGCCCGCTACTGGGCCGGCGAAAGCGATTCGGCAGCCAACCTGGCCAATGCCGACCGTGAATTGTTTCAGTTCAATCAACTGGCGATGACCGCGCCGCCGAAAAATGTTGTCGCCATCGGCGCCTCCACGCCAGCGCGCAAAAGGATTGTGGAAGTCATTCGCGGCAATGAAAACACTGAAAAGACCCCCTGAATCGAGCAAGGACGCCTTGTAATGCGCAGACGTTTTACGCCGTTGTTCAACGGCTTGATCTGGGCCACCTTGTTGAGCGGCCTTCCGGTCACGGCAGCCCTGGCAGCCAGCGGCAATTGCGCCGCGCTGGGCACGATGCCCGCCGTGCTGGAAGTCGGCGAAGGCCTGCAACAGCAAGTGCAAACCCCCGTGGCGATCACCCGCATTGCCGTGGGCGATCCGAAAATCGCCGACGTGCGGGTCACCGGCGATCAGGCCTTCCTGCTCACCGGCATGGCCTCCGGCGCCACCAGCCTGATGGTCTGGACATCCTGCGCCAGCACGCCGCGACAGAGCATGGTGATGGTCAAGGGTCGCGCCACCGCTGCCATGACCAGCGCCACTCGGCTGCCGTCAGATGACCCGGCGCTGCCCTCCCAAGTGCAGACGGACATCCGCTTCGTCGAGGTCAGCCGCACTAAATTGAAAGAGGCCAGCACGTCGATCTACGGCAAAAACTCGAACTTCCTGTTCGGTTCGCCCGGGACCGTCCCCAACACCGCCGTGACGCCAAGGGTGTTGCCGTTGCGCGACCTTGACCCGCGCATTGCGGTACCGAGCATTCCGCTGGCCAACGACATGTACAACATCGTCGCCGGCGGTGGCAACTTCCTGGCCATCATCAACGCCATGGAAGGCAGCGGCTTCGCCTATACCCTGGCACGCCCCAGCCTGGTGGCGATCAGCGGTCAGAGCGCAAGCTTCCTGGCGGGCGGCGAAATACCGATCCCGATCCCCAGCGCCAACAGCAACAGCTACTCCATCGAATACAAGGAATTCGGTATCCGCCTGACGCTCACGCCAACAGTGGTCAGCAATGAGCGGATCGCGCTCAAGGTCGCACCGGAAGTCAGCGAACTGGACTACAACAATGCCGTGACCATCGGCGGCACCACCGTGCCTGCCTTCACCATTCGTCGCACCGACACCAGCATCTCACTGGCCGATGGCGAGAGCTTTGTCATCAGCGGCTTGATCAGCACGCAAAACACCTCCCAGGTGAACAAGTTTCCGGGCCTTGGCGATATCCCGATCCTTGGTGCTTTCTTTCGCAGTTCCTCGATCAATCGCGAAGAACGCGAACTGCTGATGATCGTCACCCCGCACCTGGTCCAGCCGTTGGCCGTGAACGCACCGTTGCCGTCGTTGCCTGGCGAGAAGCTGCGCAACTACGACCCCAATTGGTATCGCCTGTACTTCCTCGAAAACGGCGACTTCGATAAACGCAGCGGGTTATCGCAATGAGCCAGAGCCTGAGCCAGACCTTCCTCGCGATCACCCGCAACAGCACCGACCTGGAATGGCTGCAAGGCGCCCTCGCGCCGATGGGCCAGGTGGTCAGCACCGCTGGCGACAGCCTCGACGAATTGCTGGCCCTGGTGGACGTGACCCTTACCAGCCTGGTGTTCGTCGGCCTTGATCGCGAACATCTGGTGGCCCAGTGCGCGTTGATCGAAGGCGCGCTCGAGGCCAAACCGATGCTGGCCATCGTCGCGCTGGGCGACGGCATGGACAATCAACTGGTACTCAATGCCATGCGTGCCGGTGCGCGGGATTTCGTTGCCTATGGCTCACGTTCCAGCGAAGTCGCCGGGCTGGTGCGACGCCTGAGCAAGCGCCTGCCACCGGTGGCGCCGAATGCCGACCTTGGCGGCCTCACCGTGCTGTACGGGGTGCAGAGCAACGCCGATGGCGCGCTGCTGGCCAACCACATGGCGCAGGTGGTGCAAAAGAGCGGCCAGCAAACCCTGCTGCTGGACCTGGGCCTGCCCCGTGGCGACAGCCTGGCCCTGCTGGGCCTGGAGAGTTCGTTTCATTTCGGTGATGCCCTGCGCCATGTGAGGCGTCTGGACGCCACCTTGATCGACAGCGCCTTCACCCGCTGCGAAGTCGGCCTGCGCATCCTCGCCTACGCCGCCAACGACGAGCCGCTGGAACACACCAGCGCCGCCGAGCTGTACATGTTGCTCAGTGCCCTGCGCCAGCACTTCCAGCACATTGTGGTGAACCTCACCGGGCAACCGGACAGCGAGGCCCTACGCACCTTCGTCAGCCATTGCGACAAGCTGCTGTGGTACACCGACCAGAACGTGATCGACTGCCGGCGCAACCTGGCGGTGCTCAACCTGTGGCGGGAAAAAGGCATGAAGCTCGATCACGCCAAGCTGCTGGTCGACCGTTATTTGCGCAGTGTTGCACCGGACTCCGATGCCCTGGGCAAAAGCTTCGGCATGGAGATCATCGCCACCCTGGCCTACAGCCCCGAGGTGCGCCTGAACGCCAAGAACCAGGGGGTGACACTGTTCGAACTGGCGCCGCGGGAAGTGCTCACCCAGAGCCTGCGCACCCTCGGCGAGCGCCTGGCCAAACGCTCCGAAAACCTGGCCAAGCCCAAGTCATGGTTCAGTCGTTTGAGAGGTACGCCATGAACGCTGAAAAACTGTTCGGCGCCCACCAGCGCAGCGTGGCCGGCAACACCGACCATGAAGGCCTGAAACTGGTGTTGCACCGCTACATCATCGATGCCATCGAGGAGTCGGGCAAAAACCTGCTCGAAGGTTCGCGGCAAGTGCTGTCGCAGTTCGTCATCGATAAAGTCGCCGAGTACATCGCGCGCCTGCACCTGGCGATTTCCCGCTACGAGATGGAGCGCCTGGCCGAGGAAATCGTCGATGAACTCACCGGTTTCGGCCCGCTGGAAGTGCTGCTGCGCGACCCGGCGGTGACGGAGATTCTGGTCAACGGCCCGCACCGGGTGTTCATCGAGCGCGACGGCCTGCTGCATCAGAGCGATCTGCGATTCATCGATGCTCACCATGTCGAGCGGGTGATCCAGCGCATTCTCGCGCCCCTCGGTCGTCGGCTCGATGAGTCTTCGCCGATGGTCGATGCACGCCTGCCCGATGGCAGCCGGGTCAACGCGATCATCCCGCCGATTGCCCTGGATGGCCCCTGCCTGTCGATTCGAAAATTCCGCCAGGACATGCTCAAGAGCACCGACCTGATGGCCATGCAAACCATTGATCAGGCGATCTACGAATTCCTCCAGGACGCGGTGGGCAAGCGTTGCAATATCCTGATCAGCGGCGGCACCGGCACCGGCAAGACCACGTTGCTGAACATCCTCAGCCAGTTGATCAACCCCCACGAACGCCTCGTCACCATCGAAGACGTCGCCGAGCTGCAACTCGGGCATCCCCACGTGGTGCGCCTGGAAACCCGGCCTCCGAATGCCGAGGGCCACGGCGAGGTCAAGGCCAGCGACCTGATTCGCAACGCCCTGCGCATGCGCCCCGACCGGATCATCCTCGGCGAGATTCGCGGCGTTGAAGTGGTGGATGTGCTCACCGCGATGAACACCGGCCACGACGGCTCCATGAGCACCGTGCACGCCAACAACGCCCAGGACGCATTGCTGCGCCTGGAAACCCTGGTCGGCCTGACCGGCCGCAGCATCGCCGAACGCACCTTGCGCCAGATGATCTGCGCGGCGCTGGACGTGGTGATCCAGTTGACGCGCCTGCCCGATGGCCGCCGTTGCGTCAGCGAAGTGGTGGAGGTGATCGGCATCCGCGAAGACGTGTACGTCACCAACACCCTCTTCCGCCTCGACCGACGCAGCGGCTTCGGCTTTTTGCGCGAAGCGGTCAACCCGGCCGGCGACAAACTGCGCCGGGATGCGGCGTTCTCTCACTCGGCGTATTGAAGGCCACGGCATGCTCAAACCGTTGCTGCTCGCTCTCGTTTGCGTGGCCCTGCTGGGCCTGTCGGTGCGCCTGTTCCTGCGCGGAGTACGCCAGCCGGGCACCGAGCGCGTGCTGGAACGGCTGACCCAGGGGCAACCGGAACGGGTGGTGCAGAAAACCACCTGGGTGGCTCTGGAGCGCGCTTTCTTGCGTGCGGGTCTGGGGCGGCCCACCGAGCGCATGGGATTGTGGCTCACGCTCTGGGGGGTGGGGGCCTCGCTCGGTTTGTTGGTCGGTGGCTGGCTGGGCTTGCTTCTGTTGGCATTGCTGCCACCGACGCTGGTGCGCATCTACGTGCAGTGGCGATATCAGCACCGGCTCAAGCGCATGATCGAGCAGTTGCCGCCGCTGCTCGATCATTCGGTTCGCAGCCTGAAATCCGGACGCACCCTGGCCGATGCGGTGCTCGGTGCCATCAACGCTGCCGAAGACCCGCTCAAGGACGCCCTCGGCCGGGTGCAGCGCAGCGTGCAGTTGGGCGTGAGCCTGCCAGATGCCGCGACGGACTTTGCCGAGCTGTACGACAAGGACGAACTGCGCCTGTTCGCCCTCGGCCTGAAGGTCAACCACCGCTATGGCGGCAATGCCAGTGAATTGCTGGAAAACCTGATGAAGATGATCCGCGAGCGCGAACAGGCGGCCCGCCAGTTGCGTGCCATGACTGGCGAAACCCGCGTCACGTCGGCGGTGCTGGCGTTGTTGCCGGTCACGGTCGCCGGCTACTTTCTGATTACCAATCCGAAGTATCTGATGAGCATGTGGAACGACAGCTCGGGGCAAATGATGCTCGTGTCCGCGATCGGCTTGCAGGTGTTCGGCTGTCTGGCGCTGTGGCGGATGTTGCGAAGCCTATGAACCCGTCGATGCTGCTCAGCTCGCTGCTGTTTTTGACTGCCACTCTGCTGCTGGTCAGCGTGGTGCTGGAGTGGCGGCGCCGTGACCGTCAGGTGGTGCAGCGCCTGGACGGCAAGGCGCCGAGCGAAAACCGCTTCAGTCAATGGCTGCATCTGCTGGGCGCCAGCCGGATCGGCCAGCAGTCGGTCAAGATGGATAACGAAACCCAGACCCTGCTCAACTGCCTGGGCTGGCGCACCGCGCGCAAGCGCGCCTTTTTTGCCGCGCTGCAGGTGGGGGTTCCTTTGGCGGCGCTGGTCCTGAGCCTGTTGGTCCAGGCGCTGTTTTTCCCCCAGGCGCACAATCAATGGATCGGCCCCGCCTTCGCGGTCGGCATCGGTTACCTGTTGCCCAAACGCCTGCTCGCGGCGGCAGCGCACCACCGGCAGAAGAAACTGGCAATCGAGATCTCCACCTTCATTCCGTTGCTGCGCATCCTGTTCGAATCGGGCATGGCCGTGGAGCAATCCCTGCGGGTGTTGAGCAACGACGGCAAGCAACTGCTGCCGGTGCTGACCCAAGAATTGCGTCTGGTGCTGGCCCGGGTGGATTCCGGCCTGGAACTGGGTGAGGAGCTGAACAAGGCCAGCCGCTTGATGGCGGTGGACGAGTTCACCGACACCTGCGTGATCCTGCAGCAACTGCTGCATCAGGGCGGCGGCGCGATGAAGTCGCTGCTGTCGCTCAAGTTGCTGCTCGATGACCGGCGCCTGACGCGCCTGCAGGAATACATATCCAAGATGTCCGCGAAAATGTCCGTCGTGATGATGCTGTTTCTCTTCCCGGCGCTGTTGATCGTACTGGCCGGCCCGGGGTTCACCGCCCTGGCGAAGGCCTTTGCTTCCTAGAGGGAATCTGATGAAAGCATTGATAGCCGGTTTGAGTCTGCTGATGCTGGGCGGCTGCGCAAGCAATGGGCAGACACCCTGGAGCGCCCTGACCGACTCGGCCAGTTGCGGCAAGTTGAGTTCCGAGCAGCAGCTGACGATGAACCTGGCCGACGACATGGCCAAGGACGGCAAACTGCACGCCAGCCTGGCCAACCTGGAAAGCCTGCCGAGCAACCTGGCCGACGTGCGCTTGCGCAAGGCCAAAGTGTATCGGCTGCTGGGCCGCAGCGAAGCCGAGCCGTTGTACCGCAGCCTGCTCGGCGGCTGCATGGCCGCCGAGGCCGAACATGGCCTGGGCCAACTCGCTGCCGCCCGCGCAGACAACGGCCTGGCCCAGTCGCATTTGCAGCGGGCCGCGCGACTGGCGCCCACCGACGAAAAGATCCGCAACGACCTGGGTGTGGTGTACCTCAATCAACTGCGCCTGGAAGACGCACGCTTCGAATTTCTCACCGCTATGGAACTCAAGCAGAGCGACTCGCTGGCGGCGTTGAATCTGGTGACCTTGCTGATCTATCAGGACGACTGGAGCCGGGCTGCCGAACTGGTCAGCCGTGTGGGCCTGAGCCCGGCACAGGTCACCGAAGCCCAGGGCCGCGCGGAAAAACTCAAGTCCCCGGCCAGGCCTGCCCCGGCCGCCACCGCACAAGTCGCCGCCGTCGCCAACCCGACGCTTCAGTAGGGAGCCCAACGATGAAAGCCACCACGATCTGCTGCCTGACCTTGCTGGCCCTGCCCCTCACCAGCCACGCCATCGACCCCGGCCCCGCTTCGCCGCAACAGCAGGAAACCGAAGGCTGGCTGCAACTGCAAATCAGCCACTCCGCCGCCTCGACCAAATTGCAAACCGCCACCGCGACCGAGCGTGAATTGGCGATGCAGCGCTGGCTCAAAAGCTATCAGCATGAGATCCCGGAGTTCTTTGAGCAGGATGTGGCAGGCAAGGTGGACAGTGGATCGGGGCAATAACCTTTGAGCGCCCTAACCCTGTGGCGAGGGAGCTTGCTCCCGTCCGACTGCGCAGCAGTCGCCATGGCGGCTATCGCGATTCTGCAGAGAAACCGCAGTTACAGGTTTTGAGGCTGCTGCGCAGCCTGACGGGAGCAAGCTCCCTCGCCACGAACG
>NZ_LYVP01000119.1 GCF_001984065.1 Pseudomonas sp. KK4
AGCGCGCCGCGGGGCATCAGGCTTCTCGCGTTATCGTTGACGACCATCGCGAGCATGCTCGCTCCTACAGGGAAACGCGGCCAACTGTAGGAGCGAGCTCGCTCGCGATGAGCCTTAGCGCGCCGCGGGGTATCAGGCTTTCTGCGTTATCGTTGGCGACCATCACGAGCATGCTCGCTCCTACAGGGAAACGCGGCCAATCTGTAGGAGCGAGCTCGCTCGCGATGAACCTGAGCGCGCCGCGGGGCATCAGGCTTCTCGCGTTATCGTTGACGACCATCGCAGCAGGGTCTTGCGCTAAAGAAACCACCTATCCCGCGGGTAATGACTCCAATACCGCACCGCCAGGCGCTGCCCTAGGCTGCCGGCTACACGTTTTTGGCCGGAGTTCGTCATGCGGTTTTTCGAGTTGATCACCTTCACGGTAAAGGTTCG
Source organism: Pseudomonas sp. KK4 (assembly GCF_001984065.1). GTDB lineage: Bacteria > Pseudomonadota > Gammaproteobacteria > Pseudomonadales > Pseudomonadaceae > Aquipseudomonas. The sequence goes on from NZ_LYVP01000119.1 coordinate 436, forward strand.
CACCGTCGCGCAAGCCTTGGCGCGGATTGAGACGGCGCTGGCCGAGCCCGAGGTCGGGGGCACCCTGATGGGGTGTTGGGCTTCGGAGATCGGGCAGCTCAATCAGATTGCGCTGTTGCGCGGTTTTGCCGAAGAAGGCGCCCGGCAGGCAGAGCGCGAGCGATTTCTGCTCGATGGCCAGGCGTTTGGCATCAACGAGTTCATCACCGACCTGCGGATCGAAAACTACAGCCTCTTTCCGTTCCTCAAGCCCCTGAGCCCCGGCAAGCACGGGCCATGCTACGAATTGCGCGTCTACGACCTGATCAGCGCCGGCCTGCAACCGACTCTGGACGGTTGGGCCAAAGCCATCGAGGCACGCACCGCCGAACAATACTCACCGGTGTACGCCGCGTTTTACGCCACCGACGGCGCCTTGCCGCGCTACCTGCACATCTGGCCTTGGCCGACCCTGGAACAACGCTTGCAAGTGCGCACCCAGGCAGTGGCGGATGGGGTCTGGCCCCCGGAAAACTCTGGCCCGCAGCTGCGCGACATGCGCTCGACCATCTACTTGCCGGCGGGGTTTTCACCGTTGCAGTGAACCTGCGATCACCGCGCTTCGGCGAGAAGCTCCGATGAAACAAACGGCTCTGGCTGCGGCCCGGTGAGGATCATCCGGAAGGTATCCACCAGCGGTCGCAGGGTGACCCGGTGCCAGGCCACCCACAGCGGCATGGTGAAGGTCAGCCAGGGCAGCTCGCGAAACACCACCCCTGGATGCGCGGCCTGGTTCAGGCTTTTCTGCGTCATGGCGATGCCCAGACCGGCCGCCACCAGACCCAGGGCGGTATAGGGTTCGGCCGCTTCCAGGCGGATCTGCGGGGTGAACCCTGCGCGGATGCAGGCGGCGACGAATTCGGCATGGTGGTTTTCGCCCTGGCTATATTTCACGCCGATCCAGTCCAGATCCTCGACGTCCGCCGGCAACAGGCGTTCGGTGCCCGCCAGCGGATGATTGGCCGGCAGCGCCAGCAACATCGGGTCTTCCAGCAACTGGAAATGCGTCAGTTCCGGGTCGTCGTTGCTCGGCGGTTCGCTGACCAGCGCCACGTCCAGGCTGCGCTGGCGCAAGCCTTCAAGCTGATCGGCGGAACTGAGGTGGTGCAACGCCACGTGCACGCCGGGGCGAATCTGGCGCACTTCGCGCAGGGCCGCTGGCAGCACGTTGGCGTGCATGGCGTTTTCGATGTAGCCGATGCACAAGCCGCCTTCCTCACCACGACCCAGGCGCTTGCCCAGGGATTCCAGGCGATTGGCGTGGGTCAGCAGGGCACGGGCCTCGGTGAGAAAGGTACGACCGTCGGTGGTCAGGCGGATGCGCTGTTGGCTGCGCTCGAACAGCACCAGGCCCAGGCGTTCTTCGAGTTGGGCGATCTGCCGGCTCAGGGGCGACTGGGAGATGTGCAACCGTTCGGCGGCGCGGCCCACGTGTTCCTCTTCGGCGGTGACCACGAAATAGCGAAGCTGGCGAAGGTCGATCATGCGTAATGCTCTCGAGGTCTTAACTGTGGCTTATTGTGTCTTGGACGGTCTGCACTGCGCAATCTAGGATCTGCTCAACGGTCGCCAACGGTGACCCTCTCCATAGATCCTTGAGGACATACCCATGAGTTTGAAAGACAAATTGCCAGGCGTTTTGGGTTTCGGTACAGCGCCACTGGGCAACATGTTCCGCGACATACCTGAAGCCGAAGCACTGGCCACCGTCGAGGCGGCCTGGGATGCCGGCGTGCGCTACTTCGATACCGCTCCGTTTTACGGCGCCGGCCTGTCCGAGATCCGCCTGGGTGAGGCGCTGCAGCAATACAACCGCGACGACTACGTGCTGAGCAGCAAGGTCGGCCGGGTCATCCTCGATGAAGTGGACAACAGTGCCCGCGACCTGGGCGAGAAAAGCGGCGTGTTCGAACACGGCCTGCGCAACAGGATCGTCAACGACTACAGCGCCGACGCGACCTTGCGCTCCATCGAAGACAGCCTCAAGCGCCTGAAGACCGATCGCCTGGACATTGTCTGGATTCACGACATCGCCCAGGACTTCTACGGCGACCAGTGGCTGCAGTACTTCGAACAAGCCCGCACCGGCGCCTTCAAGGTCCTGACCCGCCTGCGTGAAGAAGGTGTGATCAAGGCCTGGGGCCTGGGGGTGAACCGCGTCGAGCCGATCGAACTGACCCTGGACCTGGAAGAAGCACAGCCCGATGGCATGCTGCTCGCCGGGCGCTACACCTTGCTCGATCACGAACGTGCCCTGCAGCGGGTGATGGCCTCGGCCCATGCGCAGAATGTCGACATCGTGGTCGGTGGCCCGTACAGCTCGGGTGTGCTGGCCGGTGGCGCGCACTTCGAATACCAGAAGGCCAGCGCCCAGGTGATGCAGAAAGTCGAGCACATCAAGCGTATTGCCCAGGCGCACGGCGTCAATATCAAGGCTGCCGCCCTGCAATTTTCCCTGGCCAACCCGGCAGTGGCCGCCGTGATCCCGGGCGCCAGCCGCCCTGAGCGCATCGCCGAGGACGTGGCCGCGCTCAAGGCCGTAATCCCCGCTGCCTTCTGGGCCGAACTGCGCGAGGCCAAGTTGATCGCCGCCAACGCGCCCGTCCCGGAATAACGCATCTGACCCGCATTGCACGGACCACTGTGGGAGCGGGCTTGCTCGCGAAAGCGTCGGCACATTCAACCTCAACGTTGTCTGACCCGACGCCTTCGCGAGCAAGTCGAATCGTCGCACCGCCGCTCCCACATTGCGCTCTCTGTAGGAGCGAGCTCGCTCGCGATGGACTACAACGATAACGGGGGCTGTCTGAATGCCCGCGTTATCCGGACCTCCATCGCGAGCAAGCCCGCTCCCACAGTCATGAGACTTCCCAGCATTCCATTTTCTGAAATGCTGGATTGCGTTTTGTGCCCATTCCGCCACACGCGGCGCAAGGGGAAGATGGGCCCTCATAACGCACACCTGCGCAAGGCGCGAGGAGCAACCAATGGATGAAGCCTCTAAACCGCAAACCTCGCCCTGGCACGAAGGTGAGTTGACCTTGCAGCGTACGGTCGGTGCAGTCGACATGATGGTGGGCGTCGGCCAGCGGCAGATGTCACGGACCTGGATGCCGGATCAGCATCGCGAGTTCTATGCGCAACTGCCCTTCGTGGTGCTGGGCGCGGTGGATCCCCAAGGCGATGTCTGGGCGACCATTCGCAGCGGCAAACCTGGCTTCATGCATTCCCCGACACCGCAGGTTCTGCACATCGACCTTCAACCGCAACCCAACGACCCGGCGCAGGCCGGCATGGGGGAGGGCGATGCCATCGGCATGCTCGGCATGGAGTTGCATACCCGCCGACGCAACCGCATGAACGGCAATGTGCTGCGCCAACGCGCAGACGGCATCGAAATCACCGTCACCCAGGCCTACGGCAACTGCCCGCGCTACATCAATCTGCGTCAGTACGCCATCGTCGACCAAACCCCGGAAACCGTGCAAACGCTGACCGCCACTGACCCGCTGGTTCGCCAGATGGTCACCTCGGCGGACTCGTTCTATGTCGCAACCTACGTGGTGCGCGACGGTCAGAACCAGGTCGATGCCTCCCATCGCGGCGGCAAGCCGGGTTTTGTGCGCATGGAAGAGGACGGCAGCCTGACCATCCCGGACTTTTCCGGGAACCTGTTTTTCAACACCCTGGGCAACATTCTGCTCAACCCCCGGGCCGGACTGGTGTTCATGGATTTCCACAGCGGCGACCTGCTGCAAATGACCGGCACCGCCGAAGTGCTGCTGGACGATCCCGAAATCGCCGCGTTCCAGGGCGCCGAGCGGCTGTGGCGTTTCAAGCCGCAGCGGGTGATTCACCGCCAGGCAGCGCTGGCGTTGCGCTGGGTCGAACAGCCTGAAGGGGACTCGCCCAACTCATTGATGACCGGCAGTTGGGAACAGGCCGCCGAGCGCTTGCAGGCCGAAGCCCTGCGCACTCACTGGCGCCCCCTGCGTGTGGCGCGCATCGTCGATGAAAGCCGCAGCATCCGTTCTTTCTATTTTGAATCGGGCGATGGCGTGGGCTTGCCACGGTTCGAGCCGGGTCAACATTTGCCGGTGCGGTTGCAGCTGGAAGGGCAGCCCGCGCCGACGATTCGTACCTACACCGTCTCCAGCGCACCGTCGGACGAATTCCTGCGCATCAGCGTCAAGCGTGAGGGTGTGGTGTCTTCGCACCTGCACGATCGGATTCAGGTCGGCGACTGGATCGAAGCGCGGGCGCCCCAAGGGCATTTCATCGTGCAGCCTTCCGAACGGCGCCCCTTGGTGTTGCTGGGGGCCGGCGTCGGTATTACGCCCATGCTGTCGATGCTGCGCGAGGTGGTCTACGAAGGTAAGCGCATCAACCGCATGCGCCCGACCTGGGTGGTGCAAAGCAGCCGCTCGGTGGACGACCTGGCGTTCCGTGATGAATTTGAAGAGCTGGCGGCGCGGGCAGGGGACAAGGTCAAGGTCGTGCGGGTGGTCAGCCAGCCACCGACCGAAGGTGGCGGCGCCAGTTACGACCTGGCGGGCCGGATCGATGTCGAACTGCTCAAGACGCTTCTACCGCTCAACGACTACGACTATTACCTGTGCGGACCGGGCAGTTTTACCCAGGCGCTGTACGACGGCCTGCGCAAAATGCGCATTCCCGACGATCGCATCCACGCCGAGACCTTCGGGCCGTCCACCCTGGTGCGCGATGCCGAAGTCAGCGTGCCGGCCGCGCAGCAGGTGCCGGTGTCCACCGAGCCGGTGAAAATCCTGTTCTCCACCTCCGGCAAGGAAGCACGCTGGGAACCGGGTAACGGCACCTTGCTGGAACTGGCTGAAGCCCGAGGTCTGAATCCCGAGTTCAGCTGCCGCGGCGGATCGTGCGGCACCTGCAAAACCCGGATGACCAATGGCCAGGTCCACTACCTCAACACCCCGGAACAGGGTCTGGCCGAGGATGAGGTACTGATCTGCTGCGCCGTACCGGCCGAAGGCAGCGAGACCCTGATACTGGACATCTGACCGGCGGATGCATTGGCCCCTCTGTGGGAGCGGGCTTGCTCGCGAAGACGGTGGGTCAGTCAACTTTGATGTTGACTGTGCCGACGCATTCGCGAGCAAGCCCGCTCCCACAAGGGAAGGCCAATCACACTGCCCGGGCAGTCAAACCAACGCGCTCCTGCGCTTGAGCTCGCTGTTGAGAATGAAGTCATTCTCCGAATAATCCACCTGACAATCGATCACATGCACCCCGGGTTCGCTCAGGCAGCGCTGCAGCAGCGGCAGAAAACCCTCGGCGCTCTCGACCCGATGCCCCTTGGCGCCATAGCTCTGCGCATACATGACGAAGTCCGGGTTGCCATAATCCAGGCCGAAATCGGCAAAACCCATGTTCGACTGTTTCCAGCGGATCATGCCGTAGGCGTCGTCGCGCAGGATGATCACGGTCAGGTTCATCTTCAGGCGCACGGCGGTTTCCAGTTCCTGGCTGTTCATCATGAAACCGCCATCGCCGCACACCGCGACCACCGGCCGATCGGGGTAGACCAGGTGCGACGCCATGGCCGACGGCAGCCCCGCGCCCATGGTCGCCAGCGCATTGTCCAGCAGCACGGTGTTGGGCTTGTGCGCCTTGTAGTTGCGGGCGAACCAGATCTTGTAGATGCCATTGTCCAGCGCGACGATGCCTTCGGACGGTAACGCGCGGCGCACATCAGCCACGAAACGCTGCGGATAGATCGGAAAGCGATTGTCGTCCTCGCCCTCGATGATCTGCGCCTCGTTGGCTTCACGGATCGCCATCAGCCGGCTGAAATCCCAATCCGAATGCCCCTCCAGCGCCTCGCCGATCTGCCACACGGCGTTGGCGATGTCGCCGACCACTTCGATCTGCGGGAAATACACCGGGTCGACTTCGGCCGAACGGAAGTTGATATGGATCACCTCCGTGCCGCCACGCACCATGAAAAACGGCGGCTTCTCGATCACATCATGGCCAATGTTGACGATCAGGTCCGCCGCCTCCACGGCGCGGTGCACGAAGTCACCGGCCGACAGCGCCGCGTTGCCGAGAAAGCGCGGGTGACGCTCATCCACCACGCCCTTGCCCATTTGCGTGGTCACGAACGGAATGCCGGTGTTGTCGATCAATTGCTTGAGCACATTGCAGGTCATCTTGCGGTTGGCCCCGGCGCCGATCACCAGGATCGGGCTGTGCGCCGTCTTCAGCTTTTCCACCGCGGCGGTGATCGATTTCTGTTCGGCCACCGGGCGACGGCTCAGGCTTGGCGGCACCGGCGTGCTCTCGGTCTGTTCGGCGGCGATGTCTTCAGGCAATTCCAGGTGCACGGCGCCGGGCTTCTCTTCCTCGGCCAGGCGAAAGGCCTCGCGGACCCGGGACGGAATGTTGTCGGCGGACGCCAATTGGTGGGTGTACTTGGTCAGCGGTTGCATCATGCCGACCACGTCGAGGATCTGGAAACGCCCCTGCTTGGACTTCTTGATCGGCTTCTGGCCGGTGATCATCAGCATCGGCATGCCGCCCAGGTACGCATAGGCCCCGGCGGTGACCAGGTTGGTGGCGCCGGGGCCGAGGGTCGACAGGCTGACGCCGGTCCTGCCCGTGAGCCGGCCGTAGGTGGCGGCCATGAAGCCGGCGGACTGTTCGTGGCGGGTCAGCACCAGGCGGATGTTGGATTTTCGCAGCGACTCGAGCAGGTCGAGGTTCTCTTCGCCCGGAATGCCGAAGACAAACTTCACACCTTCGTTTTCCAGACATTGCACAACGACATCGGCAGCCTTGGCCATTTGGTCAGTACCTCGGATGGGGGAGCTGGGACACAGGGCTGCAGACGGTCTGAGAACACGTGTGCAAACCTGAGCGGGAGAGCATCGTCTTCGAAACTGTCGCCCAGTATCGCCCCATTGCCTCTGGCCGGATGACCGTCTGTCTGGCTGCAAACTAGTCGCCGAGCTTGATCTCCAGCCGCTTGAACCGCGACGCCAGGGTCGTCGGTTTGAGCCCCAGCAGTTCAGCCGCGCCGCCTTTGCCGAACAGCTTGCCATCGGCGGCCTTCAGCGCCGCCTGCATGTTGCTGCGTTCGAGTTCACGAACCTGTGCGTCGGTCATGATCGCCGGCAGGACAGGTTGTTGCGGGGAGGGCAGGCTGGCTTTGGGCTCGTCCGGCAAGTCCAGGTTCAGGTCCGCGCCGATGGAGGTGATCAGCGCGCGTTCGATGACGTTTTGCAACTCGCGGATATTGCCCGGCCACGAATAGCGCTGCAGGCGTTCGATGTCACTGTTGCGCAGGCGCCGGCCGGGCATGTTCAGGCGCTTGCCGGTCTGCTTGAGAAAGTGCGCCGCCAGGGCGCCGATGTCCATCAGCCGCTCGCGCAGCGCCGGGGACTGGATCGGGAACACGTTGAGGCGGAAATACAGGTCTTCGCGAAAATGCTTGGCGGCCACTTCCTGGCGCAGGTCGCGGTTGGTCGCGGCGATGATCCGCACATCGACCTTGCGCGTGCGTTCCTCGCCGACCCGCTCGAACTGACCTTCCTGCAACACCCGCAGCAGTTTGCTTTGCAGTTCCAGCGGGATCTCGCCGATCTCGTCGAGAAACAGCGTGCCGCCGTCAGCCAGTTCGAAGCGCCCGACCCGATCGCGCACCGCTCCGGTAAAGGCCCCGCGGATATGGCCGAAGAACTCGCTCTCGAACAGCTCCGCCGGAATCGCCGCACAGTTGACCCGGATCAGCGGGTGGCCGTTACGCCGGCTGGCCTGGTGTATGGCGCGGGCGATCAATTCCTTGCCGGTCCCCGATTCGCCATTGATCAACACGCTGGCGTCGGTCGGCGCGACCACGTCGATCTGCCGGATGATCTTCTTGATCGGTTCACTGTGGCCGACGATCTCACGGTAGTTGTGCTCGATGTGGATCTCTTCCTGCAAGTAGGCGTTCTGCTCCTCGAGCCGCTCCTTGAGTACCTTGAGTTCTTCCAGGGCACTTTGCAGCTGGTTTTCGGTGTTGCGTCGCTCGGTGATGTCGCGGAACACCACCACCGCGCCGACGATGCGACCCTCGGAAATCACCGGGGTGCTGGTGAATTCCACCGGGAACGAACTGCCGTCCCGGCGCCAGAACACTTCCTGGCGCCCCTCATGAATCACCCCGTCGTGCACCGCTTTATAGATGGGGCACTGCTCCACCGGGTAATGGCTGCCGTCGGCATGGGTGTGGTGATGAATGCGGTGGATGTTCTTGCCGATCATGTCCTGGGTTTCCCAGCCGAGCATGCGCGCACAGGCCGGGTTGACGAAGGTGGCCAGGCCTTCGCTGTCGATGCTGTAGATGCCGTCGCCCACGGAGCTGAGCAGGAGCTGGTTGTCGCGCTCGTTTTCCTGGAACAGGTTGAGAATGTTGCGCCACTCGATCAGCCCGCCGCGCATGGTGCGTTCGGTGTGGGCCTGGTCGCGCTGGTACTTCTCCTGGCTCAGCTCCCGCAGCACCAGGATCAACTGCTGTTGCCCCTTGACCTGCAGGGTGGTGGCGGAGATTTCCAGCTCGATGCGTTCGCCGCTCTTGCAGTTGCAACTGAGCTCATTGCTCCAGGCGCGACCCTTGTCCATCACGGCCTGGGTGAACACGATCAGGTCGGCCAGTTGATGACCGAACAGCTTGCTCACCGGCAGTTCAAGCAGCTCCTGGCGCGGGTAGCCGAGCAGTTTGCAGGCGGCGATGTTGAGGTCCACCAACCGATCGGAATAGGGATTGAGCAGGGCGATGGCCTCGGCGCAATGCTCAAACACCATGTGCCGTGACGAATACGCCAGGTCAGCCCAGCCGTTGAGGGAGTCAGCTTCATTCATGACTACGAAATCTCGTGTTCTGTGACTACGAATATTCGTATTTCTACGGGAATGCGTGGTCCGGCGATAGCATCAGATGCACGGATAAAAACCGGATCAGATTGGTATTTGCATTTAAATCAATCAGTTAGCCCGACGGGAAAAATAGTTTTATTTCCTGGCACGGCGTTCGCTCTCTCTCCTGCAACCCGGCAGCCAACCCAGGCTGACGTTCAAGCACCAAGAAACTGGAGAGCGACACTATGCCAACCGTGGACATCCCCCATTACAAAGACGGCGACTTCCTGGTCAATTACGAAGAGAAAGTCTTCGAGGACATCAAAGCCGAGCCGGGCGAAAAAGTCCTGATCACCTTCCACACCATCGCCTTCGAGGGCTCCATCGGCCTGGTCAACATGCTTCAGGCCAAGCGCCTGCTGCGCAAAGGCTTCGAAACCAAAATCCTGTTGTACGGGCCAGGCGTGCAACTGGGCGTGCAGCGCGGTTTCCCGACCCTGGGTGCCGAAGCGTTCCCCGGTCACCTGGCGGTGAACAAGCAACTGATGCAGTTCATGGAGGAGGGCGGTGAGGTCTACGCCTGCCGCTTCGCCCTGCAAGCGCTGTACGGCCAGACCGAAAAAGCCCTGATCGAAGGCATCCGCCCGATCAACCCCCTGGACGTGATGGACCTGCGCCTGCTGATGCGTCGTGAGGGCGCGATGATCATCGATACCTGGACGGCCTGACAGCAACGCTGAAATTGACCTGTGGCGAGCGAGCTTGCTCGCGTTCGACTGCGCAGCAGTCGCAAAAATGGCGCTGTTTGCCAACGTTTTGGGGCCGCTTCGCAGCCCGGCGCGAGCAAGCTCGCTCGCCACAACCGCCATAGCACTCAATACTTCAGGACCCCAACATGGCCATCATTCGCGCAGCAGCCGTTCAACTGAGCCCCGTGCTTTACAGCCGCGAAGGCACCGTGGACAAGGTCTGCCAACAGATCATCGCCCTGGGCAGACAAGGCGTGCAGTTCGCCGTGTTCCCGGAGACGGTGGTGCCTTACTACCCCTATTTCTCTTTCGTGCAGCCGGCGTTCGCCATGGGCGCGCAACACCTCAAGCTGCTCGATCAATCGGTGACCGTACCGTCGGCCGCTACCCTGGCCATTGGTGAGGCCTGCAAACAGGCGGGGATGGTGGTGTCGATCGGCGTCAACGAGCGCGATGGCGGCACGATCTACAACGCCCAGTTGCTGTTCGATGCCGACGGCACGCTGATTCAGCATCGGCGCAAGATCACGCCGACCTACCACGAGCGCATGGTCTGGGGCCAAGGCGACGGTTCCGGCCTGCGCGCCGTCGACAGCGCCATCGGCCGCATCGGTTCGCTGGCCTGCTGGGAGCATTACAACCCGCTGGCACGCTACGCCTTGATGGCCGATGGCGAGCAGATCCACGCGGCAATGTTTCCCGGCTCCCTGGTGGGTGACATTTTCGCCGAGCAGATCGAAGTCACCATCCGCCACCACGCCCTGGAGTCCGGTTGCTTCGTGGTCAATGCCACGGCGTGGCTGGATGCCGACCAGCAAGGCCAGATCATGCAGGACACCGGCTGCGGCCTGGGCCCGATCTCGGGCGGTTGCTTCACCGCGATCGTTTCGCCGGAAGGCAAATTGCTCGGCGAGCCGTTGCGTGCCGGCGAAGGGACAGTGATCGCCGACCTCGACCTGGCCTTGATCGACAAGCGCAAACGCATGATGGATTCGGTCGGTCACTACAGCCGTCCGGAGCTGCTCAGCCTGTTGATCGACCGCACGCCCACGGCCCATGTCCATGAGCGTGCCCCACAGCTCACCGCGATTGCCAATGAGGAGCTCGATCATGCAAGCCAATGAATTGCTGGCCGAGTTGCAGTGCCACGGCGTGCGTTGGCCAGCGGCGCAGAACGGCCTGTCTCGACAGGGCGGCGCCGGGCCGTCGGACCACAAGGCGCTGACGTTCGGCAGCCGGACCATGATGGTGCCGATCCTCAATCAGGCCTCGCAGGATTCGCCCTATCAGGCGCAACCCTCGGCGGATGGCAGCCAGGCGCTGATCTTTCGCGAAGGCCTGCAGGTCGGTCAGGTGCAGATGCCCGGCGTGCCGAAGTTCTATGGCTTGAGCACCGCCGACGGCATTCCCTATTGGAAAATCGCCACGCTGCACAGCAGCGATGTGCTGGCGACCACGGTGTTGCAGCACTGCATTCGCTTCAACGATCGCGCCAGCTCCTGCCAGTTCTGCGCCATCGGCCAGTCGCTGGCGGCGGGCAAGACCATTGCCCGCAAGCGTCCGCAGCAATTGGCGCAAGTGGCGAAGGCGGCGGTGGAACTCGATGGCGTCAAGCACATGGTGATGACCACCGGCACGCCGCAGACCCCGGACCGTGGCGCGGCGATTCTGTGTGAATCCGCCGCGGCGGTGACGGCCGCAGTCGATCTGCCGATCCAGGCGCAATGCGAGCCGCCGGACGACGATCGCTGGTTCCAGCGCCTCAAGGACAGCGGTGTGGTTTCGCTCGGCATGCACCTGGAAGCGGTCACCGATGAGGTGCGTCAACGGATCATGCCGGGCAAGGCCGAAGTGCCGTTGAGTCGTTATTTCGAGGCGTTCAGCGCGGCGGTTGAGGTCTTCGGTCGCGGTCAGGTCAGCACCTACATCCTCGCTGGGCTGGGTGACAGCGAAGTGGCCATCAGCGAGATGAGCGAGCGTTTGTGCGCCTTGGGTGTGTACCCGTTCGTGGTGCCCTTCGTGCCCATCGACGGCACGCCGCTGGCCCATCACCCCAAACCCGACAGCGCCATGATGGCCCGCTTGTACCCGCAGATCGGCGCGAGCCTGCGCCGTCACGGCCTGCACTCCGAACAGATCAACGCCGGCTGCGCCAAATGCGGCGCGTGCTCGGCCCTCAAAAGCTACGAATGAGCCGGAGAACCGCCATGTTCAATTGCGCCTTTGCCTTGGTCGACAGCACCTTCGAGCCATTCCGTGCCGGTGAGTTGCTGGTCAAGCCCGCCAGTGAAGCCTGGGAAAAACAGGCCTATTTCGCCCTGCGCCGCTCGGTGTTTTCCGATGAACAGCAACTGCTGGCCCAGGACAAGGACAGCCACGATTTCCAGGCCATCGCCATCGTTGCCCTGGCCGGCAATTGCGGGATCGCCGATCAGGTGGTGGGCGCGGTGCGCATCTATCAGCCGGAACCGGGCTTGTGGTTTGGCGGGCGCCTGTGCGTGGCGGCGGCCTATCGGCGGCACAGCATGATCGGCAAGGCGCTGGTCAATGAGGCGGTGTCGCGGGCCAAGGAGTTGGGTTGCGAGGTGTTCCGGGCCACGGTGCAGGCGCAGAACGAAAGCTACTTTCACGGCCTGCACTGGCAGACCCTCGAACGGCTGGAATTGCTGGGCCAGCCCCATTGCCTGATGCAGGCGGATCTGTCGGCTTACCCATTGATGCCACGTCAGGTGTCATTGCGGGCACTGCATAAGGTGGCTCGCCATGACTGATCTGGCGACCCTGATCGACACCCTGCGCAACACCCCGGCCATGCGCTCCAAGCAGGCCATCCAACAACCGGCAGCAGTGATCGGCAGCGCTCAACCCGCCCTGACTCGTGAGCAGCTTTATGCGTTGCCCGGTGACGACACCGCGGCGATTGCCTGCGGCGATCACTTCCAGTTGCTGGCCATCGAAGGCATGTTGCCGGGGTTCGTCGAGAGCGCGCCCTGGTTTGCCGGGTGGTCGGCGGTCATGGCCAACGTCAGCGACATCACCGCCATGGGCGGTCGCGCCACGGCGGTGGTCAATGCCTATTGGCATCACGACAACGACGCCGCGCAACAGATTCTGGCGGGCATCCGTGCCGCCTGCGAAGCCTACGGCCTGCTGTTGGCCGGCGGCCATACCAGCCTCGCCACCGGCAACCCGACGGCGCTGGCGGTGGCGATTACCGGCACTGCCCACAACCTGCTGTCGACCCTGCATGTCGCGCCGGGCCAGGTCATCGCCATGGCGGTGGACCTCGAAGGCGCGTGGCACGCCCAGAGCACCTATTGGAAAGCCTTCGAGGGTGTGCCCGCCGAACGCCTGCGCAGCCAGCTCGATGTGCTGCCTCGCCTGGCAGACGCCCGGTTGCTGCACGCCGCCAAGGACATCAGCAACGCCGGGGTGCTGGGCAGCCTGTTGATGCTGCTGGAGACCACCGGTTGCGGTGCGACTGTCGATCTGGCCGCGCTGCCGTGTCCGCCGAATGCCGAGCTTGAGCGCTGGCTGCAGGTGTTCCCCAGTTACGGCTTTCTGATGACCCTCGATGAGCGCGACTGGGATCAGGTGCAGACCGCTTTCGCCTTCGAGGGGCTGCGCTGCGAGCGGATCGGCCGGGTGGATGCCAGTGGCACGTTGAGCGTCCACCACGGCCAGCAGCAGGGCCAGTTCTGGAATCTGCGCGAGCAGGCCTTCACCGGTTTCAGCTATCCCCATCTCGATCTTTCCCCTTTGAATCGCCAACAACAGGAGCACTGACATGCCCGCCGTCAATTTCAGGATCCGCTGGCCCAATGGCCGCGAAGCCAATGGCTACTCACCGTCCACCGTGATTTTTCAGTACCTGGAGGAGGGCGCCAGTTACCCGCTGCCGGACTTTCTGCAGCGCATCGAAAGCGCCTTGAACAATGCCTCGGAGCGGGTCAGGGAGGTCAAGGGCTTCTATTGCAGCTCGGCCATGGACACCTTGAGCTCGTTGAAGGGCCAGGCCAGTTACCTCATCGAGCCTGCTGACGCGCAAGGCCAGGTGGACGTGCTCAGCATGCGCACCGAAGGCGCTGGCCAGGTGATCGGGGCGGGCTGGAGCTCGTTCTGAATTTTTTCTGAAACTTTCTCGTCATCGATGACCGGAGCAACGTTATGACCAGCCACCTCACTTCCATCAAAACTCCACACCACAGCGTGATCGTCGTCGGCGGCGGTCAGGCCGGGTTGTCCGCCAGTTATTACCTGCAACAGCAGGGGATCGACCATCTGGTGCTGGAGAAGCACAGCGTCACCCACACCTGGCGCAATCAGCGCTGGGACGCCTTCAGCCTGGTCACGCCGAACTGGCAGTGCGCGTTGCCGGGGTACACCTATGTCGATGATTTCAAGGGTGCCGATCCCCATGGCTTCATGAAGAAGGACGAGATCAACGAGTACCTGGCCGGATTCGTCAAATCGGTGAATGCACCGGTGCGCGAGGGCGTGACCGTGCAGCGCGTGGTACCGCGGGCCATCGGTGGCTTCGAGGTGCATACCTCCCAGGGCGAGTTCTCCGCCGATCAGGTGATCGTGGCGTCGGGCGGTTATCACACGCCGATCATTCCGCGCCTGGCCGAGCGTTTGCCGGTGGGCATTCATCAGATGCATTCGGAGCAGTACCGCAATCCTGAAGCGTTGCCTGCCGGCAATGTGCTGGTGGTCGGCTCCGGGCAGTCCGGGGCGCAGATCGCCGAGGACCTGCACCTGGCCGGGCGCAAGGTGTACCTGGCAGTCGGCGATGCACCGCGTTGCGCGCGGTTCTACCGGGGCAAGGACGTGGTGGATTGGCTGGCGCAGATGGGCTACTACGAAATCGGCGTCGACACCCATCCGTTGCGTGAAGGGGTCCGTGACAACACCAATCACTACGTTACCGGGCGTGACGGCGGACGCGACATTGACCTGCGCAAATTTGCGCTCGAAGGCATGGAGCTGTTCGGGCGTCTTGACGGCTTGCAGGGCACGCGCATGCAGTTCGCCCCGAACCTGGCCGAGAGCCTGGACAGTGCCGATGCGGTGTACAACCGTATCAACGGATCGATCGACAAGTTCATTGAACAGAACGCCATCGACGCGCCGCCCGGCGAACGCTATCAGCCGCTCTGGGAGCCCGAGCAGGAGCGCAGTGAAGTCGATTTGGAAGCGGCGGGTATCACCAGCATCATTTGGTGTATTGGTTTCAGCCCGGACTTCACCTGGGTCGAAGCCCCCGTCTTCAACGGCCGCGGCCATCCCGGCCATCAACGCGGGGTCACGGCGCAGCCAGGGTTGTACTTCCTTGGCTTGCCGTGGCTGTACACCTGGGGTTCGGGACGGTTTTCCGGGGTGGCGAAGGATGCGCAGTACCTGGTGGATCGGATCAGCGCGGCCCAGGTTGAGAGCCTGGTTCAGGGGAAGCGGGCGGCTGTCAGGTAAAGGTGTAGAACCGCGCACTGGTGGGAGCTGGCCTGCCAGCGATGAGGGCGGCACATTCAACATTGATGTCGCCTGAGCCACCGCCATCGCGAGCAGGCTCGCTCCCACAGTGATTTGGGGTGTTTGTGGATTTTGTGCGTCGCTACAGAAACTGTGGGAGCTGGCCTGCCGGCGATGGCGGTGTGTCTGGCTGACGCATTGCCTTCGCCGGTAAGCCTGCCAATGTAAATGTTGATCACGATCCTGGCGAGCGCCTGGCTTTGTAATCCCGTGGGTCGATGTTCCATTTGCGTAGGCGGGAGGCCAGGGTGGTGGGTTTCAGGCCCAGCAGTTGCGCCGCGCCGCCGTCGCCGGAGATTTTGCCGCCTGTGCGTTTGAGCATGGCCACGGTGTTGAGCCTGAGTTGTTGTTGCAGGTCTTCATCGCGCAACGGCTCATCGGCGCTTTGCGGATCAATGGGCTCGGGGATGGGTGCACGGGTCAGGGCGGGTAGCAGGTCGTCAAAGCGCAGCCGACCATCCTGGGACACGATGA
>NZ_LYVP01000120.1 GCF_001984065.1 Pseudomonas sp. KK4
CAAGCCCGCTCCCACAGGGATTGGCGGTGAGCACATAATTTGTGCTCGACGATGATCACCTGTGGGAGCGAGCCTGCTCGCGATGGCGGATTGTCAGGCGCTATCCATGTTGGATGTGCCGGCCCTTCCGCGAGCAAGCCCGCTCCCACAGGGATTGGCGGTGAACACAGGATTTGTACTTCACAGCGATCAAAATGTGGGAGCGGGCTTGCTCGCGAAGGCGCCCGTTCAGGCGACAGCCATCTTAAATCCGGAAACTCCCCACCAACTGATTCAACCGCGCCGCCTGTTGCTCCAGCTCGGTACAGGCGCGCAGGGTCGACTGCAGGTTCTCCACGCCTTGCTGGTTGAGGGTGTTGATCCGGGTGATGTCGACGTTCAGGGCTTCGACCACGGCGGTCTGTTCTTCGGTGGCGGCGGCGACGGACTGGTTGACGTTGTCGATCTCGCCGATGCGCTGGGTCACGCTGCCCAGGCGGGTGCCGGCGAGGTTGGCGATGGTGACGCTTTCTTCGCTGTGCTTCTGGCTTTCGGTCATGGTGGTCACCGAATCCCGGGCGCCGATTTGCAGCTCTTCGATCATCTGCTGAATCTCCAGCGCCGAGGTCTGGGTGCGCCCGGCCAGGCTGCGCACTTCATCGGCCACCACGGCAAAGCCACGTCCTGCTTCACCGGCCCGCGCCGCCTCGATCGCGGCATTGAGCGCCAACAGGTTGGTCTGCTGGGAAATGCCCTTGATCACTTCGAGGATCTGCCCGATGTTCACCGTCTTGTCGTTGAGCACTTCGATGTTGGCGCACGACGCACTGATCTTGCCCGACAGCTCATTCATCACCTCGATCGTGCGCTGCACCACCTGACGCCCATCTTCAGCCTGTTGCCGCGCGGCCGAGGCCTGGTGCGAGGCATCGCTGGCGTTGTGGGCAATTTCCTGGGCCGCCGCGCCCAACTGATTGATCGCCGCCGCCACGCTATGGGTGCGGTTCGATTGATCATCGAAATTGCTCAACGACGAATTGGACGCCTCCAGCACCCGACGAGCCCCCTGATTGACCCCCAGCGCCGCCGACGACACCTCGCGCATCGACTGATGAATGCGCTCGACAAAGCGGTTGAACGCCATCGCCAGCTGACCGATCTCATCCCGCGATTGCACCTGCAGACGCCGCGTCAGATCGCCCTCGCCGAGGGAAATATCCTCCATGACTCGGGTCAGCGCTTGCAGCGGCCGGGTGATGCGTTGCGCGGTGTACCAGATCAGCAGCAGGCCGAGCGGGGCCGAGCCGCCACCCAGCAACAGTTCCAGCGCGGTGCTTTGCACGCCCTGGGCATCGAGTTCTTTTTGCAGGGTGGTGACCGGCGCCAACAGCACATCCTGCGGCACGCCCACCAGCACACCCCAGGGCGCCGCACCGGCAATCGGTGCCAGCGGTTCGAGGACCTTGATCTGCTGCGGATCGACAAAGACTGTCGGCTGGCCCTGACCCAGGGCGTCCATCACCTCGGCGCTGTCCATCGGCTGACCCAGGCGACTGACGTCCTGACTGTTGGCGGAGATCACGCCCCGGGGGCTGACGATGCTGATCTGGCCATGGCCGTCGAACAGTTGGCGCGCACTGGCTTCACTGTTGTTTTGCAAGGCAGCGAGATTGATGTCCAGACCCACCACGGCGATCACCTTGCCGTTGTCGAGCAGCGGGAAAGCCACGCTGGTCACCAGTTTGCGACTACCGGAGGCTTCGTCGAAGTAGGGTTCCAGCACACAAGCCTGGCGGGTGTCGCGGGCGCAGGTGTAAAAGGCGTTGTACGGCGCGCCGCTGGGCCCCGGTTCGGTGTTGGCCAGCAGGCCTTCGTCGCCGATCACCGCTTGCAATTCACCGGGTTTGCTTTGCACCCAGTACAGCGAAAAACGGCCTTTTTCGTTGCTGCCCAGATCGGCCTTGTCGACGAAACCCGAGTCGGCACCGTCCAAAGCGTCCGGTTCAAAAACGACGTAAAGCCCGAGCAGGTCGGGCTTGTCGATCAGGGCCTGGTGCAGCTGGGTCGTCAGCTCCTGGCGCAGTTGCGGGCGGGTCAAATGGCCCTGTTGCTGGAGTTGCCGCAGGTAGAGCAAATAGCGCGATAACCCCTGGCCGAATTCATGGGTCTGCATGAAGGTGCGTTGAACTTGCATGGCCTGCACCTTGCCCAGCGCCTGCATGTGTTCCTTGGCCGCCTCGGCGAGCATGTCACTGCTGGCCCGCGCCACTTGCTGGCTGCTTTTGTGGGTCTGGTAAAGCGACAGACTCATCAGCAGCCCCACCACCAGCAACAGGCAGAGGCCGGCGAGGAGGGCGATCTTGCTCTGGATCGTCAGAAATTTTTTCTGCATGGGAAATGCCTTCTTCCTGGAAGCGAACCCGATCCCTTGTAGGAGCGAGCATGCTCGCGATGGACGTCAACGATGACGCGTGCTGCCTGAATGCCCGTGGTGTCCGGGCCTCCATCGCGAGCAAGCTCGCTCCTGCAGGGATTGCGTTCGGGCTTAGAACGTTGTGGCGAAAATCACCTGGCTGTAGAGGTTCCTGTCGTTGTTGCCCAACTGCGTACCGCCCTGGTCGGCGCTCTTGTCCGGCTGGAACAGGCCGATCAGCGGCATGATGCTCAGGTGCTCGTTGACGTGCCATTCGGCGTACAGGTCGGTTTCGTGGCCATCGGTATTGCCCAGGTCGCGGTCGATGGTGTCGAAGTTGAAGTGCATCAGGCCCACGGTCACGTTCTCCAACGGCGAGACCGTGAACTTGAGCTGCTGGATGCGCGAGTTGGAGTTGAACGGGCCGGCGTAGTTACCCGCCACTTCACCCTGGAACCAGGTGCCGAAGCCACGGCTGAACCCGTAGAACAGCGTGTCGTAGCCTTCGGAGAAGCGGCTGTAGCGATAGCTGACATAGGGCGCCCAGTTCACGTCGGAAAAGGTCCAGCCGGCTTCCAGGTACCAGCCGTCTTCCGTCGAGGTGTGGGGCTTGTTCTGCTTGGCGTATTCGCCGGACAGGAACAGGTCCTTGACCCCGGCATTGCCGGTGGCGCGCAGGCTGTAGGTCTTCATGCCGTCGCGTTCGACCTGGATCGGCGAGGCGTACTGCTCGTCGACGTCGTAGGTGTCGATGTAAGTCAGGCCGACGGTGCCGGCTGCGGACACGTGCTCCAGGGTGCCGACGTACATCTCGGTCATGGCCTGGGCGCGGTTGTTGGATTTGAGCCACATCAAGTCGCTGCGCCAGCCTTCCTTGCCGCCGATGCGCAGCACCGCCGTCTCGTCGAACGCCTTGCGCGCCGCCAGCCAGTAGGCGCCCCCGCGATTGAACTCACCGTCGGCCAGGCCCTTGCCCATGTTCAGCGCGTCGCCATCGATCAGGAAACCGTCGCCGACCACGATGTTCTGGCGACCGAAAGAGACGTCGATCCCGTCCGCCCCCAGCACCGGGAACAGATCGGCCGAGCGCCAGCCGAGGTAGGCGTCTTCGAATTTGGTGGTGCGTTCCGAGCCGTCGCTGAAGCCAGCGGCATCACCGTCGCCCCAACTGCCGGAACTGAGCAGGTTCGCCGCGCCGTACGCGGTACCGGCACCTGCCAGGCCCTTGTCGAACGCCAGGCCGTACTTGATGTAACCCTCGCGCCACGACGACGAACCTTCATCGAGACGCCCCGACAGGGCATAGTTTTCCTGGCTATGGAAAACGCCGAACACCGCCTCCAGCGTAGCGTTCAGGTGCGTGTCGCTGTCGGAATACAGTTCGTAAGCTCCGGCCTGCCCGGCGCTGATCATCAGCGCGAGCGTGGAAAGTCGAAGCAAGGGGGACTTGAGCATGGCATGACATCCGTTCTTGTTCTTAGGCGCAGGGTTGCGGTCTTTTTAGATACTAAGGTTCGGATTTCTTTTGCCCTTTTGCCTGTTTGCCAATTAGTTGGCTGTGCATGCCAGATTGCATGGCAACGTGATGGCATGGAGGCTTTGCGAGTACACCCCATCCATTGTGGGAGCGGGCTTGCTCGCGAAGAGGCCGGCACATTCAAGATCACGGTTGACTGACACACCGCCTTCGCGAGCAAGCCCGCTCCCACAGGTTGTGTGGATTCGCACAAGCGCGATCTGGCAGAACCGCCAACACAACTGGCACGCAGGGCAAACCCTGCATTTCGCCGACCGCCGACAATCCTTTCCAACCTGCCGGGGCTGCGTGGTCCTGGCGCTTTCTGTGTTGGCGTTCGTGGCTTGCGAGCGCGTGGATTTTCAAGGTCGTCTCTTATGTTTACCGCCCTGCGTTTGCCCCTCATGGGGTTGTTGTCTTTCACCCTGGCCCAGGCCGCCGTGGCCGCCGACTGCGCGCCGGTCCAGCAGCATGGCGCTGAAGTGTTCGCCAATGAATGTGGCGTCTGCCATTCGGTGACCAAGGGCGCGGTGGGGATGATGGGGCCGAACCTGGCGGGTGTGGTGGGGCGCAAGTCCGGGTCGCTGGAGGGCTTCAACTACTCCCAGGCCATGCGCAGCAAGAACATCGACTGGCAGGCCGAGAACATCGAGCAACTGATCACCCAGCCCCAGGCCTACGTGCCGGGTACCTACATGCCGTACATGGGGCTGGCGTCGGCCGAGGATCGCCAGGCGGTGGTGTGCTACCTCAAAGAACAACATTGATCAGGCCCTGTGCCTGAACAACACATCCAATAAAAGGTGATTTATGAGCAACGTTGAAATTCTGCCGCAGGTGGCTGCCTTCCTCGACCGTCGTCACGGTTGCTTTATCGATGGTCAGTGGGTGCTGGCCGAAGGCGAGCGCATTGCCGTGGTCAACCCGGCCACCGGGCAGACCCTGTGCGAAACCCTGGATGCGCCGCTGGCGATCGTCGAGCAGGCGGTGCAGTCGTCGCACAAGGCCTTCAAGTCCGGCGTCTGGTCGGGGCTGCGCCCGGCGGATCGTGAACGCATCCTGCTCAACTTCACCAACCTGGTGCAGGCCCACGCCGAAGAGTTGGCGCAACTGGAAACCCTGAGCCAGGGCAAGTCGATCAACATGGCCCGGGCGCTGGATCTGAACGCCACGGTGGAGTTCATGCGCTACATGTCCGGCTGGGCGACCAAGATCGAAGGGCAGACCTTCGATGTGTCGATCCCGCTGCCGCCGGGTGCCAAATTCACCGCCTACACCAAGCGTGAACCGGTGGGCGTGGTGGTCGGTATCGTGCCGTGGAACTTCCCACTGCTGATCGCCGCCTGGAAGCTGATGCCGGCGCTGGCCACCGGTTGCACGGTGATCATCAAACCGGCCATGGAAACCCCGCTGACCGCCATGCGCCTGGCCGAACTGGCCTTGGAAGCGGGCATTCCGGCAGGCGTGTTCAACGTGGTCACCGGTGGCGGCGCCTCCGTGGGTGGCGTGCTGACCCAGCATCCGCTGGTGAGCAAGGTGTCGTTCACCGGCTCCACCGCCGTGGGCAAAAGCGTTGGCGTGGCCTGCATGGAAAACATGACGCGCTTCTCCCTGGAACTGGGCGGCAAGAACCCGATGATCGTGCTGGCCGATGCCGACATCGAGAAAGCCGTGCAAGGCGCGATCCTCGGCGGTCTGCTGAACAACGGCCAGGTGTGCGCAGCGGCGTCGCGCTTCTATGTGCACCGTTCGATCCACGACAAGTTCGTCGAAGCCCTGGCGGCGGCGGTCTCGGCGATGCCGATCGGTGCCGGCATGAACGGCGACGCGGCGATCAACCCGCTGGTGTCGCGCAAGCAGCAGCAGAGCGTGCTCAAGCACATCGAACTGGCCCGCCGTGAAGGTGCGCGGGTGGTGACCGGTGGCGAGTTGCTGGAAGGCGACGGCTTCTTCGTGCAGCCGACCATCCTGGCCGACATCGACCACAGCATGGCCGTGGCTCGGGAAGAAGTGTTCGGTCCGGTGCTGGGCGTGATGCCGTTCGACGATGAAGATGCCGTGATCGAACTGGCCAACGACAACCGCTACGGCCTGGCCGCCAGCCTGTGGACCAACGACTTGAGCAAAGCCATGAACCTGGTGCCGCGCATCGAAGCCGGCACGGTGTGGGTCAACGCCCACGTGCTGCTCGACCCGGCGATGCCGTTTGGTGGTGTGAAGCAATCGGGGATGGGCCGTGAGTTCGGGCGGGCGGTGATCGAGGCGTACACCGAGCTGAAATCGGTGTGCATCGCCCATTGATGAGCCGTTGACCGCTCCTGAAAATGAACGCGTACGTGTGGGAGCGGGCTTGCTCGCGAAGGCGGTGGGTCAGTCAGTGAAGATGTCGACTGCTGCACCGCTTTCGCGAGCAAGCCCGCTCCCACCGTTGTTCGTGTTGTCAGGCGGCGGGTGGTTTCGCCAGTTCGATGCCGGCGGCGCCCAGCCGTTTGAGGATCTCGAACAACAGCTCGCTCTTGATCGCCCCCACCGTGCGCGGGCTGGCGACGTAGCCGGTGATGGTCAGGGTGATGCCTTCGGGTTTCAGCTGGCTGAAGCGCACGAACGGCGCCGGTTTTTCCAGGATGGATTCGTGCTCGACGTAGGTGTCGTACAGCAAATTGCGCACCTGCTCGGGGTCGATGTCCAGGGGGAACATCAGTTCCAGTGTCGCCACCCCCTGGGCACTGCCGCCCAACGTCACGTTGCGCAGGTTCTGCGAGATCAGTTGCGAGTTGGGCACGATCACGATCGAGCGGTCGGCCAACTGAATCTCCGTGGCCCGCACGTTGATCCGGCGGATGTCGCCCTCAACGCCGCTGATGCTGATCAGGTCACCCACCTTGACCGGGCGTTCGGTCAGCAGGATCAGACCGGAGACGAAATTCTTGACGATCTCCTGCAAGCCAAAACCGATGCCCACCGACAAGGCGCTGACGATCCACGCCAGATTGGTCCACTGCACCCCCAGCGACGACAGCATCAGCAGGATCACCAGGGCATAGCCGATATTGGTGAACAGTGTGCTCAGGGAGGCGCACATGCCGGGGTCCATCTCGGTTTTCGGCAGCAA
Source organism: Pseudomonas sp. KK4 (assembly GCF_001984065.1). GTDB lineage: Bacteria > Pseudomonadota > Gammaproteobacteria > Pseudomonadales > Pseudomonadaceae > Aquipseudomonas. Next base: position 7,021 of record NZ_LYVP01000120.1, read on the forward strand.
CTCATGGTCCAGCCAGCGGCTCAGTGAGCGCACGAGCCAGATGCCGATCACCAGCGCCAGCACCGCATGCAGCAGGTTGGCCGGGACAATGTTGAGCTTGCGCAGGCCGTCGCCGCCGAGGATCGCCAGGATGTTGGTGGCCAGTTGACCGAGGGTCGAACCGACGCCCCCCACCAGCAGCGTGATGAACGCGATCAGCAGCAGGGCGGCGCGACCGACGCCGGAGAGGATGACCGAAATCTGTTCCAGCCGCGCATCGCCAATCCCCAGTAACTGTTTAAGCGCCTTGCCGGTGGGGGAACGCGGTGAAAACAGGTATTCGCAGCCGTCCTTCATCAGTTGGATCAGCAGGTAGAAACCGGCAAAGATGATGGACAGCCACACCAGTTCGTAGGTGATGAAGCGCGACAGGGATACGTAGCCGGTCAGCAAGGCCAGCAGCGACACCACCACCGCCACGCTGGCGAAGGCATAAACCACCCCGGCCAGGGTGCGGCCGGTTTCCGGAAGGGTGCCGGCGGCGACCATGGCCCGGCGGGTTTTGTTGACGCGTAGCAAGAGCATGCCGATCAGCCCCGAGATGATCAGCGCGACCAGGCCCCTGACCGAGATCACCACCGCCGAGCTCATGCCGGTGGCATTGGTCATTTGCGCGATCGACACCAGTATCAGCAGCGCGCAGGCCAGGCGGATAGGGAAGGGTTTGAGCGCCAGGGCCACCGGGTCGGCAATCGCCGGCAGCCGCCAGGAAGGATGTTGCGTGGACAGCAACGCCCGGCTCAGGCCGGTGATCAGCACGCAGGTATAGACGATTCGTTCGAAATCCTGGGAAAACCCCGCCAGTTGTGGCGTCAACGCCAGTTCACGGGTGAGGGTGAAGAACAGTATCTGCAAGGCAAGCCAGGCCGCCAATACCGTGGCCACGACCGACGCCAGTGCCAGGGCGCTGCGCCGCAGGCGACCTTCGGGCATGCGATGAATGCACAACCAGGTCAGCCCCCGTTCGGCCAGCCGCCGACCCAGGATCCACAGGGCCAGGGCGGTTGCGAGCAGGAGGCTGGTGAGCAGGCGCTCACCCGGTTGCCAGGTGGCGGCGAGGGTAAAGCCCATCTCCTTGAAGAACGTGTTGAATTTTTGTCGGTCCTCCTGCGGCGGGCTGAGCAGCGGTGCCCAGAACCATGGATTGAGGACGCTTCTGGTTTGCTGCGTCACTTCGGTTTCCAGCAGGCTGCGGCGGATGACGGCGATCTGCGCCAGCAGTTCGGCGGCGCTGGCTTTGATCGCCGTCAAGGTTCTGAGCTTGTCATCGACTTGATTCTTTTGCCCGGTGAGGGCGACCCGTTGTCGGGCGATATCGGATTTTTCCTGTACCGCCTCACCCAGCGGTACGGGGCCCAGCACCCCCAGTTGCGACTGCAGCTGAGCCTGTTCGGGCAACAGCAGGGCCGAAAGTCGATCCACTTCGCGGATCAATGCCTGGACCAGATCCTGCGGGCCCTCCAACTGGCTGTAGTTGCTGGCCTGGGACACTTGCTGCTTGAGGCTGTTGAGCTGGTTCTGCAGGGACTCCAAGTCGCTCTCGGCAACGCTGGCCGATGCCGAGGAGGCGCTGGCGAGCGGGACATCGGGCATGGGCGCCGCCGACAGCGCGGCGCCGCTGGCGCTCAACAGCAGCCAAACGATGAAAACCACTGACCTCAATGCATGGCGCATAGGCATGCCCGACGGGTTGTGAGTCATTTAGCGTATGAGGTTAGGTCATGACTCACATTTATCGAGGCTTTGTTGATCGGGGAGTGGTTGACGACCAAAAGATCCCAGAACCCGTGGCGAGGGAGCTTGCTCCCGCTGGACTGCGCAGCAGTCCCCCTCTTTATGGAAACAAAAAGAAGGGCCGCTTCGCGCCCCAGCGGGAGCAAGCTCCCTCGCCACGGGGTTACGAGGTGCTATTCGCCCTGTTGTCGCGCAGGGAAAAACAACTCGAAGCAGGTCACGCCATCGACGCTGGTGACGCTGCACCCGCCATTGTGCAACTGCATGATCGTCGCCACGATCGACAACCCCAGCCCATTGGAGTGCGCCGAGCGTTCCCGGGACGGGTCGACGCGGTAGAAGCGTTCGAACAGCCGGGGCAGGTGTTCGGCGGCGATGGTCGGGCCGTGGTTGCTGACCTGCAGGCGAATGCCATCGGCAGCCGGGGTGGCGTGCAGGGACAGTTCGGAATCCGGCGCGCCGTACTTGATCGCGTTGGCGCACAGGTTGGCCATGGCCCGGCGCAGCAGCATCGGCTCGGCCCAGATCACGCCGCTGCCCCGGGCGTCGATGCGGATGCCGGCATCCGCCGCCAGCCCCTCGAAATAGTCGGCCATGCGCTCCATTTCGTCGGCGGCATCCAGTTCCTGGCGCTGACGCAGGGCACTGGCCGGGTCGGTGCGGGCCAGGAACAGCATGTTGTCGAGCATCCGCGCCAGGCGCTCCAGCTCCTCGACGTTGGAGGCGAGCAACTGCTGATAGGCCTCGACGCTACGGTTCTGCTGCAAGGCCACCTGGGTTTCTCCCAACAGGTTGTTGATCGGCGTGCGCAGTTCATGGGCCATGTCGGTGGACACCTGACCCAATTGCACAAAGCCCTTGCCCAAGCGGTCGAGCATGGCATTGAAGGCCTCGATCATCGGCAGCAGTTCCCGGGGCGTGCCATGGCTGTGCAGGCGCTCGTTGAGGTTGCCTACGCCGATGCCCTGGGCATGCCGAGCCAGACGTCGCACCGGCAGCAGCCCGCGATTGACCAGGACATAACCGGACAGCGCCAACAGAATCGCCGCAACGCTGGCGAACAGGTAGACATTGAGCCGGTAGCTGGCGAGCACCGCCGTACGCTCGGTCATCAGGCGGCCGGTGACCACTTGCAGATTGTCCTGGTCGTCGGATTCGATGGTCGCCGCCAAGGCCGAAAACGGCACGCCGTCGACGTTGGGCAAATGCTGCACGTCGCTCAGACTCAGCGGGTGATTGAGCGGCATCGGCGGTAGGGTCGGCATGCTCAGGTTGCCCGGGTTGACCACCAGTAACGGCGGCTTGCCGGGCACACCGATGGTCAGCAGGGCTTCGCGGTTGCCGAGCATGTTCTGGAACAGCGCCGGCTTGGTGCGGATCAGCTCCAGGGTATTGCTGTCGTTGAGGAAAGTGCGCAACTGGTCGATGCGCGTTACCAGCGCGGCGTCGTCCCGGCGGATCAGCTCGCGCTCCAGGTCGTGATACAGCGCCACGCCCAGCGCGGTCAGCGAGACAAACGCCAGAAACGCAAACACCAGGGCCAGGCGCAAGGTCAGGGAGTAGTGCAAACCGGTCGGGCTTTTCATGGCTGGGTATCGAAGCGGTAGCCGATGCCGCGCACGCTGTGGATCAGCTTGAGCGGGAACGGGTCGTCGATCTTCAGGCGCAGCCGGCGTACCGCGACGTCCACCACATTGGTGTCGCTGTCGAAATTCATGTCCCAGACCCGCGAGGCGATCATCGAGCGCGACAGCACCTCGCCCTGGTGGCTGGCGAACAGGTGCAGCAGGGCGAATTCCTTGTTGGTCAGGGTGATGCGGGTGCCGGCGCGGGTGACGCGGCGCTTGAGCACGTCGATCTGCAGGTCTTCGATCTGCAATTGCTCGTCTTCGCGGGTCGGGCCACGGCGGGTCAGGGTGCGCAGGCGCGCCACCAGTTCGGCGAAGGAAAACGGCTTGATCAGGTAATCGTCGGCGCCCAGTTCCAGGCCCTTGATGCGGTCGGCGATGTCATCACGGGCGGTGAGGAACAGCACCGGGGTGTCGGCCTGTTTGCGCAGGCGGCGCAGGACTTCCCAGCCGTCCATCTTCGGCATCATCACGTCCAGCACGATCACGTCGAAGTCATGTTCGAGCGCCAGGTGCAGGCCGTCGACGCCGTCGCGGGCCAGGCTCACGGTGTAGCCCAGCTCCTGCAGGCCGTTGAGCAGGTAGTTGCCGGCCTTGGGTTCATCTTCGACGACAAGAATGTTCATGGGATTGGGCCTGGGTCAGCGGATTCGGGTCTGGGCAGGCGGGCTACAGCGGCACGCCGGTGCCGCCAGTGTAGCCCGATCATCCGCCGGGACGCAGGGCTGACGATCAATGATCATTGGTGCAGCCGCTGCCTTCGACCAGGTAGTCCAGCTCATGCTGGCGACCCTGGTGGTCGAGGTAGTTCAGATGGGCCGGAACGATGCCGCATTGTTGCGAAATGTCGGTCTCGCCCACGACCTTGGCCACGTCGAGGTGCACGAAGGCCGCGTCCTTGTCGTGGATCACCGGGGCGCTGTTCTGGGTGTCGGCAAAGGCCGAGCCGGTGGCGAGGAGGGCGGCAAAACCAAGGATGTACAGTTTCATGATCAGTCTCTCTCTACAGGTTTGGGTCACTGTCGGTGCTGACAGTGAGTTCAGGTTAAACAGGTGATGCGAACAGCCGACCAACAGCTCGATGACAAAGTTGTAATAAACCGCGGTCTGGCTCTTCTGTAGGAGCGAGCTCGCTCGCGATGAACGTCGGTACACCGCGTTCATTCAGGCAGCCAGCGTTTTCGTTGACGTCCATCGCGAGCGAGCTCGCTCCTACAGTGGGTGTTGTGTTCAGGGCTGGCGACCGGCGGCGGCGAGGATCAGGTCGGCGATTTCCCTGGAGTGGGACACCAGCGACAGGTGGCTCGACGGCAGCTCGATGGTGGTGGCGTTCATGCGCTTGGCGAGGAAGCGTTCCAGGTCCGGGTTGATGGTCTGGTCCTGGGTGGAGACCGCGTACCACGAGGGTTTGGTGTGCCAGGCAGCGGCGGTGGTGCGGTCGCTGAACAGGGTCTTGGCGATCGGTTGCTGCACGGCGAACAGCTGCATGGCCTTGTCGTGGGGCACGTCACTGGCGAAGTACTTGAGGAAGGCGTCCTGCTTGAGGCTGATGTAACCGTCATGCTCTTCGGTGCCGGCGCGCACGGGCATGGTCGGGTATTTGCTCGAGAGCGCGACGAAGTCTTCCCCGGCATCCGGTGCGCGGGCGGCGACGTACACCAACGAGCTGACCTTCGGATCGACCCCGGCCTCGCTGACCACGGTGCCGGCGTAGGAGTGGCCGACCAGTACCGTCGGGCCGTCCTGCTGATCCAGCACGCGTTTGGTGGCAGCGACGTCATCTTCGACCGACGTCAGCGGGTTTTGCACCGCGGTGACATGCAGCCCGGCGGCCTGCAATCGGCTGATCACATCTGCCCAACTGGAGCCATCGGCCCAGGACCCGTGCACCAGCACGACGTTGTTGGCCTTGACCGGTGCGGTAGTGGCGGCCATGGCCGAGCCCGTGCCCAGCACGAACAGGCTGGCGGCGATCAGGCAGAGTTTGCTCAATGGATTCATGGTGTGGCCCCTTCGTCATCAGTGGGAAGCAGTCACCCGGTGTGGGTGGCTGATGGGGTCACTTTATGAAGCGAAGACGTTGGTCAGGCTGACAAGTCGATGACATGTTTGTCATGCAAAGGCCTGTGCCCAGCGGCAATCAAGGGTGGGAGCGGGCTTGCTCGCGAAGGTGGTGTGTCAGGCAAGGGTGATGGTGAATCTGCCAGCCTCTTCGCGAGCAAGCCCGCTCCCACAGGGAATGGGGCTTGGGTTCAAAGAATTCCAACAATGCTGACCATGGCCTACGCTTATTCGCAGGCCGTTGCACACGGCACCCATAAAAACAATGCAACAGGGAGATAGGCCATGTCTGCTGGTCCAAATCGTTTCGTTCGCTGCCTGGCCGTTGGCCTGGTGGCCGCTGCACTCTCAACGTCCGCGCTGGCGCTGGACACCGTCAAGTTCATGGCCCCCGGTTCCGTGGGCGGTGGTTATGACCAGACCGCGCGGGTGCTGGGCAAGGCGCTGATCGAGGCCGGTGCGGCCAAGTCCGCCACTTTCGAAAACAAGGGCGGCGCCGGCGGTACCCTGGGGTTGGCGCAGTTCGCCAACAGCACCAAGGGCGACCCCAATGCGCTGCTGGTGGTCGGCGCGATCATGGTCGCGGGGATCGAGCAGAACAAACCGCAGATCACCCTCAAGGACGTCACGCCGATCGCCCGACTGTTCACCGAATACAACGTGATCGCCGTGCGCAAGGAGTCGCCCTACAAGACCCTCGATGACCTGATCAAGGACTTCAAGGCCAATCCGCCCAGCATCACCTGGGGCGGCGGCTCCAAGGGCTCGATCGACCATATCGGCATCGCCGAACTGGCGGGCAAGCTGGATGTGCCGGTCAACAAGGTCAACTACATCGCCACCGGTGGCGGCGGCGAAATCGTCGCCCAGACCCTGGGTGGCCAGATCAAAGTGCTCACCGGTGGCTACGCCGAACTGGGGCAATACATCAAGAACGGGCAGATCCGCGTGCTGGCCATCGGTGCGCCGGAGCGGGTGCCGGGGATTGACGCGCCGACCCTCAAGGAAAGCGGCTACGACGTGGTCATCGGCAACTGGCGCGGCGTCTACGGCGCGGGCGGCCTGACCGCCGAGCAGCGCAAGGAAGTGACCGATGCGGTCCTGGCGGCCAGCAAAAGCAAGGTCTGGCAGGACAACATCCGCACCAACGCCTGGACCGAGAGCGTGCTGACCGGTGATGACTTCGGCAAGTTCGTCGACGAGGAACATGTGCGGCTGCGGGCGATGCTGGTCAAGGTCGGGCTGCTTTGAGATGGCCGTGCCACGCACAGGGGTGCCCACGCAACTGGCGGTCGGCCTCGGCCTGATCGCCCTCAGCGCCGTCCTGGCGGTGGGGGCCTACCGCTTTCCGCCGGAGATGGGCTTCGTGATCCTGCCGGCCTACGTCTACCCCTACGTGGTCGCCGGGTTTCTCGCGGTGGTGGGGGCGGTGCTCAGCTATCAGGCGCTCACCGGCGGTTTTCGCGAATTGGACAGCGGTAATGGCGTGATCGCCGGTGGCAAAGCCGGCGCGGCCTGGGTCACCGGTGGGCTGGTGGGGGTGGCGGTGCTGATCAACCTGATCGGTTTCGTGCTGGCCGCCGGGCTGCTGTTCGCCTGTTCGGCCCGGGGTTTTGGCAGTCGCCACCCGCTGCGCGACCTGGCCATCGGCATTGCCCTGACCCTGCCGATCTACTGGCTGTTCAACGCTGGGCTGGGGGTTTCCCTGCCGCCGCTGGTCAACACCTGGATCTGATCCGGGGCGAAGGAGATCGACCGCGTGGACATTCTTTCAAGCCTGTTGATGGGTTTTTCCTCGGCGCTGACGCCGATCAATCTGATGTGGGGCTTCATCGGCTGCCTGCTGGGCACCGCCATCGGCGTGTTGCCGGGTATCGGGCCGGCGCTGACGGTGGCGTTGCTGTTGCCGATCACCGCCAAGGTCGACCCCACCGGGGCGTTGATCATGTTTGCCGGGATCTATTACGGCGCGCAGTTCGGTGGCTCCACCACCTCGATTCTGCTCAATACGCCGGGGGAATCGTCGTCCATGGTCACGGCCCTGGAAGGCAACCTGATGGCGCGCAATGGCCGGGCAGGGCCGGCGCTGGCCACGGCGGCGATCGGCTCGTTCGTGGCGGGCACCATCGCGACGATCCTGCTGACGTTGTTCGCCCCGGTGGTCGCCCGGCTGGCGCTGAATTTCGGCCCGGCGGAGTACTTCGCGATTCTGGTGCTGTCCTTCACCACGGTGTCGGCGGTGCTGGGTGCCTCGATGCTGCGCGGTTTCGCCTCATTGGGGATAGGCCTGACCGTGGGTCTGATCGGCCTGGATTCGACCTCGGGGATCGCCCGCTACACCCTGGGTGTGCCGGAGTTGGTCGACGGCATCGAAGTGGTGCTGGTGGCGGTGGGTCTGTTTGCGGTGGGGGAGGCGTTGTACAGCCTGCTGTATCAGGAGGAAAAAGAAGAGGGGCGGCATCGCCTGACCTCGTTGTGGATGACCCGCGCCGACTGGAAACGCTCGGTGCCGGCCTGGTTGCGCGGCACCTTGATCGGGTTTCCCTTCGGTTCGATCCCGGCCGGAGGTGCGGAGATCCCGACGTTCCTGTCCTATTCCACCGAACGCAAACTCAGCAAATACCCCAAGGAGTTTTCTGCCAATAAGGGCGAGGGCGCGATCGAAGGCGTCGCCGGCCCGGAAGCGGCGAACAATGCCAGCGCCACCGGCTCGCTGGTGCCGTTGCTGACCTTGGGCATCCCGACCTCGGCCACCGCGGCGATCCTGTTGGCGGCGTTTCAGAACTACAACCTGCAACCGGGACCGATGCTGTTCGAAACCTCCGCCGATCTGGTCTGGACCCTGGTGGCGTCGCTGTACATCGGCAACGTCATCCTGCTGGTGCTGAACCTGCCGCTGGTGGGGCTGTGGGTCAAACTGCTGCAAATCCCCCGGCCTTACCTGAACGCCGGGATCCTGGTGTTCGCCACCATCGGCGTGTATGGCATGCGCCACTCGTCCTTCGACCTGTTGCTGATGTTGGCCATCGGCTGGGCCGGGGTGTTGATGCGACGTTTCGACTTTCCGGTGGCGCCGGTCATCGTCGGCATGCTGCTGGGGCCGATGGCCGAAAAACAACTGCGCAATGCCCTTTCCATCAGCCAGGGCGATTGGATGATCTTCGTCACCCAACCCATCTCGGCATTCTTCATGGCCCTGACCCTGCTGGTGCTGGTGGTGCCGCACCTGCTGCATGCCCGCGGCATCAAGCTGCACGAGGATGATTGAGCTTCCCGCGTACACCACACAACCACTGTGGGAGCGGGCTTGCTCGCGAAGGCGT
>NZ_LYVP01000121.1 GCF_001984065.1 Pseudomonas sp. KK4
GCCGCCGCTTTCGCTGGCAAGCCAGCTCCCACAGGGTCCTCGGGTGCACGCAGATATTGTGAACGACGAAAATCCCTGTGGGCGCTGGCCTGCCAGCGATGGCGCTGGGGCAGGCACAGCGGTGTTGAATGTGGCGGGGTACTCGCTAGCGCTTCACTGTCCGACGCGAGGGCGTTGGCTGCGTTGTTCGTCGTCCGGGGTGGCGGCCGGTTGGAGCACGAAGTCGAACGCCAGTTCGGCAAACTGGCGGCCGTCCAGGCCGTGGGCTTTGGATGTTTCGGCATCATTCACCAGACGGGCCACGCCCACCAGCCCGTCGCGGGTGGCATAGGCGAAGTCGTCCCACAGGTATTGGTCGCCGTCCAGGTTGATCTGGCTGGTCAGGTGCCGATGCTGCGGTGCGGATACGAACACATGGATGTGCGCCGGGCGTTGACCGTGGCGACCCAGCGCGCTCAGGCATTCCTGTGTAGGGCCCTGTGGGTCGACACCATAGCCGCTGGGGATGATGCTGCGCGCGCTATAGCGGCCCTGGGCATCGGTCTTGATCCTCCGACGCAGGTTGAACGCTGACTGGCTCTGATCGAAGTACGAGTAGGTGCCGTTGGTGTTGGCGTGCCAGAGGTCGACGATCGCCCCAGCGACCGGTTTGCCCTCGGTATTGGTGACCTTGCCATTGATGAACAGCGGCGTCCCGACATCGTCTTCGCTGCCGTCATCCATCCGCGCAAAGCCTTCGCTGAGCGGTGCGTTGGCCACGTACAGAGGACCCTCGATGGTGCGCGGGGTGCCGCCGGTGAGCCCGGCCTGCTCGTCCCGGGCATCCTGCAGCAAGTCCATGAAGTGCTCCATGCTCAGGCCTGGCAGCAACAGACCGAACTCGGTGTGCGCGCCGACCTTGTTCAAACGGTCCACTGCCAGCCAGAACTCGTCCTCGGTGACTTCCAGGTCTTCGATGGTCTTGAACACATCACTGATCAGGCGGTGCATCAGTTGCTTGAGGCGCGGGTTGCCCTGCTCATTGTTGAAGCCGGCGGCTTCCTTGATCAGGTCGTGCACTTGAGCGGTGTGGCTGATTTTTACGGTCATTTGCGGGTTCCTCTTTTTTTTGTTTCGGGTGCGGCCACGCATCACTTGCGACGAAACAGCGCCAGGCGCTCTTCATCCAGGCTCAGGCCCAGGCCGGGTTTGTTGGGTACGTGCAGTTCAAAATTTCGGTAGACCGGTGGCTCGCTGACAATTTCTTCGGTCAGCAACAGCGGACCGAACAGCTCGGTGCCCCAGGCGAGTTTTCTCAAGGTCACAAACGCGTGGGCCGAGGCCAGGGTGCCGATGGCGCCTTCGAGCATGGTCGCGCCATACAGGGCGATGCCCGCCGCTTCAGCGATCTGTGCGGTCCGCAGCACCGCGCGGGGGCCGCCGTTCTTGGCGATCTTCAGGGCAAACACGCTGGCCGCGCCGTCTGCTGCCAGGCTGAAGGCGTCTTCGACCGATTCGATCGACTCGTCGGCCATGATCGGTGCCGGGCTGCGCTGGTTCAGGCGCACTTGGCCGGCGCGGTTGATCCGTGAAATCGGTTGCTCGATCAGGTCGATGCCGTTGTCGCCCAAGACCTGGCAACCGCGAATCGCCTGCGCCTCGTCCCAGTACTGATTGACATCGACCCGCACGCTCGCCCGCTCGCCCAGCGCCTGCTTGATCGCGATCACATGCTTGAGGTCCTGCTCCAGCGGATTGGCGCCGATCTTGACCTTGAAGATGCGATGACGACGCACATCGAGAAAATGCTCGGCCTCGGCAATGTCTTTGGCGGTGTCGCCGCTGGCCAGTACCCAACCGACCTCCAGGCTGTCGCGCACCCGACCGCCGAGCAGTTCACTGACCGCCACGCCCTGGCGCTTGCCCTGTGCATCGAGCAGCGCGCTCTCCAGGCCGGATTTGGCAAAGGTGTTGCCTTTGGCGACCCGATCCAGGCGTTGCATGGCGGCATTGAGGTTGCTCGCGTCCATGCCGATCAAGGCGGGCGCCAGGTGGGTGTCGATATTGGTCTTGATGCTCTCAGGGCTTTCGTTGGCGTACGACAGGCCACCGACGGTGGTGGATTCGCCCAGGCCTTCAATGCCGTCGCTGCAGCGCAGGCGGATGATGACCAGCGTTTGCTGAGAAATGGTGTGCATCGCCAGCTTGTGCGGGCGAACCGTCGGCAGGTCGACGAGGATCGTTTCGATGCTTTCGATGTTGGCAAGTGTCATACCGGCTTCCACGGGCAGGATTGGAAAATTGAGGGTTCATCAAGGATGGGGCGGGGCAGAGGAGGGCTGTGACACGCTCGCGGTGTCCACGTCCACGTCCACGTCCACGTCCACGTCCACAGGCGTCGGGCGCTTGCGGTTGACCCGGAGCAGGAAAACGCCGATGGCCGCCGCACCGATCAGTCCAGGCACAGCGAAGGCCAGGAAGGAAAACTGCAACGGCAGTTCGGCGGCGTGCATGGCGGCCCCCAGCATCGGGCCGATGATCGCGCCGACCCGGCCGATCCCCATGGCCCAGCCCAAACCGGTAGAGCGGATGTGCGCGGGGTAGTACTGCACCGCAAAGGCGTTGGCCAGGATCTGTGCGCCCGTGGTGCCACCGCCCGCGATGGCGATCAACACATACAACACCGCCAGCGGCGCTTTCACCGCCATCAAGCCAAGCACCAGCGCGCTGGCGGCCAGGAAGCACACCAGCACGCGCCCCAGGCCGAAGCGGTCGGCCAGCCAGCCGCCAAACAGCGAACCGAAGATCGCACCGAAATTGAGTACCAGCAAAAAGCCGATGCTGGAGTTGATCCCGTAACCGGCGGTGTTCATCAATTTGGGCAACCAGGCGCTGATGCCATAAATCATCAGCAGGCTGCAGCAGAACGCCAGCCAGAGCAGCAGGGTGTTGATCAGTCGGCCGTCCTGAAAGATCTGCATCACCGAGACTTTGGGCGCCTGGCCCGCTTCGCGGCGCAGATCGTCATCCCTGAGCGACTGGTAGTCTGGCACCGCCCGCTGCAGCAGGCGCCGGGCAGCGGTACCCTGGCCCTTGCGCAGGACAAAGTTGATCGACTCGGGCAACTGCCGGACCATCAGCGGCAACACCAGCAGCGGCACGCCGGCGACGAAGAACACCGAGGACCATCCATGCAGGGGAATCAGCCACATGCCGAGGCCGGCGGAAAGCATGCCGCCCACCGAGTAGCCGGTAAACATCACGGCGATCAGCGTGCCGCGCAGTTTTTTGGGCGCGTACTCGTTCATCAGGGCGATGACGTTGGGCATGACGCCGCCGATGCCGATGCCGGCAAGAAAACGCATCAAGCCGAACGCTTCAGGGGTGCGGGCAAAACCATTGATCACTGTAATGCCGCTGAACAGCAAGACGCACAGGGTGATGGTCTTGCGGCGGCCGATGCGGTCGGACAACTGCCCGAAGAACAGCGCGCCGACCATCATCCCCAGCAGCGCACAGCTGCCCAGCAGGCCGGCCTGCAACGCACTCAGGCCCCAATCTTTCATCAGGGCCGGCAGCACCACGCCGTAGATGACCAGGTCGTAACCGTCGAAAATAATGATCAATGCGCCCCAGAACAGCAGGCGGGCATGGAAGGCGTTGAATCGCGCCCCGTCGAGCAGGGCGGCTACGTCGATTGTTCGCATGGCATGGCTCTTCTTGTAATTGTTATGTGAGCCGGGGTGTCGCGCGGGCGCACCCCGGTGTGAGCGGCCGACGGTCAGGATGCGTCTGACGGCAGCCCCCAGCCCAGACGCGCGCGCGCCTCGACCACGTCGGTTTCCGGGTCGTGGTGCCACAACCAGTTGAAGCGGCTTTCCAGTTTGGCCGCCAGGGCCTGTTCGTCATCACCGACTTCCGGATCGCGCATCTCGTACAGCTCGCCCGCTTGCCAGGAGGTGCGTTGAACCTTGCACGCCCGTGGCCGGCGCAGTTCGTCGTAAGTGGCCAGCACGGCGGGGAGGTTGTCGGCGCTCAGGCGCGAATCGCCCAACAGGCGTGCCAAAAAGTAAGCGTCTTCCAGGCCTTGCCCGGCGCCGGCACCCTGGTGCGGCAACATGGCGTGGGCCGCATCACCGATCAGCACCACACGGTTGTGCACGTAGCCGGGCAGTTCGGCCAGATCGTGCAGTGCCCAGTAGGTCGGCTCGGGAATGCATTCGAGCAGCGTGCGGGCGGCCTCGCCCCATTCGGCGAAATCCTCGAGCATCTGCGCCTGAGTGGTCTTGCGCACCCAGGGCGCATCGGCCGGCCATTGCGGGGTATCGGTGGAGCGGTCGGAGAGGAACGCCACCACGTTGATGATGCGGCCCTGTTTCACCGGGAAGGTCAGGATGTGGCCGTCCTTGACCAGGTACATCTGAGGCACGTCCACCAGATGGGTATTGAGGCCCTTGGCACGGTAGGCGTCGCGCAGGGTATCGCTGTCGATCATGCCGCGATAAGCGCAGGTGCCGGTGAAACGCGGTTCAGCCGGTTGCGCCTTGATGCCTTCGAGCACGTGGGCGCGCAGCGCCGATTTGATGCCGTCCGCGGCGATCAGCAGGTCGCAACGGTAGTCGGTGCCATCGGCAAACAGAACGCGGGCTTCGTTGCCGTTCTGTTCGACGCCTACGGCGCGCTTGTTGAACTGTGCGATGCCGGCAGGCAGGTGGGTGGTCAGCACATCGAGGAAGTCGGCCCGGTGCACCGAAGACTGGCCCATGCCTGGCATGACGGTGGTTGCCAGGTACTTGGATTCACCCGTGCCGTGACGCCATTCGAACCATACGTCTTCCCACGGGGCGGGCGTGCGGTCTTCGATTTTGCGATAGGCGTCGCCGATACCCAGGCCATCCAGGGCGCGCACCGAGTTGGCGCCGAAGGCGACACCGGCACCCACTTCACCGAAGGCCGGTGCCGCTTCGAACAACTGGACATCGACGTCGCTGTTGCGGCAGAGATCCAAAGCCAGGGCGACGCCGGAAATACCGCCGCCGACAATCCCGATGCGCAGGGCTGGAGTAGTGCTTTTGTTATTCATGCTTGGTTACCCATGACGGAAATTCTTGTTGTGGAAACCATCATGAGTAACGCAGTGACATTGATAAATGCACTGACCCGTATAAGATCTATCACCACTCTGAATATTACTTTTCAGCCTTTCCCGTACCGAATCAGAGCGATGGCCGATGGAACTGCATGATCTGGATTTGAACCTGCTGGTGGTTTTCAACCAACTGTTGCTCGACCGTCGCGTGTCCACCGCGGCGGAAAATCTCGGGCTGACACAGCCTGCGGTCAGCAACGCTCTCAAGCGCCTGCGAGCGGCGTTGGGTGACGATCTGTTCGTGCGCACCTACCACGGCATGCAGCCCACGCCCTATGCCGAACAATTGGCCGAACCGGTGCTGCAGGCCATGGACACCTTGCGTGACGCCTTCAGCCGGGCCAATTCGTTCGACCCCATGAGCAGTGTCAGGAAGTTCACGGTGGCCATGACGGACATCGGTGAGATTTACCTGATACCACGGCTGATGGACGCGCTGGCGCGCCTGGCCCCGGGCTGTGTCATCAGCACGGTTCGCGATAACGCGATGAGCCTCAACGAGGACTTGCAGAACGGTACGGTGGATGTGGCGATCGGGTTGATCCCGCAACTGCGGGCGGGCTTTTTTCAACGCAGGCTGATGCGCCAGCATTACGTGTGCCTGTGCCGCAAGGACCATCCGGCCACCCGGGAACCGCTGACCCTGGAGCGGTTCTGCGCCTATGGACATGTGCGGGTCGTCGCTGCGAATACGGGGCACGGTGAGGCGGATGCCCTGATGATGCGGCTGGGCATCCAGCGTTCCATTCGCCTTGAAGTCCCGCACTTTGCCGCGATGGGCCATATCCTCAAGCACACCGATTTGCTCGCGACGGTGCCTGAGCGCTACGCCACGGTGAACCTGGATCATTTCGGGCTGACGGCATTGCCGCACCCGGTGGACATCCCCGAATTCACCATCAACATGCTCTGGCATGCCCGTTATCACCGCGATCCGGCCAACCGCTGGTTGCGACAGCTGATGTTCGAGCTGTTTTCCGAAGCCTGAGCGGCGCTCAGTCCTGCAGCGACTGACGCAATGCGCTGGCGACCATTTCGCGAAACCACTTGTTCTGTGGATCACGATGAAAGCGGTCGTGCCAATACAGCGCAATGTCGAATTCCGGCAGCACCAGTGGCAACGGTTTGAGCAGCAACGGGAAGTGCCGTGAAAGCGTCTTGCCCAGCACCGCGGGCACCACCCACAGCATGTCCGATTCCAGCAACAGGTAGGGGGCCGACAGGTACTGCGGGATGCGCAGGCCGATGTTGTTGCGGGCGCCGGCCTCTATCAGCGCGCGCTCGAGCAACACGTGCCCGGTGCCTCCGGTCTCGACCAGCAGGTGCTGCTGTTTCAGGAACCGTTCCAGTGTCAGCTCCTCATTGGCCAACGGGTGTCCGCTGCGCAGCGCGCACACGTACTGTTGCGAGGACACGACGGTTCGGTGGATGTCGGTCTTCAGGGTCGGCAGGTAACCGATCGCCAGGTCGATGCGTCCGGTGGACAAGCCACTCAAGGTTTCCTCGACAGGGCTGGCCACGGTGGTGATGCGACTCATCGGCGCCTCGGCCTGCAACAGCTTGAGGATCGTCGGCAGGCAGACCGCCTCGCCAATGTCCCGTGTACGCAGGGTGAAGACCTTGCGGCAGTGGTGCGGGGCGAACTCCAGTGCGCGGCTCTGGGCCTCGCGGACCAGATCCAGCGCATCGAGCAGGGTAGGGGCGATCTGTACGGCGAACGGCGTGGGTTCCATGCGCCGACCCACCACGGCGAACAGCTTGTCACCGTATTCCTGACGCAGGCGCTTGAGCGAGCTGCTGACCGCGCCTTGAGTCACGCCCAGGTTCTCCGCTGCAATGGACACCGAGTGGTCGCGCCACAGTGCCTCGAACGTAAACAGCAGGTTCAGATCCTTCATTGCAGCGCCTCGTATCACTCTGATTACTACTTATAAATAACTCAGGCTATTTGTTCTCGACACCGGCGGCGCCTAACTTAGCAGTCAATGACGCCCGTGGTGTTCACGGGCAAGAATAACAACAAGAGAAGCTCACAATGAGTGCTATCACCATCGGTATGGTGGGCATCGGCCAACTCGGCCTGCCCATCGCCACCAATCTGCTCGCCGCCGGTTTTCGCGTGGTGGGTTATCGTCGCCGCGACCGTGAATGTTTTGTGGAACTGGGTGGCATTGCCCTGGACAACCCGGCCCAGGTCGCTGCCGAGTCGGACTTCATCCTTACCTGCCTGCCCGGTGAAGAAGCGCAGAACGAAGTCATGGAAGGCCCCAATGGGTTGCTCGATGCACTGCGCCCGGGCCATACCCTGATTGAAATGGGCACCTATCAGCGCGAGTTCAAAGTGCAGTGGGCCCAGCGGATCGAAAGCAAGGGCGCCAGGGTGCTCGAAGCGGAGGTCAGCGGGTCTCCACCGCTGGTGCTGGCGCGCAAGGCTTCGCTGTTCCTGGGCGGTGACGAGTCGTTGATCGAGCACTGCCAGCCGGTGCTCAGCGCCATCGCCGACATTCAATTCCGTATCGGTGAATTCGGCAGTGCCGTGGCGATGAAGCTGATCGCCAACTACCTGCTGACCATCCATACGCTGGCGGCTGCCGAAGCCTTGAACCTGGGCGTCAGAGCCGGTTTCAGTGCCGAGAAGGTCGTCGAAGTCATTCGCCAGAGTGCCGGCGGTTCGACGATGTTCACCGTGCGCGCACCGATGATGGCCAGCCGTCAATTCCAGCCTGCCCCCGGGCCGCTGGTGACCCTGGAAAAATACCTGAAAATGGCCGGTGACATGTCCGCAGACCTGGGCTGCGCGTCACCGCTGTTCAGTGCCGCCCAATCCTATTTCAACCGCGCCCTGGACCTGGGCATGGGTGAAGAAGATATCTCAGCCGTGATCAAGCTCATTGAAGCCGACTCCCGTGTACGTCCCCAAGAAGAGTGAACGACATGCTTATTGAACAACGCACTTACCAACTCAAGCCTGGCGCCCTGCATGAATTCCTTCGCATGTATGAGGCCGAGGGTCTGTCAATCCAGAGCGCAGCGTTGGGCAATCTCATCGCTTACTTGAAACCGGAAACCGGCGACGTCAACCGGGTCATCCATATCTGGGGGTTTTCCAGCTATGAGGACCGCGCCCAACGTCGCGCGGCGCTTTCCAGCAATCCGAAATGGCACGAATTCCTCGGTAAGGCAGGGCACATGGTGACGTCGCAGCAGGTCGAGCTGTTGACCGGCGCACCTTTTTCCCCCATCAAGTAACGGAGCTGCAGCCATGATTCGTTTTCTTCATCACGTTGGTCTGTCGGTTCCCGATCTGGAAGTCGGCCGTGCGTTTTACGAGGCCTTCGGCCTGGAAGCCCGGGTCTCGGGCGAGCATCTGGTGCTGCGTTGCAAGGGCCGGGGCCAGGATCAGGTGCGCCTGATGCCGGGTAGCCCAAAGACCCTGAGCTACGTGGCCTATGGCACCGATGCTGCAGGCATGAAACAGGTTCGCAAGAGCCTCAAGAGCCACAACGTCGCACTCGAAGACGCGCCTTTCGACATCGATTCCCAGGGCATCTGGTTCCGCGATCCGAGCAATGACTGGGTGCATGTGTGCGAGGGTGTCGCCGCGCCTTCGGCACCTCGCCCGACGCCGGAGGTGAACACCCACGGCCGTTATCGGCGCATCGGCCAGCGCGCCTGCGATCTGAAGTCGTCCTCGCGAGTCGCCTCGCCTCTGCGTCTGGGGCATCTGATCAAGTTCAGCCCGGATGTCGACAAGTCCATCCAGTTCTATACCCAAGTGCTGGGCATGAAGGTGTCGGATCGCGCCGGCGATATTCTCGGCTTTCTGCGTTTCGGTTGTGGCGGCGATCACCATGCGCTGGGGTTGGCCAAGAGCTCGCACAGTGGCCTGCATCACCTGAGTTTCGAGGTGATGGACATCGACGAGATCGAAATGGGCGCACAAAGCCTGGTTGCCAAGGGCTACACCAGTGCCTTCGGGCTCGGGCGCCATGTCGGCGGTTCCAACTACTTCCATTACATCCGTGATCCATGGAACAGCCTGGTGGAGTACTTCTGGGACATCGACGTTATTCCTGAAGACGACAGCGACTGGGTGCCGTTGAACGCTGCCGGTCCGCATGAGTTGGCTGCCGTCTGGTCCGTCGGCCCACCCAAGGAAGACTTTGCCCAGAACTACGAAGTGCCGGAAGGCTTTGATGCGACGCCCGGCATGGCCCTGACCGAGGCGCTCGCCAATGGCTGACATGACCCCGGAGCAAGCCTTGCTTGCCGGCATGCTCAACAAGCCGTTGTTCGTGGCTTTTCGTACGCCCAAGGACCTCACCCGCATGTCGGAGCTGCTCGGTGCCCATTTGCAGTGGGCGATCGCTGCGCAGAACCGTGGCGAGCTGTTTGCTTCCGGGCCGTTTGTGTCCGACCAGTACGCGCCGGGGCAACTGGGCGGCATGACCATCCTGCGGGCGGCCGACCAGGCCGAGGCCGAGCGCCTGGTGCAGGCCGACCCTTTCATCGCCAACGGTGTTTTCGCGGTGGAAGTGCGCAAGTGGATGCTCATGGAAGGCGGTATCACCGTGCATGTCACCTTCTCGGATAAACGCGCTTCGCTTCTTTAAAAGGTCGCTTATGAAATATCAACTTTTCGCCTACCGGACCGACACCGCCACCCCAGCCACGGGCCTGCGGGTGAACGATCAAGCCTATGACTTGCGTGGGGTGGCGACCTCGGCGCAGGTCGAGCTTGCAGTGCTTGCGATCGATGGCTTGCTGGAGGACTGGGCGCGCGCCAACGAGCAGCTTCAGGCGCTGGCTGAAGGCATCATCAACAACCCGGCAGGCTTCGACGAACATCGGCTGGACCTTGACGCACTTGAGCTTGCCACGCCGTTGCAGCGTCCGGGCACCATCTATGCGGCGGGGGCCAATTACCGGGATCACGTGGCGGCGATGGGCCGTGCCTTCAACATGAAACTGTCGCTTGATCCGCGCAGCGATGGGATCGCCCCTTGGCATTTCATCAAGGCCGGTCGCGGCAGCCTGGCAGCGCACAAGCAGATCGTCGAGATGCCTGAAGGCACCAAGAAGCTGGATTGGGAAGCCGAGTTGGCGGTGGTGATCGGTCGCCGGGCCTATCGGGTCAGCAAGGACAAGGCGCTCGATTATGTTGCGGGCTACACCTGTGCCAACGACCTGTCGGCCCGCGACAGCCTGGTGCGCGACGCGGTCGATGCCAGTTCGCCGTTCCGGTTTGACTGGATCGGGCACAAGGTTTTCAACGGCGCCTGCCCGTTGGGCCCTTATCTGACGCCGGCGCAATTTGTGCAGGATCCGGAAGCGCTCGCTATCAAGCTGTGGCGTAACGGCACGATAGAGCAGGACTCCAACACCTCCAACCACATGTACGGCGTGGCCGATCAGATCGAGTACCTCAGTCAGCGGGTCGAGCTGTTTCCCGGTGACGTGATCCTGACTGGCACACCGGCGGGCGTGGGCATGGAAAAGGGCGTATTCCTCGCCCGCGGCGATGTTCTGAAAGTCTGGATCGAAGGTCTGGGCGAACTGGAAACCATCATCGCTTGATGTAAGCACTTGACTGCCGATCACTGTCGATCGGCAGGTTTAACACCAGGACTTTGCATGTTCTCCATTTCGGGGAAGGGCTTGGTGTTGCCGGAAAATGGCGAATAAAAGCCAGTAGCGACCGATATAAAAAATAACAAGAAGGTATAAAAAATGAGGCCTGCAGTCCGATTCTCCAACACTGAATCCAAGTACATCGCCGCCCTGGTATTGGCGGGCGCTGTACTTCCTGCTCATGTTCAGGCAACTGAAGGCGGTGGCAGTGTTTATCCGGTTGGCGTCAATACCGTGGCATCGGGCAGGTTGCCTCCCCCGGGGCTGACTTCGTTCTGGTACCTGAGTGACTACACTTCCAACTCACTCAAAGACAGCGATGGGCATGACAAGGCCGGTATTCATAACTTCGATTTGAATGTTCAGGCCATCTCGCTTCGCCTGGATTATGTGTATTCGGACCTGACCCTGTTCGGGGCCAAGGTCGAGAGCCGCTTTGCATTGCCGCTGGTCAAGGGCGCGATCAGTTTCGATGTGGACACCCCGCGCGGACGCGTGCATCGAACCGAGCATCAGGACGGTATGGGCGACCTGACCATGGTGCCCTTGATCCTGAGCTGGAGCACGCCTCGTTTCCACCAGTTGCTGGGGCTGGACATCGTGGCGCCGATTGGCTCTTACGACGAAGACCGGCTGTTCAACCCAGGCCGCAACACCTGGTCTTTCGGGCCGTGGTATTCGTTTACCGCTTACCCGATCGATAACCTGGAAGTCAGTTCCAAGATGGTTTACTTCATGAACACCAAGAATGACGCGACGAACTATAAGTCCGGAGATGAGTTCAACGCGGACTACAACATTGGCTACAACGTCACTAAAGAGTGGCAGGTCGGTGTTAACGGTTACTTGTACAAGCAAGTGACCGATGATGAACAAAACGGTGAAACTTACGGTGATGGTAACCGCGGGCAAGTTTTTGCCATCGGTCCGGCCGTCAAGTACCAGACGCCGCAATGGGGTTTTGCAGCCAAGTGGCAGCATGAGATGAAAGTCGAGAACCGTTCCGAAGGTGACCGTTTGTGGTTGCAGGCGGTCTTTCGTTTCTGACGGACGCTGCTGTTGTCACCATGCCGAACATGGACCGTTGACTATCCGGCACCGCCCTGCGTTAAACATCATCCGCCACGGATGATGTTTTTCGAGGCTGCGCCTGAATGCAAAGTCCTTCAGCCGAGCCGAAAAATGATTCATTCCATTCGTACCAAACTCGTTTTGCTGTGCATTGTCCCCGTCGTACTCATCGCCGGCCTGCTCACGGCGGTAGGCATTGCCTTGCTGCAGCGCAGCATGGATGAGCAAATCCAACAAACCCGTGACGTCCTGATCAACGAACGTAAAGTTGCCCTGGAGCATGCGTTGCAAGTGGCCCAGAGTGCCATTGCCCCCCTCTACGCGGCGTCTGCACCGGGGGACATGGCCGCGCGTGACAAAGCCGTGGCCATCCTCAAGCCGCTCCATTACGGCGCCGATGGCTATTTTTTCGGCTATGACGGCAACAGCACCCGGGTGTTCTGGGCAGACAAGGACCTGATGGTCGGCGACAGCTTCAAGAACTTTCGCGATGCCGACGGTACTTACATCGTCAACGACTTGATCCGCGCGGCCAAGGACGGCACGCATTACCAGAACTACAACGTAGCGGTCCCCCACAGCGACCGCGTGGTGCTGAAGATCGGTTACGGCCTGTACCTGGAAAAGTGGGACCTGATTGTCGGTTCCGCCCTCAGTCTGGAGGACATCGAACCGATGCTCGCCAACATCGACCATCAGGTGAAAACCCGTGGCCAGCCACTGATGCTCTTGATGCTGGGGCTGGCCGTGGCGTCGTCGGTGTTGCTGGCCGTGCTCGCGCCCTGGCTGGTTCGAACCCTGCTGGCACCGCTCAAGCTGCTCAGGACCGAGATGGACGAAGTGGCCGCCGGTGACGGTGATCTCACCCGTCGGCTGCAGGTGCTCAGGAACGATGAGGCAGGGCAACTGGCCAGCTCCTTCAACCGTTTCGTAGAGAAAGTCCACGGCCTCGTCCGGCAGATTACCCACATGTCCCGGGAGCTCAACGTGTTGATCACGGATGTTGCAGAACAAGCCAGCCGCTCGGAGAAAGCCATGAACATGCAACGTCAGGAAACCGAACAGGTGGCTGCCGCCATCAACCAGATGTCCGCCGCGGCCCTGCAGGTGGCCCGCAGCGCCGAAGAAGCGGCACAGGCAGCGAGCCAGGCAGAAGGAGAAGGGGCGTCCGCCAGCCGCGTCGTCGATGCCAGCGTGGACAATATCCATGCGTTGGTCGGCAACCTCAGGATCAGTGGTGAATCGCTCGACCATCTTCAGCAGGATGTCGGTTCGATTGTCGGCGTGCTGGGTGTCATTCGTTCCATTGCCGAACAGACCAACCTGCTGGCACTCAACGCGGCCATCGAAGCGGCGCGGGCCGGAGAGGCCGGTCGCGGGTTCGCCGTGGTTGCCGATGAGGTGCGTGCGCTTGCGGGCCGTACGCAAACCAGCACGCAGGAAATCCAGGCCATGATCGACCGGCTTAAACAAGGCACGGTCGATACGGTCAACGCCATGAAGCAGTCCAGTGATGCCGGCAGTATCACCCGTGAGCAGGCCGCGCATGCCACCGCATCATTGCGGGTGATCGCCACCCAGATCGAAACCATCAATACGATGAACACACAGATTGCCAGCGCCGCCAACGAGCAAACGACGGTGTCCGAAGAGATCAATCGCAGCATCCAGCAGATTGCACAGGCCGTCGAAACGGTTGCCCAGGAAACGCAACAGGGTGCCCAGACCGCGCGGGACCTGGCGAGTCTGAGCGAGAGCCTGAACTCGGCGGTCAAGCAGTTCCGGGTGTGAGCCTTTGTTCAGGGGTGCACGCTGATCAAGACCTTGCCCTTGACGTCGCGGGCATCCAGCGCGTCATGGGCCTGGGCGATCTGGTCCAGTGGAACGGTCAGACCGATCGTAGGCCTGTACGCGCCCCGGGCGAGGCACGACGTCACGTCGCGAATCGCCCGGCGTTTGGCGTCATCGGGAATGTTGTAGACCAGCACGAAGCGCAACACCGAACAGTTGCCCATGGCTTTCAGGACGGGGATGGATAGCTCGGCGTCTGGCGAGTTCACTGAGTAGACGCTGATGGTGCCGCCCCTGGCCAGGCACGCGGTGTCGATGCCCAGGTTGGCGACAGGGTCCACCTCGACGATCCGGTCGACGCCGAGGCCATCGGTCGCGGCGTTGATCACGGCGCTGACATCGTCCTGGCGCAGGTTGAGGACCAGGTCTGCGCCCGCGGCTCTTGCCGTGTCGCGGTCCTGGTCATGGCGCACGGTGGTCGCCACCCAGGCGCCGGCCCATTTGGCCAACTGAACCGCCGCGTCACCGACCACACCGGCGCCACCCTGGACCAGTACTCTTTTGCCGCTGAGCTCGCCATCGGCGAACAGGCAGTAGTGCGCGGTGAGCGCCGCGATGCCCAGGCTGGCGCCGGTTTCGAAGGATACGTGGTCGGCCAGCGGCACCACGTTGCTGGTGGGCAGCACAACGAACTGGGCAGCGGTTCCGAACGGGCGACCGGTTTGAGCTTCGAACATCCATACCCGCTCGCCGATCCTGGATGGGGAGACGCCTTCGCCCACCGCGTCGATGACCCCAGCGCCGTCCTGATGGGGAATGATGCGCTTGAAGGGCATGGCGCCCTTGAAGCCGTTGCGGCCTTTGATGTCGCTAGGGTTCACGCCGGAGATGGCGACGCGGACCCTGACTTCTCCCGGGCCGGGAACCGGTGTCGGTACATCACCGATCTTCAACACGTCGAGGGCTGTTCCCTGATGATCGTAATACGCAGCTTTCATACAAAGTGTCCGTCCGTTATGGGGGTGCCAACAGCTTCATGTTCACTGATCCGGGTGATTTCACAAGTACGCACATCACTGATATATAGGGAAAAAATGTATACCCATGGGGCCGCAAATGACTGAGGAAACAGCCTATCGCTGTGGCGTGAAGGTGATGCTCGAGGTGACGGGAGGGAAGTGGAAACCGCTGGTCCTTTACCATTTGCTCAGCGGCACCAAACGCTTTGGCGAGTTGAAAAACCTGATAGGCGAGGGGATCACCCAGCGCTCACTGACCCTGCAACTGCGAGAGCTGGAAGCTCACGGGGTGCTCGAGCGCAAGGTCTACGCGCAGGTGCCTCCTCGGGTGGAATACACGCTGACAGCGGTGGGGCTGACCCTGGCGCCGGTCATGCGGGCGATGAAGGACTGGGGGGTTGCCTATCAGGCGCATGGGGGGATTTTTCCGCCTGATGCGGCGGCGGGTGCGCAGCGCTGAAAGGCATTGGCAGTACAACCTGTGGCGAGGGAGCCAGCTCTATCGCCACAGGAAAAACAGGCGTCCTTGCATAACCGACAGCGGCTGAAAACCGCTTACAGACCCAGCTCGGACAGGCCGGGATGGTCATCAGGGCGGCGTCCCAGCGGCCAGCGGAATTTGCGTTCCGATTCCTTGATCGGCATGTCGTTGATGCAGGCAAAACGGTGCGCCATCAGACCGTTTTCAGCGAATTCCCAATTCTCGTTTCCGTAGGAGCGGAACCAGTTCCCGGAGTCGTCATGCCATTCATAGGCATAGCGCACGGCGATGCGATTATCGGTGAAAGCCCACAGTTCCTTGATCAGCCGGTACTCCAATTCCTTGTTCCATTTGCGAGTGAGGAATGCCGCGGCCTCGGCCCGGTTGGTGGCGAAGTCGACACGGTTTCGCCATTTGGTGTCGGGCGTGTAGGCCAGCGACACTTTTTGCGCATCACGGGTGTTCCAGCCATCCTCGGCAAGCCGGACCTTGAGCAATGCGGTTTCGCGAGTGAAGGGCGGGAGCGGGGGGCGGGTTTCAGAATCAGTCATGCTAAAAACTCCAGTGGGTGAATGCATGATTCGTC
>NZ_LYVP01000122.1 GCF_001984065.1 Pseudomonas sp. KK4
CGTGCTCGCTCCTACAGGGTTGGCGTGGGCCTTGTGGGAGCTAGCCTGCTCGCGATGGTCGTCAACGATGACGCGGGGAGACTGATGGCCCGCGGTGGTCTCAGGTTCATCGCGAGCGTGCTCGCTCCTACAGTGGTGGCGCGGGCCTTTGTGGGAGCGGGCTTGCTCGCGATGGTCGTCAACGATAACGCGGGGGGTCTGATGGCCCGCGGTGGTCTCTGGTTCATCGCGAGCGAGCTCGCTCCTACAGGGTTGGCGCAGGGTCGTCGCTTTATGGCTGGCAGAGGAATGCGCGTATCGCTTCGGCGGTTTGTGTGACGCTGGTGACCACGAAAAAATGCCCCTCGCCGGGCAGGATATGCAATTCGGCATGGCGGATGGTGCGGCGCAGGATGTGTGCGTTGTACAGTCGCACCAAGGTGTCGCGTTCGCCGTTAAGGATCAGTGTGCGCTGGCGCAGCCGGAACAGCCGAAGCAGGCTGGTCCAGCCGACCAAGGCAGTGAGCTGGTGATAATAGGTTCGGGGATTGACCGTGAGCATGCCGTTGGCCACACCAAAGCGCAGCAGCGTCTGTATCGAGTGGTCCGTGCTCTCTTGCCGGCGTGATCTGACGCGTTTGCGCTTGCCAAAAAAATCCAGGATGTCGGTGGGCTTCACCAGCATCGCCGGGCCGGCCGAGGTCGCCGCGAGGATCAGTCGGCGCACCATGTTCGGATACCGCAGGGTGAACTCCTGCGCCAATGCACCCCCCCAGCTCACGCCGAACACATCGACCTCGTCAATGCCCAATTGCGTGAGCATGTCGGCGATCAAGTCGGCATGGCGCGGCAAGCGCATCGGCCAGCGGGGCATTTGCGATTTGCCGACCCCGGGCACGTCCAGGGTAATGGTCGTGTAGTCCATCAGCTCGGCGCGCAAGGGATCGAACGTATGGATCAAACCACCCAGGCCGTTGAGCAACAGCAGCGGTGAGCCCTGCCCCCGGATGGAAACGTGCAACGCCAGGTCGTCAACGATCAATTTGTGCGTTGTCATGAGTTGCGCCCAAGCCGAGCATGATTTGACCTGCGACAGAGACTATCCACACCGCTTCAGTCCGGCAAACGCGACGAGACTGCCTGATGCAACGCATCCAGCGACCAAGGCTTGCGCAGGAAAAAACTGTGGGCAGGCATCACCCCATCGGCCAGGGTCCTGTTGCCTGAAGTAAGGATGACCGGCAAGAGCGGCCAACGCGTCCAGATCAACTGCGCCAGTTGCAGCCCATCCATACTGCCCGGCATGCAGATGTCGGTCATGACCAGCACGATCGAGGTCGCCCCCTCCAACATCGACAACGCGTCATCGGCCGTCGCACAATCAACGACCATTATGTCGAGCAGCGAAATGGCGTCTGCCGTCAACGAACGCAATGTTTCATCATCTTCGACGACAAGCACTGAGGGCGGCATGATCGGCACTCCAAGTCATTGATCGTTAGTGCGGCCTGCAACCGCCAGCGTTTCGGACAACTGACCAGCGGCGCCATCGGCCCATCGATGGCCGATCGCAGTACAAAGGCTCCCTGGGCACTTACTGACTGCTTTCCACGGTCGATGCCATCCCCTCCCGTCGATACTGTCCCGGCGAAGTCCCGTGCACGCGACGAAAGGCCACCCCGAAGGCCGCGTCCGACAAATAGCCGAGGGCTGCCGCTACGGTTGCGACGCTCTCAAAGCCATTGCGCAACCGTGACGCCGCCACCTGCATACGCCAGCGCGTGGCATATTCGACAGGCGCCTGCCCCACTCGTTGCTTGAACAGCGCCGCAAAGCTCGAGCGCGACATGCAGGCGATATCGGCCATGTCTGCCAGCCGCCAGGGCCTGTGCGGTGCGCCATGAATAGCTCGTAGAACCCCGGCGATCGCGGGGTCTCGCAGCCCTCCCAACCAGGCCAGTGCGGCAGCGTCAGCCGTGGTGATGTGATAGCGAAGCGCATGCACGAAGATCAGCCGCAGCAGGTCGTTGCACATCGCATGCGCGCCGGCCTGACCGGACTGCCATTCGCGATCAAGCTCATCGAGCAGCCAGCCGAACGACGATGCGCCTGCGGCCTGGGCATGGATGATCAGCGCAGACGGCAGCACGTCGAGCAACTCCGCAGCGCCGGGTCCGACCAGAGACACGCTGCCGCCCAGCAACTCCACCTCTTCGCCCACACCGAACGTCGCCGAGGCGCCGGCGTGGGAGAACACATGGGCGGCATCCACTGCTTCGACATCGGGTGCGCTGGCCAAAATGAACGGCGTGCGCGAGACCACGAAACAGTCGCCGGCCCGCAGCTGGCGAGCCGGCATGTCCGGCATTCGCAACCAGCATTCACCGCGCCGCACGACGTTGAATTTCAATTCGATGGGCCGAAACCGCAAGGCCCAGGTGCCACCGGCCAACAGGCGTACCGAACAAGCGGCCCGCAGTCCGGACAGCGCCAGCACGTCGGACAAGGGATCGGAAGTAGAATTTTGGATGATCACGATAGAAACCCGGATGTTTCAGACTGGTTCGTCCATGGAGCTTAGAGAACAATTGAGTTCTTAGATAGCCCAGCAGGACATTGCCCATGACGACGCCTCAACAACCCATTCAATCGCCGTTCGATGCCGCCAGCACAGCGGCCCAGGTCATGGCAGGAATCGACCTGACCGGCAAGCTCGCCGTGATTACCGGCGGCTACGCCGGGCTCGGTCTGGTGACCACCCAAAGCCTGATCGCCGCCGGTGCCCGGGTCATCGTACCGGCCAGGGACCCGGCCCGTGCACGTGCAGCCCTTGCCGGGGTTGCGGGGGTGGAGGTCATGGAAATGGACCTCATGCAGCCTGCGTCGATTCACGCCTTCAGCCAACAGGTGCTCAGCAAGGGCCAACCCGTTTCCTTGTTGATCAACTGCGCCGGCGTCATGGCTTCGCCGTTGATGCGCGACGCGGATGGCCATGAAAGCCAGTTCGCCACCAACCACCTCGGCCACTATCGGCTGACCTGCGGGCTATGGCCTGCGCTCGTTGCAGCGGGCAATGCGCGTGTGATCTGCGTGTCATCACGAGGGCACCAGATTGACGGGGTAAACTTCGACGACATCGATTTCCTGCAGCGTCCCTACGATAAATGGGCCGCGTATGGCCAATCCAAGTCCGCCAATGCCCTGTTTGCCACCGCCCTGGACAAACGCGGACGCGACCACGGTGTGCGCGCCTTTTCATTGCACCCCGGTCAGATCCTCACCGACCTCAGCCGGCATCTGAGCCAAGAGGAAATCGCCGCATTCGACGTGCTGGACGAACAAGGCCAGCAACGGCTGAACCCCGAAACCGGCCTCAAGACTGTGGACCAGGGCGCCGCCACCATCCTGTGGTGCGCCACCAGCCCTGCGCTGACCGGCCTGGGTGGCGTGTATTGCGAGGACTGCAACATGGCCATGCTCAATGAGTCGCAGATGGGTCGCAAAGGCGTGGCGAGATGGGCGGTAGACCCCGAAATGGCCGAGCGGCTCTGGGCCGTGTCGGAACAATGGACGGGGATGACAGCCGGGTAATCGATGGCCGCACCTTGTGGGAGCCAGCCTGCTGGCGATGGGGGTGAACGATGACGCGGGGAGCCTGGTGCCCCGCGGTAGGCTCGGGTTCATCGCGAGCGAGCTCGCTCCTACCGGCGCCGTGCAGGTCCTTTGTGGGTACCACCGGCTATGTTCGCTACCGAACAGACGCCCACCCTCCAATCTCTTCACACTCAAGGCCGCAAAGCTACGTCCACTACGGCGCTGCTCACACCGCTCAAAACGCGCGCCACGTGTGACGTGCGTTTCAGGTTCAGGACCTTATGAACAGCATATGGACACGCATACCCGCGATGCTTTCGCGCTGGTCAGGCTTTTGGCGCACCGGGCAGTTTTCTCCTCCCCGATTCCAATACGAGCCGATCCTGCGCTCGGAGTTGTTCAGTGCCGATCAGATGGCCAGCCACGGCATCGCCCTGGCCGGGCAACATCGTCTGAGCGCCCTGTCGGCGCGGGATTCGATGCTGCGCCGGCTCGACGATAACGAACAATTGCTCAAGCGCAGCTGCACGGCGCTGGCCAACGCACAACTGTCCAGTCGCCGAGTCACGCCGGCGGCGGAATGGCTGCTGGACAATTACTTTCTGGTCGAAGACCACATCCGCACCGCCCGCAGCCACCTGCCCAAAGGCTACAGCCGTGAGCTGCCGCGCCTGATCAACGGCCCGTCCGCCGGCTTGCCACGGGTGTATGACATTGCCCTGGAGACCATTTCCCACGGCGATGGTCGGGTCGATGAGCAAAGCCTCAAGCGCTTCATTTTTTCCTATCAGACCGTGATGCCGCTGGCCCTGGGCGAGCTGTGGGCGATCCCGATCATGTTGCGCCTGGCGCTGATCGAAAACCTGCGCCGCGTCGCCTCGCGGGTCATGGCCAACGCCGACGATCGCAACCTGGCCAATGACTGGGCCGAGCGCCTGATAGAAACCTCGGACAGGGACATCAAGAGCGTAGTACTGACGGTCGCCGACATGGCGCGCTCCGCCCCGCCGATGACCGCCGCCTTCGTCGCCGAGATCACCCGCCGCCTGCAGGGGCAAAGCGCGGCGCTGGCCATGCCGCTGACCTGGATAGAGCAGATGCTCGGCGAGACGGGCTCGAGCATCGAGCGTCAGGTGCAACTCGATGCCCAGCAGCAGGCCGCCGATCAGGTGTCCATCAGCAACAGCATCGGCAGCCTGCGCCTGTTGTCCGCCACGGACTGGCGCGAGTTCGTCGAATCGATGAGTCACGTCGAAGAGATGCTTGCCGAAGACCCGGCGGCGATTTACCGGACCATGGATTTCAGCACCCGCGACAGCTACCGGCACGTCATCGAGCGCCTGGCCCGCAGTTGCCCCCAGCACTCGGAAATCCAGGTCGCCCGGGCCGCGATCAATCTGGCCGCCGCCGGCACGGACTCGGTGTCCTGCCCGGTGCTGGCCCGCCACGTCGGTTATTACCTGATCAGCGCAGGGCTGCCGATCCTGGAGCGACGCCTTGCCGCCCGGGTGCCCGTTCATGTGCGCTGGAAACGCCTGTTGCAGCAGTCGCCACTGATGTTCTACCTGGCGCCGGTGGCGTTCCTGACGCTGATCTTCGCCGCGCCACTGCTGGCGTCGGCACACCGCGACGCAATGCCCGCCGCGGCGCTGGTGCTGCTGGCGATTCCCTGCCTGATCATGACCAGCCGACTGGCGATCGGCCTGATCAACTGGCTGGTGACCTTCAGCATGGTGCCGGCCGTGCTGCCGAAAATGGACTACGCCAACGGCATTCCCGATGAAGCGCGCAGCCTGGTGGTGATCCCGACGCTGATCGCCAGCCTGGGCGATGTCGAAGAATTGGTGGAAGGCCTGGAGGTGCGCTTTCTGGCCAACCGCGACAGCAACCTGTACTTCGCCCTGCTCAGCGACTTTCTCGATGCCAATGAACAGACCCAGCCGCAGGACGCCGAGCTGCTGACCCAGGCTACCCGCGCCATTATCCTGCTCAACCAGAAATACGCCGACGGCCTCAGCGACCGCTTTTTCCTGCTGCATCGGCCGCGACGCTGGAACCCGAGCGAACGGGTGTGGATGGGCCACGAACGCAAGCGCGGCAAGCTGATCGAGCTCAACAGTCTGTTGCGTGGCCAGGGGCTGGACCGGTTCGAAGCCATCGTCGGCGACATCACGCCGTTGCGCGCCGTGCGCTATGTGATCACCCTGGACACCGACACCCTGCTGCCCCGCGACGTCGCCCGCCAATGCGTGGCGGCGATGATGCACCCGCTCAATCGCCCGCTGTTCGACAGCGCCGGCGAGCAGATCCTCTCCGGCTACGCGGTGCTGCAACCACGGGTGGGGATCAGCCTGACCAGCGCCACCCGCTCGATCTACGCCCGGGTGTTCGGCAGCGACGCCGGGGTCGATCCCTACACCCGCGCGGTATCCGACGTTTACCAGGACCTGTTCCAGCAAGGCTCGTTCATCGGCAAGGGCATCTACGACGTGGACGCCTTCACCTGTGCCCTGGAAGGTTGCCTGCCCGACAACCAGATCCTCAGCCACGACCTGATCGAAGGCTGCTATGCACGCTCGGGCCTGCTCAGCGATGTGCAACTCTACGAGCAATACCCCTCGCGCTTCGCGGCCGATATCAAGCGCCGCCATCGCTGGGTGCGCGGCGACTGGCAACTGCTGCCGTGGCTGCTGCCCTGGGCGCGCAACGCCGACGGCGTGCGGGTGCGCAACCGCCTGAGCGTCATGGCCCGCTGGAAGATCCTCGACAATCTGCGCCGCAGCCTGGAACCGCTGGCGCTGTTGCTGATGTTCGCCTGGGGCTGGTTGGCCAGCAGCAACCCTCTGGCCTGGACCCTGACGGTCATCGGTCTGATGGTGATTCAACCCCTGTTGCGCTCGGTCACCGATGTGCTGCAGCCCCCCGCCGATGTGCCCTACGGCCAATACCTCAAGGCGCTGCTGGCAGACCTGGGACAGGACCTGGCCCGGGCCTGCCTGACCCTCGCCTGGCTGCCCTACGAGATGTTCTACAACGCCGATGCCGTGCTGCGCTCGCTGTGGCGAATCGGTTTCAGTCGGCGCCTGCTGTTGCAATGGCAGCCCTCGCGGGAAGTGGAACGCAACACCGAAAACCGCTTGTCCGGGCTCTATCGGCAGATGTGGACGCAACCGACGGCGGCGCTGTTTTGCGTGGCGCTGCTGGCGGATGATCCGCAGACACTGGCCATCGCCAGTCCGCTGTTGCTGGCCTGGCTGGCTGGCCCATGGATCGCCTGGCGCCTGAGCGCGCCACCGCGGCTATCGGTGTTTGCGCCCTCTGAAGGGGAGCTGCGCTTTCTGCGCATGCTGACACGCAAGACCTGGGCATTCTTCGATCAATACGTCGGGCCCGACGATCATTGGCTGCCACCGGACAACGTCCAGGAAGAGCCCCGGGCCGCGATCGCCCATCGCACCTCGCCAACCAACATGGGCATGGCCCTGCTCGCCCACCTGGCCGCTCACGATTTCGGTTACCTGAGCACCGATCGGCTGTTGTCGCGACTGGCCGCGTCGCTGAACAGCATGGACGGCCTGGAGCGCTATCGGCAGCATTTCTACAACTGGTACGACACCCAGACCCTGGAGCCGCTGCGCCCGCATTACGTGTCGACCGTCGACAGCGGCAACCTGGCGGGCCTGCTGCTGACCCTGAGCACCGGCCTTGGGCAACTGGCAGACGCGCCAATGTTCGGCCCCCGCGTGTTCGAGGGCCTGCGCGACACCCTGGATGTGCTGGCCGATGCCCGAAGCGCTGCGGGTGCGGATGACGCGGCGCTGGATCAACTGCAACGACAGCTCTCGCAGGCCGCTAGCGCCGATACATTGGCCAACCTGCTGCAGACCGCCAACGACCTGCCAGCGGAAACCGACGAAGAAAGTCGCTACTGGCGCGATCGGGTTATCCGTCAATGCCAGGACTGGACCGAAGAACTGCAGTGCTATCGACTCCCTGCCCCACGGATGATCAGCGAATCGGCGCCCCACACCTTGCGTCAGCTGGCCGCCCTCGACCCCGTCGATTGGTCAGTCGAACACCACCCGCGAATCGAGCAAGTGCGCAGCATCGCCGCCGAACGCCTGCAGAGCCTTGAGCGATTGCAATCGCTGGCGACGTCCCTGGCGCAAATGGACTTCTCACTGCTCTACGACACCCAGCGCGACCTGTTCGTCATCGGCTACAACGCCGAGGAACTCAGGCTCGACAGCGGTTATTACGACCTGCTGGCGTCCGAGGTGCGCTTGACCAATTTCGTCACCATCGCCCAGGGCCAGATCCCCCAACGCGGCTGGTTCACCCTTGGCAGGCTGCTGGGGGAAAACGCCGGCGTGCCGACCCTGCTGTCCTGGTCGGGTTCGATGTTCGAATACCTGATGCCGATGCTGGTGATGCCCAACTACGAGGGCAGCCTGCTGGACCAGACCTGCCGCGCCGCGGTGGCGGTGCAGATCGAACACGGCAACCGGCTGGGGATTCCCTGGGGCGTTTCCGAGTCGGGTTATTACACGGTCGATGCGCACCTCAACTATCAATACCGCGCCTTCGGCGTGCAGGCGCTGGGGCTCAAGCGTGGGTTGAGCGATGACGTGGTGATCGCGCCCTACGCCAGCGCCCTGGCGCTGATGGTGGATGCCGATGCCGCCTGCAAGAACCTGCAACGCCTGGCGCAACAAGGCTCCGCCGGGCGCTTCGGCCTGTATGAAGCGGTGGACTACACCGAGGCGCGACTGCCCCGGGGCCAGTCCAGCGCCGTGGTCCAGTCGTTCATGGCGCACCACCAGGGCATGAGCCTGCTGGCCCTGACCAGCCGCCTGCTCGATCAACCCATGCAACGGCGCTTCGAAGCCAACCCGGCGCTGCAATCGGCGCTGCTGCTGTTGCAGGAACGCGTACCCAAATCCGCCGCGCCGTACCTGCAAACCGCGCAGTCGCCCGTGCTCGGCGATGGCGGCCTGGGCCAGGACGCCGGGCTGCGGGTGTTCGCCGATCCCGGTCGCAAACGCCCGGCGGTGCAACTGCTGTCCAACGGTCGCTACCACGTGATGCTGACCAGCGGTGGCGGTGGCTACAGCCGTCGCCATGACATGGCCGTGACCCGTTGGCAGGAAGACATCTCCCAGGACAACTGGGGCATGTTCTGTTACCTGCGGGATGTGCAGACCAACGCTGTGTGGTCGGCGGCGCATCAACCGACCTTGCAGCAACCGGAGAGCCACGAGGCGATTTTCAGCGATTCGCGCGCCGAGTTCCGCGCGCGCAACCTGGATTTCGACACGCACCTGGAGATTGTCGTCTCGCCGGAAGACGACATCGAACTGCGCCGCCTGCATGTCACCAATCGTGCCTCGGTGACCAAGACCCTGGAGATCACCACCTACGCCGAAGTGGTGCTGACCACCCCGAGCAACGACGCGATGCACCCGGCGTTCAGCAAGCTGTTCGTGCAGACCGAACTGCTGCCCGAGCTCCAGGCCATCGTGTGCAGTCGCCGCCCCCGGGCCAGCGACGAGCCGACGCCGTGGATGTGCCATTTGCTGGCGGCCCACGGCGTGGACCTCGACGGGATTTCCTACGAAACCGATCGCGCCCGTTTCATCGGTCGCGGACGCAGCCTGGTGTCACCCGCAGCCCTGGATGACGATTGCCAGCGCCTGTCCGGCACTGCCGGCCCGGTGCTCGACCCGGTGGTGGCGATCCGTTGCCGGATCACCCTGCAACCGGGCCAGCAGGCGACCATCGACCTGGTCACCGGCGTCGCCGACAGCCGTGACGACTGCCTGTACCTGATCAACAAATACCGCGACCGCCACCTCGCCGACCGGGTGTTCGACCTGTCCTGGACTCACAGCCAAGTGCTGTTGCGCCAGCTCAACGCTTCGCTGGCCGACGCCCGCCTGTTCGAACAGATGGCCTCGTCCCTGCTGTATGCCAACGCTTCGATGCGCGCCGATCAGGCCGTGCTGATTGCCAATCGGCGCAACCAGCCCGGCCTGTGGGGCCAGGCGATCTCCGGCGATCTGCCTATTGTTTTGCTGCAGATCCACACCCTGGACAACATCGAGCTGGTGCAGCAGTTGATTCAGGCCCACGCCTATTGGCGGCAAAAAGGCCTGGTGGTCGACCTGTTGATCTGGAACGAGGATCAGGCCGGTTATCGCCAGCAACTGCAGGACGCGATCATGGGCCTGATCACCTCCGGCAGCGAGGCGACACTGCTGGACCGTCCGGGGGGCATTTTCGTGCGGCCG
Organism: Pseudomonas sp. KK4; assembly: GCF_001984065.1. Classification (GTDB taxonomy): domain Bacteria; phylum Pseudomonadota; class Gammaproteobacteria; order Pseudomonadales; family Pseudomonadaceae; genus Aquipseudomonas. The sequence continues at coordinate 9,864 of NZ_LYVP01000122.1, forward strand.
GCGCAGCAGATGTCCAACGAAGATCGGGTGCTGGTGCTGTCGGTGGCCCGCCTGGTGCTCTGCGAAGGCCTGGGCAGCCTGGCCGAGCAAATCCATCGCCGCCGGGTTTCGCCGGTGCATGCGCCGTTCGTGGCGAGCCGGCGTTATCAGCTCGCGCCGACCGCGATGCCACCCAAACCTTCCGCGCTGTTGCTTGCCAATGATTACGGCGGCTTCAGCGCCGATGGCGCGGAGTACATCATCAGCGGCCAAGCGAGTGCAACGACACCCGCCCCCTGGGTCAACGTGATCGCCAACGCACACCTCGGCACTGTGGTCTCGGAGGCCGGCAGTGCCTACACCTGGGCGGAAAACGCCCATGAGTTTCGCCTGACGCCGTGGCACAACGACCCGGTCACCGATCGCAGCGGCGAGGCCATTTACCTGCGCGATGAAGAGACCGGGCACTTCTGGTCGCCGACGCCACAGCCCTGCCCGGGCCAAGGCCCGTACCGCACCCGCCACGGCTTCGGCTACAGCGTGTTCGAGCATGAAGAGGATGGCATCTACAGCGAGCTGTGGATTTACGTGGCGCTGGACGAGCCGGTGAAATTTTCGCGGTTGCTGCTGACCAACCGCTCGGGGCGGGCCCGCTCGCTGTCGGTCACCGGGTATGTGGAATGGGTGCTGGGGGACCTGCGCAGCAAGTCGGCGATGCATGTGGTGACTCAGTCGGACCCGGTCAGCGGCGCCCTCTTCGCCCGCAACGCCTACTCGGTGGAGTTTTCCGAGCGGGTGGCGTTCTTCGATACCGACACGGTGGATCACGGCGTCAGCGGCGACCGCACCGAGTTCGTTGGCCGCAGCGGCACCCTGGCCTCACCGGCAGCGATGCGGCATGCCGGGTTGTCCGGGCGACTGGGCGCTGGCCTGGACCCTTGTGCCGCCCTGCAAGTCTCGGTGGCGCTCGTCGACGGTCAAAGCAAGGAAGTCATCCTGCGCCTGGGCGCGGCAAGCTCCAGCAATGACGCCACTCAACGGGTGCAGCGTTTGCGGGGCAGCCTGGCGGCGGCAGCTCAATTGCAGAAAGTCCGCGACCACTGGCGTTCGTTGCTGGGCGCCGTGCGGGTCGAGACCGGCGCGCCGGCGGTGGACGTGATGGTCAACGGCTGGTTGATGTATCAGGTCATCGCCTGCCGCTTCCAGGCCCGCAGTGGCTACTACCAATCCGGTGGCGCCATTGGTTTTCGCGATCAGTTGCAGGACAGCATGGCGATGATCCATGCCGATCCCGCCGCCGCCCGCGCGCATCTGTTGCTGTGCGCCGGCCATCAATATGCCGAAGGCGACGTGCAGCACTGGTGGCATCCGCCGATGAACCGCGGGGTACGCACCGCCTGCTCCGATGACTTTCTGTGGCTGGTGGCGGCCACCAACCGCTATATCGAAATCACGGCCGACGTGACGGTTCTGGATGAGTCGATCGGCTACCTGGAAGGCCGGCAACTGGCGGCTGGTGAAGAGTCCTACTACGACCTGCCGGGGGTATCACCCCTGCAGGAGTCGCTGTATCAGCACTGCGTACGGGCCATCGAACACAGCTTGCGGCGGGGCCAGCATGGCTTGCCGCTGATGGGCGCCGGCGACTGGAACGACGGCATGAACCGCGTCGGCCAACGGGGTGCCGGTGAAAGTGTCTGGCTGGGCTTTTTCAGCTATCAGGTGCTGGAGCAGTTCGCCGTGATCGCGGGCCTGCACGGTGACCCGGCATTTGCCAGGCGCTGCAGCGACAGCGCGGCGACCCTGCAACGCAACCTCGAGCAGAGTGCCTGGGACGGCGCCTGGTATCGCCGGGCCTGGTTCGACGACGGGCAATTGCTCGGCTCGGCCAGTAACGAAGAGTGCCGGATCGATTCGATCGCCCAGAGCTGGTCGGTGCTGTCCGGGGCGGGTTCGCCGCTGCGGCAGGTCCAGGCGATGCAGTCGCTGGATGAGCACCTGGTCAAGCGCGACATCCGCGCGGTGCTGCTGCTCGATCCACCGTTCGACAAGGGCAGCCTGGACCCGGGCTATATCAAAGGTTATGTGCCCGGGGTGCGCGAGAATGGCGGCCAGTACACTCACGCCGCGGTTTGGGCGGGCATGGCGTTGGCGCAACTGGGGGAAGCCGACAAGGCCTGGGAATTGCTGAACCTGATCAACCCCGCCGACCCGGGCAACAATGCCCGTATCGAGACTTACAAGGTCGAGCCCTACGTCATGGCCGCCGACGTCTACGGCGCCGCACCCCACGCCGGGCGCGGTGGCTGGACCTGGTACACCGGGTCTGCCGGCTGGATGTATCGCTTGATCGTCGAGTCGTTGCTGGGGGTTGAGCGCAGCGGCCGAACGCTGAGCATCGAACCGCTGATTCCCCTCGACTGGCCAGGCTTCAAGCTGCATTACCGTTTCGGCAGCACGCTGTACCACTTCGATGTGCGTCAGGGCAGTTCGGCGCTCACCAGCATGACCCTCGACGGCAAGCCACTGAGCCTGCTGACCCTTGAAGACGACGGTCTGGAGCGTTGGGTGCGGGTCGATTGTCGCGCCCGTTCACCCCGCCCCTTGGCGGTGGAATTTGCGCGGGCCGTCGATGAATAGACAGGGGTCACATGGGCGGGCACGGATGGGAGTACCCTGAACCGGTACTCCCCTTATCGCCACGGTGCCCTTTCATGCCTGCCATACCCCAGCCCAGCCACAATCACCTGCTTGCGGCGTTGCCGGCCGATGACCTCAAGCGCCTCGCGCCGCACCTGGAGCAGGTCAGCCTGGGGCTGGGGGATGTGCTGTATGAACCGGGCGACACCCTGCGCCACGTCTACTTCCCCACCGACGCTATCGTTTCCCTGCTGCACGTCACGGAAAACGGCTCGTCGGCGGAAATCGCCGTGGTCGGCAACGAGGGGCTTATCGGCATCGCACTGTTCATGGGCGGTGAAAGCACCTCCAGCCGCGCGGTGGTGCAGAGTGCCGGGGTTGCCTTTCGCCTGCCGGGGCAAAAGCTCAAGAAAGAGTTCAACCGCCACGGCGACCTGCTGCTGTTGATGCTGCGCTACACCCAGGCGCTGATCACCCAGATGTCCCAGACCGCCCTGTGCAACCGCCATCACTCGATCGATCAGCAACTGTGTCGCTGGCTCCTGCTGTCTCTGGACCGCCTGCACGGCAATCGCCTGAACATGACCCAGGAACTGATCGCCAACATGCTCGGCGTGCGCCGCGAAGGCGTCACCGAAGCGGCGGGCAAACTGCAGCGCCAGGGCGTGATCGAGTACAGCCGTGGGCAGATCACCGTCCTCGACAGAGCGCGCCTGGAACGGCTGAGCTGCGAGTGTTATCTGGTGGTCAAGACCGAGACCGATCGGTTGTTGCATTACACCCGACGGCAGGATGAGTGAGAGGGCCTTTACGACCGGCTGTCCCTTAAACCTGTCAGCCAGCGGATAAGCCTGCCGCCTGTGGTGCCAAAGCCTAGGATGACTGAGCAGTCCCTTGATTGAACGGAGTTTCGCCCATGGCTTATGACGCAAGCATCAATAAACGCTTCACGGATGAAACCGATGGACTGACGGGCGACTTCTGGGTGCAGTCCCTGAGCGATGGCACACCCATCCTGATTCGAGAATTGGCCGAAACCGATCGAGACAAGGACCTGACGTTTTTCAACGAGATCAGCATCGGCAAACCGCACTTTCGCTTTCTCGCCTCGTTCAGCCAACTGGACGACACCCATGACCAGCTCATGGACATCGACCTGCCCAATCGCATGGCCTACATCGCGTTGGCCCACGAGGGCAGCGAGCTCAACGAGATCGGCACGGCGCGGTACGGGGCCTTCGAGGGCGATGCGCATTGCGAATTCGCGGTGGCGGTGTGTGAGCGCTGGCAACGACGGGGTGTCGCCACGGCACTGCTGCAGCACTTGATGGACACGGCGACCCGCCAGGGTTTTCGCAAGATTTCGTCGATGGATTCGTCCGGCAATGAGGCGATGCATGAGCTGGCTATGAGCATGGGGTTTACCAGCAGGAACGATGAGGAGCATGGGCCGCAGATTTTCCATGAGTACATCCTGGCGCCGTGATCTTTCCGGCAACGCCTACTCACCTGTGGCGAGGGAGCTTGTTCCCGTTGGGGCGCGTAGCGGCCCCTTATCCTGTAACAGCAGGGGACTGCTGCGCAGTCCAACGGGAGCAAGCTCCCTCGCCACAAGTGCAATGTTCGTCCTTAAGTGAACATCGCCTCGCCATAACGTCGGTACTGACTATGCCGATGACACTTTTGAAGTCGGTCGCCTCAGTGGCTGCCCCGATAATCGTAAGCTTACTCACGAATTGTCGAGGTCCAGCATGACGAGTGCAACGATGGAAAGGGTCAGACCGCAAACCCTAAGGAAAGTGATAGTCGCTGCCGGCATCGGTAACTTTGTCGAGTGGTTCGATTTTGCCGTGTACGGCTTTCTGGCCACGACCATTGCCCAACAGTTTTTCCCCAGCGGCGATGCCAGTGCCGCCTTGCTCAAGACCTTCGCGGTGTTCGCCGTGGCCTTTGCCTTCCGCCCCCTGGGCGGGATTTTCTTTGGCATGCTGGGCGACCGTATCGGCCGCAAGCGCACCCTGGCGATGACGATCCTGCTGATGGCCGGGGCAACCACTCTGATCGGTTTGCTGCCGACCTATGCCGCGATCGGGGTGGCGGCGCCAATCCTGCTGTCGCTGATCCGATGCGCACAGGGCTTTTCCGCCGGCGGTGAGTATGCCGGCGCCTGCGCCTACCTGATGGAGCATGCGCCGAATGACAAGCGCGCCTGGTATGGCAGTTTCATTCCGGTGTCGACCTTCGCCGCTTTCGGCTCGGCTGCCGTGGTGGCCTATGCACTGGAAGCGTCGCTTTCGGCCGAGGCCATGGGCAGCTGGGGCTGGCGCCTGCCGTTCCTGATCGCCGCGCCGTTGGGCCTGGTGGGCCTGTACCTGCGCTGGAAGCTGGACGAGACGCCGGCGTTCCAGGCCGTGACCCAGGAAAAAGCCGTCGCCCATTCCCCGCTCAAGGAAACCTTACGCAACCACGCGGCGGCGATGTGCTGCCTGGGCGCGTTCGTATCACTCACGGCGCTGTCGTTCTACATGTTCACCACTTACTTCGCGACCTACCTGCAAGTCGCCGGCGGCCTGAGCCGCGCCACCGCGTTGCTGGTGTCACTGATTGCGCTGCTGTTCGCCGCAGCGATCTGCCCGCTGGCCGGGCTGTTTTCGGACCGGGTCGGGCGGCGCAAGACGGTGATGACCGCCTGCGCGCTGTTGATCGTGGTGGTGTATCCGTCGTTCCTGATGGCCAGTTCCGGCTCGTTCGCGGCGTCGATCGTCGGCGTGATGCTGCTGGCGATCGGCGCGGTGTTGTGCAACGTCGTCACCGCCGCCCTGCTCTCGGAAACCTTCCCGACCCGCACCCGCTACACCGCCTCGGCGGTCACCTACAACATGGCCTACACCCTGTTCGGCGGCACCGCACCGCTGATGGCCACCTGGCTGATCACCACCACCGGCAGCAACCTGTCCCCGGCGTTTTACCTGATGGTGGTGGCGTTGCTCGGGTTGGCGGGTGGGTTGGCATTGTCGGAGACGTCCAGGATTTCCCTGCACGATGTGCCCGGCGAGGAGAAAGGTGCGGGGGTGGGGGCGGCTGCCTGATTGAACGCCAAGCGAGGCGGCCTTCGAGCCGACCTGATTTGGGTACGCCTGCTTTTCTGTAGGAGCCGAGCTTGCTCGCGATGGTCGTTAACGATGACGATG
>NZ_LYVP01000123.1 GCF_001984065.1 Pseudomonas sp. KK4
CGCTCGCGATGGTCGTCAACGATGACACGGGAAACCTGACACCCCGCAGTGTCCCGGCCCCCATCGCGAGCAAGCTCGCTCCTACAGGTCTGCCTCCGCCTGTCGGGAGTTGTGCGAAGTTGTAACAGCGCCTCAGCTGTCATCCGTAAATTCCGAAAATAACTCATATAAAACAATCAATTACATGATTTTTTGGCTTGTTACAGCCTATTTGATCGCCAATTGCCGCCTTACTGAACACTCGTTTAGTATGGCCTCAAGTCGCATCACCTCAGACCAATCACAATAAATTCGAGGACTCGCATGACTAGCCACGATTCTCTGCTCACTCAGGTCGAAGCCGGCGTTGCCTGGATCACCCTCAATCGCGCCGCTCAGCGTAATGCGCTGGACATTCCGACCCTGAAAAGCCTGCATGCCTTGCTCGATGCCTACAACGCCGACCCTGCGGTGCGCGTCGTGGTGCTGACCGGTACCGGGCGCAGTTTCTGTTCCGGTGCCGATCTGGATGAATGGGCCGCCGCCGAAGCCCGAGGCGAATTGGAAAGCTACGGCTGGACCGAAACCGCCCACGCCCTGATGACCCGCCTGTACAGCCTGGAAAAACCCACCGTCGCTGCCATCAACGGCACGGCTGTCGGTGGCGGCATGGACCTGACGCTGTGCTGCGACCTGCGCATCGCCGCGCAATCGGCGCGCTTCAAGGCCGGCTACACCAGCATGGCCTACTCGCCGGACGCTGGCGCCAGTTGGCACCTGCCACGGCTGATCGGGGCCGAGCAAGCCAAGCGCCTGTTGTTCCTCGACGAATTGTGGGGCGCCGACCGCGCCCTGGCCGCCGGCCTGGTCAGCGAAGTCTGCGCCGACGATCAGCTACAGACAGTCGCCAGCGAACTCGCCACGCGCCTGGCCGCCGGCCCGACCTTCGCATTCGCCCAGACCAAAAAACTCATGCGCGAAGGCGCCGACCGCAGCCTGCCTGAACAACTGCAGGCAGAGCTGGCCGCCGGCCTGTTGTGCGGTCGCAGCGAGGACGGCAACGAAGCCCTGCGCGCCGCCATGGAAAAACGCGCGCCACGCTTCATCGGCCGTTAAGTCTCGACACCTACCCATCAGCACACGAACAACAGGTAGCACCATGAATTTCCAACTGACCCAAGAACAAGAAATGTTGGTGGACGCGGTACGCAGCTTCGTCGAGAAGGAACTGCTGCCCCATGAAGACCAGGTCGACCGTGCCGACGAGGTCTCCCCGGAACTGGCCGCGCAGATTCGCGGCAAGGCGATCGCCGCCGGTTTCTACGCCTTCAACATGCCCGAAGAAGTGGGCGGTGGCGGTCTGGACTACCTGTCCCAGGCGCTGATCGAGCGTGAATTGTCGAAAGTGTCCTGGGCGCTGCACGTATTCGTCGCGCGGCCGTCGAAAATCCTCATGGCCTGCACCGGCGACCAGATCAACGACTACCTGCTGCCGTGCATCCAGGGCGAGAAGATCGACTGCTTCGCCCTCACCGAACCCGGCGCCGGTTCCGACGCCAACGCGATCAAGACCCGCGCCGTGCGCGACGGTGACGATTTCGTGCTCAACGGCAGCAAGCACTTCATCAGCCACGCCGGCCACGCCGATTTCGCCATCGTCTTCGCCGTCACCGACACCTACGAACACAACGGCAAGAAGCGCAACGCCGTGACCTCGTTCCTGGTCGACCGCGACACCCCGGGCATGACCATTCGCCGTGGTCCCAAGTGCGTGAGCAACCGTGGCTACCACACCTTCGAAATGTTCTTTGATGACTGCCGCGTACCAGCCTCCAAAGTGCTGGGCGAAGTCGGCAAGGGCTGGGACGTGGCCAACGCCTGGCTCACCGCTGGCCGCGTGATGGTCGCCGCCAACTGCGTCGGTCAGGCGCAACGGGCGCTGGACGTGTCGCTGCAATGGGCGGCGGACCGCAAGCAATTCGGCCAGCCGATCGGCACCTATCAGGGCGTGTCGTTCAAGCTCGCCGACATGGCCACGCAGATCCGCGCCGCCGAACTGCTGACCCTGCACACCGCTTGGAAAATGGACCAGGGCACCATGACCGATGGCGAAGCCGGCATGGCCAAGCTGTTCGCCAGTGAAGTGCTGGGCCGCGCGGCCGACGAGGCGGTGCAGATTTTCGGCGGCATGGGTTTGATGGACGAAGGTCCGGTGGAGCGCATCTGGCGCAACGCGCGGATCGAACGGATCTGGGAAGGCACCTCGGAAATCCAGCGCCACATCATTTCCCGCGAACTGCTGCGGCCACTGCTGCGCTGATCGCCCCGGAGAACTCCCATGTCGCAAACCATTCGTGACAACCTCAAGCGCATGCTCGCGCCACGCCACGTCGCGTTCGTCGGCGGGCGCAGCATGGCCCGCGCCCTCAAGCGCTGCGCCGATGGCGGCTACCAGGGGCAAATGTGGCTGGTCAACCCACAGAACGACAGCCTCGAAGGTGTGCCCTGCGTGCGCAGCATCGCCGATTTGCCCTGCGGCCCGGATGCGGTGTTCATCGCCACCAACCGTGACCTGACCCTGACCGCCGTCGCCGAACTCGCCGCCATCGGCACCGGCGGCGCGATCTGCTACGCCTCGGGGTTCGCCGAGATCGGCGCCGAAGGCCAGGCCCTGCAACAGCAACTGCTGAAAGCCGCTGGCGACATGGCGCTGCTCGGCCCCAACTGCTACGGCCTGCTCGACTACCTGCACAGTTCCGCGCTGTGGCCGGTGGCCCATGGCGGCAAAGCGGTGGACAAGGGCGTAGCAGTGCTGACCCAGAGCGGCAACTTCGCCTACAACCTGTCCATGAGCGACCGTTCGCTGCCGGTGGCCTACATGGCGTCCGTCGGCAACCAGGCGCAACTGGGCGTGGCCGAACTGATGGACGTGTTGCTCGATGAGCCTCGCGTCACCGCCATCGGCCTGCACATGGAAGGCCTGAAGAACGTCCCGGGTTTCGCCCGCGCCGCGCACAAGGCGCTGGAGAAGGGTATTCCGATCATCGCCCTGAAAACCGGCGTGTCGCAGATCGGTGCCGAACTGGCTTTGAGTCACACCAGCTCGCTGTCCGGTTCCGATGCCCTGTACGACGCGCTGTTCGACCGCCTCGGGGTGATCCGCGTCAGTGGTCCGGTGAGCTTTGTCGAAACCCTGAAAGCGGCGGCCTGCGGCAACCTGCCGGCGGGCAACAGCCTGATCGCGCTGGCCTGTTCCGGCGGCGACGCCGGGCTGATCGCTGACTACTCCGAGCGCAATGACCTGACGCTGCCCAAGCTCGATGCCGGTCAGGTCGCCGAACTCGATCAAGTGCTGCCCAGCTACGCCAACCTGGTCAACCCGCTGGACTTCACCACGGCGATCTGGGGCGACGGCGGGGCGTTGAACGCCATGCTCGACAGCGCCCTGCGCACCGAAGCCGATGCGGCGATGCTGGTGCTCGACTACCCGGCGCAATTCACCGGCGAGCGCAAGGAATGCGACCTGCTGCTGGACCTGTACTGCAAGGCACTGACCCGTCACGGCAAGACCGGTTTCGTCACCTCGGCCTTCCCGGAACTGCTGCCGCCCCATGCTCGCGAGCGTTTGCACGCCCAAGGCGTGGCGGCGTTGCAGGGTGTCGAAGATGGTCTGGCCGCCTGGGGTCGCATCGCCGGCTACCAGCGCAAGCGTCAGGCGCTGCTGGACCTGGGCGAATCGGCCCTGGTGCCGCTGTGCCCGCAGGCGCTGGAAGGCGAGGGCCGCTTGCTCAATGAGTGGGATTCCAAGCAGGCCTTGAAAACCTTCGGTCTGTCCATCCCCAACGGCGCGCTCAGCACGCCGGACAACGCTTTGAAAGACGCGCAAAAACTCGGCTATCCGCTGGTGGTGAAAGCGGTCAGCGCCCAACTGCCGCACAAGACCGAAGCCGGCGCCGTGGCCCTGAACCTCAAGGACGACGCGAGCCTGAGCGCCGCCCTGGAAAAAATGCGCGCCAGCATTGCTGCATACGCCCCAGGCGTGCCTTTCGATCAACTGCTGCTGGAACCCATGGCCAAGCCGCCGCTGGCCGAGCTGATCGTCGGCATCAAGCGCGAGAACGACTTCGGCCTGGCCCTGGTGATCGGTGCCGGCGGCATTCTGGTGGAGTTGCTCAAGGACAGTCGCAGCCTGTTGCTGCCGACCACCGACGGCGCGATTCGTCAGGCCGTGCTGAGTCTACGCAGCGCCGCGCTGTTGCAAGGTTTCCGTGGTCGCGAAGCGGCGGACCTGGATTCGCTGGTGACCGCGATCCGCGCCGTGGCCGACTACGCCTGCGAAAACGCCGCGCACCTGCTGGAACTCGATGTGAACCCATTGTTGGTCGGTGCCGATGGCACGACTGCGGTCGATGCGTTGATTCGCCTTGGCCATGCGTGAGGACTTGAACATGCAAGAAAAAACCTTGACCGGTGGCCAGGCCCTGGTGCGTCTTCTGGCCAACTACGGCGTCGACACCGTGTTCGGCATTCCCGGTGTGCACACCCTGGAGCTGTATCGCGGCTTGCCCGGCAGCGGCATTCGCCACGTGCTGACCCGCCATGAGCAGGGCGCCAGTTTCATGGCCGACGGCTACGCCCGGGTCAGCGGCAAACCCGGCGTGTGCTTCGTCATCACCGGCCCCGGCGTGACCAACGCCGCCACCGGTATCGGCCAGGCCTACGCCGACTCGATTCCGATGCTGGTGATTTCCAGCGTCAACCACACCGCCAGCCTCGGCAAGGGCTGGGGCATCCTCCACGAATGCCAGGACCAGCGCGCCATGACCGCGCCGATCACCGCGTTCTCGGCGGTGGCCCTGACCCCTGAAGACCTGCCGGAACTGATCGCCCGCGCCTACGCGGTGTTCGACAGCGAGCGCCCGCGCCCGGTGCATATCTCGGTGCCGCTGGACGTGCTCGCGGCACCGATTGCCCGTGACTGGAGCAACGACGTCGTGCGCCGTCCGGGTCGCGGCACTCCAGCTGCCGAAGTGCTGGACGCAGCCGCCGCCAAACTGCAAGGCGCGAAACGGCCGATGATCATCGCCGGTGGCGGCGCACTGAATGCCGCCGCGCAATTGCAGGAACTCAGCACCCGACTGGCCGCGCCGCTGTTCACCAGCGTCGCCGGCAAAGGCCTGCTGCCACCGGAAGCACCGCTCAACGCCGGTTCGACCCTGTGCGTGGAGCCGGGCTGGAACCTGATCGCCGAGGCCGATGTGGTGCTGGCGGTCGGTACGGAAATGGCCGACACCGATTTCTGGCGCGAACGCCTGCCGCTCAACGGCCAAGTGCTGCGGGTGGACATCGATTCGCGCAAGTTCAATGACTTCTACCCTTGCGCGGTGGCCTTGCAGGGTGATGCCCGGCAGACCCTGGTGGCGCTGCTCGAGCGCCTGTCGCCGGACGTCCGCGAAGCCGGCGCGGCAGTGGCCTCGGTCGCCTCCTTGCGTGAAGCGGTGAGAAAGGGCCACGGCCCGCTGCAGTCGATTCACCAGGCGATTCTGCAACGCATCGCCGCCGAGCTGCCGGCCAACGCGTTCGTCAGCACCGACATGACGCAACTGGCCTACACCGGCAACTACGCCTTCAATTCGCTGGCGCCGCGCAGCTGGTTGCACCCCACCGGCTACGGCACCTTGGGTTACGGCTTGCCGGCCGGGATCGGCGCCAAGTTCGGCGCGCCGCAGCGTCCGGGGCTGGTGCTGGTGGGCGACGGCGGTTTCCTCTACACCGCCCAGGAACTGGCGACGGCAGTGGAGGAACTGGACAGCCCGCTGGTGGTGCTGCTGTGGAACAACGATGCCCTGGGGCAGATTCGCGACGACATGATCGGCCTGGACATCGAGCCCATCGGCGTGCTGCCGCGCAACCCGGACTTCGCCGCCCTTGGCCGCGCCTTCGGTTGCACCGTGACCCAGCCGCAGAACTTGGCGGAACTGCAAACCGACCTGCGCCACGGCTTCAACCGCAAGGGCGTGACCCTGATCGAACTCAAGCATGCCTGTGTTCGCTGATCATTCACGTTGCACCTACCTGTAGCAGCTGACGAAGCTGTGGTGAGGGGATTTATACCCGCTCGGCTGCGAAGCAGCCGTAAACCCGGAAATCGCGGTGGTTCAGATACAACGAATCGTTTGGATCTGCGACGGCTGCGCCGCCGAACGGGGGTGAATCCCCTCACCACAGCGGCAACAACGATCGTATTTATCAGGAGCAAGCCATGCGCTTTTCCGATCTGACCCAACGCATTGCCGGCGACGGCGCCGCCGCCTGGGATATTCACTACCGCGCCCTGGCGCTACGCGAGCAGGGCGAGGACATTCTGTTGCTGTCGGTGGGCGACCCGGATTTCGACACGCCGCAGCCCATCGTGCAAAGCGCCATCGACAGCCTGTTGGCCGGCAACACCCACTACGCCGAGGTGCGCGGCAAGCGTGCCCTGCGTGAAGCCATCGCCAGGCGCCACCACAAACGCAGCGGCCAGCGGGTCACGGCCGATGAGGTGACGGTACTGGCTGGGGCACAGTGCGCGCTGTTTGCCGTGGCCCAGTGCATCCTCAATCCGGGCGATGAAGTGATCGTCGCCGAACCGATGTATGTCACCTACGAAGCGGTGTTCGGTGCCTGTGGTGCGGTGGTGGTACCGGTGCCGGTGCGGCCTGAAAACGGCTTTCGCGTGCTACCTCAGGACGTCGCGGCGCTCATCACTCCGCGCACCCGTGCCCTGGCGCTGAACAGCCCGCACAACCCGTCCGGGGCCAGCCTGCCGCAAAGCACCTGGCAGGCCCTGGCCAACCTGTGTATCGCCGATGACCTGTGGCTGATTTCCGACGAGGTCTACAGCGAGCTGCTGTTCGAGGGCACCCACGTCAGCCCGGCGAGTCTGCCGGGCATGGCCGAGCGCACCGCGACCCTCAACAGCCTGTCCAAATCCCACGCCATGACCGGTTGGCGCCTGGGCTGGGTGGTGGCGCCACCATCCTTGTCCGCGCACCTGGAAAACCTCGCGCTGTGCATGCTCTACGGCTCGCCGGATTTCATCCAGGACGCCGCCGTGGTGGCTCTGGAAAGTGACTTGCCGGAACTGGACGCCATGCGCGAAGCCTATCGCCAGCGCCGCGACCTGGTCTGCGAATGCCTGGCCGATTGCCCGGGCATCCGCGCCCTGAAGCCCGATGGCGGGATGTTCGTGATGGTCGACATCCGCGACACCGGGCTCAGCGCCCAGGCCTTCGCCGATCGCCTGCTCGATCGCCATGGCGTGTCCGTGTTGGCCGGTGAAGCCTTTGGGCCGAGCGCGGCCGGTCACATTCGGCTGGGGCTGGTGGTAGGGGCGGCGCAGCTGCGTGATGCCTGCCAACGGATCGCGCTGTGTGCGCAAGGGCTGTGCGACGAATTGAGCGCAGAAGACCTGTGCGCCGAACAATTGTGTGCCGAAGAACTGATGGAGACCCAGGTTCATGCTTAATCACAAGACACTGTTCATCGATGGCCGCTGGCAAACCCCGTCGGGGCAGGGCATCGCCGAGGTGATCAACCCGGCCACCGAAGCAGTCGCCGGCAGCGTGCCGCTGGGCGATGAAAACGATGTCAACAAGGCCGTGGCAGCCGCGCGCAAGGCTTTCGAATCCTGGTCGCGCACCCCGTCCAGCGTACGTGCCGGTTACATCCGTGCACTGGCCGAACAACTGACCGCCCGTGCCGATGAAATGGCCGCGGTCATCACCAGCGAGCTGGGCATGCCGGTGCAGTGGAGCCGTTCGGTGCAGGTCGACGGGCCGATCATTGGCCTGGAGCAATACGCTGAACTGGCCGGCCTGATGGACGAAGTGCGCGAAGTCGGCAACTCGCTGGTGGTTCGTGAAGCGGTGGGCGTCTGCGCCTTCATCAACCCGTGGAACTACCCGCTGCACCAGATGATCGGCAAACTCGGCCCGGCCCTGGCGGCCGGTTGCACGGTGGTGGTCAAGCCGAGCCAGGACACTCCGCTGCATGCGTTTTTGCTGGCGCAGATGATCGAAGACATCGGCCTGCCCGCCGGTGTGTTCAACCTGATCAGCGGGCCGGGTTCCAAGGTCGGCGAAGCCCTGGCCAAGCATCCGGACGTGGACATGGTGTCGTTCACTGGTTCCACTGGCGCCGGCGTACGTGTGTCGCAGGCAGCGGCGCCTTCGGTCAAGCGCGTGTGCCTGGAACTGGGTGGCAAGTCGGCGCTGCTGATCGCCGAGGACGCCGACCTGGACGCGGCGGTGCGCTACGGCGTGCAGGACGTGATGATCAATTCCGGCCAGACCTGCACCGCCTTGACCCGCATGCTGTTGCCCGCCAGCCGTTATGCCGAAGCGCTGGACATTGCCCTGGAAGAAACCCTGAGCCTGCGCATGGGCGATCCGCTCGATCCGCAGAGCTTCCTCGGGCCCATGTGCTCGGCCGGGCAAAAGCGCACCGTGCTCGAGTACATCAAGGTCGGTCAGGAGGAGGGCGCACGCCTGCTGTGCGGCGGCGATGCGCCAGCGGACTTCGAGCGCGGCTACTACGTCAGCCCGACGCTGTTCGCCGACGTCGACAACAGCATGCGCATCGCCCAGGAAGAAATCTTCGGCCCGGTGCTGTGCCTGATTCCTTATGACGATGAAGCGCAGGCCGTGCAGATCGCCAACGACTCGCCGTTCGGCCTGTCCAGCGGCGTCTGGGCCGGCAGCACCGAGCGTGCTCTGCAACTGGGCAAGCAAATGCGGGCCGGGCAGTGTTTCCTCAACGGCGCGGCTTTCAACTATCAGGCGCCGTTCGGCGGTTACAAACAATCGGGTAATGGACGTGAGTGGGGGGAAGAAGGGCTCAACGAATTCGTTGAAGTGAAGGCGATCCAGGTGTGACCGTTGGCGATTCAAAGGTGGTACGCACCGGGCCCAGGCCCGGTGCTTTGCGTGGTTTTGAATTGGAATTCCATTAGCTTTTGACCAGGGGCAATGCAATGAGCGATAACAAAAACAAGATTACTCAAGCGAACCATGAACTGAGTTTCCCGCGCAGGGACTTCTTGAAGTACAGCGCAACGGCGGCTGCGATTGCCGGGGCGTTCTCCATGGGCCTGCCGTTCGGCGCCATGGCGGCCGACGCCACGCCAAAACCCGGCGGCGTCTTGCGCCTGGGCCTGGCCGGCGCCAGCACCACCGACTCCAAAGACCCCGGTTCCTGGGTCGACACCTTCACCTTCGTCGGGTTCTCGGCGATCTATAACACCCTGACCGAAATCGCCGTCGACGGCTCGGCCATCCCGGAACTGGCCGAGAGCTGGACCTCGACCCCGGACGCCAAGGTCTGGACCTTCAAGCTGCGCCCGGGCGTGACCTTCCACAACGGCAAGACCCTGACCGCCGACGACGTGGTCGCCTCGATCCAGCATCACCTGGGCGATAAATCCAGCTCGGCGGCGAAAACCGTGTTGGGCGATGTGGCCAAGGTCAGCGCCAACGGCAGCGACAGCGTGGTGTTCGAGCTCAAATCGGGCAACGCCGACTTCACCTACGTGGTCGCCGATTACCACCTGGTGATCATGCCGAGCAAGGACGGGGTGCCGGACTGGCAGGCCGGCGTCGGTACTGGCGGCTATCGCCTGAAGGACTTCGAACCGGGTGTGCGCATGACCCTGGAACGCAGCCCGGACTACTGGAAACCGGGGCGCGCGCACTTCGCCGGCGCCGAGCTTATCGCGATCGGCGATGGCGCGGCGCGGATCAACGCGCTGGTCACCGGGCAAGTTGACGTGATCAACAAGGTCGACCTCAAGACTGTGGCGCTGCTCAAGCGCAACCCGAACCTGGTGATCGAAGAAACCAAGGGCGCCCAGCACTACACCTTCCCGATGCTCACCGACAGCCAGGTGTTCCAGAACAACGACGTGCGCCTGGCGATGAAGCACGCGATCAACCGCGAGACCCTGCTGTCCTCGGTGCTGTACGGCTATGGCCTGGTGGGCAACGACCACCCGATCCAGCCCGGCAGCCGCTTCATCAACACCGCGCTGGAGCAACGCACCTACGATCCGGACAAGTCGCGTTTCTACCTGAAAAAGGCTGGCCTGGATTCGCTCAAGGTGAAACTGCAAGCCTCGGACGCGGCCTACAGCGGCGCGGTGGATGCCTCGGTACTGTTCAAGGAGCAGGCCAAGGCGGGCGGCATCGACATCGACGTGGTGCGCGAGCCTGCCGACGGTTTCTTCACCAATGTCTGGATGAAGCAGCCGTTCACTACCTCGTTCTGGTACAGCAGCCTGACTGCCGACCGCATGTTCAGCATCGGTTACGCCAAGGGAGCGGCCTGGAACGAGACCCACTGGGACAACCCGCGTTTCAACCAGTTGCTCAACGCCGCCCGCGGCGAAATGAACGACCCGCTGCGCCGTGAGATGTACAACGAAATGCAGGCCCTGTGCCGCGATGACGGCGGCGCCATCGTGCCGCTGTTCGCCAGCTCCGTCGCCGCCCGTTCCAACCGCGTCGCCCACGGCGGCCAGACCGCGCCGTACGGCGAGCTGGATGGGTTGCGGGTGATCGAGCGGTGGTGGCAGGCGTAATGCAACAGCCGAAGCAATGAAGAACCCTGTGGGAGCGGGCTTGCTCGCGAAGGCGGTGTGTCAGTCACATTGATGTTGGATGTGCCGACGCATTCGCGAGCAAGCCCGCTCCCACAGTGGAAATTCGTTGTGTTTGCAAGCGTGCCCAATTCAAAGGAACCGCACGATGAGAAGTATTTTCAAGCTGTTGGCGCAGCGTCTGGCATTGGGGCTGTTATCGCTGTTTGCGGTATCGGTGATCATTTTTCTAGCGGTCGGCATGCTGCCGGGTGATATCGCCCAGGCCATGCTCGGCCAGTCCGCCACCCCGGAAACCGTGGCGGCGTACCGGGCGCAACTGGGGCTGGACCTGCCGCCGCTGACCCGTTTCGGGCACTGGATCTGGCAGTTGCTGCACGGTGACCTGGGGGTGTCCCTGGCCAACCAGCGGCCGATCGCCGACCTGGTCGGCAGCCGCCTGGCCAACACCTTCAGCCTGGCGCTGCTGGCGGCGCTGGTCTCGGTGCCGCTGGCGTTGCTGCAGGGGATGCTCGCGGCGTTGTACCGCAACAGCTGGTTCGACCGCCTGCTCAATACCTCGGCGCTGAGCGCGGTGTCGTTCCCCGAGTTCTTCGTCGCCTACATCCTGATCCTGGTGTTCGCGGTGAAGCTCAACTGGTTCCCGAGCATTTCCAACCTGTCGCCCAATGCCTCCCTCGGCGAAGTGCTGGAGCGTTCAGTCCTGCCGGTGGCGACCCTGAGCCTGGTAGTCATCGCGCAGATGATGCGCATGACCCGCGCCTCCTTGATCAACCTGCTGGCCAGCCCTTACATCGAGATGGCCCGGCTCAAGGGCATCAGCCAATCACGGATCATCTTTCGCCACGCCTTGCCCAACGCCCTGGCCCCGATCGTCAACGTGGTGGCGCTGAACCTGGCGTACCTGGTGGTGGGTGTGGTGGTGGTCGAAGTGGTGTTCGTCTATCCGGGCCTCGGCCAGTTGCTGGTGGACTCGGTGGCCAAGCGCGACATCCCGGTGGTGCAGGCCTGCAGCCTGATCTTCGCCGCGACCTACATCCTGCTCAACACCAGTGCCGACGTGCTGTCGATTGCCAGCAACCCACGCCTGATGCATCCGAAGGGGTAAGCCATGAGCCTTTTTCAACAAATAGTGCGGGCGCCGCTGAGCGCCAAATTCGGGCTGCTGGTGATCGTGCTGTACATCCTGGTGGCCGTGTTCGCGCCGTTGCTGGCGCCATTCGGCGAAACCCAGGTGGTGGGCGAGGGCTTCGCACCCTGGGGCGGGCAGTTCCTGCTGGGCACCGATAACCTGGGCCGCGACATGTTCAGTCGCCTGGTCTACGGCGCGCGCAACACCCTGGGCATTGCCTTCCTGACCACGGTGCTGGCGTTCCTGCTCGGTGGTTTCTGCGGGTTGATCGCGGCGATCAAGGGCGGCGCGATCGATCAGGGGCTGTCGCGGGTGGTGGACATCCTGATGGCCATTCCGCAACTGATCTTCGCCTTGCTGATCCTCAGCGTGGTCGGCACCAACGCCACCTCGCTGGTGCTGGTGATCGCGTTGCTGGACGCGACCCGGGTGTTTCGCCTGTCCCGGGCGGTGGCGATGAACGTGGTGGTGCAGGACTTCGTCGAAGCCGCGCGCCTGCGCGGTGAAGGCCTGTGGTGGCTGGTCACCCGTGAAGTACTGCCCAACGCCGCGGCGCCGTTGATTGCCGAATTCGGCCTGCGCTTCTGCTTCGTGTTCCTGTTCATCAGTGCGCTGTCGTTCCTTGGCCTGGGCATACAACCGCCCACCGCCGACTGGGGCAGCATGGTGCGTGACAACGCGGTGCTGATCACCTTTGGCGACATCAGCCCGTTGCTGCCGGCCCTGGCCGTGGCGTTGATCACCGTGAGCGTCAATTTCGTCGTCGACTGGATGCTGCACAAATCCAGCGGCCTCAAGGAGTGCTGAACATGACGACAGACAAACCTTTGCTGGAAATCCGCAACCTGCACATCGAGGGCCATTACGAAGATGCCTGGCACCCGCTGATCAAGGGCATCGACCTGACCCTGCAGCGCGGCGAGGTGCTGGGGCTGATCGGCGAGTCGGGGGCGGGCAAGTCGACCCTGGGCCTGTCGGCCATGGGCTACACCCGCGATGGCTGCCGGATCACCGGCGGCTCTGTGCATTTCGACGGCATCGACCTGCTCAAGGCCAAACCCGAAGCCCTGCGCAAGTTGCGAGGCCTGCGCATTGCCTACGTGGCCCAGAGCGCGGCGGCGTCGTTCAACCCGGCCCATCGGCTGATCGACCAGCACGTCGAAACGGCGGTGAAGAATGGCGGCATGAGCCGCGAGCAGGCGATGGCCGAAGCGGTGGAGTTGTACCGCGTATTGCGCTTGCCCAATCCGGAGAAGATCGGCCAGCGCTATCCGCATCAGGTGTCGGGCGGGCAGTTGCAGCGGGTGATGACTGCTATGGCCATGGCTTGCCACCCGGACCTGATCATCTTTGATGAACCGACCACCGCGCTGGACGTCACCACCCAGATCGAAGTGCTGGCGGCGATTCGCGATGCAGTGGCGACCTACGGCAGCGCCGCGATCTACATCAGCCACGACCTGGCGGTGGTGGCGCAGATGGCCGACCGCATCATGGTGCTGCGCCACGGCCGGCTGGTGGAAGAGGCCGAGACCCGCAAGATGCTCGGCGACCCGCAAGAGGAATACACCAAGTCGCTGTGGGCGGTGCGCAGTTTCCGCACCGAACCCAAGCCGTGCCCGCAGCAGGAGAAGCCACTGCTGGAGCTGCGTAAAAGCTGTGCCAGCTACGGCGATCAACCGGTGCTGCACGATGTCTCGCTCAAGCTCTATCGCGGCCAGACCCTGGCGGTGATCGGCGAGTCCGGCAGCGGCAAGAGCTCCACCGCGCGGTTGATCACCGGTCTGCTGCCACCGACCTACGGCGAAGTGCTGTATGACGGCAAGCCGCTGCCGGCGGACTTTCGTCAGCGCAGCAAGGAGCAGTTGCGGCGCATCCAGATGATCTATCAGATCCCGGACACGGCGCTCAATCCACGCCAGCGCATCGTCGATATCATTGGTCGGCCGCTGACGTTTTATCTCGGCCTCAAGGGCAAGGCCATGCGGGCGCGGGTTGCCGAGTTGCTGGAGATGATCGAGCTGGACCCGGCGACCTTCATGGAGCGCCAGCCCCGTGAGCTGTCCGGTGGCCAGAAGCAGCGGATCTGCATCGCCCGGGCGCTGGCGGCCGATCCGCAACTGATCATTTGCGACGAAGTGACCTCGGCACTGGATCAACTGGTGGCCGAAGGTGTGCTCAAATTGCTCAACCGTATTCAGCAGCAACTGGGCGTGGCGTACCTGTTCATCACCCATGACGTCGCCACCGTGCGCGCCATTGCCGACGAGGTGCTGGTGATGCAACGGGGCAGGGTGGTGGACCAGGGGTCGCGCAGTGCGATCTTTACCCCGCCGCATCAGGATTACACCGGGCTGCTGTTTTCTTCCGAACCACAGATGGACCCGGACTGGCTCGATCGCCTGCTGGAAAGCCGTGCCACCCCTTCAAACCCTACGCTGGAAAAAGTCTAAGGAATCACCATGAAAGTACTGATCGTTCACGCCCATCCCGAGCCGAAATCCTTCACCGCGGCCCTGCGGGATCAGGCCGTCGCCACCCTCCAGGCCCAGGGCCATGAAGTGCAGGTCAGTGATCTGTACAGGATGAACTGGAACCCGGTGGC
This sequence comes from Pseudomonas sp. KK4, assembly GCF_001984065.1. Lineage (GTDB taxonomy): Bacteria > Pseudomonadota > Gammaproteobacteria > Pseudomonadales > Pseudomonadaceae > Aquipseudomonas. Next base: position 14,353 of record NZ_LYVP01000123.1, read on the forward strand.
CAGCGATGCCGACTTCTCGTCGCGGGAGAACCCCGAGTACCTGGTGTATGCGCTGGAGCAACGCCTGGGGGTGAAAAAACAATCGCTGGCGGCGGATATCCAGGGTGAGCTGGACAAGTTGCTGTGGGCCGACCTGCTGATCCTCAATTTCCCGATCTTCTGGTTCTCCGCGCCGGCGATGCTCAAGGGCTGGATCGATCGGGTGCTGGTGTCGGGCATCTGCTATGGCGGCAAGCGTTTCTACGATCAGGGCGGGCTGGCGGGCAAGAAAGCCCTGGTCACCGTGACCCTGGGTGGCCGTGAACACATGTTCGGTGAAGGCGCGATCCATGGCCCGCTGCAGGACATGCTGCGGCCGATCCTGCGCGGCACTTTGGCCTATGTCGGTTTCGACGTACTGGCGCCGTTCGTGGCCTGGCACGTGCCGTACATCAGCGATGAAGCGCGCAAAGGCTTCCTCACGGATTACACCCAACGCCTGCAACACCTGAGCGACGAACAACCCCTGGTGTTCCCGAAACTGTCGCAGTTCGATGAACAGCTCTATCCGCTGACCACGGCCTGACAGCTACATCAACACCCGCCGTACCGCCGCTATCGCAAGCAGGCCCGCTCCCACAGTTTTTATGTGGGAGCGAGCCTGCTCGCGATGACGGCGGCACATTCACCATCATCGCTACCTGACCCACCGCTTTCGCGAGCAAGCCCGCTCCCACAGGTCTCATGCCAATCGAAATATTTGCGCACGACACAAAACCCTGTGGGAGCGGGCTTGCTCGCGAA
>NZ_LYVP01000124.1 GCF_001984065.1 Pseudomonas sp. KK4
CAGGCGACATCAATGTTGAATGAACTGCCGCTTTCGCGAGCAAGCCCGCTCCCACAGGGGTTTTGCATAGGGCTGCAATCAGTGCCGGGACATCAACCCATGCAACACGCCAAAGCGCAGCCCCGGCTCCGAGGGCGTCATGTGGGTGATGCCGAACACCTTGAACGCTGCCAGCATCAGCACCAGGCCGCCGGGCAAGATGCTCAGGCGATGGGGTTGCAGGCCGGCGAGCCGCAGCTTTTTGACCTGTCCGGCTTTGAGCAGCAGCAATGACAGGCGCAGCAACCCGCCGTAGGTGATACCGCTTTCACCCGGATCATTGAGGCCATTGGCACTGAGGATTTTCGCCAGCATGCGCGCGGTGCCGGAAGAGCCGATGGTCTGCTGCCAACCTTGGGACCGGTAATGGCGGGCCACCCTGTCGAACTCCAGCGTGGCGACCCATTCAGCCTCCAGCAGCGCCTCGGCGGTGATGCGTCCGTCGGCAAAATAGCGTGCGCCCAGGGTGCCGCTGCCGATGGCAATGCTTTCAGTGACCAGCGGCTGGGTGCCGCGCCCCAGGATCAACTCGGTCGAACCGCCACCGATATCCACCACCAGGCGCAGGTTCTGCGCGCATGGAAGCGTATGGGCGACCCCGGCATAGACCAGTCGGGCTTCTTCATGACCGCAGATCACATCAATGGGAAACCCCAGATGGCGTTCCGCGCTGGCCAGGAACAGCTGCGCATTGTCTGCCTCGCGCACCGCGCTGGTGGCCACCGCCCTCACCCGTCCCGCTTCAAAGCCGCGCAGCTTTTTGCCAAAGCGCGCCAACGCTTGCCAACCCCGATCCAGCGCCAGTTCATCCAGTGCCCCACCCTTAAACCCCTCGGCCAGACGCACGGGTTCACGCAAGGTTTTGACTTCCTGGATGGTGAACTCGCGGTTGCGCTTGACCGACTGGCCGATCATCAGGCGAAACGCGTTGGAGCCCAGGTCAACGGCCGCGAACAGTGGGGCTTCACCTTTCATGGTTGGGTTCCTGGCAGTGGCTCGAGGCGGTTTGCGACGATCCTGCCATGCCCCCGGTGACAGCCCGATGACAGGCCAATGAATTTCGCCATCATCTATCCGTCACCACGCCGTCACAGGCTGCGGCCTAGCATGGTCGCTTCCAACTTCGTCGGGAGTTCTGACCATGCTGTTGACCAACGACACCCTGATGCAACGCATTCACCGCGAGCTGCTCGACCATAGCGACGAAGAGCTGGAACTGGAGCTGCTGGAGGACGATCACGACCTCGAAGGGCTGTTCGACGAGCATTTGGGCGAAAGCCCGGAACGCCAGGAACGCCGCCGCTACTTCAGCGAACTGTTCCGCCTGCAGGGCGAACTGGTGAAGTTGCAGAGCTGGGTGGTGAAAACCGGACACAAGGTGGTGATCCTGTTTGAAGGTCGCGATGCGGCTGGCAAAGGTGGGGTGATCAAGCGCATTACCCAGCGGCTCAACCCACGGGTGTGCCGGGTCGCCGCCCTGCCCGCGCCGAACGATCGCGAACGCACCCAATGGTATTTCCAGCGCTACGTCTCGCACCTGCCGGCCGCCGGTGAAATCGTGCTGTTTGACCGCAGTTGGTACAACCGCGCCGGCGTCGAGCAAGTGATGGGCTTTTGCAATGAAGACCAGTACGAAGAGTTCTTTCGCACCGTGCCAGAGTTCGAGCGGATGCTGGCCCGTTCCGGTATCCAGCTCATCAAGTATTGGTTTTCAATCTCCGATCAGGAGCAGCACCTGCGCTTTCTCAGCCGCATCCATGACCCGCTCAAGCAATGGAAACTCAGCCCCATGGACCTGGAATCCCGCCGACGTTGGGAGGCCTATACCAAGGCCAAGGAAATCATGCTCGAACGCACCCACATCGCCGAAGCGCCATGGTGGGTGGTGCAGGCCGACGACAAGAAGAAGGCCCGGCTCAACTGCATCCATCACCTGCTCGGGCAGATGCCCTACGAGGAAGTGCAGCTCCCGGTGATCGAACTGCCAGAGCGTGTGCGCCAGGAAGACTACTCGCGCAGCCCGACGCCACCGCAAATCATCGTGCCGCAGGTTTACTGAGGGCCCTGCGCAAACCAAAACGGTGGGAGCGGGCTTGCTCGCGAAAGCAGTGTGTCAGTCGATAAATAGGTTGGATGACACACCGCTTTCGCGAGCAAGCCCGCTCCCACAAGGGGCCGTGCCCTCTGAATCAGGGATCGACGTGGCCCATCAGTTCCGCCACCGATTCCTGGCGCTTGGCATAACGCTGGGCCAGCACCGCGCAGACCATCAGTTGAATCTGATGGAACAGCATCAACGGCAGTATTAGCACGCCGATGGTGCTGCCGGCGAACAATACCTGGGCCATCGGTACACCGGTGGCCAGGCTTTTCTTGGAACCGCAGAACAGGATGGTGATGCGGTCTTCCATGCTGAAACCGAAGGCTTTGCCCAGCACGGTGGCGGCCACCAGCACCAGCCCCAGTACCACGCAGCAGGCCACCACCAGCCCCGCCAGATCACGCAGCGGAATCTGCTGCCAGATGCCCTCGTTGACCGCCTCACTGAACGCGCCGTACACCACCAGCAGAATCGACCCCTGATCGACGAACTTCAGCCAGCTCTTGTTGCGCCCCACCCAATCGCCGATCCAGCGCCGGGCGATCTGCCCGGCGATGAACGGCAGCAACAGTTGCACGCTGATCTTGAGGATCGCATCGACGGTCGAGCCGCCGTCACCGTGGACGTTGAGCAGCAGGGTCACCAGCAGTGGCGTGAGGAAGATGCCGAACAGGCTCGACGCCGCCGCGCTGCAAATCGCCGCCGGAATATTGCCCCGGGCCAGGGAAGTGAAGGCAATCGCCGACTGCACCGTGGCCGGCAAGGCGCAGAGGTAGAGCATGCCCATGTACAGGTCGGCGCCGATCAACGGCGACAACACGGGCTTGAGCGCCAGCCCCAGCAACGGGAACAGCACGAAAGTCAGGCCGAACACCAACAGATGCAGGCGCCAGTGACCGGCGCCGGCAATGATCGATTCCCGCGACAGCTTGGCGCCGTGCAGGAAAAACAGCAGCGCGATGGCGATGTTGGTCAACCAGCCAAAACCCACCGCCACCTGGCCGCTGGCGGGCAGAAAGCTGGCCAGAAGCACCACGGCGACCAGGGTCAGGGTGAAGTTGTCGGGGAGGAAACGTGGGCGGGTCATCGAGGGCGTCCGGGTTGGCCAGGAGTGTGATCCTGACTCTAGCGCGACTACCGGTTGCCGGCTAACGCTAGTAAGCCAATGGATGTCGCGTAACGGACAAAAGCACTCACTACCACTTTACCCGTGGCAGGGAGATTGATGGTTGCCAGAGAGATTGCCTGTGGCCAGGGAGATTGCCTGTGGTCAGAGAGATTGCATGTGGCCAGGAAGATTATCTGTGGCCAGGGATTACCTGTGGTCAGGGAGATTGTTTGTGGCGAGGGAGCTTGCTCCCGCTGGACTGCGTAGCAGGCCTTCTTTTCTGGGGGGCGCTGCGCGCCCGACGGGAGCAAGCTCCCTCGCCACAGGCAATCTCTCTGACCACAGGCAAGCTCCCTCGCCACAGGTTTGGCAATGACGCGTTTCATCGCCCCGCCAGCAGAATCTCGATCACGCCTCTTGCACAACCGATATTATGGTATACCATCAGACGCACAGACACCTTTTTACCCCCTACGGAGCAGCCCATGAGTTTCGAAATCCGCAAGATCGTCAGCTATGTCGAAGAAACCTTCATCGAAGGCGGCAAGGCCACCGATAAACCCGTGACCATGGTCGGGCTGGCGGTGGTGATGAAGAACCCTTGGCTGGGCAACGGCTTTGTCGAAGACCTCAAACCGCAGATCCGCGCCAACTGCTCCGACCTCGGTGCGCTGATGGTCGAGCGCCTGGTGGGCATCATCGGCGGCGCCGAGAAAATCGTAGCCTATGGCAAGGCGGCCGTGGTCGGTGCCGATGGCGAGATCGAGCACGCGTCGGCGGTGATCCACACCCTGCGCTTCGGCAACCACTACCGCGAAGCGGTCAAGGCCAAGAGCTACCTGAGCTTCACCAACAAGCGAGGCGGCCCGGGCACCTCGATCCAGATCCCGATGATGCACAAGGACGACGAGGGCCTGCGCTCGCACTACATCACCCTGGAAATGCAGATCGAAGACGCGCCGCGCGCCGACGAAATCGTCGTGGTCCTGGGTTGCGCCGATGGCGGCCGCCTGCACCCTCGCATCGGCAACCGTTACATCGACCTCGAAGAACTGGCCGCCGAAAACGCCCAGTAATACGGTCGGTCACTCCAACAAGAAGGCATGCAGGAGCGCTCCATGATTCGGCTCACCGCTGAACGCACCCCGGCTGGCACCAGTTACCTGGCGACCGGCCAAGGCCAGCCCGTGGTCTTGATCCACGGCGTGGGCCTGAATAAAGAAATGTGGGGCGGCCAGATCGTTGGCCTGAGCACCCAGTACCGCGTGATCGCTTACGACATGCTCGGTCATGGCGCCAGCCCGCGTCCGGAAAGCGGCACGCCCCTGCTCGGTTACGCCGATCAGTTGCTGGAGTTGCTCGATCACCTGCAATTGCCCAAGGCGGCGGTCATCGGTTTCTCCATGGGCGGGCTGGTAGCGCGGGCGTTCGCCCTGCATTACCCGCAACGCCTGCAAAGCCTGGTGGTGCTCAACAGCGTGTTCAATCGCAGCGCCGAGCAGCGCGCTGGCGTCATTGCCCGCACGGCGCAGGCGGCGGAGCACGGGCCGGATGCCAATGCCGAAGCGGCGCTGTCGCGCTGGTTCAGCCGCGAATACCAGGCGGCCAACCCGGCGCAGATCGCCGCGCTGCGCCAGACCCTGGCGCAGAACGATCCGCAGGGTTACCTGACCACCTATGAACTGTTCGCCACCCAGGACATGTACCGCGCCGACGACCTGGCCGACATCCAGGTGCCGACCCTGGTGGCCACCGGCGAACTGGACCCCGGGTCGACACCGGACATGGCCGAGCAACTGGCCCGGCGCATTCCCGGCGCGACGGTTGCGGTGCTTGCCGAGCAGCGGCATATGATGCCCGTAGAATCGCCGCGCCTGGTCAACCAGCTGTTGCTGGAGTTTCTCGACCGGGCGCACTCCCGACAAAATCAAATAAAGGGGAACGTTGCATGACACTCGCACGCTTCCAGATGTGCATCGGCGGTGAATGGGTCGATGCCCTCTCGGGCAAGACCTTCGAAAGCCTCAACCCGGCCCTGGCCCAGGCCTGGGCCGAACTGCCCGATGCCGACGAAGCCGATGTCGAGCGCGCCGTGCAGGCTGCGCAGACCGCCTTCGACAGCCCGGCCTGGCGCGGCTTGACCGCCACCGCACGCGGCAAACTGCTGCGACGCCTGGGCGACCTGATCGCCGAAAACAAGGAACAACTGGCGCAGCTGGAAAGCCGCGACAACGGCAAGCTGATCCGCGAAACCCGTGGCCAGGTCGGCTATCTGCCGGAGTTCTTCCACTACACCGCGGGCCTGGCCGACAAGCTCGAAGGCGGCACCCTGCCCCTCGACAAGCCCGACCTGTTCGCCTACACCGTGCACGAAGCCATGGGCGTGGTCGCGGCGATCATTCCGTGGAACAGCCCGCTGTACCTGACCGCGATCAAACTGGCCCCCGCGTTGGCGGCGGGCAACACCATCGTGATCAAGCCGTCCGAGCACGCTTCGGCGACCATTCTCGAACTGGCGCGCCTGGCGCTTGAAGCCGGCATTCCGCCGGGGGTGGTCAACGTCGTCACCGGTTACGGCCCGAGCACCGGCGCCGCCCTCACCCGCCACCCGCTGGTGCGCAAGATTGCCTTCACCGGCGGTGCGGCCACGGCGCGACATGTGGTGCGCAGCAGTGCCGAGAACTTTGCCAAGTTGTCCCTGGAACTGGGCGGCAAATCACCGAACATCATCTTCGCCGACGCTGATCTGGACAGCGCGATCAACGGTGCCATCGCCGGGATCTACGCCGCTTCCGGGCAAAGTTGCGTGTCCGGTTCGCGGCTGCTGGTTCAGGACGAAATCTACGACGAGTTCGTCGAGCGCCTGGTCGAACGCGCCAAGTGCATTCGCATCGGCAATCCGCAGGAAGACAACAGTGAAATGGGCCCGATGGCCACCGCGCAGCAGTTGGCGGTGGTTGAAGGTTTGGTCGCCGACGCGATTGCCGAAGGGGCGCGCCTGCGCCTGGGTGGCAAGCGCCCGGCCGATCTCGGTGACGGCTGGTTCTATGAACCGACGCTGTTCGAGTGCGACCGCAATTCGATGAAAATCATGCAGGAAGAAGTGTTCGGCCCCGTGGCATCGGTCATCCGTTTCAAGGACGAAGCCGAAGCGCTGGCCATCGCCAACGACTCGCAGTTCGGCCTCGCCGCCGGCATCTGGACCCGCGACCTGGGCCGCGCCCATCGCCTGGCCCGGGACGTGCGTTCGGGGATCATCTGGGTCAACACCTACCGCGCGGTGTCGGCCATGGCGCCGATCGGCGGCTTCAAGAACAGTGGCTATGGACGCGAAAGCGGCATCGATTCGGTGCTGGCCTACACCGAGCTGAAAACGGTGTGGATCAACCTCTCCCAGGCGCCCATGCCTGATCCGTTTGTGATGCGCTAGGAGTTTTACGAAATGATCGAACCCGGCATTTACAAAGACGTCATGAGCTCGTTTCCGTCCGGCGTCACGGTGGTCACCACCCTGGACCCGGACGGCGGCATCGTCGGCATCACCGCCAGCGCCTTCAGTGCGCTGTCGATCGACCCGGCCCTGGTGCTGTTCTGCCCCAACTATGGCTCCGACACCTACCCGGTGCTGCGCGACAGCAAGCAGTTCGCGATCCACCTGCTGTCCGCCGACCAGACCGCCGAAGCCTATGCCTTCGCCGGCAAGGGCAAGGACAAAGCCAAGGGCATCGACTGGCACTTGAGCGAACTGGGCAACCCGATCCTGGCCAAGGCCACGGCGATCATCGAGTGCGAACTGTGGCGCGAATACGACGGCGGCGACCACGCGATCATCGTCGGCGCAGTGAAGAACCTGATCCTGCCCGAGCAACCGGTGACGCCGATGATTTATCACAAGGGCAAGCTGGGGCCGCTGCCGACCCTGGCCTGATCGGATTACACGCAATCCCAAATGTGGGAGCGGGCTTGCTCGCGAAGGCGTCGTGTCAGGCAACATGAATGCTGAATGCCAATCCGCTTTCGCGAGCAAGCCCGCTCCCACAGGGGGGCCTGTGTCGAGAGGAAGAATGATGAGCAACGAAAAATACGAAAAAGGTTTGCAGATCCGCACCCAGGTGCTCGGTCGAGCCTATGTGCAGCGCTCCATCGAGAACGCCGACGACTTCACCCGCCCCTTGCAGGAGATGGTCACCGAGTATTGCTGGGGCCATGTCTGGGGTCGTGAGGGCTTGTCGCTCAAGGAGCGCAGCATGATCAACCTGGCGATGATCTCGGCCTTGAATCGCCCGCACGAACTCAAGCTGCATGTGCGCGGCGCCTTGCGTAACGGCTTGAGTCGTGAGCAAATACGCGAAATTCTGCTTCAGGTCGGCATTTATTGCGGGGTTCCCGCCGCCGTGGACAGCTTCCGGCTGGCCCGTGAAGCCTTCGCCGAAGCCGACGCCGAGGCCTCCAGTTAACCCTCGGCTGTTTTGATGCCCGCCTGGCATGGACAGCCACCGAAAGAGCGTACCCCATGAAACGCCTGCCACTCGACGACAGCTTCAAGGTCAATCGCAACCCCGTTACCCTGCGCGAAATCGTGCTGGATAAACTGCGCAGCGCCATCATGAACTTCCAGCTTCTGCCGGGAGATCGTCTGGTCGAACGCGACCTGTGCGATCGCCTGGGCGTGAGTCGCACTTCGGTACGCGAAGCCTTGCGCCACCTGGAATCCGAAGGCCTGGTGGAATTCGCCGACGCCAAGGGCCCGCGCGTCGCCATCATCACCCTGGCCGATGCCGTCGATATCTACGAACTGCGCTGCGTGCTCGAAGGCCTGATCGTCCAGCTGTTCACCCTGCGGGCCAAGGCCAAGGACATCAAGGCACTGGAAAAAGCCCTGGAGGTCAACCGCCAGGCGCTCAAGGAAGGCGAGCTGCAGACCGTCATCGATTCGGTGCAGGGCTTCTACGACGTGCTGCTCGAAGGCTCCGGCAACCATGTGGCGGCCACTCAGTTGCGCCAGTTGCAGGCACGCATCAGCTACTTGCGTGCGACGTCGGTGTCCCAGGAAAACCGTCGTGGCGCCAGCAACCAGGAAATGGAGCGCATGGTCGAGGCGATCAAGGGCGGCGATCCGCTGGTGGCCCACCAGGCCTGCGTCGACCACGTGCGCGCCGCCGCCACCGTGGCCCTCGACTACCTCAAGCGCCAACAGGAAGAAACCGGGGCGATTCCCGAGATCACCCAGCCCATCGCACTGAAAGAACCCCGCATAGGACGTTGATCATGTTCAGCCCGAGCTTTTGTCCGAAATGCGGCAGCAATGACCTCAAGTCACAGCTGCCGCCGGGCGATACGCACGAGCGCCTGATGTGCCGCGGCTGCGGCTACATCCACTACGTCAATCCGAAAATCATCGCCGGCTGCATCATCGAGCAGGACGGCAAATACCTGCTGTGCCAACGGGCGATCCCGCCGCGCCCGGGCACCTGGACCCTCCCGGCGGGCTTCATGGAAGCCGGCGAGACCACCGAGCAGGCGGCGTTGCGCGAGGTCTGGGAAGAGAGCGGCGTGCGCGGGGAAATCCTCTCGCCCTACTCGATCTTCAGCGTGCCGAAGATCAGCGAGGTGTACATCATCTTCCGCGCCATCGCCCTGGAGATCACCGGCCAGTTCGGCCCGGAAACCCTCGACTACAAGTTCTTCGCCCCCGAGGACATTCCCTGGGACAGCATTTACTACCCGGCGATCCGCCAGATCCTCGAGCGCTACATCGAGGAACGCCAGGCCGGGGTCTACGGCATCTACATCGGCAACGACGACAGCGGCAAGATTCACTTCATCCGCTGACCCCTGTGCACACAATACCCACTGTAGGAGCGAGCATGCTCGCGATGGACACATGGCCGACACGGGTTGTCTGGCACCCCGCGTTATCGTTTACGTCCATCGCGAGCATGCTCGCTCCTACAGGGTGAAGTGGTGTCGGTTATAGCGGTGCCACGCCCTCGACAATGACGATCTCAGCCTCCCCCGCGCCTTCGCGGTGCTTCTTCGCCTCCTGGTATTCCGGCGACCGATAACACGCCAGCGCCTGCTCGTACGAGTCGAATTCGATCACCACGTTGCGCTGCGCCGCCGGCCCGCCTTCGAGCCCTTCACTGCGCCCGCCCCGGGCCAGCATCCGCCCGCCGTACTTGGCAAACGCCTGGGGCGCGCGCTGGGTGTATTGGCTGTATTGATCCGGGTCGGTGACATTCACGTGAGCTATCCAGTACGCCTTCATAGTGACCTCGCGGTTTATTTTGTATCATGGTATACCATAATATGACTTAACCAGCCCTGAGACTCCAGCATGCCTTTCAACAGTATCGAAGAAATCATCGCAGATTATCGCCTCGGCAAAATGGTCCTGCTGGTGGACGACGAGGACCGGGAAAACGAAGGCGATCTGCTGCTGGCCGCCGACTGCTGCAGCGCCGAAGCCATCAGCTTCATGGCCCGGGAAGCCCGGGGCCTGATCTGCCTGACCCTGACCGACGAACACTGCCAGCGCCTGGGCCTGGAACAAATGGTGCCGAGCAATGGCAGCGTGTTCAGCACTGCCTTTACCGTGTCCATCGAAGCCGCCAGCGGCGTGACCACCGGCATTTCCGCCGCCGACCGCGCCCGCACCGTCGCGGCCGCCGTGGCCCCTGGCGCCAGCGCCGCCGATATCGTGCAACCGGGCCACATCTTTCCCCTGCGTGCCCGGGAAGGCGGCGTACTGACCCGCGCCGGGCATACCGAGGCCGGCTGCGACCTGGCACGCCTGGCCGGTTTCACCCCGGCGTCGGTGATCGTCGAAGTCATGAACGACGACGGCACCATGGCCCGCCGCCCGGATCTGGAGGTGTTTGCGCGCAGGCACGGGATCAAGATCGGCACCATCGCTGACCTGATCCACTACCGCCTGAGCACCGAGCACACGGTCGAGCGCATCGGCGAACGTGAACTGCCCACCGTGCATGGCACCTTTCGTCTGATCACCTTTGAGGATCGCATTGAGGGCGGTGTCCACATGGCCATGGTCATGGGCGAATTGCGCCGCGATGAAGCGACCCTGGTGCGGGTGCATGTGATCGATCCGCTGCGCGATCTGGTCGGCGCCGAATACAGCGGCCCCAGCAACTGGACGCTGTGGGCGGCGTTGCAGCGGGTGGCCGAGGAAGGTCGCGGCGTGGTGGTGGTGCTGGCCAACCATGAATCGTCCCAGGCGCTGCTCGAACGGGTGCCGCATTTGACCCAGACGCCACGGCAGTTCAGCCGCTCGCAGTCGCGGATTTATTCGGAGGTGGGCACCGGCGCGCAGATCTTGCAGAACCTGGGCGTGGGCAAACTGCGCCACCTGGGCCCACCGCTGAAGTATGCAGGCTTGACCGGGTATGACCTGGAGGTGGTGGAGAGCATCCCGTTTAGCTAATAGCCCGGCGCATAAAGACGCTGTTGTGGGGTGGGAGCTTGCTTCTGCCGGGTTGCGAAGCGGCTCCCTTGCCCGTGAAAAGAAAGGGACTGCTGCGCAGTCCAGCGGGAGCAAGCTCCCTCGCCACAGGGATCTGCTGAACAGCAAAACACGCATTTGGCAGATAGCCGGTACGGCAAAACCCTTGCACAAAGTTTGGAATACCATAATATGATATTCCATAGACCGGACAGTCATCGCGACTCGATGGACCTACAGCTCCCGATAGCCGGGCAGTGAAAGCCCCGCTCATAAACACAACAATGAGGGCGTGAACATGGTGTTGAACAAAGGTGTATCCGCAATGCTGTTTGCGGGACTGCTGAGCATGACCAGCCAGGCGTTGATGGCCGCCGAGAGCGTCAACTTCGTCAGTTGGGGCGGCAGCACCCAGGATGCGCAGAAGCAGGCCTGGGCCGATCCGTTCAGCAAGGCCAGCGGCATCACCGTGGTCCAGGACGGCCCCACCGACTACGGCAAGCTCAAGGCCATGGTCGAGAGCGGCAACGTGCAGTGGGACGTGGTCGACGTCGAAGCCGACTTTGCCTTGCGCGCCGCCTCCGAAGGCTTGCTCGAACCCCTGGACTTCAAAGTCATCGAGCGCGACAAGATCGACCCGCGCTTTGTCACCGATCACGGCGTCGGCTCGTTCTTCTTCTCCTTTGTCCTTGGCTACAACGAGGGCAAGCTCGGCGCCGCCAAGCCTCAGGACTGGACCGCGCTGTTCGACACCAAGACCTACCCCGGCAAACGCGCCCTCTACAAATGGCCAAGCCCCGGCGTGCTCGAACTGGCGCTGCTGGCCGACGGCGTACCGGCCGACAAGCTCTACCCGCTGGACCTGGACCGCGCCTTCAAGAAACTCGACACCATCAAGAAAGACATCGTCTGGTGGGGCGGCGGCGCCCAGTCGCAGCAGTTGTTGGCCTCCGGTGAAGCCAGCCTGGGCCAGTTCTGGAACGGTCGCATCCACGCCCTTCAGGAAGACGGTGCGCCGGTGGGCGTAAGCTGGAAACAGAACCTGGTGATGGCCGACATCCTGGTCATTCCCAAGGGCTCGAAGAACAAGGACGCGGCGATGAAGTTCCTGGCCAACGCCAGCAGCGCCAAAGGCCAGGCCGACTTCTCCAACCTGACCGCCTACGCCCCGGTCAACGTCGACAGCGTGGCGCGCCTGGATTCGGTGCTGGCGCCCAACCTGCCGACCGCTTACGCAAAGGACCAAATCACTCTTGATTTCGCGTACTGGGCCAAGAACGGTCCGGCCATCGCGACACGGTGGAACGAATGGCTGGTCAAATGAAAATGACGGTAACCGCGACCCGTCCATCCACGCCTGTCGGCAGTGCCTTGGGCGCTGCCGCCAAGGCCGCTGCGATGACTCAATCCCCGACCCTGGCCCAGCGCTGGCGCGGTTCGGGCAACCTGATCCCGGCTCTGCTGTTCCTCGGCCTGTTTTTCCTGGCCCCACTGATCGGCCTGTTGCTGCGCGGCGTGCTGGAACCGGTGCCGGGCCTGGGCAACTACGAGCAGTTGTTCGCCAACTCGGCCTATGCGCGGGTCTTGCTCAACACCTTTTCGGTGGCCGGCCTGGTGACCCTGTTCAGCCTGCTGCTGGGCTTTCCGCTGGCCTGGGCGATCACCCTGGTGCCACGGGGCTGGGGCCGCTGGATCCTGAACATCGTGCTGCTGTCGATGTGGACCAGCCTGCTGGCCCGCACCTACTCCTGGCTGGTGCTGCTGCAAGCCTCCGGGGTGATCAACAAGGTCTTGATGGCCATGGGCATCATCGATCAACCGCTGGAGATGGTGCATAACCTCACCGGCGTGGTGATCGGCATGAGCTACATCATGATCCCGTTCATCGTGCTGCCGTTGCAGGCGACCATGCAGGCCATCGACCCGATGATCCTGCAGGCCGGCTCGATCTGCGGCGCCAGCCCCTGGACCAACTTCTTCCGGGTGTTCCTGCCGCTGTGCCGGCCGGGGCTGTTTTCCGGTGGCCTGATGGTGTTCGTGATGTCGCTCGGTTACTACGTCACCCCGGCGCTGCTCGGTGGTGCGCAAAACATGATGCTGCCCGAGTTCATCATTCAGCAGGTGCAGTCGTTCCTCAACTGGGGCCTGGCCAGCGCCGGTGCCGCGTTGCTGATCGTCATTACGCTGGTGTTGTTCTACTTCTACCTGAAGCTCCAGCCGGAATCCCCGGTTGGCGCCAGCAACGCGAGGTAAGCCGTCATGCTCCTGACCCCCAATGCCATGAGCCGCCGGATGCGTTTCGGCCTGTATTTCACCACCGGGACGATCGGCCTGTTCCTGCTGTTGCCGATCGTGTTCATCGTGCTGCTGTCGTTCGGTTCATCGCAGTGGCTGGTGTTCCCGCCACCGGGCTGGACGCTGAAATGGTACGGCCAGTTCTTCTCCAACGCCGATTGGATGAACGCGGCCATGGCCAGCCTCAAGGTTGCGGTGCTGACCACGATCTTTGCCGTGGCCCTGGGCCTGCCCACCGCGTTCGCGTTGGTACGCGGTCGCTTCCCCGGCCGGGAAATGCTCTACGGCCTGTTCACCCTGCCGATGATCGTGCCGCTGGTGATCATCGCCGTGGCGGTGTACGCGCTGTTCCTCAAGCTGGGCTACACCGGGACCCTGTTCGCGTTCGTGGTCAGCCACGTGATCGTCGCGTTGCCGTTCACCATCATCTCGATCATCAACTCGCTGAAGCTGTTCGATCAGTCGATCGAAGACGCGGCGGTGATCTGCGGCGCTTCACGCCTGCAAGCGGTGTTCAAGGTGACCTTCCCGGCGATTCGTCCGGGCATGGTGGCCGGCGCCCTCTTCGCCTTCCTTGTGTCCTGGGACGAAGTGGTGCTGAGCGTGATGATGGCCAGCCCGACCCTGCAAACCCTTCCCGTGAAAATGTGGACCACCCTGCGCCAGGACCTGACACCGGTGATCGCCGTCGCTTCGACGCTGCTGATCGGCCTGTCGGTGTTGGTCATGGTCATCGCCGCTGCCCTGCGCCGGCGCAACGAAATCCGCGCCTGAGCGCCAGGAGTACGACATGAGTGCAGTGATCAAAGATACCGCGCAGCAAAACGACAAGCCCCTGGTGAGCCTGCGTGGCCTGAACAAGTACTACGGCGATTTTGCCGCCGTGGACGACATCTCGCTGGACATCAAGGACGGTGAGTTCCTGACCTTCCTCGGCTCCAGCGGCTCCGGCAAAAGCACCACCCTGTCGATGCTCGCCGGCTTCGAAACCCCGAGCAGCGGCGAGATCCTGGTCGACGGTCAGTCGCTGGTCAACGTACCGCCGCACAAGCGCGACATCGGCATGGTGTTCCAGCGTTACTCGCTGTTCCCGCACCTGTCGGTGCGCGACAACATCGCCTTCCCGTTGCAGATCCGCAAACTGGCCAGCGCCGAACGCGAGCGCCGGGTCGATGCGATGCTCAAGCTGGTGCAACTGGAAGCGTTCGCCCATCGCCGCCCTTCGCAACTGTCCGGCGGCCAGCAACAGCGCGTGGCCATCGCCCGGGCGCTGGTCTATGAACCGCGCATCCTGCTGATGGACGAACCCCTCGGCGCGCTGGACAAGAAACTGCGCGAAGACCTGCAGGATGAACTGCGTCAGCTGCATCGGCGCCTGGGCATCACCATCGTCTACGTGACCCACGACCAGGAAGAAGCCATGCGTCTGTCCCAGCGCATCGCGATCTTCAGCCACGGCAAGATCGTCGGCCTGGGCAGCGGCTACGACCTGTACCAGAACCCGCCGAATGCTTTTGTCGCTTCGTTCCTGGGTAACTCGAACTTCCTCAAGCTCAAGGCTCAGGGCAATGCGGTGGCTTTGTTTGAAGGTCAGGCGCTGTCGATCCGCCTGACAGCGGGCCTGCAAACCGATCAGGACGTGCTGCTGATGGTGCGCCCGGAAAAGGCTGTGGCCTTGAGCGTGCAGCAGGCCATCGAGCAACCGCTGGCCGCCGGTTGGAACGAAGTCTCGGCCAAGGTGGTGGAAGTGTTGTTCCTGGGTGAAAGCCAGACCTGCAGCGTGGTGACGTCGGGCGGCACCTCGATGACCGTCAAGGCGCTGTCGGCCGCCGGCATGCCGCTCAAGGCGGGCGACCCGGTGCAGGTGCGCTGGGCCACGGCGGATGCCTGTGTTTATACCGAATGGGCGGAGAGTGATTTGAACAAGGCGGCGGGTGCCCACTGAGGGTGAGCCGCGGTTGAAGTGTCACCCTTGGGCCGCCGCAACGTCGGGTTGGGGCGGTCTTTTTTTATGTGGCTGATTTCGAGTCCTGTAGTGTTCGTGCCGGCGCCTTCGCGAGCAAGCCCGCTCCCACATTTGGAATG
>NZ_LYVP01000125.1 GCF_001984065.1 Pseudomonas sp. KK4
CCTCTTCGCGAGCAAGCCCGCTCCCACAGGGGTTGTGCTGACCCAGCCAGAAAGGAAACCCTCCATGACCCGCCTCACCGCCAAAGACTTCCCCCCGCAACTGCTGGAACTCTACGACTACTACGCCCACGGCCTGATCAACCGCCGCGAGTTTCTCGACCGGGCGGCGTTGTTCACCTTGGGCGGACTGACCGCCAGTGCGTTGCTGGCCTCGCTGAGCCCCAACTACGCCCTGGCCGAGCAGGTGGCGTTCACCGACCCGGACATCCTCGCCGAATACATCACCTACCCCTCGCCCAAGGGCAACGGCCAGGTGCGCGGCTATCTGGTACGCCCGGCCAAAGCCAGCGGCAAGGTCGGCTCGGTGGTGGTGGTGCACGAAAACCGCGGGCTGAACCCCTACGTCGAGGACGTAGCCCGGCGCCTGGCCAAGGCCGGTTTCATCGCCCTGGCCCCGGATGGCCTGAGCTCGGTCGGCGGTTACCCCGGCAACGATGAAAAGGGCAAGGCACTGCAGGAAAAGGTCGACCCGACAAAGCTCATGAACGACTTCTTCGCCGCCGTCGAATGGATGATGAAATACCCCGACGGCAGCGGCAAAGTCGGCATCACCGGGTTCTGCTACGGCGGTGGCGTGACTAATGCGGCGGCCGTGGCCTACCCGGAACTGGGCGCCGCCGTGTCGTTTTACGGCCGCCAGCCCGAGGCCAAGGATGTGCCACGGATCAAGGCGCCGGTGATGCTGCATTACGGTGAACTGGACACGCGAATCAACGAAGGCTGGCCCGCGTATGAGCAGGCGCTGAAGGCCGGGGGCAAAACCTATGAGGCCTTTATCTACCCTGGTGCCAATCATGGGTTTCACAACGATTCGACGCCGCGCTATGACAAGGCCGCGGCGGATCTGGCGTGGGAGCGGACGTTGGGGTGGTTCAACAAGTATCTGGTTTGAGCGTTTGCAGGGCCGGCCTCTTCGCGAGCAAGCCCGCTCCCACAGTGGATCTGTGTCGTTCACGATTCACTGTGGGAGCGAGACTGCTCGCGATGGCGGTATCAAGGCCTGCAGATTTATTTGGGCTGTGCGACCGTCCGCAGGTACGGCTTGTGGGTCTTGAACCCATCCGGGTATTTCTTCTTCGCATCCTCGTCCGACACCGACGTCGGGATGATCACGTCCTCGCCCGGACGCCAGTTAACCGGCGTGGCAACGGTGTGTTTGGCGTTCAGTTGCAGCGAATCGAGCAAGCGCAGCACTTCGTCGAAGTTGCGCCCGGCGCTCATCGGGTAGATCAGCATCGCCTTGATCTTCTTGTCCGGTCCGACCAGGAACACCGAACGCACCGTGGCGTTGTCCACCGCCGTGCGCGAACCGCCGCTGGCATTGGGGTGGATCATGTCGTAGAGCTTGGCCACCACCAGGTTTTCGTCGCCGATCAGCGGATAGTTGACGGCGGTGCCCTGGGTTTCTGCGATGTCACCGACCCACTTGTTGTGGTCGCTGACCGGGTCGATGCTCAGACCGAGGATCTTGGTGTTGCGCTTGTCGAACTCCGGCTTGAGCTTGGCCAGATAGCCCAGTTCCGTGGTGCAGACCGGTGTGAAATCCTTGGGATGAGAGAACAGGATCGCCCAGCCATCGCCGATCCATTGGTGAAAGTTGAGCGTGCCTTCGGTGGTGTCGGCGGTGAAATCCGGCGCTTCGTCGCCAATACGGATTGCCATGTTCGATCTCCTTGCAGTAAGGGTCAGGGGGGAACGAGCCAGTCAATGCGCAGACAGTATAGGAGAGCTTTGTGAAACGCTGACCAGATCCCGGAACCGATGAGAACCGTGGCGAGGGAGCTTGCTCCCGTCCGGCTGCGCAGCAGTCGTAAAACCGGAAAACCCGATGTGCCTGAAAGAATGCCGGGGGCCGCTGCGCAGCCCAGCGGGAGCAAGCTCCCTCGCCACAGGTCTTGCCCGAGCAGCCACTTAATCCACCAACGCAATCAACTGATACCGCTGCGCATCCGTCAGCGTCGGCCCGAATCCCGCGCCGGCGTTCTCCGCCATATAGCGCGGGTTTCCCGTGCCAGGAATCACGCAGGTCACCGCCGAATGCGACAACAGGAACTTCAGCGCCAGCTGCGGCCAGGTCTTGACCCCGACCTGCGCCGCCCAGCCCGGCAGCGGTTTGCCTTGTAGACGACCAATCAAACCGCCCCCGCCAAACGGCCGATTGCAGATCACCGCCACACCGCGCTCCCGGCACAGCGGCAGGATGCGTTTCTCGACGCCGCGATCATCCAGCGCATAGTTGATTTGCAGAAAATCCAGCGGCTCGGCCTTGAGCACCGCTTCCACTTCTTCATAGGCCGTGGACGTGTAATGGGTGATGCCGATGTACCGAATGCGCCCCTGCTCCTTCCAGTGGCGCAGGGTCGGCAAGTGAATCTGCCAGTCCAGCAGGTTGTGGATCTGCATCAGGTCGATGCGGTCGGTCTGCAGCAATTGGAAGGATTGCTCCATCTGCGCAATCCCCTCCTCGCGGCCACGGGTCCAGACCTTGGTTGCCAGGAACGCCGGCGAGCGCGGTTCGTGGATCGACAGCAACTCGCCGGTGTTCTCTTCGGCCCGACCGTACATCGGCGAGCTGTCGATCACCGTCCCGCCCTTCTCGAACAACGCGCGCAGCACCCCGGGCAATTGCTTGTAGGCCGGGTCCTGGGGCGCGACGTCAAATCCGCGATAGGTGCCCAGCCCCACCACCGGCAGGGGTTCGTTGCTCGAAGGAATGGCGCGGGTCTGCATGGTGTTGCCTCCTGCTGCCGTCGACGGCGCGCTGTGTGCCTGCGTCGGACCGAACGTGAAGACCGCCGAAGCGCCGGCAGCCAGCGTAAGTATTGTCCTGCGGGTAAAACCGTCCGGATGGCTCATGACAGATCCCTCGCTTGTGCCTCAGCTTAGGCCCGCCGGGCCTGACGCCCGGCCAGCCACAGGCACAACCCGCCCCACAACCCGGCGAATGGCACGATCAGCAGCGCCACCAGCGCCGTCAAACCGGCGGACAACCCGCCACTGGAAGGCTCAGCCTCAGCGCCGACGCGGTCAAATCCACCCTCGCAAAGAACCGCGTGCGGCTGCCTGTATCAGCGTAGCTGCCAGCGACAATTCGTCCCTGTTCGAAATACAACAAGGTCGCCGCGCGGGTGTGCAGCAGCTTGATCAGCAACAGCCCCAACAGGTAGGGCGAGCGCAGGATCAGGGTGATCCCGGCGAGGATGCCGCCGCCCATGCGCCGTTCGTCGATTGACGGTTTTTTTCAGATTGCGATTGGCCAATCAATCGATAGATCAGCGGCACGAAACGCCTGGCCGGCAGGCGATGCCAGCGCCGGACACTGGCACTATCAGCAACATGACCATGAAAGTGGCGGTGAACAGCCACTGCAACTTGTCGGCGCCGCCCTCAAGGCCCGGGGCATCGCGCAAGGGTCGCACCCGGTAGTCGCTGGCCAGCACACAGAAATGGAACGCGAAGCCCAGCATCAGGGCCGAACGTTCAGCGGGCTGCACATCGAGCCATCGAGGCGTGTTGGGCATCGCAGCCCTCCTCCAGCCACCGGCTAAACTCTGACAGCACCCGGAGCCGTCAATGCCCACTAACGTTAGCCGAATGTTCAGATCCCTGATGCTGGTCATCGCCATCCTTGTCGCGCTGTACCTGACGGCCTGTGCGGCGCTGTTCCTGTTTCAGCGGGCGCTGATCTATTACCCGCAACCACGGGACGCCGGTTCATCGGCAACGCTGCTGACCTTGCCCGTCGACGACACCCAGGTACTGGTTTCGACCCGTCCCCATGCCGGCCCGAAGGCGTTGATCTATTTCGGTGGCAATGCCGAAGACGTTTCGCGCAGCTTGCCGCTGTTCGCCCAGGCCCTGCCTGACCATGCCCTGTATTTCATGCATTACCGGGGTTATGGCGGCAGCAGCGGCTCACCCTCCGAAGAAGCCCTCGCCCGCGATGCCATGGCCCTGTTCGACAAGGTCTACGCCGATCATGCGCAGATCACCCTGGTCGGCCGCAGCCTCGGCTCGGGTGTCGCCGTACGTTTGGCCAGCGTGCGTCCGGCGGCCAAACTGCTGCTGGTCACGCCATACAACAGCCTCGTAGAACTCGCCGCCCGCCAGTTCCGATGGTTTCCGGTGCGGTGGTTGCTCACGGACAAATTCGAGTCCTGGCGTTATGCCGAACACATCGTCGTGCCGACGCATTTGATCGCGGCGGCAGATGACGAAGTGATCCCACCCGCCAGCACCCGGCGCCTCTACAGCCACTTCCCCAAAAGCGTGGCCACACTGCAGGTAATCCCCGACACCGGACACAACGCCATCAGCGACAACCCCGACTACCTCAAGGCACTGCAGGACCTGTAGGCGCGAGGCTTGCCCGCGATGGCGACATGTCAGATACATCAATGCTGAATGCCCCGCCCTCTTCGCGAGCAAGCCCGCTCCCACACCGGGTTCAGGTCGCATCCAAAATTGGTCACCCCGCCATGCCCTGGTGCAACCACCCCGACCATCGCCATAAAAAAGTGCATCCCCAACCGCCGACAGCCCCCAAAAGCCCCACCAAACTCGCCTTGCCGCTTCTGGCCCACCCTTTGCAACACCCCATGCGCAGTCAACGCAGATTGCACCTATACGACAAAGGCGCCGTGTAGCCCCCGTTTCGACGGAGGGCCGCATGGCGCCTTTTGCGTTTCTGGATCGGATCAAGTGCGGGTGGGGTTTCGAGGATGGCAGACAACAGCGTACGCAGCGTATGTCCCTATTGTGGCGTGGGCTGCGGCATCGTCATGCAGGTCGAGGGCAATCGGGTGGTCAAGGTCGTGGGCGACAAGGCCCACCCGACCAACCGCGGCCGGCTGTGCACCAAGGGCACTACGTGCGGCCAGGCAATCGCCGAGTCGGGGCGGATGGACAACGCCTACCTGCGTCAGGCCCGTGACCGCGACCCGGTGCGGGTCGCCATGGACCAGGCCATCAGCGAAACCGCCGGCAGGCTGCGGGGCATGCTCGACAGCCACGGCCCCAATGCCCTGGCGTTCTACGTCTCGGGGCAGATGTCCCTGGAGGCCCAGTACCTGATCAACAAACTGGCCAAGGGCTTCGTGCGCACCCACAACATCGAATCCAACTCGCGGCTGTGCATGGCCAGCGCAGGTAGCGGCTACAAGCTGTCGCTGGGCGCCGACGGCCCGCCCGGCTCCTATGAGGATTTCGACCGCGCCAACCTGTTCCTGGTGATCGGCGCCAACATGGCCGACTGTCACCCGATCCTGTTTCTGCGCATGATGGATCGGGTCAAGGCCGGCGCCAAACTGATCGTGGTCGATCCCCGGCGCAACGCCACGGCGGACAAGGCCGGGCTGTTCCTGCCAATCCGTCCCGGCACCGACCTGGCGTTGCTCAACGGCCTGCTGCACCTGCTGCTGAAAAACGGCCACACCGACCCAGCCTTCATCGCCGCCTTCACCGAAGGCTGGGAGGCGATGCCGGCCTTCCTCGAGGACTACACCCCGGACAAAGTCGCCGCGATCACCGGCCTGGACGAAGCAGACATCCGTCAAGCCGCGCACTGGATCGGCGAAGCCGCCGAGTGGATGAGCTGCTGGACCATGGGCCTCAACCAGAGCACCCACGGCACCTGGAACACCAACGCCTTGTGCAACCTGCACCTGGCCACCGGCGCGATCTGTCGCCCCGGCAGCGGCCCGTTTTCCCTGACCGGGCAACCCAACGCCATGGGCGGTCGGGAAATGGGCTACATGGGCCCCGGCCTGCCCGGCCAGCGTTCAGCGTTGGTCGAAGCCGACCGGGCCTTCATCGAAGACCTGTGGAACATCCCCCGCGCCAGCCTGCCGCGCACGGCCGGCGCCGGCACCGTGGACCTGTTCGAGCAAATGGCCACCGGCACGATCAAGGCCTGCTGGATCATCTGCACCAACCCGGTGGCTTCGGTGCCCAACCGCCGCACAGTGATCGAAGGCTTGCAGGCCGCCGAGCTGGTCATCATCCAGGACGCCTTCCTCGATACCGAAACCAACCGCTACGCCGACATCCTGCTGCCCGGCGCCCTTTGGGCCGAGGCCGAAGGGGTGATGATCAACTCCGAACGCAACCTGACCCTGATGCAGCAAGCCGTGACACCGCCCGGCGAGGCCTTGGCCGACTGGCAGATCATCGCGCGGGTCGCCTGTGAAATGGGCTACGCCGAGGCCTTCACCTACGCCGACGCCAGCGAAGTGTTCGAAGAGATCAAGCGCGCCTGGAACCCCAGGACCGGCTACGACATTCGCGGCGCGAGCCATGCGCGCCTGCGGGAAAAACCGTTGCAATGGCCCTGCGCTGAGAACGACAGCGAGGACCGTCATCCGATTCGCTACCTCAACGATGGCGTCAGCCAGACCTTGAACATCGCCGCAGACGGCAGCCGCCCGGCCATTGTCTTTCCCACCGAGAGCGGCAAGGGCATCTTCTTCGCCCGCCCGCACATGCCGCCGGCGGAAATGCCCGACGAGCATTTCCCCTTCGTCCTCAACACCGGACGCCTGCAGCACCAGTGGCACACCCTGACCAAGACCGGCAAGGTCGCGACCCTGAACAAGCTCAACCCCGGTCCCTTCATCGAGATCCACCCGGAAGACGCCGCCCGTTTCGGCATCCGCGACAAGGATCATGTCGAGGTGCGCTCGGTGCGTGGCAAGGCAGTATTGCCGGCGGTGGTCACTGACCGGGTGCGACCGGGCAACTGTTTCGCGCCCTTCCACTGGAACGATGTGTTCGGCGAAAACCTGGCGATCAATGCCGTGACAAACGATGCGGTGGACCCGATTTCGCTGCAGCCGGAATTCAAGTGCTGCGCCGTCGCCCTGCAACGGGTCGAGCTGATCGAGCATCGGTTGCTCGATGTGTCGGCGCCTGCCGTCGAACCTCTTACCGAATCCAGAGCCGACGTGACACTGATGTGGGCCTCGCAAACGGGCAATGCCGAAGCCCTGGCCGAACATTTTGCCAGCCGGTTGCGCAACGCGGGCCTGGCCGTCGAACTGGCTGCGATGGCTGATTTTCCTCCCGAGAAATTGGCCAGCACCCAGACCCTGGCACTGATCAGCAGCACCTTCGGCGACGGCGATCCGCCGGATAACGGCCAAAGTTTCTGGCACACCCTGAGCCGCACCGACCCATGCCTCAAATCCCTGCGATTTGCGGTACTGGCCCTGGGTGATCCCAACTACGACCAGTTCTGCCAGCACGGGAAAAACCTCGATCAGCGGCTTGAGCAATTGGGCGCCACGCGGCTGCTGGACCGGGTCGATTGCGACACCGAGTTCGAAGGACGGGCGCAGCAATGGCTGGCGCAGTTGCTGCAAATCCTGCAACCCGGCACATCGCTGTCGATTGACACTGTCCGCCCGGCATCCGCCCCTGGCAAGGCCAAACCCTTTGCTTCGCGCCTGGTGACCAACCTGCGCCTGAACCGGCAGAGCGCCAACAAGGACACGCGGATGTTTTCCCTGGCCCTGACCGATTCGGGCCTGCAATACGAAGCTGGCGATGCCCTGGGCGTGGTGCCGCGCAACTGCCCGGAACTGGTCGACGAAATGCTGCAACTGACAGGCCTTGGCGCTGACACGCCGGTGACCGTCGACAAGGTCGGTGAGCTGCCCTTGCATCAAGCCTTGACCGAGCACTTCGAAATCGCCCGCCCCAGCCCAGACACCCTGGCCTTCATCGCCGAGCGCAGTCGCCATCCGGGGTTGAAACAGCTGCTGGGCAGCGAACGCAAGGCCGAGTTGAAAGACTGGCTATGGGGCCGGCAACTGGCGGACGTGCTGCAGGAATATCCGGTCGACTGCTCCGCCAGCGAATGGCTGGGCACCCTCAAGCGTCTGCAGCCACGGCTGTACTCCATCGCCTCCAGCCCCAAGGCGCATCCCCAGCAAGTGCATCTGACGGTAGCCGCCGTGCGCTACGGCAAGCGCAAGGGCGTGTCCTCGACCTTCCTCGCCGATCGCGCCGAATGCGCCGAGGTGCCGGTATTCGTCCAGCCGTCGAAGCACTTCCGCCCGCCCGTCGACGGCAACCTGCCGATGATCATGATCGGCCCCGGCACCGGCGTGGCGCCGTTTCGCGGCTTCCTGCAGGAACGTCGCGCCCGGGGCGATACGGGCAAAAACTGGCTGTTCTTCGGCGAACAGCACGCCGCCAGCGATTTCTACTACCGCGACGAACTGCAAGGCATGCAGCGCGATGGCCTGCTGACGGAACTGAGCCTGGCGTTTTCCCGCGACCAGGTGCAGAAGATCTACGTACAGGACCGCATCCTCGAACAGGGCGCCGAGCTGTGGCGCTGGCTACAGGAAGGCGCCCGGCTGTACATCTGCGGCGACGCGACCCACATGGCCCGGGACGTCGACCAGGCCCTGCGCCGAGTCGCCCAGGACCAGGGCGGATTGTGCACCGAAGGCGCCGCCGACTACTGGCGGCAGTTGAGCGAGCAGAAGCGCTACCTGCGGGATGTCTACTGAATGGGTGGCCACCGAACATCCTGTAGGCGCGAGGCTTGCTCGCGATGAGGCCGCCATCGCGGGCAAGCCTCGCGCCTGCAGATCGGGTTCAGATCCACCCCTTCACAGGTACTCGACGTTCCCGTCCACACTGATCGCCTGCCCGGTGATGTTCCCCGCCGCCGGCGAAGACAGGAACAGCGCCATCGCCGCCACGTCCTCCATGGTCACCATCCGCCGCAGCGAGATCTTCTCCAGGTACTGGTCGCGCATGGTCTGGAAACTGATGTCCAGCGCCTTGGCCCGGGCATCGATCACCCGGTCCATGCGCTCCCCCGCCACCACGCCCGGCAGGATCGCGTTGACCCGGATGTTGTGCGGCCCCAGTTCGCCGGCCAGCGATTTCATCAAGCCGACGATCGCCCACTTGGTCGAGGCATAGGGGGTCCTGAACGGATAGCCCAGGCGCCCGGCCACCGACGACATGGCGATGATGTGCGGGTTGTGGCCGGACTGTTTCAGATAGGGCACGGCTTTGCTGAGGAAGTAGTACTGGCTGTTGAGGTTGGTGGCGATCGTCTGTTCCCACGCCTCGGCGTCCAGCGTTTCGACATTGCCGGTGGGCCCGGCGATGCCGGCGTTGTTGACCAGGATGTCCAGGCCGCCGAGCAACGAGAGGGCTTCGTCCATGATGCGGTCGACGTGCAGCTTGATGCCAACGTCCACCACACCGCCGTGCATGCCGGGGTACTCGAGCTTCATGCGATCCACGGCGCTGGCGTTGATGTCGCAGATGTACACCTGCGCACCCACCTCATGAAACGCCTTGGCAATGACCGCCCCGATCCCCGCGGCGCCCCCGGTAATCACCACTTTCAGGCCCGGTGGTGGTGTCAGCAAATCAACGATCTTCATCATCTTTTCCTTTTATTCTGCGACCGGCTGCGGCGTGGGTTCGGCATTGATGGCCCTGGCCAACAAAGGCACCAGCAACAATCCCAGCACCGCGGCGCTTACGATCACGTAGAAACCCGACGAGCTCAAGCCCGAGGCCTTTTCCGCCAGCCCGAACAGGTAGGGCCCGGCAAACCCGCCCAGCAAACCGATGGTGTTGATGAACGCCAGCCCGGCCGCCGCCTGAATCCCTTGCAGGCGCTTCATGGCAATCGCCCAGTAGATCGGCAGCACGCCGCCGGCAAAGAACGCGGTGGCCGTGAACAATGCGATTCGCGCCGACGCCTCATCGATCAGGGTAAAGGCCACGGAACTGGCGATCAGGCCACAGGTGAACAGCCCCAGGCAGTAGCAATCCCGGGCGATCCTGCGGTGAATCCTTGGCAGTACCAACACTCCGGCCAGAAAACCAATGCCGACACTGCTCGACAGCAAGCCTACGGTCAGCGGCGAGGTGATGTGCATCTGCTGGATGATCGACGGGGTGAAGAACACCAGCCCGACGAACGCCACCTGATTGAGGAAGTAGATCAGGCCGATGAGGACAGTGGTCGGCCGCTTCAGCGCCTTGACCCAATGGCCCGAATACTCGTGGGAATCAGCATGGCCGGGCAGCAATGCATGGGCCTCCAGGGAGTCCGCCTCGGCCTTGGTCAACCACCGAGCATCTCGCGGGCGCTCCGGCAATTTGAACCACAGGATCACGCCGACAATGATGCTCGGCAGGCCTTCGAGCAGGAACATCCACTGCCAGCCGTGCAGCCCGCCCATGCCGTCCATCTTCATCAACGCGCCGCCGATGGGGTTGCCGATGACCAGTGCCAGCGCCGGCGCAATGTAGATCCAGCCGATGGCGATGGCGCGATCCTTGGGCGCAAACCACAGCGTGACCATGTACATCAGCGCCGGAAACAGCCCCGCTTCGGCGATGCCCAGCAGCACCCGCAGCAGGTAGAAGGACCACTCACCCTGGACGAACATCATGGCCGAGGACAAGGCGCCCCAGGTCACGGCGATCCGAGCGATCCAGCGTCGCGGCCCGATGCGGTGGGCCAACAGGTTGCTGGGCACTTCCAGCAACGCATAACCGAGAAAGAAGATCCCGGCGCCCAGGCCATAGGCCGCCGCGCTGATGCCCAGGTCGGCGCTCAACGCCGCCTTGGCCAGCGCGACGTTGGTCCGATCCAGATAGGACATGAAGTAAATGGCGCACATCAGCGGAATCAGTCGCGCCATGGCTCGCCGGGTGGCCAGCCAATGGGTCTCAGCGGTACTGAGCATCATCGTCATGGTGAAACCTCTTTTTGTTATTTTTTTGATGGGTTCAAACAGAACACTTACAGGTCAACGTTGTGTCTGCCCTTGAGGCCGAGCATCTGCCGGGCTTCTTCGGGGGTGGCGATCTCGAAGGACAACTCTTCGAGGATGTGACGGATTTTGCGCACCTGCTCGGCGTTGGTCTTGGCTTTGACGCCCTTGGCCAGGTAGATGCTGTCTTCCAGGCCGACCCGCACGTTGCCGCCCATGATCGCGCCCATGGTCACGAACGGCAGCTGATGGCGGCCGGCGCCGAGGATGGAGAATTCGTAGTTCTGCCGGCCGAACAAGCGGTCAGCGGTGGAGCGCATGATCGTCAGGTTTTCCGGATCGGCCCCCAGGCCGCCAAGAATGCCGAAGCAGGACTGAATGAACAGCGGCGGCTTGACCAAGCCTTGCTCGACGAAATACGCCAGGTTGTAGAGGTGGCCGACGTCATAGCATTCGAACTCGAACCGGGTGCCGTATTCGCCCAGCTCCAGCATGATGTTCCTGATGTCCTTGAAGGTGTTCTTGAACACCACGTCTTCCATGCCTTCGATGTGCTCCCTTTCCCAATCATGGTTCCAGGTGGAGATCTTGCGGGCGATCGGGTGAATGGAAAAATTCATCGAGCCCATGTTCAGCGAGCACAATTCCGGCTTGGCGGTCAGCGGATACGCCAGGCGCTGGGCCAGGGTCATGCGGGTACTGCCGCCGGTGGTGATGTTGATGATCGCGTCGGTGGCCCGGGCGATCGCCGGCACGAACTGACTGAACACGGCCGGGTCCGGGGTCGGGCGACCATCCAGAGGGTCCCGTGCGTGCAGGTGCAGGATCGCCGCGCCGGCTTCGGCGGCTTCAATCGATTGCCGCTCGATGTCGGCCGGGGTCAGCGGAAGGTAGTCGGACATCGACGGCGTGTGCGTCGCCCCGGTGATCGCGCAGGAAATGATGACTTTGCGGTTCGGCTGACTCATGAAGATGACCTGTCTTGTTATTGGATTGTGCAGGCGCGATGACGATCGTAGAGATTCGCAGCCGGCGGGTGGCATGAAGCTTATTGAATTTTCAACGCGCCGGTAAGATCATTAACGGACACCTATAGATCCCTAAGGGACAGCGACAGGAGTCTGCCATGCCACCGAAAATGCCGTTGTTCAACGAACGCATCTACGCCCCCTACAAAATCGCCGCGCTGGTAGAAGTCCTCAGCGAACAGGGGATCGCGCCCGCCGACAGCCTCAAGGGCAGCGGTGTCGACGAAGACAGTATCTACGACGCCACCGCCCTGACCTCGGTCCGCCAATACGCAACGGTGTGCGGCAATGCGTTGTCGTTGTCCAAAGACCCGGCCACGCCCTTCAAGACTGGCTCGCGCCTGCACCTGTCGGCCTATGGCATGTATGGCTACGCCTTGATGTCCTGCCTGTCGCTGCGCGACTACTTCCGCCTGGGGGTGAAGTACCACTCGCTGGCCACCCCGACCCTGACCATCGAGTGGCACGAGTACGAAGACGAGGCCGTGTGGACCTTCCCCGACGCTTCCATTCCGAGCCCTTCCTGGGAGATCAAACAGTTTCTGATCGAGCAGCAGTTCACCCAGCACGTGACCCATCTGCAGGATGTGTTCGGCAAGACCTGCCCGCCGACCAAAGCCTGCTTTTCCTACCCGGCCCCGGCCCACGCCGAGATCTATGAGCAGTACCTGGGCTGCCCGTGCATCTTCGATCACGACCAGTGCGAACTGCACTACGACAGCTCGATCCTCGACCAGAAACCGCACCTGGCCCACCGGCTGACCGCCACCGTGCTGCAGGAGACCTGCGACCGCCTGATCGGTCAGGCCAAAGTGTCGTCGGGGATTTCCGGCGAGGTGTACCAGATGATGATGCAGACCCCCGGCGCCTTTCCCAGCATGGAGACCGTGGCCGAAAAACTGCACATGACCACCCGCAGCCTGCGCCGCAAACTTCAGGAAGAAGACACCTCGTTCGTGGCGATCACCGACGACGTGCGCTGCTCCCTGGCCATCGAATACCTCAAGACCACGATCATGAGCACCGATGACATCGCCTTGCTGCTGGGGTTTTCCGAACCGACCAACTTCCGCCGGGCCTTCAAGCGCTGGACCGGCAAGACCACCAAGGACTACCGCCAGGCCTGACCACAATCCCAGCTCGCTCGCGATCCTCTGTGGGAGCGAGCCTGCTCGCGATGGACTTCAGGACAACGCGGGGCATCAGACAGCCCGCGTCATCGTTGACGTTCATCGCGAGCGAGCTCGCTCCTACAGGAGGGGTTAGAGGATCGACAATGGATAGCTGATGATCAGTCGGTTTTCGTTGAAGTCCGCGAGGCTGAAATCGCGCTTGATCACCGAGTTACGCCAGCGCAGCGACAGGTTCTTCAGCGCGCCGCTCTGCAGCACATAGGTCAACTCGGATTCGCGCCCCCACTCCTTGCCATCGGTGAAGGCGCCGGAATGCACATTGGAGCCACTGATGTAGCGGTTCATCAGGGTCAGGCCCGGCACGCCCAGGACCACAAAGTCGTAGTCATGCCGCACCTGCCAGGAGCGCTCATCGGCAAAGTCATAGCTGTTGCTGAAGCTGTCGTTGGCCAGCGTCGCCCCGCTCGTACCGTTCAGGCGCATCCAGTTATCACCGTCGACCTTCTGCAGCCCCACGTAAAACGTGCTGGCCTGATACCGCGCCGAGAGCAGCGCCGAGTACGTCTTGTTATCCAGTTCACCGGCCAGTTTCTTGCCGTCATCCTCGCCACTGAAAAAACCCAGGTTGGCCCCCAGCACCCAGTCGCCGACTTTCTGGCTGTGGGTGAAGTTGAAATAGCGCTGGTGATAAATATCTTCCAGCTGTGCGTACCACGCGCCGACCTGGCTCTGGTTGTTGTTGAACGCATATTCCACACCAGAGAAGTTGAAGCGATCGGACGTCACACCCGGACGGTTGAACATCGACATCCGTTCCATGCTCGCATCGTTGCGCGGACTGTTACCGCGAAACTGCCCGCCGTAGAACGTGAAGTTATCCAGATCCTTCGACGTGATCTGTGCGCCACGGAAGGTTTGCGGCAACGAGCGACCGTCGTCGGAGCGAATCACCGGCAAGGTCACCACCCACTCACCGATCTTCGCTTGGGTCTTGGCGAAGCGCACTTTTGCCGCCACTGCCAGCCGCCCGAAATCGTCCGCCGGCCGCCCGTCATCGTGCACCGGCAACAGCTGCGTATTCGTCGTGCCTTTACCGCCGTCGAGCTTTTGTGAATACAGGCCCAACGCATCGAGGCCAAATCCGACCGTGCCGGAGGTAAACCCGGAGCGCGCATCCATGATCACGCTCTGCGTCCACTCCTCGGCCTTGGCTTGCGGGTAGGCACTCTCGGTGAAGTTGCGATTGATGTAGTAATTGCGCAAGTTCGCGCTGACATGGGCATCGTCGAAAAAACCTTCGGCAACTGCTGGAAGACAGCTCAACGAACCACTCAGTACGGCGAACTTCAAAGACGTGGCAACAACCTGGGTATTGATCAGCGCGCGATATCGCATGGGAACTCTCTTTTATTTTTATTGGGAGCGAGCAGAGGTCGGTGGGCTTTTTCCGGGCACGACATCGCCCTGGCCAGGCGCCTGTCGCAGACGCTGGCAAAACCTCCACCGATTGATTTTCACGAGGCGATACTAGCGGGAATCTGGTTTATTCAAAGATCAATAGCAGACAGCATGAGATCCCAAAAGGACATTGAGAGTACGGGTGGCGCGCCCACCCTCCTGCTGTGGGAGCGGGCTTGCTCGCGAAGGCGGTAGGTCAGGCGACATTGATGTTGGACAGGCCGGCCCC
>NZ_LYVP01000126.1 GCF_001984065.1 Pseudomonas sp. KK4
GTCCGAATCGATCCCGCCGCTGTCCAAGCCTGCCAATTAAAAAACATCTATAAATAGATATAGTCGCGACACCTCCTGGGGAATCGTTTCAATGCGCTGGTTGCTTGCCCTGTTCTGCTTGTCGTTCGTTGCGGTGTCCCAGGCTTCAGCCGTGGGATCGCTCGACGGCAAGCCCATCGAGAAAGTCCTGGTTCTCAAGTCTGCCCACCAGTTGCAGTTGATCAACGACGGCAAGCCGCTCAAGACCTATCGTATCTCCCTGGGCAAAAGGCCCAAGGGGCCGAAGCTGATGGAAGGCGACAAACGCACCCCGGAAGGCTTCTACTGGATCGACTGGCGCAAGGTCAGTGACCGCTTCAACCTGGCGATGCACATCTCCTACCCGAACATCAGCGACTCGGCCCGCGCCCGCCGCGAAGGGGTCGAGCCGGGCGGCATGATCATGATCCACGGCACGCCGGACACCGAAGACACCCCCGAAGACCTGTTCCACACCCTGGACTGGACCGACGGCTGCGTGGCCATGCGCAACGTGGACATGCGCGAAATCTGGAACCTGGTGCCGGATGGCACGATGATCGAAATCCGGCCCTGATTTCCGTTTTTTGTGCGAAACGGGCATAGCTTTTGTTGCGAGGGAGCTTGCTCCCGTCGGGCTGCGCAGCAGCCCCCGGCTGTTCCTGATCCAACACCGCATTAACTGATTTCAGGGCCGCTGCGCGCCCCAGCGGGAGCAAGCTCCCTCGCCACGAAAGCATTCTGCGTCTCCTCGCGACGCCTCTTGAGCACCACCTCCGGTCGCCCTCAAAAAATAAATTCAAAAAACCCCAACCTTCGGCAGCGCCTGCAGGGGTGATACCACTCCCCCCCACAGGCGCTGCCGAACGCTGCGATCTTTGCCTGCAAATCCCCCACCACTAATACCACTTCAAACCACAGCCCCTCAGAACCCCCGAAAACACCCGCTTTCACTGAGCCAACGGCCACCCTATCGCGTTGACATGGTATTCAAGTGGTATTACGTTTCGTCCCACAACCGTGCGACAACAATCCCACATCCGCATCGGACCCGACCTACATGAACGACCTCCACGCCCTGCGTCCCGACGACACCCAGCCCACGCCGCTGTACCTGCAATTGGCGCGCAATCTGGAGGCGGCGATCCATGCCGGCCAGTGGAAAGCCGAGCAGGCGATGCCCTCGGAGCGCAGCCTGAGCGACATGCTGGGCATCTCCCGGGTCACCGCGCGCAAGGCCCTGGAAGTGTTGTTCGAGCAGGGGCTGATCCGCCGCAACCAAGGCTCCGGCACCTTCATCACCCCGCGCCTGGAGCAACCGCTGTCACGCCTGTCGGGCTTCAGCGAAATGCTGCGCCTGAAGGGCTTCGTGCCGGGCTCGCAGTGGCTGGAGCGGGACATCACCCTGCCGACCCACGAAGAACTGATCCGCCTCGGCCTGTCGCCCAACGACAAGGTGGCGCGCATGAAACGCCTGCGCAAAGCCGACGACACGGTAATGGCCATCGAAATGAGCACCCTGCCCGCCTCGATCATTCCCAAACCCCAGGCGGTGGGCGATTCCCTGTACGAGTACCTCGACGGCATCGGCAAGCCCATCGTGCGTGCCTTGCAGCACATTCAGGCGATCAATGCCTCGGACGAGTTCGCCGCGCTGGTCGGGATCGCCCCCGGCACCGCCATGCTGCTGATGACCCGGGTCGGCTACCTGGAAGACAACACCCCCATCGAAGTCACCGACACCTATTGCCGCAACGACTACTACGACTTTGTCGCCGAGCTTCGTCGATAAGCCGCCCTGCACCGAGACCCCGACATGTCCGAAGACAACATCCTCACCGCCCAAGGCTGGGTTCGCGGCCGGCTGGTCCACGAACACGGCAAGGTGGTATCCATCCAAGGCGTGGCCTGCGATCCGGCAGACAATGACCTGCCTTACCTGCTGCCCGGCTTCATCGACCTGCACGTCCACGGCGGTGGCGGCAAGGACATCATGGAAGGCGCGCCCGCGTTCGAAACCATCAGCAAAACCCACGTGCGCTTCGGCACCACCTCGATGCTGGCCACCACCATGACCGCGCCGAGCGAAGAGATTTCCAGGGTGCTCAAGGACGTAGGGGAATTCTGCGAGCAGCGTCCGAAAGGCGCCGCCCGGGTGCTCGGCGTTCACCTGGAGGGCCCCTACATCAACCCCGGCAAACTCGGCGCACAACCGAACTTCGCCCACACCGCGTTGTTGGCCGAAGTTGAGGAGTACATGGCCCTGGCGCCGATCCGCGTCATTACCATCGCCCCGGAAATCGCCGGCCACGCTGCGCTTATCCGCACCCTCAGCGAGCGCGGCGTGCGCATGCAGATCGGCCATACCCTGGGCAGTTACGAAGAAGGCGTCGCGGCGCTGGAGGCGGGCGCCACCAGTTTCACTCACCTGTACAACGCCATGAGCCCATTGCATCACCGCGAGCCGGGCATCGTTGGCGCGGCCCTGGCCCACGCCCAATACGCCGAACTGATTCCCGACCTGCTGCACGTGCACCCCGGCGCCATCCGCGTGGCCCTGCGCTCGATTCCGTGCCTGTACTGCGTCACCGATTCCACCGCCGCCGCGGGCATGCCCGACGGCGAATACAAGCTGGGCAGCCACACCGTGACCAAATGCCTGGGCGGCGTGCGCCTGCCGGACGGCACCCTGGCCGGCAGCACCCTGACCATGGATCAAGCCCTGCGCAACCTGGTGAAGATCGGTCTGCCCATCAGCGAGGCGTCCCAGCGCCTGTCGCAATTTCCCGCCGATTACCTTGGCATCCAAGATCGCGGCCGTCTGCAACCCGGCGCCTGGGCTGACTGCGTGCGCCTGGATCGCTCACTGAAACTGACCGCCGTCATGGTCGAAGGAGAAGACATTGACTTCAAAAATGCTTGAAGAGGCGCTGTCCTCGTTCGAGGCCGTGCAGGCCCAATTGCAGCAACTCGACCCACAGATGATCGAGATCGCCGGACGCCTGCGCCGCCAGCCGCCGCAGGTGGCCATGACCGTGGCCCGCGGCAGTTCCGATCACGCCGCCAGTTACTTCGCCTACCTGACCATGCAACTGCTGGGCATCCCGGTGGCGTCGCTGCCGATGTCGGTGGTCACCATGCAACAGGCGCCGCTGAAGGTGAGTGGTCAGGTGGCGTTCGCCTTTTCCCAATCGGGGCAGAGTCCGGACCTGGTCAACAGCCTGCGCCTGTTGCGCAAGCGCGGCGCGCTGAGCATCTCGATGGTCAACGCCGCCGACTCGCCACTGGAAGCGGCCTGTGAATTCAGCCTTCCGCTGTTGGCCGGCACCGAAAGCAGCGTCGCCGCGACCAAGAGTTTCATTGCCACCCTCAGCGCCAGCGCGCGCTTGATCGGGCACTGGAAAGAAGACGCCGAACTGCTCGAGGCCGGCCAGGCCTTGCCCGAAGGCCTGCGCGATGCCGCACAACAGGACTGGACCCTGGCCATCGAAGCCCTGCGCGATTGCCAGCGTCTGATGGTGATCGGCCGTGGTGCCGGCTTCGCTATCGCTCAGGAAGCGGCGCTCAAATTCAAGGAAACCTCGGCGATCCAGGCCGAAGCCTTCAGCAGCGCAGAAGTGCGCCACGGCCCGATGGCGTTGATCGGCGAGCAATACCCGTTGCTGGTCTTCGCCCCACGGGGCGCCGAGCAGGCGGGCCTGCTGAGCCTGGCGGCGGACATGCGTCAACGCGGCGCTCGAGTTTTGCTCGCAGCGCCGGATGACGTCAGCGAGCGCGACCTGACCCTGACCCGCGCCGAACACCCGGCCCTCGATCCGATCCTGGCGATCCAGAGCTTCTACGTGATGGCCGCCGGCCTGGCGGTGGCCCGGGGCATGGACCCGGATCAGCCCCGGTACCTGAGCAAAGTGACGCGTACCCATTAAAGGCAACACCGCCCTGTCGATCCGAATTCCGTTTTCAATGAGACCGAGCCATGCACAACAACAATAAAGAGCTGACCCTCAGCGCCCCGCTCAGCGGCCCGGTGCTCACGCTTGCCAAAGTCCCGGACGCGGTGTTCGCCAGCGGGGCCATGGGTGACGGCATCGCCATCGACCCGCTCAACGACACCTTGCACGCCCCCTGTGCCGGTGTCGTGGTGCACATCGCGCGCACCGGCCACGCCGTGACCCTGCGCGCCGACAACGGCGCCGAGTTGCTGCTGCACTTGGGCCTGGACACGGTGGAACTGCAGGGCCGGGGTTTTTCGGTGCTGGTTCAGGAAGGCGCCCGGGTCGCCAACGGCCAGCCTCTGCTGCGCTACGACCAGGACCAGGTCGCGCAGCAGTGCAAGAGCCTGGTCAGCCTGCTGATTCTCACCAATAGCCAGGACTTTCAGGCACGCCCCATCACCCTCAAATCAGTGAAAGTCGGTGAGCCGTTGCTGCACATCATTCGCCGTCAGGGCCCAAGTGCGGCGGTGGACATCGCGTTCATCGGCGAGGAAAGAATCGGCCATATCCGCATCGCCCACCGTGGCGGCCTGCATGCTCGGCCTGCGGCGCTGATCCGCCAGACCGCACAGGGTTTCAAAAGCAAATCGCAGCTGCATTTCGCCGGTAAATCGGCCACCTGCGACAGCCTGATCGGGCTGATGGGTCTGGCCATCGGCGAGCAGGACGAAGTGCAGGTCAGCTGTCAGGGCCCGGACGCGGAAGCGGCGCTGCAAGCCTTGTTGCTCGCCTTGTCCACAGCTCTGGTGGAAGAACATCACGCCGCCGCACCTGCGCCCAGGGTCCAGCACCACCGCGCACCTGAAGCGGGCGTGCTACACGGTGTCTGCGCCGCCCCGGGGCTGGTCGGCGGGCCACTGTTTCGCTTGAACGCCATCAGCCTGCCGACGGATGCCGGCGGCAATGACCCGGTGCAGCAACGCTCGCTGCTCGACACGGCACTGACCCAGGTCCGCAGTGAAATCGCCGGCACCCTGACCCAGGCCAGAAAACACAGGAACACCGATGAGGAAGCGATCTTCGCCGCCCATCTCGCACTGCTGGAGGACCCTGCCCTGCTGGACGCCGCACACCTGTCCATCGACCTGGGCAGCGCCGCGACCCACGCCTGGAGCCAGTCGATCGACGCCCAGTGCGACGTGCTGCAACAACTGGGCAGCTCACTGCTGGCCGAACGCGCCAACGACCTGCGCGACCTCAAGCAACGGGTGCTGCGCGCCCTGCTCGGCGAAGCCTGGCATTACGACATAGCCCCCGGCGCCATCGTCGCCGCCCACGAGTTGACCCCGTCCGATCTGCTGCAACTGAGCGAGCAAGGCGTTGCCGGGCTGTGCATGGTCGAAGGCGGCGCAACCTCCCATGTGGCGATTCTGGCCCGGGGCAAAGGCTTGCCATGCCTGGTCGCACTGGGCTCGACGCTGCTGGCTCAAGAACAAGGCCAGGCCGTGGTGCTGGACGCCGACGGTGGGCGCCTGGAACTGATACCCAACGCCCAACGCCTGGCCGAGGTGCAGCAGGCACAACTGGACCGCCGCCAACGTCGCACCGAGCAACAGTCCCAGGCGCACTCCCCGGCCTGCACGGTGGATGGTCTGCGCATCGAAGTCGCGGCCAATGTCGCCTCCAGCATCGAGGCCACGGATGCCCTGGCCAATGGCGCCGACGGCGTCGGCCTGCTGCGCACCGAATTCCTGTTTGTGGATCGCACTACCGCGCCGGACGAACAGGAACAACAGCGCGCCTATCAAGCCGTGCTCGATGCCATGGGCGACAAATCGGTGATCATCCGCACCATCGACGTCGGCGGCGACAAGCAACTGGACTACCTGCCGCTACCCGCCGAAGCCAACCCGGTGCTCGGCCTGCGCGGTATCCGTCTGGCCCAGGCCCGCCCGGAAATCCTCGACCAGCAACTGCGTGCCCTGCTGCACGTCACGCCGCTGTCCCGTTGCCGGATCCTGTTGCCAATGGTCACCGAGGTCGACGAACTGCTGCACATCCGCCAGCGCCTCGACGCCCTGTGCAGCGAACTGGGCCTGACCGAGCGCCCGGAACTGGGGGTGATGATCGAAGTGCCGGCCGCCGCGCTGCTGGCCGAGCAACTGGCCGAACACGCCGACTTCCTGTCCATCGGCACTAACGACCTGTCGCAATACACCCTGGCCATGGACCGCGATCACGCCGGCCTCGCCT
Organism: Pseudomonas sp. KK4; assembly: GCF_001984065.1. Lineage (GTDB taxonomy): Bacteria > Pseudomonadota > Gammaproteobacteria > Pseudomonadales > Pseudomonadaceae > Aquipseudomonas. Next base: position 6,207 of record NZ_LYVP01000126.1, read on the forward strand.
CACGGGTTGATGCCCTGCATCCGGCGCTGCTGCGCCTGATCGCCCAGACCTGTGCCGGTGCTGCGCAACACAAGCGCTGGGTCGGGGTTTGCGGGGCGCTGGCGTCCGATCCGCTGGCCACGCCGGTGTTGATCGGGCTGGGCGTGAGCGAGCTGTCGGTGAGCCCGGTGCAGATCGGTGAAATCAAGGACCGCGTGCGCCACCTCGACGCCAGCGAATGCCGGCGCATCAGCCTCGACCTGCTCAAGTTGAGCAGCGCCGGCGCAGTGCGTCACGCCTGCCACCAGCATTGGCCTCTGAGCTGAAGAACAACAAAAATCCAGGGAGAAACGCCATGTACCAATATTTTATCGAAGGCCTGCAGCGCCTCGGCCGCGCGCTGATGCTGCCGATCGCGATCCTGCCGATTGCCGGCCTGCTGCTGCGCCTGGGTGACACCGACCTGCTGAACATCGCGATCATTCACGATGCCGGCCAGGTGATCTTCGCCAACCTGGCCATGATCTTCGCCATCGGCATCGCGGTCGGTTTCGCCAAGGACAACAATGGTACGGCCGGCCTGGCCGGGGCCATCGGTTACCTGGTGATGGTGTCGACGCTCAAGGTGCTGGATGCGAGCATCAACATGGGCATGCTCGCCGGGATCATCAGCGGCTTGATGGCCGGGGCGCTGTACAACCGCTTCAAGGACATTAAGTTGCCGGAGTACCTGGCGTTCTTCGGCGGGCGGCGTTTCGTGCCGATTGTCACCGGGTTCAGCGCGGTGGGGCTGGGGGTGGTGTTCGGCCTGATCTGGCCGCCGATCCAGCACGGCATCAACAGTTTCGGCGCCCTGTTGCTGGAGAGCGGCAGCTTCGGCGCGTTCATTTTCGGCGTGTTCAACCGCCTGCTGATCGTCACCGGCCTGCACCATATTCTCAACAACATGGCGTGGTTCGTGTTCGGCAACTTCACCGACCCGACCACAGGCGCCATGGTCACGGGCGATCTGTCGCGCTACTTTGCCGGCGACCCCAAGGGCGGCCAGTTCATGACCGGCATGTTCCCGGTAATGCTGTTCGGCCTGCCCGCCGCGTGCCTGGCGATGTACCGCAACGCCTTGCCGGAACGCCGCAAGATCATGGGCGGGATTTTCCTGTCGATGGCCCTGACGTCGTTCCTGACCGGCGTCACCGAACCCATCGAATTCGCCTTCATGTTCCTCGCGCCGCTGCTGTATCTGCTGCACGCGCTGCTGACCGGGCTGTCCATGGCGGTCACCAACCTGTTGAACATTCACCTGGGCTTTACCTTCTCCGGCGGCTTCATCGACATGATTCTCGGCTGGGGCAAATCCACCAACGGCTGGCGGGTGATCCCGGTGGGCCTGGCCTATGCGGTGGTGTACTACCTGGTGTTTGATTTCTGTATTCGCCGTTTCCAACTCAAGACACCGGGCCGGGAAGACAGCGCACCGGTGGAGAAGACGGCGATGGCGCAAAGTGACCGCGCCGGGGCCTACATCAAGGCACTGGGCGGGGCCGAAAACCTGATCACGGTCGGTGCCTGCACCACCCGCTTGCGCCTGGACATGGTCGATCGCAACAAGGTTTGCGATGCAGATTTGAAAGCACTGGGTGCGATGGCCGTGGTGCGCCCGGGCAAGGGCGGCAGTTTGCAGGTGGTGGTCGGGCCGATGGCCGACAGCATTGCCGACGAAATTCGCCTGGCCATGCCGGCCCTCGGACGCGCCCTGATGTCCACCCCGGCCATCAGCGACGATGAACCGCAACCGGTCAACGTGGCGGCGTCCGAAGCCCAGCAATGGCTGCACGCCCTGGGCGGTGGCGACAACGTGCTGCAACTGGACTGCGTGGCCATGACCCGCATTCGCCTGCACCTGGCCGATGGCAAACAATTGTCGGAGTGTGATTTGAAGGCGTTGGGCTGCCTGGGTGTGAGCCAGCTTGAAGGTGGGATCTGGCACCTGCTGGTCGGCGACAAGGCCGCGAGTTTGAGCGGTGCGCTGGAGGCGTTGGTCAACCGCAACGAGGTGAGTGCCAAGGTTTAACGACCATAAGGCCAACAAAAAACCCGCTGAAATTGCTTTCAGCGGGTTTTTCTTTTGAGCAGTCTGGACGATCAGAAATCTTCCAGCCGCCACACCTCGTAAGCCGGTGTCTCGTAGGGGTGGCTCTGTTTAAGAGCCGCCACCACCGAGCGAATCAACTCATCGGCCACCACCAGCTCAACCTTCCATTCCTCGACCTGTTCGACCTGGCCCGCCTCGCCTATGAACGGCTGGCTGCCATCCAACGGGCGGAACTGGCCCTGGCCCAACACCTGCCAGGCGCAGTGATCGTAAGCGCCGATCCGACCGCCACCGGCGGCGAATACGGCGCTTTTGACCTGCTCTACGTGGCTGGTCGGAACAAAGAAGCTGAGCTTGTACACGGCCCTCAGTTCACCCAAACGCGAGCGTTGCGGAACATGCGCATCCATGGGGCGTCTTCGTTCCAGTCATCGGAACGCCATGAGTTCTGCACGGCGCGGAACACACGTTCCGGGTGCGGCATCATGATGGTCACGCGACCGTCGCGGCTGGTCAAACCGGTAATCCCGCGCGGCGAGCCGTTCGGGTTGGCCGGGTAGGTTTCGGTGACCTTGCCGTGGTTGTCGACGAAACGCATCGCCACGCAACCGGACAGATCGGCTTCCAGCAGAGCCTCTTCGCTGGAGAACTCGGCATGACCCTCACCGTGAGCAATGGCGATCGGCATGCGCGAACCGGCCATGCCTTGCAGGAAGATCGAGTTCGACTCCTGGATCTGTACCATCGCAACACGCGCTTCGAACTGCTCGGAACGGTTACGCACGAAGTGCGGCCAGAACTCGCTGCCCGGGATCAGCTCGTGCAGGTTGGACATCATCTGGCAACCGTTGCACACGCCCAGGGTGAAGCTGTCGTTGCGTTCGAAGAAGCCCTGGAACGCATCGCGGGCGCGGCTGTTGAACAGCGCCGACTTGGCCCAGCCTTCACCGGCACCCAGTACGTCGCCGTAGGAGAAGCCGCCGCAAGCGACCATGCCCTTGAAGTCGTTCAGGTCGACACGGCCGGCCAGAATGTCGCTCATGTGCACGTCGATCGCGTTGAAACCGGCGCGGTCGAACGCGGCCGCCATTTCCACCTGACCGTTGACGCCCTGCTCACGCAGCACGGCAACCTGTGGGCGAATGCCTTTTTTGATGTAAGGCGCGGCGACGTCCTGGTTCACGTCGTAGCTGAGCTTGAAGTTCAGGCCCGGGTTGTCTTCTTCCAGCAGTACGTCGAATTCCTGATCGGCGCAGTCGGCGTTGTCACGCAGGCGCTGGATCTGGTAGCTGGTCTCGGCCCACTGGCGTTGCAGCAGACGACGCTGGCCTTCGAACACGGTGTCACCGTTGAAGGTGATGTTGATCTGGCCATTGTTGATTGGCTGACCGATCACCGACACGCACTCGCCCAGACCGGCAGCGCTGAACTGCGCGAGGATGTCGGCGGTGGCGTCCTGGCGAACCTGGATCACGGCGCCCAGTTCTTCGTTGAACAGGATGGCAGCGATATCGGCGGAGGTTTCCGCCAGGCCATCGAGGTTCAGGCTCAGGCCGCAGTGACCGGCGAACGCCATCTCGACGACGCTGGTCAGCAGGCCACCGTCGGAACGGTCGTGGTAAGCCAGCAGGTGACCGTCGGCGTTCAGCCCCTGGATCACGGCGAAGAAGGCTTTCAGGTCTTCAGCGTCATCGACGTCCGGCGCCTGCTTGCCGAGCTTGCCGTGAACCTGGGCCAGGATCGAGGCGCCCATGCGGTTCTGGCCACGGCCCAGGTCGATCAGGATCAGGTCAGTGGTGCCCTTGTCCATGCGCAGTTGCGGGGTCAGGGTCTGGCGGATGTCGGTCACCGGGGCGAACCCGGTCACGATCAGCGACATCGGCGACGTCACGGACTTGTCCACGCCTTCGTCGTTCCAGCGGGTGGCCATGGACATGGAGTCCTTGCCCACCGGAATGGTGATGCCCAGCTCAGGGCACAGTTCCATGCCGACCGCTTTCACGGTGTCGTACAAACGCGCGTCTTCACCCGGGTGGCCGGCCGCGGACATCCAGTTCGCCGACAGTTTGATGTCGGAGATCTTGCCGATGCGCGAGGCCGCGATGTTGGTCAGGGTTTCGCCGATGGCCATGCGGCCCGACGCCGGAGCGTCCAGCAGTGCCAGCGGAGTACGCTCGCCCATGGCCATGGCTTCACCGGTGTAGACGTCGAAGCTGGTGGCGGTGACGGCAACGTCGGACACCGGAACCTGCCACGGGCCGACCATCTGGTCACGGGCCACGAGGCCGGTGATGGTGCGGTCGCCGATGGTGATCAGGAAGCTCTTGCTCGCCACGGCCGGGTGATGCAGGACGCGCTCGACGCACTCGCCGATGTTCAGTGTCGACGGATCGAAATCGTCGCCCAGCTCGTTTTCACGCACGACCGAACGGTGCATGCGCGGGGCTTTGCCCAGCAGCACTTCCAGTGGCATGTCCACCGGGCTGTTGCCGAAGTGGCTGTCGGTAACGGTCAGCTGTGGCTCGGCAGTGGCTTCGCCGACGACCGCGAACGGGCAACGCTCGCGCTCGCAGATGGCCTTGAAGCGCTCGAAGTCGGCCGGGCCGACCGCCAGGACGTAACGCTCCTGGGATTCGTTGGACCAGATTTCGTGCGGGGCCATGCCCGGCTCGTCGTTTGGAATGTTGCGCAGTTCAAAACGGCCACCGCGGTCGCCGTCGTTGACCAGTTCCGGGAAGGCGTTGGACAGACCGCCCGCACCCACGTCGTGGATGAAGCTGATCGGGTTCTTGTCACCCAGTTGCCAGCAACGGTCGATGACTTCCTGGCAGCGACGTTCCATTTCCGGGTTTTCGCGCTGTACCGAAGCGAAGTCCAGGTCCGCCGAGCTGGTGCCGGTGGCCATGGAGGAAGCGGCACCGCCGCCCAGGCCGATCAGCATGGCCGGGCCGCCGAGCACGATCAGCTTGGAGCCCACGACGATCTCGCCTTTCTTGACGTGTTCTTCACGGATGTTGCCCATGCCGCCGGCCAGCATGATCGGCTTGTGGTAACCGCGAACTTCGTCACCGTGGGGGGTGCTGATCGACTGCTCGAAAGTACGGAAGTAGCCGGTCAGCGCCGGACGACCGAATTCGTTGTTGAACGCAGCGCCGCCCAACGGGCCTTCGATCATGATATCCAGCGCGGTAACGATGCGCTCGGGCTTGCCGTAAGGCACTTCCCATGGCTGTTCAAAGCCCGGGATCTGCAGGTTGGACACGGTGAAACCGGTCAGGCCCGCCTTTGGCTTGGCGCCACGGCCGGTGGCGCCTTCGTCACGGATTTCGCCGCCGGAACCGGTGGATGCGCCCGGGAACGGGGCAATCGCGGTCGGGTGGTTGTGGGTCTCGACCTTCATCAGGATGTGCACCGGCTCCTGCACCGCGCCGTACTGGCGGGTTTCAGGGTCCGGGAAGAAACGCCCGGCCACGGAGCCGACGATCACCGAAGCGTTGTCCTTGTAAGCGGACAGCACGCCTTCGCTGTGCATCTGATAGGTGTTCTTGATCATGCCGAACAGGCTTTTTTCCTGGCTCTGGCCGTCGATGTCCCAACTGGCGTTGAAGATCTTGTGGCGGCAGTGCTCGGAGTTCGCCTGGGCGAACATCATCAGTTCGATGTCGTGGGGGTTGCGCTTGAGGCCGACGAAGGCGTTGACCAGGTAGTCGATCTCGTCTTCGGCCAGGGCCAGGCCCAGCTCGGTGTTGGCCTTTTCCAGCGCGGCGCGGCCGCCGCCGAGCACGTCGATCGCGGTCAGGGGTTTTGGCTCGGCGTGGCTGAACAGGCCGGCAGCCTGTTCCAGGTTGCCCAGGACGATCTGGGTCATGCGATCGTGCAATGCGTCGCTGATCAGTTGGGCGTCAGCATCGCTGAACTGGCCGGCCACATAGAACGCAATGCCACGTTCCAGGCGCTGGATCTTGGTCAGGCCGCAGTTGCGAGCAATGTCGCTGGCCTTGCTCGACCAGGGCGAGATGGTGCCGAAACGTGGCAGGACGAGGAACAGACGACCGGTCGGCTCCTGGACCGGAACGCTAGGACCGTACTTCAGAAGGCGCGCGAGCACCTGCTGTTCGTCGTCGGTCAGGACGCCGGTCACTTCGGCGAAGTGAGCGAATTCAGCATACAGGCCGCTGACAGCCGGGACTTTCTGGCTCAGTTGCTCAAGGAGTTTGCTGTGGCGAAAGGCAGAAAGGGCAGGAGCGCCGCGCAGGATCAACATCTTCGGGACAGCCTCGGGAAGGGGTGTGCTTTGAGGCCGTGCATTCTAGCCTAAACAGCCCGCGACATCACCCGAAACGCTACGTGCGGTTGCACTCGGGCGTCGATCTGTGTTTCTGCCTCGAGAGTCAGGTTACCGGGGCCTTTGACGGCACCTTATTTTCGCTGTAACAAAATGCAGAAAAGGCCTGTTCCTGCGGGGTTTCGGCCGGATTTGTGATCTCTAGCAGACAACCCTCTCGCTGTCGAGATATGGCGCCCGCGGTCCTTTGCGTATACTGCGCAGATGTTTTTCCCAACGGCTTTGCGTCCGCGATACGCCAAATGGCTGATCGCAACCGGACTCTTCCTGATGCTCAGTGGCTGTGTTGATAAACCCAACACCCTCGAGCGCGTAAAGGAGGATGGTGTGCTGCGGGTGGTCACCCGAAACAGCCCCGCCACCTATTTTCAGGATCGCAACGGTGAAACCGGCTTCGAATACGAGCTGGTGAAGCGCTTCGCCGACGATCTGGGGGTGGAGCTCAAGATCGAGACCGCCGACAACCTGGACGACCTGTTCAACCAGATCGGCAAGCCCAACGGCCCGGTCCTGGCGGCCGCCGGCCTGGTCAGCAGCGAGGAACGCAAGAAGCAGGTGCGCTTCTCCCACTCCTACCTGGAAGTCACTCCGCAGATCATCTATCGCAACGGCCAGTCCCGTCCCACGGACGCCAAGGATCTGGTGGGCAAGAAGATCATGGTGCTCAAGGGCAGCACCCACGCCGATCAGCTGGCGCAGCTGAAACAGAAATTTCCCGGCATCGAATACGAAGAGTCGGACGCGGTCGAGGTCGTCGATCTGCTGCGCATGGTGGACGAAGGTCAGATCGACCTGACCCTGGTGGACTCCAACGAAGTGGCGATGAACCAGGTGTATTTCACCAACATCCGCGTCGCCTTCGACCTGGGCGACGCCAGCAATCAGAGCTGGGCCGTAGCGTTGGGCGATGACAACAGCCTGCTCAACGAAATCAACGAGTACCTCGACAAGGTCAAGAAAAACGGCACCCTGCAGCGCCTCAAGGACCGCTATTACGGCCACGTCGACGTGCTCGGCTACATGGGCGCCACCACCTTCGCCCAGCACCTGCAACAGCGCCTGCCCAAGTACGAACAGCACTTCAAGGCCTATGCCAAGAAAGAAAAGGTCGACTGGCGCCTGCTGGCGGCCATTGGTTATCAGGAATCGCTGTGGCAACCGGCCGTGACGTCCAAGACCGGCGTACGTGGCCTGATGATGCTGACCCAGAACACCGCGCAGGCCATGGGCGTGTCCAACCGCCTCGATCCCAAGCAGAGCATCATGGGCGGCGCCAAGTACCTGGCTTATATGAAGGATCAGTTGGACGAGTCGATCCAGGAACCGGATCGCACCTGGTTTGCCCTGGCGGCCTACAACGTCGGCAGCGGTCACCTGGATGACGCGCGCAAACTGGCGGCCAAGGAAGGGCTGAACCCGGACAAGTGGCTGGACGTGAAGAAGATCCTGCCCCGCCTGTCGGAGAAGAAGTGGTACAGCAAAACCCGCTACGGCTACGCCCGCGGCGGCGAGCCGGTGCATTTCGTGGCGAACATCCGTCGCTACTACGACATCCTGACCTGGGTCACGCAGCCGCAGCTGGAAGGCGATCAGGTGGCCGAGGGCAAACTGGTGGTACCGGGGATCGACAAATCCAAGCCGCCACAGGAAAGCCCGCAGCTCTGACCGTCACCCCAAACAAATGGAGGAGCGGGCTTGCTCGCGAAGGCGGTTTATCATTCAACAACATTGTTGCCTGACACACCGCTTTCGCGAGCAAGTCGAATCGTCGCA
>NZ_LYVP01000127.1 GCF_001984065.1 Pseudomonas sp. KK4
TGAATGCCGCAGCGAAGGAACCCCGAGCCCTAGCGAGGGGCCGGACGCCGGGGCAAGCGTTTTTGGTTACTTTTGAGGCGTTTGTCAAAAGTGACTCGCCGTAAGGGCGAAACCCTAAGCGGCCGTTACCGCAGCAACGGATATGTGCCCAGTCAACAACAGCCAGGTCGGCCCGAAGGCCGCCTTCGCGAGCAAGCCCGCTCCCACAGGGATCGGGTACGTCCAACAGCTCAGGGCGCCGAAGCCAACGGCGGCGACGCCAAAGCCTTCTCGACCGCCTCGATAAACTCCGGATCATCCGGCTTGGTCAGGCTCGAGAAGTTGGCGATCACCTTACCCTGACGATCCACCACGTACTTGTAGAAATTCCACTTCGGCGCACTGCTCTGTTCGGCCAGCACCTTGAACAGATGGGTGGCATCGTCGCCGCGGACGTTCTGCGGATCAGTCATGGTGAAGGTCACGCCATAATTCACATAACAGACCTTGGCAGTCTCGGCGCCATCCTTGGACTCCTGCTTGAAGTCATTGGACGGCACACCGATGACCTCCAGCCCCTGATCCTTGTACCGCTGATTCAATGCCTCCAGGCTTTTGAACTGCGGTGCGAAGCCGCAGAAACTGGCAGTGTTGACCACTACCAGCGGCTTGCCGGCAAAGCGCTGGCACAGATCGATGGACTCATTGGCGCGCAACTTGGGCAACGAGCCTTGCAGCAGCGCCGGGCAGTCAGCCGCTTGAGCCAATCCGCCAAACGCCACCAGTAATGCAGGAACGGCCAACCAACGCATCAGCATATCGGTGCTTCCTTGTGAGCCAGTGTCGAGGTCGACGTTACTCGCCCTGCCTTGCTGCTAGCAAGCGCCTCTAACAGGCACCCATACCTAGCTGCATCAAGGCCAGCCCGCCCTGATGCCAGCCCCACCATGCCAGGGCCAGCAGCAAGGTACAGACAGCCAGCACGGTGATTCGCGGCCACAGGCTGTTCATGTCGCGCTCATTTGCGATTGCAGGCGCGCCACGGGGCGCTCGCGCACCGGCCAGTTCAACGCGGCGGCCATCAGGCTCAAGAGAATCGCCACCTGCCAGATCAAGTCATAGCTCCCGGTTCGGTCATATACCACCCCGCCCAGCCAGCCGCCCAGGAACGAGCCGAGCTGGTGGAACAGGAACACGATCCCACCGAGCATGGACAGGTTTCGCACACCGAACAAGGTCGCGACCGTACCGTTGGTCAAGGGCACCGTCGACAGCCACAAAAAGCCCATGGCCATGCCGAACAGATAAGCGGTCGTGGTGGTGACCGGCGCCCACAGGAACAACCCGATCACCACCGCCCGCAACAGATACAAACCGGTGAGCAACCGCGGCTTGGACATGCGCCCACCCAGCCAGCCGGCGGTGTAGGTGCCGAAGATGTTGAACAGCCCGATCAGCGCCAGCACCGTCGTACCCACGGTCGCCGGCAGATGCTGGTCCACCAGGTACGCCGGCAAGTGCACGCCGATGAACACCACCTGGAAACCGCAGACAAAAAAGCCGAACGCCAGCAGCCAGAACCCCGAATGGGAACAGGCTTCGCGCAGGGCTTCGGTCAAGGTTTGCTCGTGGCCCAGCACCGGCAGGGGTTTGTCCTTGAGCATGCTCACCAGCGGGACGATCAGCGCCACCAGTATTCCCAGCGCCAGCAGGGCCGTGGACCAGCCGAGCCAGCCGATCAGCCCCAGTGTGCCGGGCAACATGGCGAACTGACCGAAGGAACCGGCGGCACTGGCGATGCCCATGCCCATGCTGCGTTTCTCCGGCGGCACGGCGCGCCCGACCACGCCGAGGATCACCGAGAACGAGGTGCCAGAGAGGCCGAGGCCGATCAGCAGGCCGGCGCTGAGTGACAGGGTCGCCGCCGAATCGGACATGCCCATGAACACCAAACCCAGGGCGTACAGCACGCCACCGATGAGCACCACCTTCGCCGCGCCAAAACGATCGGCCAGCGCCCCGGTAAACGGCTGCGCCAGGCCCCAGATCAGGTTTTGCAGGGCGATGGCGAAGGCAAAGACCTCACGGCCCCAGCCGAACTCGGCGCTCATCGGTGCCAGGAACAGACCGAAGCCGTGCCGCACCCCCAGAGACAAAGCCAGGATCAGCGCACTCCCCAACAGCACCCAACCGCATGTACGCCACATCGATGTCATTATTGTTCTCCGGTCGCGGGTATATACCCGCTTAAAATCGAACGAACCGGCCTCACGCCAGTTCGTCCAACAACTTCAACAAGGTTTCGCGCTTTTCAGTCCCCAGGCGATCCACCAGCCGCTGCTGAGCGGCTTCCCAGGCAGGCAACGCGGCTTTCAAGCGCTCGGCACCGGCGTCGCTCAGGCGCACGATGCGATTGCGCATGTCCTCGCCCTCCACCAGCATCACCAGACCCTCGCCCTCCAGCACCCGCAGATTGCGCCCCAGCGTGCTGCGATCCAGGCCCATGGCCTCGGCCAGGGTGGAAATGCTCGGTTGATCCAGGCGCTGCAGATTGCACAGCAAAGAATACTGCGCAACGTTGATCCCGAAGCCGTCGAGAGCGCCGTCGTAGTGCCTGCTGACGCCACGGGCGGCGCGACGCAGGTTGATGCATAAACATTGGGAATCGAGCATGGTGCGTGTATATACCCGCGATTGATGGAATGCAAATTTATGTTACACGGAACCCTTTAGGAGCGAGCTCGCTCGCGATGAACGCAAACACACCGCGTTCATGCAGGGAGCCTGCGTCTTCGTTGACGCTCATCGCGAGCGAGCTCGCTCCTACAGGGTGAGTGCCAGGCCAACCAACAGCGTCATTTCCAGCAATTCCAGCAATGCCCCGGCCGTGTCGCCCGTGGTTCCGCCCAGTCGCCGCATCATTGCGTGCCTGGACCAAACGAACACCAGAACCGCCAACACGACGGCAATTGCACCACTGAGCCCGGCAATCAACACGCAGGCCAACCCACTGACCACCAACACCTGCTTACCGGCCGAACGCGGCAGATGATCGGCCAACGCCTGGCCCAGGCCACCGGGACGCACATAGGGCGTGGTCAGGAACAATCCCAACAACGCACTGCGCCCCAGCAACGGAACGATGATCAGGGCAACGGCATTGTGCTGCTCGATCAATGCCAGCAATGCGCAGAATTTCAACAGCAACACCAACACCAGCACGACCACCGCGCTCGGCCCGCTGCGCGGGTCTTTCATAATGGTCAGCGTCCGTTCACGGTCACCAAAACCACCCAGCCAGGCATCGGCACTGTCGGCCAGGCCATCGAGGTGCAGTGCGCCGCTGAGCAATACCCACCCCGTCAGCAACAACGCGGCATGCAGCAACAGCGGTGTCCCCAGCAAGACCCAGTTCAGTGCCCACAAAATCACGCCAAACAGCACACCCACCAGTGGGTAAAACAGCAGCGAACGGCCCAGTTCCTGGGGTTGTGGCATGCCCGGCAGCCGGATCGGCAGGCTGCTGAGAAATTGCAGGGCGATCCAGAACGGCAGCATGTTCAGCGCCCTTCCCTCAAGAGACCATCGGACTCGACCGACAACGAGAACAGCGCCCCATGACCCACCTCGACATTGAGCAACTGCTCACGGGGCAGGCCCCGCGCCTGGGCCAGCAGTAAACGCATGACGCCACCATGGCTGATCAGCAGCACCCGCTGGCCGGCGTACGTTGCCTGCAATCGCGCCACGGCGGTCAGCACCCGCACTGAAAACTGCGCCACCGGCTCACCCTGAGGCGGGGTGAAGGAATAAGGATCGGCCCAGAACTTCCCCAAAGCGTCAGCGTCCGTTTCCATCAACTGCGCAGCGCTTTGCCCTTCCCACGCGCCGAAGTGCAGTTCCTGCAGGTCGCGATCGAACGCCAACGGCAAGGCCAATTGCCCGGCGAGTTCCTCGGCGAACCGCGCGCATCGCTGCAACGGCGAGCTGACCAATCTGTCCCACGGCCCCCGCTCCATCACCGCTGCACGCATCTGCTGCCAGCCCTTTTCGGTCAGCGCATCGTCGAGGCTGCCGCGCAGGCCGCCGCCAAGTTCGGTTTCACCGTGGCGCAGCAGATCCAGATGCAAGGTCATGCCGGACGATCCGCCACCGCCGCTTCAGCGAAAGTCGCCATCTGCCCGTGCAGGTCGCAAGCCAGACGCAACAGCGGTACCGCCAGCGCCGCCCCGCTGCCCTCGCCCAGGCGTAAACCGAGATCGAGCAGCGGCTCGGCGCTCAGGGTTTCCAGCACATGCCGATGCCCCGGCTCGGCGCCGCGATGGCCGAACAACAACCACTGCCGAGCTTGCGGATTCAGACGCACCGCGACCAGCGCCGCGACGCTGCAGATAAAGCCGTCCACCAGCACCGCGATGCCTTCCTGCGCACAGGCCAGATAAGCGCCGACCAATGCTGCGATTTCAAAACCGCCGAGGTTGAACAGGGTTTGCAGCGCATCGCCACGCTGGGCACTGTGCAAGGCCAGCGCGCGCTCGATGACTTCGGCCTTGTGGTTGACGCCCGCCGCGTTCAATCCGGTGCCGGGCCCGGTCAGGTGCACCACCGGGCAATCCAGCAATGCACAGGCCAACGCACTGGCGGCCGTGGTGTTGCCGATGCCCATCTCGCCGCCGATGAACAACTGCGCGCCGTCCGCTTTCGCCCGCAGCACGCTGTCGCGACCGGCCTGAAGGGCGAGTTCGCCCTGGGCGGCGCTCATGGCCGGACCCTGCACGAAATTCGTCGTGCCCGGGCCGACGTTCAAGTGACGCACACCCGGCAGGTTCAACGACGGCGTAACCGTCCCCAGATCCACCACTTCAAGCGAAGCCCCCAACTGCCGCGCCAGCACGCTGATCGCCGCACCGCCGGTAACGAAGTTGTGCAGCATCTGCCCGGTGACCTCTTGAGGAAACGCCGACACCCCTTCAGCCACTACGCCATGGTCACCGGCAAAAATCGCGATCCAGACCTGCGCCAGGCTCGGTTTGATTTGCCCCTGCATCCCGGCCAATTGCACCGCCAGCGATTCCAGTTGGCCGAGGGAGCCGGCCGGTTTGGTCAGTTGCTGCTGCCGGGCCTGCGCTTGCTCCACGACATGGGCATCGATCGGCTTGCACGGGTTCTGCCACCAGGATTGAGTCATAACGCGGTTCCTTTCAGAGTCAGGGGCAGGCCGGCGACGGTCAGGACGACACGCTGACACCCCTCGGCCAGAGCTTGATGCAGCCAACCGGCTTCATCGACATAGCGGCGAGTCAATTCGCCCAGCGGCACGACACCCATTCCGGTCTCGTTGCTGACAAAAATGATTTCTCCCGGCAACGACGCCAGGCATTGCAGCAAGGCATCGCGCTCGGCGGCGAGGCGCTCGGCGTCGTCGAGCATCAGCAAGTTGGTCAGCCACAGAGTCAGGCAATCGACCAGCAGGCAGCGATCGGCGCGGGCGTTTTCCCGCAGGACGCGCGCCAGTTCGAGAGGCTCTTCGATCAGCGCCCAGTCGGCCGGGCGCCGGGCGCGGTGATGGGCGATGCGGTGGTTCATTTCGCCGTCCAGGGGTTGGCTGGTGGCGATGTAGGTGACGGCCAGGGCGCTGTCGCTTGCGAGCTTCTCGGCCAGGCGACTTTTGCCGGAGCGAGCGCCGCCGAGGATCAGTTGGAGCATGTGTTCATTTCCTGAATGCTTGGGTGTGGCCGCTGCCGTCTTCGCGAGCAAGCCCGCTCCCACTCTTGATCGGCGGTGAATACAACCTCTGTGGGAGCGGGCTTGCTCGCGAAAAGGCCAGAACCCTCACCTCAAATCCCACAGAGCTCACGCAACAGTCCGGTGTCCAGATGCTTCTCCACCAGATCCGCCAACCGCTCGATATCCCGCTCGCGCAAGCCGTGGTAATCCACCGCTTGCACATCCCGCAACCCCGCCCAGCGCAACAACGCACTGCACGCCGCCGGGGATTCGAACAGGCCATGCAAGTAGGTGCCGAAAATCTGCCCGTCGCAGCTGTGTGCGCCGTCGCAACGGCCATCATCGAGCTGCACCGCCGGGTTTTCCAGAGCCGCGCCGGTCGTCACGCCAGCGTGGATTTCATAGCCACTGACCTGCGCATCCTCGAGGACCAGACGCCCACGCACATTGCGCAGTTGCTTCTCCTGCTCAAGCGTCGTGTCAAACGCCAGCAAACCCAGTCCGGCACTGGAACCGGCCGCGCCCTCAAGGCCCAGCGGGTCGTGCACCTGTTGGCCAAGCATCTGCAGGCCGCCGCAAATCCCCAGCACTTTGCCACCGTAGCGCAGATGACGATTGATCGCAGTTTCCCAGCCGTTGGCCCGCAGATACGTGAGGTCGCTGCGTACGCTTTTCGAACCGGGAAGAATGATCAGGTCCGCCGCAGGAATCGCCTGCCCGGGACCGACGAATTGCAGATCGACCTGCGGGTGCAGGCGCAACGGGTCGAAATCGGTGTGATTGCTGATGCGCGGCAGCACCGGCACCACCACTTTCAGTACCTGATCGGCCTTGTCGATCTGGCGCTGATCGATGCCGTCCTCGGCCTCCAGGTGCAGGTCCATCACGTAGGGCAGCACGCCAATCACCGGTTTGCCGGTGCGCTGCTCCAGCCAGTCCAGGCCCGGTTGCAGCAAAGCGATGTCGCCGCGAAAACGGTTGATGATGAAGCCCTTGACCCGCGCCTGTTCGCTGGGCGACAGCAGTTCCAGCGTGCCCACCAGATGGGCGAACACTCCACCGCGGTTGATGTCGGCAATCAACACCACCGGGCAGTCCACCGCTTCGGCAAAGCCCATGTTGGCGATGTCGCCGGCACGCAGGTTGATCTCCGCCGGTGAGCCCGCGCCCTCGACCATCACTAATGGATAAGCCGCGCTCAAGCGGGCATGGGAGGCCAGCACGGCCTGCATGGCGATGGCCTTGTAGTCGTGATAGGCCACGGCGTTCATGGTGGTGACGGCGCGGCCATGGATGATCACCTGGGCGCCGGTGTCGCTGTTGGGTTTTAGCAGCACCGGGTTCATGTCGGTGTGCGGTTCGAGGAAAGCCGCCTGGGCCTGGACCGCCTGGGCGCGGCCGATTTCGCCACCGTCCGCCGTTACCGCGCTGTTGAGCGCCATGTTCTGTGGCTTGAACGGCACGACGCTGATGCCCTGACGGGTGACCCAGCGACACAGCGCCGTCACCAGCGTGCTTTTACCGGCGTCGGAGGTGGTGCCCTGCACCATCAACGTACTCATGAAGCGTCCCTGGCAAAGGCTTCGAAGGCGGCTGTCAGGCGCGCCCAATCGGCGTCATCACCCGGCAGGCCAAAACGCAGGCTGCCGGTCTGGCTGAACAGGCGCAGCAGAATGCCGCGCCGGGCCATGAACTCGTAAAGTGCTTCGGCGCGTTCGGTGACCAGCCACTGGAACAAGGCACAACCCCCCTGGGGCTTGAAGCCCTGCAGCTCGAGCAAGGTTGCCAGCCGTTCACTGGCCTCCTCGGCCCGCGCCCGTTGCCGTGCATGCCCATCGGTATCGCGCAGGCAAGCCTGCCCCACCACCCGGGTCGGACCGCTGACGGCCCAGGGGCCGACCTGTTCGGCGAGCAGCTTGAGCAACTTGCGCTCGGCCAAGACAAAACCCAGGCGTACCCCGGCCAGGCCAAAAAACTTGCCGAAGGAGCGCAGCACGATCAAACCGACCTGATGGGCAAACGGCGCCACGCTCAGATTCGGAGTGTTGTCCATGAACGCTTCGTCCACCACCAGCCAGCCGCCGCGCTGGGCCAGCCGTCCATGCCAGTCGAGCAAGCGGGCGGGGGTCAGGCTCAGGCCTGTGGGATTGTTCGGGTTGACCACCACCAGTACGTCGAGGCTGTCGACGAAGAAATCGACTTCCTGCTCCAGCACTTCGCGCACGATGTAACCGTTGCGGCGCCAGGCTTCGGCGTGCTCGGCGTAACAGGGCGACAGCACCCCCACCTTGCCAGCGCGGCGCAATCGCGGCAGCAACTGGATGGCCATTTGTGAACCGGCCACCGGCAACGCCTGCAAGGTGCCGTAATAATCGCAAGCGGCCTGCTCCAGCCCATCGTCGGTTTCCGGCAAGCGCGCCCAGGCCCGCAATGGAATATCCGGTACCGGAAACGGCCAGGGCGCCAGGCCGCTGGACAGGTCCAGCCAATCGGCTTCGTCGATGCCGTATTCGAGCGCCGCCTTGCGCAACCGGCCACCGTGCTCAAGCATAAAATTCAGCCCCCACGCAGAGAATCAGCAGCCATAACCATACCCCGCGCTGGACCAATTGCCAGCCGCGGTCGATGGCGTCCGCGTCTGCCGGGATGCCTTCACCCAATTGAGGACGCTCATGCAGTTCGCCGTGATAAATCGCCGGACCGCCCAATTCGACACCCAGCGCACCGGCGCCGGCCGCCATCACTGGCCCGGCATTGGGGCTGTCCCAGGTCGGGCCTTGTGTACGCCAGCATTTCAGGGCCAGTCGGGTCTTGCCCAACAGCGCGTAAGTCAATGCCACCAGGCGCGCGGGGATGTAATTGAGCACGTCGTCGATCTTCGCCGCCGCCCAGCCGAAACGCTCGAAGCGTTCATTGCGATAACCCCACATGGCATCCAGGGTATTGCTCAGACGATAGAGCACCACGCCCGGCGCGCCAGCCACGGCAAACCAGAACAGGGCAGCGAACACCGCGTCGCTGCCATTCTCCAGCACCGACTCGGTGGCGGCGCGGGCCACTTCGGTTTTATCCAGCTCGCTGGTTTTACGGCTGACCAGATAACTGACGCGGCTGCGTGCCGCTTCCAGGTCGTCGCTGCGCAAGGCTGTGGCTACAGGGGTGACATGCTCGCCGAGGCTGCGCATGCCGAGGGCGCAATAAAGTGCGAGAATCTCGACCACCCAGCCGACATAAGGCGCCCAGGAAAACGCCGTGGCCAGCAGCGTCAACGGCAGCACCGCGATCACCCACGCGGTGACGCCATGGCTGCGCCAGCCGCGACCGCCCGCGTTGAAACGTTGTTCGATGCGATCAGCAAAACGGCCGAACGCCACCAGCGGATGCCAGCGTTTGGGTTCGCCCAGCAGCGCATCCAGCGCCACGGCGGCGACACTCAACAACGCCACACTCATGGATGCACTCCCCAATAATTTTCGTATAACAATTCGTTCAACGGACGCTCCTGCGCCCAGCCTTCGAGCACCAGCATCGGTGCCGGGTAAAACGCTTTCACTGGTCCCAGGCACAGAACCGCCAAAGGTTTTGCCCCGACGGGCAAGCCCAGCAGGTCGGCCAGCGCCTGCGGCTCGAACAGCGACACCCAGCCCATGCCCAACCCTTCGGCGCGGGACGCCAGCCACAGGTTCTGGATCGCGCAGGACAACGACGCCATGTCCATTTCCGGCAAGGTTCGACGGCCGAAGATATGACGCTCACGGTCATCCATCAGCGCGGCCACCAGCACCTCGGCGCAATCATTGATGCCTTCGACCTTGAGCTGCATGAATTCGTCAGTGCGCTCGCCGAGGGCTTCGGCGGTGCGGACGCGCTCATCCTCCACCAGCGCCTGGATCTTGCCGCGCAGGGCTCGGTCGCTGATGCGGATGAAGCGCCAAGGCTGCATCAAGCCAACGCTGGGTGCCTGGTGCGCGGCTTCGAGCAGGCGCTGGAGCAGTTCGGGCTCGACCGTGCCGCCACTGAAGTGGCGCATGTCGCGGCGTTCTGCGATGGCTCGATAAACAGCATCGCGCTCGGCCTGGCTGAATGCGTTGTCTGTCATGGCCGCTTCGCGAGCAAGCCCGCTCCCACAGGGGTCAGGTGATCCAATGTGAGAGCGGGCTTGCTCGCGAAGGCGCCCTCAAGGTCAGGCGCAAAAAGCGCGGCGATCGCGGCCGGATTCGACGGAAAATAAAAATGCACATACGACGCCGTCATCCGCCCCTCACGGAAAACCGCCTCCGCCCCGCGCCCGCCGTTAGGACTCAAGCCACGGGCAATCGGCGTCAACTCAGTGGTGGTCAGCGAGTGGTGGTAGGTGTGTCCGCGCAGCGAACCTTCCGGCAGTTCAACCGCTTGCAAGGCCAGCGCAGCGAGGCGTTTCTGCATCACTGCATCGCCATTGAGCAGCCCGACCAGTTCTGCACGAGTGCCTTCGACATCGGTCAGCGAATCGAGCAGGTAGAGCATGCCGCCACATTCGGCCAGCAACGGTTTGCCGGCGGCGTGATGGGCGCGAATCGCCTCGAGCATCGACGTGTTTTGCGCCAGCGCCACATGGTGCAATTCCGGATAACCACCGGGCAGATACAGGCTGTCGGCTTCGGGCAAATCCGCATCGCGAATCGGCGAGAAAAACCGCAGTTCGGCGCCCATCGCCCTCAATAGATCGAGGCTGGCGCCATAGGTAAAGGCAAAGGCTTCGTCCCGGGCAACGGCAATGCGCACGCCGGCCAACAACGGCTCGGCAGCGATCACATCCGGGGCCGCGAACTCTACCGCCGGCGGCAACGCGACTTCGCAACTGCTGGCCAAGGCATCGGCCGCCGCATCCAGGCGCAGGTCGAGGTCGTTCAACTCGCTGGCCTGCACCAGACCGAGGTGGCGGCTCGGCAATTCGATCCCGGTTTCCCGGGACAAGGCGCCGTACCAGCGCAGGCCTTCGGTGAGGCTGCCTTCGAGCAACTGTGCGTGTCGCAGCGTACCCACGCGATTGGCCAGCACCCCGGCAAACGGCAGGTCCGGCTGGTAGCGCGCCAGGCCCAAGGCCAGTGCGCCAAAGGTCTGGGCCATGGCGGTGCCATCGATGACACCGAGCACCGGCACGCCGAAGTGCCGCGCCAGGTCCGCACTGGACGGCGTGCCGTCGAACAGTCCCATCACCCCTTCGATCAGAATCAGGTCGGCTTCGCCTGCGGCCTCCCACAACAGCCGACGGCTTTCCTGCTCGCCGACCATCCACATGTCCAGTTGATACACCGGCGCACCACTGGCGCGCTCGAGAATCATCGGGTCGAGAAAGTCCGGGCCGCATTTGAACACTCGGACCCTGCGTCCCTGATTGCGATGCAAACGGGCCAGCGCGGCGGTGACAGTGGTCTTGCCCTGACCGGAAGCCGGCGCGGCGATCAGAACCGCCGGGCAGTGACGAGGTTGATTCACAGCTCGACGCCTTTCTGCGCTTTGATCCCGGCCTGGAAGGCGTGCTTGATCATGCCCATTTCGGTGACGGTGTCGGCCAGTTCGATCATTTCCGGCTTGGCGCCGCGACCGGTGACCACCACGTGCTGCATCGGCGGACGCGCCTGCAAGTCACTGAGCACCTGATCGAGATCGAGGTAGCCGTGCTTGAGGGCGATGTTCAGTTCATCCAGCACCACCAGACCGATGGACGGATCGCGCAGCAGTTGCTGGGAAACCGCCCAGGCGGCTTCAGCGGCGGCGATGTCACGCTGACGGTCCTGGGTTTCCCAGGTAAAGCCCTCGCCCATCACGTGAAAACGCACCTGCTCGGGAAAGCGCCGGAAGAACAGTTCTTCGCCGGTGCTGTTGCGCCCCTTGATGAACTGCACCACCCCGCACTGCATGCCATGGCCCATGGAGCGGGCGAGCATGCCGAACGCCGAACTGCTCTTGCCCTTGCCGTTGCCGGTCAGCACCAGCAGCAGGCCGCATTCGTTGGGGGAATTGGCGATGCGCTCGTCGATCACGGCTTTCTTGCGCAGCATGCGCGCCAGATGACGTTCGTCACGATCAGGGGTATCAGTCATGGGGAGCTCTCCGTTGAGGCAGGAATAACGGCGGGCAGGCACAACAATAGATGGCAAGAAGCCTGGCATCGCCCACCGTGATGCCGCTTGGATGGATCAGGCCGGTCTCCGGGCTCATGAGCGGCGTTGGCCTGGCTGCGCGCCTTCCCATGTCGTCGACACAGTGGCTCAAGACGCAGCGTTCACTCATTTACCGTTGCGGGGGCAGCGCCGGGATCGCAAGCCTTCGATGCATTGCATCGGCCACTCACCGGCTTCCCTGTTTCACTCTGTCGACACATGCCACAGAGCACCTGAAACAAGCGGCGAAGGTTAGAGGGTTGGGGGTGGAGCGTCAATTAAAGCCGGGCGCCCGGTGCAGGAATATCGACTGGCGCCCAATATTCCGGCGCCAATCTTGTGCCACACTGATCACGGTGATATCAAAGAGCCATAACCCACAAACACAATAACAAGGGTGAGCCCCATGCAAGGCATGATCATCAGCAATCCGAAGCTGGAATTCCTGCGCCCGGCGCTGGAACGCTGGTTTGACTGTATCGACCGCTACAACGCCGTACGCGGTGACGGTGAAACACCCTACTGGCTCGATGAAAAGGCCAATCTCGGCTTGCTCAATGCCGCCGCCTGGATGGCCGAGATGGTCACCCTGCAACAATCGCCCACCCGCAAACAGATCGAAGAAGGTGAGCGCAACGCCCGCGCCGACCTGTTCATCGCCACGTCCGAAGCCCGCGCCTGGCTACAGGCCACGCAACGCTGGCCAAGGGTCAACAGCCTGCACCTGACACAGGCCTTGCAGGACATCACCGGCGCAGCCCGACAAATCAGCTACGCCAGCGACCTGAAGCTGGGCTGTCTGTTCGTGGCTCCGCAGAAGACCCAGCACGGCGCCACCCCCGAGGAATTGCAGGACATGGTCGATGACCTGCAAAAGGAAAACAGCTGCGCCGTGGCCTGGTACTTCCCCTATGCCTATCGCAAGTTGCGTGACGAAGCGGGCCACTATCACCCCGGCATCGCAGTGCTGCTCAAGGAGGCTCGTGGCTGACCGTTGAACCATCGCAGGCTTGCGCTTCTCTACTGATCAGGTCCATGCATTTATAGGGAAGATCAGTATGCGCAAGCCTCAGCACGTTCTCGTCCTCGCTCTCGCCTGCGGGCTCGCCGCCTGCGGTGAAACCTCCAGCCTGCAAGTCTCTGACGGCACCGGTCCTTCGCCCAAGCTGCCGGAGCCGAACAAGACCCTGTTCCCGACGATGAATATCGCCCCGGCCATCGGCTGGCCGGATGGCGCCAAACCGGTTGCGGCCAGCGGCACTCAGGTGGCGGCCTTTGCCGAAAATCTCGATCACCCGCGCTGGCTCTATGTACTGCCCAATGGCGACATTCTGGTCGCAGAGACCAACGCCCCGCCCAAGCCCGATGACAACAAGGGCATCAAGGGCTGGATCACCAAGAAAGTCATGGGCCGCGCCGGTGCCGGTACGCCAAGCCCCAACCGCATCACGCTGCTGCGCGATACCGACCATGACGGCATCGCCGAAACTCGTACGGTGTTTCTTGAAAACCTGAATTCGCCTTTCGGCATGACGCTGGTGGGCAATGACCTGTATGTCGCCGACACCGATCGCTTGCTGCGCTTCCACTATGAAAACGGTGACACGGCGATCAAGTCGCAGCCGATCAAAGTGGTCGACCTGCCCGGTGGCACGCTGAATCACCACTGGACGAAAAACGTGATCGCCAGCAAGGACGGCAGCAAGCTGTACGTCACCGTCGGTTCCAACAGTAACGTCGGCGAGAACGGTCTGGACCAGGAAGAGGGGCGCGCGGCGATCTGGGAAGTGGATCGCGCTACCGGTAACCATCGGATCTTTGCTTCCGGGATTCGCAACCCCAATGGCCTGGCCTGGGAACCGGCGAGCGGTGCGCTGTGGACCGCGGTCAACGAGCGGGATGAAATCGGCAGCGACCTGGTGCCGGACTACATTACCTCCGTGAAGGATGGTGGGTTTTATGGCTGGCCTTTCAGCTACTACGGTCAGCATGTCGATGTGCGCGTCGAGCCGCAAAACCCTGGCCTGGTGGCCAAGGCAATTGCGCCGGACTATGCGGTGGGCCCGCATACCGCGTCGCTGGGTCTGACATTCGCTGAAGGCAACACTTTGCCGGCGCAATTCAAGGAAGGCGCCTTCATCGGCCAACACGGCTCCTGGAACCGCAAGCCGCACAGTGGCTACAAAGTGATTTTCGTGCCGTTCAGCGCCGGCAAGCCGAACGGGCAGCCGGTTGATGTGCTGACGGGTTTTCTCAATGACGATGAAAAGGCCATGGGCCGGCCGGTGGGTGTGGTGATCGATCAGCAGGGTGGCCTGCTGGTGGCCGATGATGTGGGGAACAAGGTGTGGCGGGTGTCGGCCGTTAAATAACGCCACGTGCCACTGTGGGAGCGGGCTTGCTCGCGAAGGCGGAGTGTCAGATGGCATTAAAGT
>NZ_LYVP01000128.1 GCF_001984065.1 Pseudomonas sp. KK4
TGCAGTACATCGGGAATCCCGCCGACACCGAACGCCACCACCGGGACCCCGGCCTGCATGGCTTCGAGCAGAATCATCGGCGTGCCCTCGGTGCGCGAGCTGATCACCAGTGCGTCGAGTTGCCGCCACCAGGGGGCCATGTCGACCTGGTAGCCCGGCAAACGGATGCGCCCCTGCAACCCGGCCTCGTGGATGCGCGCCAGCAGGCTGTCGCGCTCCGGGCCGTCGCCAAGCATCACCGCATCCAGTTGCGGGTACTGCCGGCACAGCGCAATCAGCGCATCGAGAAACAGGTCGGGGCCTTTTTCACGGCTCAAGCGCCCGACGTAACCGGCCAGCCAGCGTGTGGTGAGGGGATTTATCCCCGTTGGGCTGCGTAGCAGTCCCTCCCCTTGCTCCAGTGCCGGCAAACCATTGGGAATCACCTGCAGCTTCTCGGCCCGCACGCTGGCCTGACGGCACAGCGTGGCGATGCTCTCGGCGACGCACACCACCCGATTGACCACCGCGGTGCGGCACAGCTGCAGGCTCAGCCAGGTGTAGAACTTCTGCTTGCGGCTGCGCGGGGTGAAACCGTGCTGGGTGATCACCAGGGGCAGGCGCAACAGGGTTGCGCCGACCCAACCGAACAACAGGCCCTTGAAATTGTGCGCGTTGAGCAGCGGCCGCTCGGCCCGCCGCTGACGCAAATGCGCCAGCAACGCCCCCAGCCCGGTGCAACCGCGACAGTCCACCCCGGCCTCGCGAAACCGTGCGAGCAGCTCATACGGTGCATTGAGAAACAGCACCTGATGCTGCCCTGGCGTCGCCAGGCAGTGGTCGAGCAACATCCGCTCGGCACCGTAGAACCCGCCACTGCTGAGCAAATGAATGATCGGCAGCGAAGGTTTGCCGTGCTCCGAGGGCAGGGGCGCGTTCAATTGCGTACCCAATGGACGAACCCCGGCACGCTCCAGTTCTTGTGCGGGTTGCCCGGCTCGGCGTTCTGATCGTTGATCACCAGCAGCACCGGCAGGCCCAATTCGTGGGTGATTTGCGCCGGCGCCTTGAAGCGGTGATCGAAGAACTCACGCACGTAGACCAGGGCAATCGCCAGCAGCAGACCGGTGAACAGCCCGAACGGGATGATCAACAGCGGTTTTGGAAACGCCGCTTCGGTGGGCTCGAAGGGTGGGCTCAGGACCCGGGCGTTGGACAGGTCGTTGTCCAGCGAGCGGGCGGTGCTGCTTTCGGCGAAGCGTTGGGCATAGGTAGAGAACGCTGCATGCAGGGCATCGATCTCGGTGTCCAGTTGGCGCAGCTTGCTCTGGGTTTCCTGCAACTGATGGATACGGTCCTTGAATTCGGCGATGCGCGCGGTCTTCTGGTCGATCACCGAGCTGACAATCGCCAGGTCGTTGGTGCGCTCCTGAATCCGGTTGCTCACCACCTTGAGGAACTGCTGACGGGTGCGGGCGATTTGCTCGCGGGTCAACAGCATCGGCTCACTGCCGGGCTGGAAGATCGCCAGGTCGTTCATATAGCGGCTGACCTGGGCGGTCAGCGCCTCACCCATCTGCTTGATCTCGCGATCTTCAAACGCCACGTTGTCCACGGTGGTGGTGAAGGTGTAGGGGAAGGTGTAGTCGTTGAGCTTGTTGTCCTTGGCGGCGGCCAGGCTGGTTTTCAGGTAATCGAGCCAGCGTTGGCTTTGCAGCAGGCGATCGCGGTACAGGTTGAGTGCCTGCTCCTCGGTGTTGATGGCGTTGAGGCGGAAGGTGATCTCTTCCTTGGGATCGGACGAGCCGACGGCACCGAGCAAGGTCTGGCGCTCGTCTTCCAGGCCGTTGAGGCGCACCTGGTATTGGGTTTTCTTGGTTTCGTAGAAGCTCTGCGGAAGGTCGATCGATTGCAGCGCCTGACGGCTGACCAGGTAGTTCTGCAACAGCGACGCGACAAACCGGGTGCCTTGTGCCGGATCGGGGAAGCTGTAGATGATCGAGATCACGTTGGAGCCGGGCAGGGTTTCGATCTTCAGGCTGTCGATGGCCTCCTGGGTCAAGCCATCGAGCGTGGTGTCACGCACCGGGTCGGTCTCCATGCCCAACGCGGCCTTCATCGGGTTGATGACGTGTTCTCGCAGCGGTGTGCTGACGTATGTTTTGAAAGGCTGGGCGACCAGTTTCTTGAGAAGGCTGACAGGCGGGGTGTACTCACCTTTGTCCCGCAGCTCGCTGATGGTCTGGCGAATCAACGCCGGCGAACGCAGAATATTGCTCTCGGTTTCCATGTCCGCCAGCGACGGCGGAATGAATTGCGCGTTCTCCTGATTCAGCGACGTGGTGGCGTCACCCTGTGAGAGTTTCTTGGATTGCACGATCACCTGCGCGGTGATATCGAAGCTCTGTTTGAGCACCAGCGGCAAGACCAGGGCGATCACTGCAAAGACCAGGAATACTCGTTTCACCATTTGTTTGTTGGCGAAAAAGATCCTGAAGAACTCGTGCAGGTAGTTTTCCTTTGGGTTCATGGCGGGTCACCTGAGGGTCAGTTGCTGCTGTCTTTGTTGTCGACGCGGTAGCCGAAGCTGAAGCCCACGCCCTGGAACAACACCACGTCGGCCAGTTGTCGCGCCAGGTCGCCGGCGCTGGCCAGCTTGGTCTTGGGCACGTAGAGCATGTCGTCCGGTTGCAGATAGGCGATCTGCGAGGCATCGCCGGCCAGGGCTTTTTCCACGTCGTAGCGCTGGGCCTGGACCTGGTTGCCGTTGCGCCGCATGATCACCACCGAATCCAGGCGCGCCTTGACGTTCGAACCCCGGGCCAGGGTCAGGGCTTCGAGCACCGAGACCGGGCGGCGGATCGGGTAGGAGCCGGGCTGTCCGACTTCGCCCAGCACATAGATCTCGTTGCCGGCGGTGGACTTGAGCAGCACGTCCACCGTCATCCTGCCCGGCAGTTGCGCGTAGCGTTTGTTGAGGAAGGTTTCCAGTTGATTGACGGTCATGCCTTGCAGCGGCACGGCGCCGATCTCGGGGAAACTGGCGTAGCCGTCGGTGCCCACGGTGATCTCGCGGCTCATGCCGGTGGCCGGGTGGTTCAGCGCGTTTTTCAGGTTCTGCTCGTTGGTCAGCGGGCTGATGATCTGCACGGTCAGCTGATTGCGGTTGGGCTGGAACAATTGCTTGCGTTGATAGGCGCGCTGGATTTCCTCCCGTGCCTGCTCGGAGGTCATACCGGCGATTTTCACCGAGGTGTTGGCGCCCGGCAGTTCGATGCTGCCATCGGGCAGTACCAGCTGATTGCCGTTGAGCTGGCTGGCGGCGGTGAAGTTCAGGCCGATCTGGTCACCGGACTGAATGCGGTAGGCATCCGAGCCGCTGGTGCTGATGTGGAAGATCACGTCCAGCACGTCCTGTGGGCGCAGGGTCTGTTCGACCTTGGGCATGTCGGTGGCCTGGGCGTTGGCCGGCGAGGCCGTGAGGATATTGACCGGCATGTTCTGGGTGTCGGAAGTGCTGGTGCAACCTGCAAGCGGCAGCAACAGCAGGACAAGCATTTTGGCGTTCATGGCGTCATCCTTCTTGCGGTTGCGTTACAGGTTTTTGTAGAGCCACTTGGGCATGTAGTACTTGCGCCGATTGAAGACGCTGCCGACCAGTTTCGCCCCGGCCTGGGTCAGGCGCTGCACGGCGGCCTGGGCCACTTCCCAGCGGGTGTCCTCGGCACGCACGACCATGATCACGCCATCGACCTGAGTGCTGATGACCAGGGTGTCGGCGGCCGAATACACCGCGTCTCCGTCAATCACCACGAATCGATAACGGCTGCCGAGCTGGTCGAGCAACGGTCCCAGAATCTCCGGGGTCAGGTGCTCGTTGCCCCGGGCAAATCGCCCGTTGGGCAGCACGTGAAACGGCAGGCTCGACACGTCCACCACGCAGTCCTGCAACAGCGGCGGGCTCTGGGTGTTGAACAGCAGGTCGCGCAAACCGCGTTCTTTGGTTAACCCAAGCTGCTGGGTGAGGTTGGTCGTCGACTGGCTGGCGTCCACCAGCAGCACCTGGCCGCTGCTCATTTGCGCCAGTTGGCTGGCCAGCGCCAGGGCGCTGGTGGTCGTGCCTGCGCCGGGGTTGGCGGCGGTGATGAACAGGATGCGCAGATCCTGATCGAGCACGGTCGAAGCCAGGTTCGATTCGCTGGGGTTGGCGATGCTGAGACTCTTTGCAGTTGAACCGTCCATTAGCTTGCTCCGTGGCCGCTGAATACTTTGAAGGGGGTTTTCAACAGGATCTTCAGATCAAGCAGCAGGCTCTGCTCGGCGATATAGCTGAGGTCCAACTCAACGCGCTGGTCGAAGTCGATATTGCTGCGCCCGGAGATCTGCCACAGGCCGGTCATGCCGGGGTAGATGCTCAGGCGCGCCAAATGATTGTCCTTGTAGCGATAGGCGTTGAACGAGGTGGGCCGTGGGCCGACCAGGCGCATGTCGCCGGTCACTACGTTGATCAGGTTGGGCAGCTCATCGAGGCTGGTGCGGCGCAGGAAGCCGCCGATGCCGGTGATGCGCGGGTCCTTGTCGATCTTGAAGTCGATGGCGTCGGCACCGTGCTTGTTCAGGTGGCGCAGCGACTCCTTGAGTTCTTCGGCGTTGGCCACCATGGTGCGGAACTTGAACATGCCGAACATGCGCCCGCGGTAACCGGTGCGTTTTTGCACGAACATCACCGGCCCCGGGCTGGTCAGCTTGATCGCCAGCGCCAGGCCCAGCAGCAGCGGGGACATCAGCACCAGGATCGACAGTGCGCCCAGGCAGGCGACGATGCGATTGGTGCGCGACAAGGTCCATGGCCGGCCACCGTCACGGCCTGTCATCCAGCCGCGGCCCTGCATGTGGATCGCGGCGTCGAGGCGCATTCGTTGGTCGGGGTCCAGGCGTTTGTCACGGCGCAACTGTTGCAGCGGTATGCCTTTTTCATGTCCAGTCATCAATCGGTCCTCCACAGGCTTGAGCCGCGAGCGGCATGGGCGACAGGCAGTGGGTAGTAGTCGCGGAACCAGGCAACGAAGCGCCCGAGTCCTTCATCCAGCTCGATACGTGGCTGGAAACCGGTGGCGCGTGCCAGGTCGCTGGCATCGGCGCAGGTGTTGAGCACATCGCCCGGTTGCAGGGGCAGCAACTGGACCCGGGCTTTGCGTCCCAGGTGTTTTTCCAACAGTGCCAGGTAGGTCTTGAGTTCCACCGGGTGCTGGCCGCCGATGTTGTAGATCCGCCAGGGCGCCATGCTGCTGGCCGGGTCCGGTTGATCGCGGTCCCATTGCGGGTCGGCCTGCGGGGCGCGATCGATCAGGCGGGCGATGCTTTCGACGATGTCGTCGATGTAGGTGAAGTCGCGCTGGTGCTGGCCATGGTTGAACAGCTTCAGTGGGGTGCCTTCGTTGATCGCCCGGGCAAACTGGATCGGTGACATGTCGGGCCGGCCCCAGGGACCGTACACCGTGAAGAAGCGCAGGCCGGTGCAGGGAATGCCGAACAGGTGGCTGTAGCTGTGGGCCATCAGCTCGTTGGCTTTTTTGGTCGCGGCGTACAGCGACAGCGGATGATCCACCCCGTCACGCACCGAGTAGGGCGTGCGCTGGTTGGCGCCGTACACCGAACTCGACGAGGCGTAGACCAGGTGCCGGACCGGGTGCCGGCGGCAGCTTTCCAGAATGTTCAGGAAGCCATTGAGGTTGCTGTCGAGGTAGGCCCGGGGATTGTCCAGCGAATAACGCACCCCGGCCTGGGCCGCGAGGTTGATCACCACGTGCGGCTGTTCGCGGGCAAACAGGGTCTCGATGGCCGCGGCATCGGCCAGGTCAATCGTATCGAGCTGGAAAGGGCCGGCCTGCTCCCGTACCCAGCGCACGCGATCGTGCTTGAGCTGCGGGTCGTAGTAGTCGTTGAAGTTGTCCAGCCCGATCACCTGATGCCCGTCGCGCAACAGCCGCAACACACAGTGGGCACCAATGAATCCGGCGGCTCCGGTCACGAGGATCTTCATGGGCGCAAGACCTCGGGCGCGACATGGCGCAGGCCGATGCCACTGTAGTGCAGGCCGGCGGCGGCGACGTGCTCGGGGTTGTACAGGTTGCGCCCGTCGATGATCACCCGTGAGCGCAGCTTGCTGGCCAGCAGGTCGAAATCCACCACGCGGAAGTTTTTCCATTCAGTGCAAATCACCAGCGCATCGGCATCTTCCAGGGTGTCGTCGCGGGTGGCGCACAGGTGCAGATCATTGCGATAGCCATAGAGGCGCCGGCACTCGGACATGGCTTCCGGGTCGTAGGCCTGCACGCTGGCGCCTTCGGCCCACAACGCGTCCATCAGGTAGCGGCTGGGCGCTTCACGCATGTCATCGGTGTTGGGCTTGAACGCCAGGCCCCAGATGGCGATGGATTTGCCGGCCAGGCCCTGGGGGAACTGCGCCTTGAGTTTGCTGAACAGGATGTGGCGCTGGCTGTCGTTGACGTCGGTGACGCTGCGCAACAGGCGCAGGGGCATGCCGTTGTGTTCGGCGGTGTGCAGCAGGGCGCGCAGGTCCTTGGGGAAGCACGAGCCGCCGAAGCCGCAGCCGGGGTAAATGAAGTGGTAACCGATGCGCGGATCCGAGCCGATGCCCTTGCGCACCGCTTCGATATCGGCCCCCAGCAGCTCGGTGAGGTTGGCCAGTTCGTTCATGAAGCTGATGCGGGTAGCGAGCATCGCATTGGCCGCGTACTTGGTCAGCTCGGCGCTGCGGTTGTCCATGAACATGAGCTTTTCATGGTTGCGGCAGAAGGGGGCGTACAGTTCGCTCATCTGGCTGCGGGCGGTGTCGTCGCCGGTGCCGATGATGATCCGGTCCGGGCGCATGCAATCGGCCAGGGCACTGCCTTCCTTGAGAAACTCCGGGTTGGACACGACCCGCACGTCCAGCGAACCCTTGTCACGCCGTTGCAGTTCCTGGCGGGCGGTGGCCGCCACCTGATCGGCGGTTCCGACTGGCACTGTGGACTTGATGATCAGGGTGCGATCGGCCTCCATGAAACTGGCGATCTGCCGGGCTACGGTCAGCACATGGCTCAGATCGGCGGAGCCGTCCTCATCGGCCGGCGTGCCCACCGCGATGAAGATCAGCTCGCCGTGTTCGACCGCATCGCTGGCCTGGGTGGAGAACAGCAACCGTCCGGCCTTGATGTTTTCTTCCAGCGTACTCGAGAGGCCCGGTTCGCTGATCGGCGGTACGGCTTGCTGCAGTTGCTTGATCTTGTTCGGATCGATGTCGACACATAGGACGCGATGTCCGACATCGGCCAGTGCCGCTGCTTGTATCAGGCCAACATAGCCCGTACCAAATACGCTCACGTCCATATTGGCGTGCCTCGTAAGCCGGTGGAAAGATCAGAAATGAGAGTCACAAATGGGGTATAGACCAGCCTTGGAAAAGCGTGTCAGCAAACTGACATGTAAAAAGGGTAAGACACCCCCAGTGTTGGGGGGCCAATGGCCATCAAGTGCTTGCCCCTGTTCGAATTACTGGAAATTCAGCGCCAGAAAAACTTTTCCGAGAAAGCGATAAACGGTCAAAAGCCGCGTAATACAAGGGTTGTAGCAACATTAGTGTGTCAGAAATGAGGCATCTTTTTTTTGACGCTTTCACCCGGTGAAACCCCGTATGTTGCACTTCGATGGCGCAGTGCTAGTGTCAAAAAATGGCCGGCCACCTTTCGCTGACCCAAAAACGGGCAAAGAAGCGCTAATGAATCGATATCTGAAGGAAATATTAATAGCTGTCTATTTCGCCACTCATTACGACTATTACTTTGGTCGTATAAGTGCGGTGGGCATAGGCTTCCCGCTGGTGTTGTTTGCGGGGATGTTTGTCGTTTTGACGGTTGCGCTATTCATGACGGCCTACATACGCCGGGCACTGATCCGTCATGCATTGGCCCTGGTGATGTGTGCTGCGGCGGTGTTCTTCGACGTGTATACGCGGGTCACCGCTGACTACCTGACCTACAGCAGTTTCGTGTCGCTGGTGTATTCCGGCGGGTTCATCGAAGAGGCGCTGTACCAGTATCGCGATGCGATCATTGCTGGCGTGCTCGGCGGCGTGCCGCTGTTATTGGGTATTGGTCTCAAGCCGCGCCGGCGTCTGCCTGTGCCGGGGCCTGCGTTGGTGGCGGCGCCGCTGCTGGGGGTGTTGTTGCTAAGCGCCGTGTTGTTCGTGCGTGCCGGGGAGGGCGCGCGGGGCCTGCCGCAGATGTACACGCCGCTGGCCTACCTGAACCTGTTTGCCTATGAGTCGCTGCACAACACGGTAGGCCCCCGGGAGCCGGTGACGTTGACGCGCACTGATCAGCCGGTGGGCCACGACATCGTGCTGATCATTGACGAGAGCATTTCCGGCAATTATCTGGACATCAACGCGCCGTTCGGTGTGCGCAGCAACCTCAAGGAGCCTCGCGCGGGTGTTGCGATCTACAACTACGGCTACGCCGCCTCGATCGCCAATTGCAGCGTCGATACCAATGTCACCTTGCGCTACGGCGGCACCCGCGCCGACTACGTGCGCATCAACAGCACCCTGCCGTCGATCTGGCAGTACGCAAAAAAGGCCGGCTTGCACACCGTTTACATCGACGCCCAGCGCACCGGTGGCAACCTGCAGAACCTGATGAGCGAAACCGAAAAAAGGGACATCGACCAGTTCGTGCAGTTCGACCAGACCAGCGTGCGCGACCGCGACATGGCGGCAGCGGCGAAATTGATCGAATTGCTCAACGACGATCAGTCGCAATTGGTGATCATCAACAAGGTCGGCGCGCATTTCCCGGTGCACGACAAATACCCCGATGGCTTCATGGCCTATCGGCCGACCCTGCCTCGCGGGCAGTTCGTCGAGGTGGCGGACACCGGCGAACGCAACGGTTTCAATGGCCAGCCCGATGACTGGGTGCTGTACCGCAATGCCTACAAGAACACCCTGTTGTGGAACGTCGGCGAGTTCTTCTCCCGGGTGTTTGCCCAGGCCAACCTCAACAACGCCTTGTTGATCTACACCTCCGATCACGGCCAGGACCTGCACGAGCGCGGCAACCCGGGGCTGAACACCCATTGCGGCGGCGACCCTGTGGAGGAAGAGGGGCTGGTGCCGCTGGTGGTGATCCAGGGCGAAGGCTTGAAGACCCTGGACTGGCAGGCGCAGTTGGCCGGCAACAAGGACCGCTCCAGCCACTACAACATCTTCCCGACTTTGCTGCAGCTGATGGGCTACGACCTGGCAGGGGTGGAGGCGGTTTATGGCAAGCCGTTGAGTGTGGCGACGGCCGATGATTTCACGTTCAACTATCGGTTCAATGCGCGGTTGGGGGCCAAGCCCCAGTGGAAGCACATCGACCTCAACAGCATTGTGACGCCGGGGCAGGCGGCGACCCGTGTGGCGGTGGGGCAGTAGATTTTTTGTTGTCCGGGCGGGCCTCTTCGCGAGCAAGCCCGCTCCCACAGGTGACGATGATCCCATGTGGGAGCGGGCTTGCTCGCGAAGACGTCGGCGCATTCAACCTCCTCGTGGCCTGATACACCGCCATCGCGAGCAAGCCCGGTCTCACAGGTGACGGTGATCCACTGTGGGAGCGGGCTTGCTCGCGGAGGCGTCGTTCCAGTCATCCCTGAACTGCCGGCTGTACCCACCGCGCCCGATACACCCCCGGCGCACACCCCAGCCATCGCAAACACGCCCGGTTGAAACTCTGCACATCGCTGTACCCCAGCCGATCGGAAATCTCCACCAGCTCCAGTTCCCCCGCCTGCAACAGGTCTTCGGCGCGGCATCGGCGGTACTCATCCAGCAACTCGGAAAACCGCCAGCCCAGCGCCTTCAAGCGGCGTGCGGCCGTGCGTTCGATCAGATGCCGCGAGGCACAGAACTGCTGCCAGTCGGCCCCGGCCAGGTCGCTGATCAAGTAGTCGCTGGCCTGTTCGAGCAGGGTCGGTTCGCTGTTGCGCCGGGTCTGTTCCAGCAGTTCGACCAGGGTGTGTTCAAGCTCATGATTGCCCGGTGTCAGCGCCGTGACGAACAACTGCGGATCAAGGCGGATTGAAGGCTGCGCCTGGCCCCATAGCACCGGGGCGCGGAACGCTTGTTCATACGCCTGCGGCTCTGCCCGGCACGTTCCGGCCAGGCCCACGCCCAGGATCGGATCGCGCGCCAGGCCACTGGCCAGGAACTTGCGGCGCAGCATGCTGCACAGGCTGATGAGGATGTAATCGGTGGTCGGCGCCAGGGCTTTCACGCTGCCGCCGTCGAGCAGGCGCAGTTCGACATGCCCCGGGTCCCGCACGATCTGCGCCTGGAAGTGGCCGTTGAAGAAGGGGAAGAAACGCTCGAAATACTGACAGGCACTGTCCAGTGAGGCCGCGACGTCGAACAGGTACGTCAGGCCATTGGTGGCGGTGGACACGAAACGTCGGCCCGCCGCCACACCGATCAAGGGGTCGCCGGTCTGCTCGACGGCAAAGCTCCAGAAGCGTCGCGACAGGCACAGCGGCACCCGCATGAACGGGGCGCGCAACTCGAACAGGCTGCGCCGGAACAGTGCTTCGATGGCGTCTCGGGCAATGCCCCGCGCGAGCAATTCTTCGATGGCTGGCAGCAGGGTGGGGGCGTAGAACGCATTCAGTGGAGGCTGATCGCTTTTTGTCATGTAGGGCTCACAGCGAGTGACGGAACACTGGTTAGGCTGCTCGACGTTAAGCGATTTGCCGGAGCAAGACCATGCTTGATTTACGCCAGCTCGACCTGAACCTGCTGCTCGCCTTCGACGCGATTTACCAGCAGCGCAGCGTCACCCGCGCCGCCGAAGTGATGTGCCTGTCGCAGCCGGCCATGAGCAATGCGCTGCGCCGACTGCGGGAATTGTGCGGCGATCCGCTGTTCATCAAGAGCCGCCTGGGCGTGACCCCGACCCTGGTCGCCCATCGCCTGGCCGACTACGTGCGCGCCGCTCTGGAATCGTTGCGCGACGGCTTGCGCATGATCCCCGCGGCGCGGCAGAACAACCCGGTGTTGCGCATCAGTTGCCTGGATTGCCTGCAACCGGTACTGCTCGATGCGCTGCTCGAATCGCCCCACGCCGATTGGCAGGTGCGTTACTTCCAGCCGCGCCGTCGTGATGCCTTGCAGGAGCTGGCCAGCGGTAAGCTGGACATCCTGATCGACCTCGACCAACCCCTGGCCGGCCTGGCCGGATTGCACAAACAGATGCTGCCCGCCGACCATTACGTGTTCGCCTACGGCGCCGGGCTCAAGGAACCGCCGCGCACCCTGGAGGCTTATCTGCAGCAGCCGCAGATCCAGATTTCCAGCCGCCGCGACGGGCTCAACCCGGTGGACTTGCACCTGGGCCTCAAGGGCCTGCGCCGCACCTTGGCGGCCAGTACCCAGAGCACCCTGGCCGCGCGGTTGATCGCCGATCGGCAACCCTTCGGCATGAGCCTGCCCAGTCGCGTGGCCGGCGTGCTGGGCCTGCAGCACGTGCCGTTGCCACTGGAGGAAAGGGTGGAGCTGAAACTGGCGTTGTACATCGAATCGCGTTATCGCTTCGAGCGCGGTCGTGAGGAAGCGATGCATTGCCTGTTGCGGGCGCTGGGTGAGTCACGGGCGTTGCAGGCGATGGCACGCCGCGCATGACTGTAGGAGCGAGCATGCTCGCGATGGTCGTCAACGATAATGATGGCTGTCTGAATGCCCGCGTTGTCCCGACGTTCATCGCGAGCATGCTCGCTCCTGCAGGGGGCGGGTTGTGTTCGCTAGCAAGCGGTTGTCGACCTGGATGATCGCCTCCACCATCGCCTGCGCCGCCGGGGTCAGGGAATAACCCACGCGGCTGACGATGCCGTAATGCAGCTGCAAACCCGGGTCGTCGGTGGGCACGTCGGCAAATTCCAGCAGGCGGATGAGGCCCTGGTCGACCATTTCCGCCAGGGCTTCCATGGTGGCGATGCCCACCGCGTCGGAGCGCATCACCACCCGGCGGATGGCGTCGAATTGTGCGCATTCGACCGTGGGGTTGAAGTCCGGCTCGCCCTGCACGTCGGCGAGGATCTTGCGGATCATCGGCGGGATGCGCGTGCCGACCACGGCATAGCCGAGCAGGGCGCGCAGCGACAGCTGTTCGTGCTGGGCCAGGGGGTGGTCGATGCGGCAAAAAAACCGTCCGCGTCGGGGTCGCAACAGCTGCACCTGGTACTGGGGTTCGCCGGTGAAATAGCGCGAATCGGCCACCAGGAATTCGATCTGCTGTTCGCGCATCCACAGGGCCAATTGTTCCCAGTCGCCCTGGTGAAAACTGATGCGTACCGCCGGGTGCGCCTGGATGAATTCGGCCAGTGCTTCGGGCACCAACAGCTGCGCGGGGTAGGGGCCGCAACCGAAGCGCAGTTCGCCACCGGTCAGGCCGTTGTACTGGGTCAATTCGTTGTGCAAGGCCTGACTGCCCGCCAGCAGGCGCCGGGCGTGTTGCAGCACCAGTTCGCCCTGACCGGTCAGACGAAATTCGCGGCTGCTGCGTTCCACCAGCACGCAATCGAGATCCCGTTCCAGGGTCTGGATGCTGCGGCTGAACGCCGGTTGACTGAGGTTGATCGCTTCGGCGGCGCGGCCAAAGCTGCGGTAATCGGCCAGGGCCACCAAGTGGCGAAGCTGCCTTAGATCCATCATGCGTCTCCTGCATTTGTTGGATACTTTTAATGCATTTGATCGATAGTGTAGAGGCTGGCATAAGTACCTGCCTGTCTTTTCTGTCGCCGTTCGCCATGACCAGTCAAACCTTCGCCTCCAGCGCTTTCACCCGCACCATCCTCAGCCATGCGCAACGTTCCGGGCTGTGTCAGCAGCAGTTGCTGCAACGCGCCGGGATCTGCCTGTCGCTGCTCGAAGGCCCGGGGCTTCGGGTGCCGGCGCACCTGGTCGAACAGCTGTGGCACGAATGCGAACGGTTGGGGGCGGGGCCGACCTTTGGCTGTGAGCTGGTCAATGCCATGGCGACCGACAGCCTGCAAGGGCTGAACATCCTGCTGGACTCCGCCGCGACCCTGCGCGTGAGCCTGGCGTGCTTCACCGAGTTCCTGCCCCGTGTCACCAACTACGTGGTGGCGCAGCTTGAGGAAGTCGACGGGCAGGCCCGCTTGCACTTGCGAGGGGCCCTGCACAAACCTCATTTCTTCGGCCTGGATGCGGCGACGCTGAGCCTGGTCCGCAACATCGCCCGACGCCTGGGGCGGGCGCCGGGCGAG
The DNA here is from genome assembly GCF_001984065.1 of Pseudomonas sp. KK4. GTDB lineage: Bacteria > Pseudomonadota > Gammaproteobacteria > Pseudomonadales > Pseudomonadaceae > Aquipseudomonas. The sequence continues at coordinate 13,297 of NZ_LYVP01000128.1, forward strand.
GCGTTCATGGGGGTAACCCTGACCCCGGAGCAGGCGGCCGGGGCGTGGTTGCGCAGTGTCGGCATCGAGGTGTGTCACGGTGCCCATCCGTGCCTGAGCATGCCGCTGGCCAGCCTTGATGAGCCGTTGCTGGGGGCCAATCCGTTTTTGCATCAGAGCATGTTGCGGCATTGGCAGGCGCAGGGGACGCAGCATGTCCGCAGCGACAGTCTGGAGATGGCGCGGCACTGGCTGACGGCGGGGGATCAGCCCATTGAGCGGATTGCCGAGCGGTTGGGGTATCGTCAGCCGAGCAATTTCATCCGGGCGTTTCGCAAGCAGTTCGGGATTACGCCGAAGCAGTTTCGGTTGGGGCTGTAGGTCGTTGCTTTTGTGGGAGCGGGCTTGCTCGCGATGGCGGCCTGGTAGCCGACCTGGCTCTTGCTGACGGGTACCTATCCATTTCTTCGGTAACGGCTGCTTATGGTTTCGCCCTGACGGCGACTCACTTTTTTTTCAAACGCCAAAAAAAAGT
>NZ_LYVP01000129.1 GCF_001984065.1 Pseudomonas sp. KK4
CAATAGTGACTGCCACGGCGCATTCGCGAGCAAGCCCGCTCCCACATTTCGTTTTGTGCACGACACAACAAAACATCAGATTTATGCATTTAACATCACCATTTAATGTTTATTTTTTATAATTAACTTATAACTAATCGGACTTTTACAGCGCCCACTTATACAAATATCGTTAAAACCATCACCGACCCCAGACCAGGCGGAGGGCATCGTTTTCATAAAAAACATCAACGCCAACGCCGCATCCGGGGCTCACCATGCACAACCATTTCCGCTCAAACCGTCTGACGCTCGCCATCTCACTGGCGATCCTTGGCTTGTCGGCTCATGCCGAAGACACCACCAGCAATGGTGCCCTCCCCGTCGTGACCGTCACCGCCGAACACCACAGCGAAGACCTGCAAAAAACCCCGCTGGCGATTTCCGCCTTCGACGAAAAAGCCCTGGAAGACAAGCAGATCAAAAGCATTCGCGACCTCTCGGGGCAGGTGCCGAACCTGACCCTCAGTCGCCAGTCGATTTCCTATAGCGCGCAGACCTACGGGATTCGTGGCATCGGCGAGACCGACCCGATCCAGGAATCCGCCGTCGCGGTGTATGCCGATGACCTGTACATCCCGCGAGCGATTTCCTCGATGCTCGACTTCAACGATGTCGAGCGCGTCGAAGTGCTGCGCGGTCCGCAAGGCACGCTGTACGGGCGCAACAGCAGCGCCGGGGCGATCCGTGTGATCACCCGCGATCCAACCCAGCAAACCCGTGGCTTCTTCGAACTCGGTGCCGGCGACTACAACGCGCAGAACGGTCGCCTGCTGATCAGCGGGCCTTTGGTGGACAACGCGTTGTTCGGCAGTTTTTCGGCCATTCGCCTGACCCGCGACGGCACCGTCTCCGACCCGACTCGCGGCTCGGACGTGAACAACATCGACATCCAGTCCTACCGAGGCAAATTGCGCTATGCCCCCGACGATTCGCCGTGGGATGTGCAGTTGACCCTGGCCGGCACGTTCGACCGTGGCGACACCACCAGCTACACGCCGTTCGATGCCAACGGCCGCTTCGACAAGTTCAAGAGCTACAGCAGCCTCAACCCGAAAAACCGCCTCGATCAGGGCAGCTCGGTGCTGCGTGCGATCTATAACATCGACGACCACCTGAACTTCAAATCGGTGACCGCCTATTCGGCGTTTCATCAACCGGTGAACTACGACAACTCGGGTCAGGCGGCGCTGATCCAGAACAACCTGATCCTGTACAAGCAGGACTACGTCACCCAGGAGCTGCAACTGAACGGCGATTACGACGATTTCAGCTTCAGCACCGGCCTGTACCTGTACCACGAGACCTTCGACGCCGACCGCGACAACCTCACCTACTCCGTCGCGCGCAACCGGGTGATCGGCCAGGGCCAGTACAGCACCACCGAAACCGAGAGCTATGCCTTGTATGGCCAGGGCAGCTACAAGGTCACGGACAAACTGTCGCTGATCGCCGGGCTGCGCTTTACCCGCGAGCACAAGAATTTCGACTACACCAACTACGCCATCACCACCACCCGGCAGATTACCGGGACCAATTTCAGCGCCGACTCCAGCAAGTCGTGGCAGTCCACCAGCCCGAAAGTCGGCTTCGAATACGCCTGGACCCCGCACCTCAATCAGTACGGCTATGTGGCCAAGGGCTTCAAGGCCGGCGGTTACGACAACCGCGCGCCGACCCAGGCAGCAGCGGAACAGGCGTTCTCCCCGGAGGATGTGACCACCTGGGAAACCGGCTTCAAGGGTGACTTCTTCGACAGCCGCCTGCGGGCCAACCTCGCGCTGTTCTACAACGACTACGACGATTTGCAGACCAACGCCTACGATCCGGCACTGGGCGTGAGCCTGCGCACCAACGTCGGCCAGGCCCACACCTATGGCGTGGAACTGGAAACCCTCACCGCGCTGACCCGCGACCTGCAACTGACCGCCAACGTCGGCTACCTGCAAAGCCAGTACGACGACTTTGAAAACGCGGCCGGCGCCGGGGTCGATGCCAACGGCAAGCAACTGGTGTTCTCGCCGAAATGGAACGCCAGTGTCGGCCTCAACTACACCATCCCGGCCGGTTTGCCCGGCACCTGGCTGGCAGGCACCGACGCGCAGTTCCAGACCAAGTCCTACGCCAACGCGCTGAACGACGACATCCAGGAAATCCCCAAGCAGACCTTCTGGAACGCCAACACCCGCTACATCTCCGGCGACGGGCACTGGACCACCACCCTGGCGGTGAAAAACCTGCTTGATCGCGCCTACCCGCAATCGGTCGGCTACGTGCCCTCCAGCGGCGCCCGCTACTACTCGGTCAACGATCCGCGAACCGTCCTGCTAAGCGTGCGCTACGACCTCTGATTCACCCCAGCGCCGTCTAAGCTAATGCCTGAATATTATTTATAAATTGCTTTTTAGAACCATATGCTCAAGCCAACACATCCATCTACTGACCCATTTGCGAGCGTGTCATGTCCAAGCCCATCCCGAACCGCCCACTGCTGACCAGTCTGATCGTAGCCTTGGCCCTGTCCTACGCACTGCCCTCTCAGGCCCGGGAGACGCTGCGCATCGGTTACCAGAAGTCATCGACCCTGATCACCTTGCTCAAGACCCAAGGCACCCTGGACAAAACCCTGGCGCAACAGAACATCGACGTCACCTGGCACGAGTTCGCCAGTGGCCTGCCGCTGCTCGAAGCGCTGAATGTCGGCAACGTCGATATCAGCGCCGACGTAGCGGACACCGTGCCGATTTTCGCCCAGGCCGCACAGGCCAAGCTGACTTACTTTGCGCAAGAAGCACCGTCGCCATCGGCGCAGGCCATCATCGTTCGCCAGGATTCGCCGCTGCAGCAGTTGTCAGACTTGAAAGGCAAGAAAGTCGCGGTCACCAAAGCGGCCGGCGCCCACTACTTGCTGATCGCCGCGCTGAAAAAAGCCGGGCTGGAGTTTTCGGACATTCAACCGGCCTATCTGTCGCCTGCCGATGGCCGGGCAGCCTTTGAGAACAACAAGGTCGACGCCTGGGTCACCTGGGAACCCTTCCTTACCAGCGCGCAACGCCAATTGCCGACCCGTACCCTGGCCGACGGTAACGGCCTTGCCAGTTACAAGCGCTACTACCTGACCAGCACCAGCTACGCCAAGGCCCACCCCGAGGTGCTCAAGGTCGTTTATGCGCAACTGGCGAAAACCGGTGACTGGATCAAACACAACCCCCGTGACGCGGCCGGGATTCTGAGCCCGCTGTGGGGCAACCTGGGCGTTGAAACCGTCGAGATCGCCAACACCCACCGCAGCTATCAGGTACAACCGGTGGACATCGAACAGTTGGGCGAACAGCAAAAAATCGCCGATGCGTTCTTCGCTGCCGGCCTGTTGCCCAGGGCGGTGGATGCGAAGGAAGTGGGTATCTGGAGGCCGAAGGATCTGGCGGGTGCACTTGGCGCAAGCAATTAAGCGCTGTAATTAGTTACACCATGTACTAACTGATATTTCCCCACCTGGATTTATCCAGCGGCTCGATACCACTAGAGTGCGTCCATCACGCGGCTTGCAGCAGGCCATCATCGCCCTGCGAACAAGCCGCTTGAACCTTAGAGGACACGCCAATGAGCACGCCAATCCGCGTAGATTTCATCTCCGACATCGTCTGCCCCTGGTGCGCCATCGGCCTGGGTGCCCTGGAGCAGGCCATCGACCGCCTGGCCGATGAAGTCGCGGTGGACATCAACTTCGAGCCGTTCGAGCTGAACCCGGACATGCCTCCCAGCGGGCAGAACGCGGTCGAACACATCATGCAGAAATACGGCAGCACCGCTGCAGACATCGCTCGGGGCCAGCACAGTATTCGTACGGGCGGCGACAGCGTCGGGTTTCGCTTCGACTTCCAGAAGAGAACCCACTTCTACAACAGCTTCGATGCCCATCGCCTGATGATCTGGGCGGCTGCCCTGGGCCGGCAGCTTCCCCTTGCCCGCGCACTGTTCAGCGCTTATTTCACCGATGGCCAGGACATCAGCCGCCACGAAACCCTGGTCAGCATCGCAAGCGCCGCGGGCTTGCCCGAAGACCAGGCGCGGGAGGTGCTGGGTTCCAATCGTTACGCCAACGAAGTGCGCGACCGTGAGTACTTTTTCACCTCCCGCGGTGTTCACTCCGTGCCTTGTGTCGTGCTTAACGGCCGGCAGATCATCACCGGGGCGCAATCGGCGGATTACTACGAGCAGGCCCTTCGCCAAATCATCGCTTGATCTCTGCTTTTTCGGTCGCCGCAGATCTCCACCTTTCGCTGCGGTGACCTTTTTATCCGGGCGCAACGCCCCACCGATTCAGTCGATTTTTATTTTTTGACATTCGCCTAAAGGATGATGGCACATTGCCGAAAACCCTTTAAGGTTTCGTCCGACCGGCCGAAATCTTGCCGCCGCATCCACATGACTGAATCTGACCACGGCGTCTGAACCGCGCCTCGGAGCCACATCGACTCGACAGCGCCGAGCATGGATAGAAGACGCCTGGATTGACCACCCCCATCAAAAGGACATTGATATGCCGCTTCCCCTCATCCTCGGTGCAGCCGCACTGGTTAGCGCCGCCTATGGCGCCAAGAAAGGCTACGACGGCTATCAGAAACACTCGGAAGCTGACGAGATCGTCAACGGCGCCAAGGCGCGCTACGAAAAGCAGAAGACCACCTTCGATAAACAGGAAACCGCGACCACCTCGGCCCTGAATATCCTTGGCGAAAAAGAGCTGCAAATCGGCAAGACCTTCGGTGACTTCACCACGTTGGCCGAGAAGCTGCTGGAGCAACTCAATGCCGGTCGCCAGAACAAGCTGGAAATCAACATCCCCAAACACAAACTGCAGACCATCGCCAACTACAGCTACACCGCCATCGGTGTGCTGGGCTCGGCGGCGGGTGCCGGTGCTGCCGGTGCTGCGGCCGGGTTCGCCGTTTACGGTGGTGTGATGGCGCTGGGCGCTGCTTCCACGGGCACGGCGATCTCTTCGCTGGCGGGCGTGGCCGCGACCAACGCGACCCTGGCAGCCATTGGCGGCGGGTCGTTGGCTACCGGTGGTCTGGGCATGGCCGGCGGTACGGCGATCCTCGGTGCCGCGGTGGCAGGTCCGGTACTGGCAATTGCCGGCTGGGCCTATGACAGCCATGGCGAAGAGGCGCTCAAGAACGCTCGCAAGGTTGACCGCGAAGTGGACCAGGCCATCGACAAACTGGTGAAGGCCGTCAAGCAACTCGACGAAACCGAGAACTATGCCCACTCGATCTGGACCACACTGATCGCGCTGTTCGATCAGTTCAACCAGTACTACGACGCCCTCAAAGGCATCAACAGCGTCCTGGAAGATGCCAAAAGCCGCAATGCCGACGGCAAGGCCGAGCTGGCCCGTTTCAGTGACTCGATCATGCAGACCGTCGGCAACGGGTTTGCCCTGGCCTCGATCATGGTCAGCGTGATCACCACGCCGATCTTCAAAGTCAAAAAGGCCAATGGCGAAGTGGTCAAGGACGCCGACGGCGTGCCAGTGATGGAAACCGATGCCGTCGGCTCGATGATCCTCAACAGCAGCAAGCTGGACGAAGTGCTGAGCCAGGCAGACGCCGAAGCCGGGAAATACAAACCGGCCTGATGCGCTCGAGGGAGGCTCAAAACGCCTCCCTTTTCTCACTTCCCTCCTATTTTCATGGACATCATCATGCACGCCGCAGCGCAGGACTTTCCGTGGGCCGAAGAGCTCGAGAAAACCGTGGTCACCAGCCTTGTCACCAGTTTTGGACTGGATTTTCTGCTGTTCAAGGACAAGCTCGGGGGCGAGGTCAACACCGTTCACAATGTTCGCGAAGGCATCTGGGCCACAGAGGATGAAAAGCGTCGTTTCGAGCAACGCGGGGCCTACGATTCCACGCCCTATCACCAGCACGAAAATTACATCGCCACCGGTCAGCAGGACAAAGTGCGTCACCAGGACGGCCAGCTGGACGACCCGTACCGCAACGTTGTCATGGGTTTTGCCGAGTCGCGCAACCTCGACCATGTGATCAGTGCCAAGGAAATCCACGACGACGCCGGGCGGGTCCTGGCCGGCCTGGACGGCGTGACGCTGGCCAACCAGAGCAGCAACCTGCAATCGACACTGGAGACGGTCAACAAATCGAAGAAGCAAGCGTCCATCGATGACTACCTGAGCAAGCTGCCCAACCTGATCAGTCAACACGAATCGACCCTGGCCAAGGATCGCGAACGCTTCAAGGCCATGCCGCGCAACACGCCACAAGAGCAACACAAGGCCCGTGAACTGGAAGACCGAATTCGCAAGAGCGAAGACAAGATCAAGGCACTCAAAGCCATCAACCCCGACGAGATGCGCAAGCGTGATGCGGCTGCGCGTGAACCTTACAATCAGCAGATCAACCAGTCGTACTACACCAGCAGCAAGTTCTTGAAGCAGACCGCTGCGGCATCGGGCATGGCCGGGCTGAACATGGGCACCCGGCAGATGCTCGGCCTGGTGATGGCTGAAGTCTGGTTCGAACTGCGCGAGCGCCTGCCGCAGATGTTTGCCAAGATCAAACACAACTTCAGCCTCGAAGCTTTCATCGACAGCATCAACCAGACACTCAAGAACATTTGGGTGCGGGTGCAGGCGCGCTTCACTGACTTTCTGATCGCCTTCAAGGACGGGGTCTTCGCCGGTGTCCTGGGCAGCCTCACCACCACCGTGTTCAATATCCTGGCAACCACCCAGACCATGGCGATCAAGATCATCCGCGAAATCTGGAGCCAACTGGTCCAGGCCATCAAGCTGATCTTCTTCAACCCTGAGCAACTGGCGTTCGTTGACCTTTGCAAAGCCGTGGTCTCGTTGCTGTCCGTCGGCGCCGCCACGGTGGTGGGCTCGGTGGCTTACGCGCAACTGCTGCCGCTGTGCAACTTCCCGTTCGGCAGTGAACTGGCCGCATTCGCCAGTGCGCTGGTCACCGGCGTCGTCACCCTGGGCCTGAGCTACTTCATGCTGCACAGCGGCGTGGCCAGGAAGGTCTGGGCATTCATCGAAGCCCGTCCGCCCTATGCCGCCACGCTCAAGGAGTTCCAGGCCATCAACGTCGAGCTGGACCGCTACCTCGCCGAGCTGAGCCAGTTGGAATTCAACCTGGACGCCGATGAGTTGGCCGAGTTCTCCCGTGACCTGATGTTCTGCAGCGATGAAATGCAACGCAGCGTGGTGCTGCAGCAGGAACTGACCAAACGCAACATCGAACTGCCCTACGAACTGGGCAATGCCGACAGTACCCGCAGCTGGCTGGCGTCGCTGGTCTAGGGATGAATACCTTTCCCTGTACCCAGTGCGGCCTGTGTTGCCAGAACGTACACCTGGCCGAGCAAACCCGATTCCTCGACCGGGGCGACGGGACGTGCAGGCATTACAGTGAAAGCAGCAAAGGTTGTGCGATCTACGCCGAGCGGCCCGACATCTGTCGGGTCGATCGGCAATACGAACTCAATTACGCCGGACAATACGGTTGGGATGAATTCGTGGCGCTGAACCTGCAGGTGTGCAACGTGCTGGCCGAGCAGGAGCAGGCGCCGGAGGTGGTTCGCTGGGTGAACGAGACCGGCAGTTAGACCGCAACACATCATTTACCGACATCAAGGAAGCGGCATGCATCGCGATCAATACCTGGGCAAGACTTCGAACGCCAACGCCGGCCACGTGGTGCGCGACTTCGTGGTCTGGCTGGCGGCCAATCTGCGTCACCCCACGCTGTTTGCCCATCAATACACGGATCGTCGCACCGGTGATCAATGGCAATTTTCCGGACTTGAAGATGCCTGCGTGCAATATCACTGGAAGCACAAAGGTGCACTGGGCAGCCCGGCGGGCACCAGCCTGAGCAGCAACGATGCGGCGCTGACAGCGTTGGGCAAGGCGCTGCAAGACGGCATCGGTAAAGCGGACGATGTCGAGGCGCTGGCTGCATCGTCTGGGGTCATGAAATGGGGCGGTGTGTCGGCCGGCAATGTGCGTTGGCTGACCATCAACAGCAACGGCCTGGCCGCGCTGCTGAAGTCGACGGCGGCGGCGTTTGCTTCGGGCAACTTGGCTGAGCCGATTTTGTTGAACGCCAACCTGCGGTTCAACGCCGGCATGACCAAGGTCTATTCGCTGCTGGTGCAGGACTTCATCATCTACGACAGCCGCGTGGCGGCGGCGTTGGGCTGGATCGTGGTGAAGTATTGCGAGGCCATGAAGCTGACGCAGGTGCCGGCTGAGTTGGCCTTTGCGTGGGCGCCGGCGAAGGAGGCGCCAGGGGCCAAGTCGCCTAAAAACCGCAATCCCGGGCGTGATGACTTTTTCTTCCCGCGCCTGACCAATGCCGTGCAACACGCGGAGTGGAACCTCAAGGCCAGTTGGATTCTCGCCGAAGCGCTGACGTTGGCAGGCGCCGAAAACTTCGCCGGCTTCACGTCGGTCGCGCCTTTGCGTCGACTGGAGTCTGCCTTGTTCATGATCGGTTATGACCTGCCGCAAAACGGCGGCTGTGTGGCGCAGGTTGAGACGCGCCGCGAGCCCTCCACGGTCGTCACCCACGACATGATCGAATGCTTTACCGCGGTGAAGCGCAATCAGTTTTTCTACCGCATCGACAAGGGCGGCATCCTGATGGGCAAAGGCCGCCGCCATTCCATCGAAGAGATCAACACAGTGCTGACCACCTTGTGGAAAGCCTTCGACAGCAAGCCCTTCCCGCTGGCCAACAGCGCCACCAAGGTTCGCGACGGTCAGGAGCGTTTCGGCATCGGCATGGCCTATTACGCCGCGACCCACAACAAGGGCAACCCGCCGGACAGCAGCGCCCTGGCAGCGGTCCTGCAGGACCTCGGCGCGCTGAGCTACACGCCCGGCGGGAAGGACAACTGGTCGATCAACACGAGTGAATTGAGCATTGCAGCCGACGGTGACACGATCGACATCAGCACGTTGATCGATCGGGAAATCGAACTGCGCGACATGCTATAAACCTCAGTCTGTACCCCCTCGGAGCGTGCCGTCGCGCGCTCCGCTTCCCCCTCTTGCCAAAGGAGTCCGCCATGTCAGCCAGGTAAAATTTTCTGGAGATTGATATGGCACGTACCTACCGTCGGCGTGGCTGCCGATACGATTTCGCCTTTGTGTTCTGGGACCTTGATCTCGAACAGTTGACGATGACCGCCCCTGCCGTGCGCAAACGCCTGGCGCGCTTTCACAGCGACAGCTTCGCCAGCCTGCGCGAACCGCCCCCCAAAGGTTTTCGCACACCCATCGACCGTGCTCGACGCGCTCGAAACCGCGTGCGGGTAGCGCGTTGGCTTAAGTATCAGGACTTCGAATTGCTGTGCTGCGACCGCCGCCGCTGTCCATCGTGGTTGCCGATGTGAGTCATCTGTAAGCTTTTCAGGCACATGTTCGTCGCAGGGGCGCTGATTGAGGAAAAACCCCTGAACCAGTGCCCTTCCATGTGCGCGAATTGTTTACCTGTATAAGTCTACATTCTATACGTGTCGTAATTAGCTACATATCCTGAGCCTGTCTTTCGAACCATTGAAATCGATAAAGGGATGTAGCTATGACAACGTCGGATGTTGTGTCGACAGGGGCTTTGCTGGTGATGGTGCTGGTGGTTCTGGTGCTGTTGATCCAGTACCTGAAATTGCAGGATATCTGGCAGATCATCGTCGACTGCAAGGCGGCCAAGCGCTGGGCCAAAATCCGCGAAATGGAAAACCGCGAACTGCGCTCGGCCCTTCGCGCTGAAAAGCAGCAGGTTGATGAACTTCAGAAAAAAATCGAACGGCTGCGAGAGGCGATTCCAAGCCGATGATCGCGGTGATCCTTGTTCACCGCAAATCCCGGGTCGGCCTTGAGCGCTAGAACGGCACACTCAGTTTCAGCCAATAGGCATTACCGTCCGGGCGGTTGCGCACCTGGGTTTCGTTTTGCCATTTTGCGGTGAGGAACCAGCCGTCGTTGCTCTGGTACTTGATGGAAGGACCAATGGCCAGGCTGCGACCTTTGTTGTCCTCTACCCGCTCGCCGTCCTGGCGGTCGTCGGTGGTTTGCCAATAGGTATAGCCACCTACGCCAAGCACCCAGCCGTTGCCCATGCCCCAACCTACCGAATAGTCCATGTGCAGGGCCTGGCCAGAACGGTAGTTTGTCGCGGGGTTTTCAAAGTTGAAGTCGTACATGGTCTTGACGTCGACGTTCAGGCCGTTCGGGTCCACGTACGCCAGTGCGACCACGGGCTGCAACACCCAGTAGTTGCGGCCGGTGTTGGCCAGGTCATCGCGATCGTAGCGGCCAGTGGGCGCGATGGTATCGACGGCGAAGATCGCGTGCATTTTGTCGCTGTAGTGATAGCCCAGCGCGGGCGCGAAGATCACGTCGCCCAAGCCGCTTTTGTTTTGCGATTGGCCATTGACGCTGACGTTGACGTCCACCAGCGGGGCAATCACATGGAACCCGAGTTGGCCCCCGAGTATTTGCTGGTCCGTGACCCAGATAAAGCGGGCGGCGATGCAATCGGCCCGCAGGTCGAAATCCATGGGCAGCTTGCGGCCATCATTGCCCCGGAAGCTGTCGGCCTCGTAATGGCTGACAAACACCTGGCCATACATGCCCGGAGGCGGCATCGCGCCCGCCATGTAGGTTTCCGCGCCCAGGGGATAGGACGACCCGCCTCCTTCACTGGCGTTCGCCAGAGAGGTCAATGCCATGCAAGTCATACCGGTGATAGTGAACAATGATTGTCGATTCATGTTTTAAGCCTTCTTATTATTTTTACCTGGACGCACGGCTGAGTTCCCGAGACGGGTTACGGGGCTTGCACTTCTGGGAAACTTCGACAGTTTTATAGAGCCATCAAACGAAAATGTCACCCATGCAAACAAGCGTATCGAGGTCATAAAACACTGCCTGCGCTTGCGCAACGGCTGTCATGAACCGGTGTTGTGAATTTATAAAAGTCTAAAATCAACAGATCAAAACCAATGATATCAACCAGTTATAAATCACTCTTAACTTGAAAAAACTCGCCGACTAATGCGCGACCTATTCAATCGTTCGCAATTTTAGAACCTTGCGTACAAACAACCCACATAACTAACGTCGTCATTAATTCACGAACAGGAAAATTCAAGAAAACAATAAGCCTGAATAAAAGTTGATCGTCCAAAACCCTGGACGCTACGTTCTGCACAACAGTCTTGTGACAACAGATTCCACGCGTCAGCCTCAAGGCGTATTCAGCAGCCATCAAGGTCAATAACAATGAATCAATTAACTTGCCTGCCGCAGGATTCGGTGTTGTGGGGCACAAACATCCTGGCGGACGCCGTGACCGGTTTTGGCGAGCATGGCATCGAGCGCCCGATTACGTTCACGGTGGCGCCGCTCAACCATTTGAATGAAACCGCGCTGCAACCGCACATCCGGCAGGGTGTGGGCGTGTTCACCGATCTGCCCGCCCACGTGCCGGATGTCGCGGTCCAGGAAGGCCTGCAGGCGTGCATTCGCCTGGGCGCCAAATCGATCATTGCCCTGGGTGGCGGATCGGTGCTCGATGCGGCCAAGGCGGTGTCTTACCTGCACTTCCAGCGAACCGGGCATTTCCTGCCCATCGCGGCGCTGCCCACCACCCTGTCCGGCTCCGAGTTTTCGCACTACTTCGGCATCACCGAAACCACAGGACGGGTGAAATTCAAACGCAGCTACGCCATCCGTGAAACCACGCCAAAAGTGGTGGTGCTCGACCCCGTGCTGCTGCTCGACACGCCCCGTTCGCTGTTGCTGTCCTCGGCGATCAAGGGCATGGATCACGCGGTGGAAGGCATGCGCAAGGTCCGCGTCGACCACCCGCACGCGATCATGTCGGCCAGCGGTTTGCAGCGCTTCTTCACCGTCCTCGAACGCTGGCCTGAGACGCTCGAAACCCGCCGCGCCATCGACCACGGTCTGGTCACGCCCTACGACCTGCTGCAACTGCAATTGGCGGCGTGGCAATGCTACTTCTCACCGGCGTCGGTGATTTACGGGCTCAGCCACCGCATCGGCCACATCCTGGGCGGCACCTTCGGCCTGCCCCACAGCATGACCTCATGTATCACGCTGGCGCCGGTGATCCGTGCCTGCGCCGACTACTACGGGGCAAAGCTGGATATTTTTGCGCCAGGACCCGACGGCCTGGCCGCCGAGCGACTGGCCGAGCGCATCGCCAACCTGGTGCTCAGCCTCGGCCTGCCGAACCGCATCGGCCACTTCGACCTCGACAAATCGCAACTGGGCAAGATCGCCGAGTTGCTCAAGGCCAATTACCCGAAAGAAGTCGACGACCTGGGCGGTGATGCGGCGGCCAAACTAGGCCAGTTGCTGGAGCGGCTGTGGTGATCCCGCGCATGGCAGGGCTGCGCGACACCCGGCAGGCACTGCTGGACGGACACTTCAGCGCCACGGCGTTGACCGAGCTTGCATTGAGCATCGCCCAGGCCGGCCAGGCGACCGTGAATGCGTTTGCCAGCATTGCCCGGGATTCGGCACTGGCCGCGGCGGCGGACAGCGATCGACGCTACGCCGCCGGCACCGCGCGGCCATTGGAAGGCCTGCCGATCGGGGTCAAGGATTTGATCGATACCCAGGGCCTGGAAACCCGCTACGGCTCGCCCGCCTACCGCGGTCATGTGCCGTCGGCCAACGCGCGGGTGGTGCAGACGCTGGTCGAGCAAGGCGCGATCATCATCGGCAAGACCACCACCCACGAATTCGCCTGGGGCGTCACCACCGCCAGCCGTGAGTTCGGCGATACCCTCAACCCACTTGACACCCGGCGCATTCCCGGCGGGTCGAGCGGCGGCGCGGCGGCGGCGATTGCCAGCGGTGCCGTCGCTGCGGGCCTGGGCACTGACACCGGTGGTTCGGTGCGCATCCCCGCGGCAATGTGCGGGGTAACCGGGTTCAAGCCGACCTATGGCAGGTTCCCGAGCCAGGGCATTTTTGCCCTGGCGCCGAGCCTGGATCATCCGGGTTTGCTCGGTGCCGGCGTGTCCGATGTGAGGGTGTTGGCCGAGGCGTTGGGCATCACATCGCTCGACACCGCCCCCGCCGTGACGCCGCGCTTCGGGGTGATTCGTCAGGTCGATCCGGTGCCGATGAGCGACGATGTGGCGCAAGCGTTCGAGCAGGCAGTGCACCATGTCGGTCAGGCCTTTGGGTGCGACAGGATCGACACCAGGGGCCTGTTCGACGGAGCGTTTCAGGCATTCGCCCAGATTGTCCTGACCGAAGGCGGCGTGACGCACTTTTCCCGCCATGACTGGGACTTCATCAGCCGCCACTATGGCGCGGAAACGATCGAGCGGCTCGAGCGGGCCCGATCGGTGGTAATGAGCGACTACGCCAACGCGCAGGCCGTGCGCCGACAACTGGGCGCAAAGCTTGAACGGGCCATGATCGGGGTCGACTACCTGCTGCTGCCGACCTGCCCGTGCAGCGCGCCATTGGCGGGTCAATCCAGCCTGGCCATCGGTGACTGGAGCGGTAC
>NZ_LYVP01000130.1 GCF_001984065.1 Pseudomonas sp. KK4
GAGCTGGCCTGCCAGCGATGGCGGCCTGATAGCCGACGTGGCTCTGGCTGATTGAGTACATATCCATTGCTGAGGTAACGGCGGCTGATGGTTTCGCCCTGACGGCCGACTCCCTTTGGCAAACGCCGGAGTGCCGGCCCAGCCCAAAGGAAGCAAAGGCTCGCCCCAAGCGTCCGGCCCCTCGCTAAGGCTCGGCGTTCCTTCACTCCGGCATTCATCCGGGGGCATTGCCCTCCGGTTTGCTTCGCTGCACCTACATGCAATGTGTGCGGCTGCGCCGCACGGCGCTGCGCGCCAGTCCCCGGATGAACACCTCCACTCAGCCTCCCGAAAGGGGCGGGCAGAGCAAAATCAAAAGCCATCCGAGGCGGCCTGATAGCCGACCTGGCTGTGGTGGATATGCGTTCCTCTGTACCGGAGCAGAGCATTGTGGGAGCTGGCCTGCCAGCGATGGCGGCCTGACAGCCGACCAATCTCTCGCGGATGTACCCAAACCCTCTGTGGGAGCGGGCTTGCTCGCGAAGGCGGCCTGATAGCCGACCAGTCTCTCGCGGATGTACTCGGATTTCCTGTGGCCTATTGGGTCAGCGCAGGTCCCTGTAGGAGCGAGCTTGCTCGCGATGGTGGTCAACGATGACGCTGGGTGCCTGATGCCACGCGGTGTTCTCCAGTGCATCGCGAGCAAGCTCGGCTCCTACAGGGGGTGGTGGTGTTCATAAATTCTGTGTTGTGCACGCAACCTGCGGGGTTTACCCAGCGCCTGCGGATCGACAACCCCCGATGATCATTTTTTGTCGCCCATCGCTTGCGTGTCTTCTTTGACCCTCAGGCACCGTGATCAGGCAGAGCACACCTGACCGGAGCCTAATAATGATAAGAAAAAGCCCGGCCACCGCCGCAGTCCGTCCACGACTTGTCCGGCCTGGCCACACCCGTCCGCATCCCCTCGCATTGGCGATGTTGGCGGTGCTTGCGGGACCTTCGTCCGCCACTACTTTCGACCTCAATGAGGACTGGAGCCTGTCGACCAAGACCACGCTGAGCCTGGGCAGCAGTTGGTCGACGCAGAACCCTGACAAGAGCCTGATGACCCGCGCCAATGCCTTGCAGGCGCAGGGCGTGAATGCCAATGGCACCAGCGTCAGCGCCGACGACAACCGGCTGAATTTCGAGAAGGGCGATCCCATTTCCCAGGTGTTCAAGGGCCTCACCGATTTCAGTCTCGATGGGCAGGGCCAGGGGGCGTTCGTTCGCTTCAAATACTGGTACGACCACGCCTACGAAACCCGTAAGGCGCGCTTCAAGGATTTCGATGATTCGGGTTGGGACGACCTGGCCAAGTTCAAGGGTTTCGAGATGCTCGATGCCTATGTCTGGAAAGACTTCCAGGTGGCCGATCATCCGTTGAACGTCAAGGTCGGCAACCAGGTGTTGTCCTGGGGTGAGTCGCTGTTGATCCAGAACGGCATCAACGTGATCAACCCGCTGGACGTTTCGGCGTTCAACCGCCCCGGTGTGGAAATCAAGGAAGGCCAGTTGCCGGTGGAGATGGTCTCCTTCAGCCTCGGCCTGACCGACACCACCAACCTCGAAGGCTTCTACCAGTACAACTGGCGCCCCAGTGTGCTCGACGGTTGCGGCACGTTTTTCGCGGCCAGCGATGCGATCCAGAAAGGGTGCGGGCCGCTGTACCTGAGCCAGACGCTGACCGACCAGCAGATGCAGGCCGCCGGGTTGTACGCGACGACGCGGGGCAATGAATCGCCTTCCGACAACGGCCAGTTCGGCTTCGCGCTTCGGCAGATGATCCCGGCGTTGAACGACGCGGAAGCGGCGATCTATTTCATCAACTACCACTCGCGCCTGCCGTACTTCACCCTCGATGCGAAGAACACCTCGATCCCCGGCACCTTCCCCGGCGGCATTCAGGCGCCGAGCTACGCGGCGGCGTTTCCGGAAAACATTCGTCTGTACGGCATCAGCCTCAACGGCGTGGAACCGGTCAGCGGGATTTCCCTGGCCGGCGAGCTGAGCTACCGGCCGAACATGCCGGTGGCGATCAACGCTCCGGACATCAACGTGGCGGTGATCACCGGCGCGGCGGGCAGTTCCTGGGTCGAGCTGCCGGCAGGGTTCAACATCAACCGTGGCGACCGCTTCGACGGCTGGGAACGCAAGGGTGTGTGGCAGGCGACCGCCTCGGCCACTCAGGCTTTCGACAACGTGCTGGGCGCCACCCGCCTGAGTCTGTTCGGCGAGGCCGGCGCGGTGCACATCGACGACATCGGCGACGAACGCCTTGGCCGCAACGCCGCGTTCGGCCGCAGTTCGACGCGCAACGGCACGCCGTGCAACACCGTGGCCTCGGGCGTCACCAACCAGTACTGCACCGACAAGGGTTTCGCCACCGACTGGTCCTGGGGTTATCGCCTGCGCGCCAGCCTGGAATACAGCGACGTGCTGCCCGGCATCAACCTGATTCCGGCGGTCAACTGGCGGCATGACGTCGAGGGCTATTCCTACGATCCGCAAGGGCCGTTCCAGGAAGGCCAGCAGGCCCTGGGCCTGAGCCTGACCGGCGTCTACATGAACGACTACAGCGTGGAACTGGCCTACAACGCCTTCTTCGGTTCCAACGACTACAGCACCCTCGACGATCGCGATTTCGCATCCGTCAGCTTCAAGGCAGACTTCTAAGGAGAACCATTATGCGTATGCAATTGTGCGTACTGGCCCTGGCCTGCACCGTCGGCCTGGCTCAAGCCAAAGGCACCGATTCGGCGGCCCTGGGCAAGAACCTGACCCCCATGGGCTCGGAAATGGCAGCCAATGCCGACGGCAGCATTCCGGCCTGGACCGGTGGCCTGGCGAGCAACGCCGGCACCGTCGACAGCAAGGGCGGCTACAGCGATCCCTATGCTGCGGAAAAACCCTTGTTCACCATCACCGCGAAGAACGTCGCGCAGTACGAAAAGTTTCTCAGCCCCGGTCAAGTCGCCCTGTTCAAGCGCTTCCCCGACACCTACAAGATGAACATCTACCCCACCCACCGCAGTGCCAATCTGCCCAAGGACGTGTTGGCGCAGAGCCGCGACAACGTCGCCAAGACCAGCATGGCCGACGGCGGCAACGGCTTGCACGACTACGCCCGGGGCATACCGTTTCCGTTGCCCACCGAAGGCCTGGAGGTGATGTGGAACCACATGACCCGTTATCGCGGCGGCAGCTACGAGCGCATCAGCAGCGCCGCACTGGTGCGTGAAAACGGCGCCACCAGTTATGTGCGCAACCAGTCACTGATCAACTTCGCCGACACCGTGGGTGGTCTCGAAGCGGGCTCCAATGTGTTGTTCATGTTCAAGAGCCGGGTGCTGGAACCGGCGCGTCTGTCGGGCGAAGCGGTGCTGGTGCACGAGCCGATCGACCAGGTCGCCGAGCCGCGTTCGGCCTGGCAATACCTGCCGGGCCAGCGCCGCGTGCGCCGCGCGCCGATGATCGCCTACGACAACAGCGCCCGTTACAGCAACGGCCTGATCACCGCCGACAACATCGACGGCTACAACGGCGCGCCGGACCGTTTCGACTGGAAACTGGTGGGCAAGCAGGAGCTGTACATCCCCTACAACAGCTACAGGATCGGCAGCCGCGACATCAAGTACGACGATGTGATCAAGCCCAACCACGTCAACCAGGACCTGGCCCGGTACGAGAAGCATCGGGTGTGGGTGGTGGAAGCCACGCTCAAGCCGGGTGCGCGGCACATCTACGCCAAGCGTCGTTTCTACGTCGACGAAGACAGTTGGCAGATCGCCCAGTCGGACCAGTACGACAGCCGTGGCGAACTGTGGCGCAGCGGTGAACTGCACGCGATCCAGCAGTACGACCATGGCTTCACCTACAACGTGCTGGAAACCTCCTATGACCTGATTTCCGGCCGCTATTACGCCGGTGGCCTGGCCAACGAAGAGACCGAACCGATGCGCGTCGGCTTCGCCGCCAAGACCGACGACTACACCCCGTCGGACCTGCGGCGCTGGGCCAAGTAACCCTTCGCATCCATACCGCAGGCCCCTGTGGGAGCGGGCTTGCTCGCGAAAGCGTTGTGTCAGGCAGCATTGCAGTCGACTGATACACCGCTTTCGCGAGCAAGCCCGCTCCCACAGGGATCTGCGGTGATCTGTCGATTCCACACAGGAGATTTACCGTGCGCTACTGGATATCCGCACTGGCCCTGGGCGCAAGCCTGGGCACTGTCCACGCCACCCCCCTCGATCAACCGCAGGCCAAGGCCCTGGCGCAAGAGGCCTACGTCTTCGCCTACGCCACCGCCGAGCACGACAAGGTGCTCAGCGCCATCGCCGCCAAACTGCCTTTCAACCGACTCTACAGCGAGCCGCGATTGCTCGGTCCCCAGGACAACAAGGTGGTGTCGCCGAACAACGACACCTTCTACTCCCGCGCCTTGCTCGACCTGCGCGGCGAGCCGCAGGTGCTGGACGTGCCGGCCATCCTGGACCGCTACTACAGCTTTCAATTGGTGGACATGCGCACCGACAACCTTGACTACATCGGCACCCGCGCCACGGGTACTCAGGCCGGGCGTTACCTGATCGCCGGGCCGGACTGGCAGGGTGAAGTGCCGGCAGGTTTCAGCGCCGTGATCCGTTCGCCGAGCCGCCTGGTGTTCCTGCTCGGGCGCACCGAGGTCAAAGGCGAGACGGATCAGAAAGCGGCGGCGCAAGTGATGACCGGGTATGCCTTGTTGCCGCTGTCCAGAATAACGGGCGCGGCGCCGGCCCAGGTGCTGCCGTCGCTGCAATTGCCAGCCTACGTCGACACCAAACAAGGTACGGCACAGGTGCTGTTCAGCAACTTCAATGCCTTGGCGCCGTTGCATCGATGGACCGCCAGCGAACAAGCGAAGCTCGCCCGTTTTGCCGCCATCGGCATAAAACCGGGGGCACCGTTCGAGCCGCCCGCCGCGCTGAGCGAGGCGATTGCCGAGGGTGCCGAAGCCGGTCGCGAACAGGTGCGCGTCGCATCCAGTCGGGTCTCGATCGAGCAGCAAGGCTGGTTCAAATCGCCCACCAATGTCGGTAAATTCGGTGACGACGACCTGACCCGCGCCGCAGTCGCCTGGCGCTACATCTACGCCAACGATGCGGTGGAAGCGGTGTACCCGATGGCGCTGCACGATGCTCAGGGGCAAGTGCTCGATGGCCGCCACCGCTATCGCCTGCATTTCCCCGCCGGGCAATTGCCGCCGGTGAATGCCTTCTGGTCGCTGACCCTGTATGACGGCAAGACCCAATTGCTCAGCGCCAACCCGATCCAGCGTTATGCCCTGGGTGATCGCAGCCCCGACTTGCAGTACGACGCCGACGGCGGCCTGACCTTGATCCTGCAAGGCCGCGCACCGGAAGCGGCGCAGCAAGGCAACTGGCTGCCGACACCGGAAGGCCCGTTCAACCTGCTGCTGCGTTTGTACCTGCCCAAGGCCGGCGCGCTGGATGGCAGTTATCAGTTGCCCACCCTTGCGAGGATCGAACCATGAACCTGATTTTCAGTCGCCGCCGCGTGCTGGGCAGCATGGGTGTGCTGGGAGGGAGCCTGATGTTTCCACGCTGGTTGCTGGCCGTCGATTCCGATGACCTGCGCGCGATTGCCCAAGAAGCGTGGATTTACGCCTACCCGATGCTCATGCACTACCAGACCCTGGAAAAGCAGGTGCTCAACCCGGCGGCACCGGAGTACGTCGGTGGCTTCAATCGCTTTCGTCACTACAGCGAGTTGTACACCCCGAACAACCGCGAAATCGTCACACCGAACAACGACACGCCGTACTCCTGGGCCTGGCTCGACCTGCGCAGCGAGCCCCAGGTACTGAGCGTGCCGGCAGTGGCGGACGATCGTTACTACGTACATCAACTGGTGGATCAGTACACCCATAACTTTGCCTACGTCGGCGTGCTGAGTACCGGTCGCGAAGCGGGGGATTACCTGGTCGTCGGGCCTGACTGGCAAGGGCCGACGCCGGCCGGGATCAAGGCGGTGCTGCGCAGTGAAACCGAGATCGTCATGATCCTCGGCCGCACCGGGCTCAAGAACGCCGATGACTTGCCGGCGGTGCGCGCGTTGCAGCAGCAATATCGCTTGCGCGGTTTGCATGAGTACCTCGGCCGTGCGGCGCCGGTCGCGGCACCGGCGATTGCCTGGCCGACGTGGGACGCCAAGACCGGGTTGGGGTTGGACTTTATTCCGGTGCTCAATCAGATCCTTGCCCTGTGCCCGACGCAGCCCTCCGAACGCGCCCTGCGTGAGCGGTTCGCACGAATCGGCATCGTGCCGGGGCAGGGGTTCGATGCAGCGGCCTTACCGGCGGATAAACGACAGGCCTTGCTCGCCGGCATCCAGGACGCCCAGGCGCAGTTGAAAACGGCAGTGGGCCAGGTGCGGACCACCCTCGGCCTGTTCGGCAGCCGTGAAGCGATGCACGGCAATTACCTCAACCGAGCGGTGGCGGCCCATGTGGGTATCTATGGCAACAGTGTCGAGGAAGCGTTCTACACCGGTACGCGTTTGGACAATAAAGGACAACCCCTGCAGGGCGGGCAGCGTTACCGCCTGCGCTTCGCGCCGGGGCAACTGCCACCGGCCAGCGAATTCTGGTCGTTGACGCTCTACGATTTGCCCGACCGGCAACTGGTGGCCAACGCGATCGATCGCTATTGCCTGAGCAGTCGCGACCGGTTGCAGCAGGATGCCGATGGTGGGTTGTCGTTGTTCATGCAGGCTGCGGCGCCGGATCTGCAAAGCAACTGGCTGCCGACCCCTGCGAACGGCCCCTTCACCCTGGTCCTGCGGCTGTACGGGCCACAACGGCAAGTGATCGAACAGCGGTGGCAGATGCCGGTGGTTGAAGTGATTTCCGCGTAATCCCCACCACCGCCTTCGCGAGCAAGCCCGCTCCCACAGGGGATCAGTGTCTTGCACAGCATTTGTGTACGACCCCGACCCAATGTGGGAGCGGGCTTGCTCGCGAAGAGGCCGGCACATTCAACCTCATCGTCGCCGGATACACCGCCTTCGCGAGCAAGCCCGCTCCCACAGGGTGAACTGCAGTGCTCAGCGGGCTTGTGCGCGAAGGCTGTTTTATGGGGTAACGATGTTGAACTGCGGGGCAAAGGTGTCGAGGCTGGCCATCAGTTCGCCGAGTTTCTTGCCGTTGCCCTGTAGCTTGACCAGGCCTTTCTGCAGGGCGGTGGGGAAGTCCAGTTGCTTGAGGCTGATCTGTTCCAGGGTCGCCTTGCTCAGGGTGACGCTGGCATCCGCCGACGGGTTGAGACCGGCGCGGTGGGTCAGGACGCCGTTGCGCAGGGTCAGGTTGAAGTCCTTGTTCTGGTCCTCGAACGTCCAGTTCAGCGTCAGGTCATGGCCGACGGCTTTTTCGCTGTCCAGACGGATCGCCAGGTAGTCGAAGAACATCTCCGGGCTCATCGCCCGCACCATGTCCACCGAAACGCTGCTGCCGGCATGGGGCGGCACGCCGTTGCGCAGTTCCGTCGCGCCGGTCAGGTACATGTTGCGCCAGGTGGCGTTCTCGCTCTGGTAGCCCAACTGTTCGAGGGCCTCGGCCTGGGCCTTGCGACCGTCGTTGTTGTCCGGCTCGGCGAACAGCAATTGGTTGCCCAGTTGCGCCGCCCAGCGATAGTCACCCTTGGCCATGGCCGCACGCATTTTCTCAAGCACCGCGGCACCACCGCCCATGGCCTCCACGGTACGCAGGGCGGTCTCGACCGGCGGCAGCGGATTGAGGTTGGCCGGGTTGCCGTCATAGAACCCCAGGTAACGCTGGTACACCGCGCGCACGTTGAAACTCAGCGAGCCGTAGTAACCCCGGGTATACCACTTCTGATCCAGCGCGCCCGGCAATGCCTTGATCGCGTCGGCGACTTCCAGCGGCGTCATGCCTTGGTTGAGCAAGTGCAGGGTGCGGTCGTTGATGAAGGCGTACATGTCGCGCTGGTCGGCCAGGAAGGTGCGAATCCGCTCGCCACCCCAGGTCGGCCAGTTGTGCTGGGCGAACAGCACGTCGCTCTTGTCGCCGTAGCGCGCCAGGCTGTTGTCCAGGTACTGCGACCAAGCCTTGGCGTCACGCACTTGCGCACCACGTGGCGTGAGGAGGTTGTGCATCATCTGCGTGGCGTTCTCGGCCATGCACAGCGCCCGCAGTTGCGGCAGGTACAGGTTCATTTCTGCCGGCGCTTCGGTGCCCGGGGTGAGCTGGAACTCCACGTCCAGACCGACAATTGTGCGGGTCTCCAGCTCCTTGTCGATCAGGTCGGTGGGCGGGATCAGGGTGATGGTGCCGCCGCTGGGCGTGCTCTTGCCCAGCCCGGCGTCGACCTGGCCTTTCTCGCCACGAAACAGCAGGCTGCCGAACTGGTACTGCGCGCGGCGGCTCATGGCATTGCCGGCGAACACGTTCTCGCTCATCACGTGTTCCATGAACCCGGCCGGGGCGAACACCTTGACTTTGCCGGCCTTGACATCAGCCTCGTCGATCACCCCGCGCACGCCGCCGAAATGGTCGACGTGGGTGTGGCTGTAGATCACCGCCACCACCGGTTTTTTCGGGCGGTTGCGGTAGTACAGGTCCAGCGCCGCTTTGGCGGTTTCGCTCATGGTCAGCGGGTCGATGATGATCAGCCCGTCGTCGCCTTCGATGATGGTCATGTTGGCGATGTCCAGGCCGCGCACCTGATAGATCCTCGGGCTGACTTCGAACAGGCCGGCGTGGGCGTTGAGCTGGGCCAGGCGCCAGAGGCTCGGGTTGACCGACGCCGGGGCCGGGTCCGTGGCGAGAAAGTCATAGGCCTGGATGTCCCAGATGACTTTGCCGCTGGCGTCCTTGACCTGACCCTTGAACGGTGCGATCAGGCCCTTGCTGACCGACTCGTAGTCAGTGCGGTCGCTGAAAGGCAGGTGTTGCAGGACCGCAGTGTTACTGGCGATCGTCTGGGCGCTGGCATCGGCACTGATGTAGGCCGGCGCGTCGGCGGCAACCACCGATTGCGCCAGGCAGGCAGTGATCAGGCAAGCGAGCAGGCCCCGAGGGCTTAAGGCGAAACGTGGCATGGAGTCTCCGTTTTTTATCGTTATGGCTAGACCAGTCTCGAGGGTAGGGGGCGGGCCGGATGCAGGCGCAATCGCCGACGGACAAAAACCATTCAGGGCCGCTATCCTTGGCCCACGCCTATCGAACGGGTTTTCCCATGCTTGAAGTCCAGGACGTCTTCAAAAGCTACGCCACTCCCCAGGGCTCCCTGCCGGTGTTGCAAGGCGTCGACCTGAGCCTCAGGCCCGGCAGCAGCCTGGCGCTGATGGGTGAGTCGGGCAGTGGCAAGAGCACCTTGCTGCACTTGATCGCCGGGCTGGACAAGGTCGATCGCGGTAGCATCCGCAGTGGCGAACATCGGCTGGAGCAGATGAGCGAAGGGCAACTGGCCCATTGGCGGCGCACGGAAATCGGCCTGGTGTTCCAGCAGTTCAACCTCATCGGCAGTCTGCGGGTGGAAGACAACCTGGCGTTTCAGGCACGGCTGGCCGGGCGGCATGATCCGCGTTGGCAGGCGCACCTGGTGCAGCGCCTGGGGCTGGCGGATGTGCTGCAGCGCTATCCGGAGCAGCTTTCCGGTGGTCAGCAGCAACGGGTGGCGCTGGGTCGGGCCCTGGCCTCGCGGCCGCCACTGCTGCTGGCCGACGAACCCACCGGCAGCCTCGATGAGGCCACCAGCGACGAGGTGCTCAAGCTGTTGCTGGAACTGCTCGATGACAGCCCCACCACGTTGCTGATGGTCACCCACAGCCCCAGCGTCGCGGCGCGGCTGGCGGAAAAAGTGGTGCTGCACGGTGGTCGCCTGGCGGCTGTGGACGGGCGCTGAGATGCCTGTTTTTCGCCAGACCCTGCGCGCGCTGTTCAGTCATTGGCGTCAGCATCCGGTGCAGTTTTTCAGCGTGCTGACCGGGCTCTGGCTGGCCACCAGCCTGCTGATCGGCGTGCAGGCGCTCAACAGTCAGGCGCGGGACAGCTATGCCCGGGCCAGCCAGTTGATCGGCGGCGAACCCCAGGCCAGCCTCAGCGCGGTGACCGGGGCCACCTTCGCCCAGCAATGGTTCATCGAGCTGCGTCGGGCCGGTTGGCCGGTGTCGCCGGTGCTGCAGGGCCGGTTGATCCTCAAGGACCATGAAGATCAGCGTCTGCAACTGATGGGCATCGAGCCGGTGTCGTTGCCGGCCGGCGGCGTGGTGGCGGGGCAGGCGATGGCCATCGAGCAAGTGGTCGAGTTCTTCACCCCGCCGGGCAGCACCTGGATTTCGCCGCAGACCTTGCAGGCTCTGGGGCTGAAGGAAGGCGAGCGGCCGCTGGCGTTGAACGGCCAGGCGTTGCCGCCGTTGCGCGCGCAGGCGGACATGGCGCCCGGCGTGTTGCTGGTGGACATCGGTTTTGCCCAGCAATTGCTCGATTTGCCGGATCAGCTTTCCCGCCTGCTGCTGCCCAAGGATTTCACCGCGCCGTTGCCCGATTCGCTCAGTGGCCAGCTTCAGTTCAAGAGCAGCGGTGAAGAAAACAACCTGGCGCGCCTGACTGAAAGCTTCCATCTGAACCTCGATGCCCTGGGGTTTCTGTCGTTCGTGGTCGGCTTGTTTATCGTGCATGCCGCCATCGGGTTGGCGCTGGAACAGCGTCGAGGTCTGCTGCGAACGTTGCGGGCGTGCGGCGTCAGTGCGCGGATGTTGATCGGCTGTCTGGCGGTCGAGCTGGCGGCGTTGGCGCTGGTCGGTGGCGTGGCCGGTGTGGTCAGTGGCTACCTGCTGGCCAGCGTGCTGCTGCCGGACGTCGCCGCCAGCCTGCGCGGTCTGTACGGCGCTGAGGTGGCAGGGCAGTTGAGCCTGAGCCCGCTGTGGTGGCTCGGCGGCGTCGGCCTGGGCTTGCTCGGCGCATTGCTCGCCGGGGCCAACAGCCTGTGGCGGGCGGCGCGCTTGCCGTTGCTGGCCCTGGCCGATCCGCAGGCCTGGCATCAGGCCCACGCGCGCTGGTTGCGGCGTCAGGGTTGGGTGGCGGCGCTGGCCTTGGCGATCGCGTTGCTGGCGCTGTGGCGCGGGGACAGCCTGGCCAGCGGTTTCGTGTTGATGGCGGCACTGTTGCTCGGCGCCGCCCTGGCCTTGCCGGTGGTGCTCAATGCCGTACTCAACGGCTTGCTGGGGCGCAGTCGTACGGTGCTCGGTCAGTGGTTCATCGCCGATTGCCGTCAGCAACTGCCGGCCCTGAGCCTGGCGTTGATGGCGCTGCTGTTGGCCCTGGCCGCCAACATCGGCGCCGGCAGCATGACCGCCGGCTTTCGCCAGACGTTCAACGACTGGCTCGAGCAGCGCCTGACTGCCGAGCTTTATCTCAATCCGCAGAACCCGGCCCAGGCCCGGGAGATGCACGCCTGGCTTGCTCAGCAGCCGCAGCCCACGGCGGTGTTGCCCAACTGGCAGGTGTCGATCCAGTTGCAGGGCTGGCCGACGGATGTCTTCGGTGTGATCGACCATCCGACTTACCGTCAGCATTGGCCGCTGCTCGAAGCCATGGGTGAGCGGCCCTGGGATCGCCTGGTCACGGACGACGCAATGATGCTCAGCGAGCAACTGGCCCGGCGCCTGAACGTGCGCTTGGGCGATCACCTGACCATTGCCACGCCTGGCGGGCCGTGGTCACCGCGCATCGTCGGGATCTATGCCGATTACGGCAATCCGAAGGGCCACATGCTGGTCAACGTCAACCACTTGCTGCGCGGCTGGCCGCAACTGGCGCCCAATCGTTTCAACCTGCGGATCGAGCCGGCGTTGATTGCGCCTTTCGTCACCGCGCTACAGGCCCGCTTCGCCCTGGAAGACAGCCGCATCGTCGATCAGGCGCGGCTCAAGGGGTGGTCGACCCAAGTCTTCGAACGCACCTTCGCCGCCACCGCCGCGCTGAACAGCCTGACGCTCTGTGTGGCGGGGGTGGCGCTGTTCATCAGCTTGCTGACCCAGAGCCAGAGCCGCCTGGGTCAACTGGCGCCGCTGTGGGCGTTGGGTGTGACCCGGCGGCAACTGATGCTGCTCAATCTCGGCCAGACCTGGCTGTTGGCGGTGTTGACGCTGGTGCTGGCGCTGCCGTTGGGCATCGCCCTGGCCTGGTGCCTTGACACGGTGATCAACGTCCAGGCTTTCGGTTGGCGCTTGCCGTTGCGGGTGTTTCCATGGCAGTTGCTGCAGTTGATGGGGCTGGCGTTGGTAGCGACCTTGCTGGCGTCGGCGTGGCCGCTGTATTCGTTGTATCGCACGCAACCGGCCGATCTGCTGAGGACCTTTGCCCATGAGGATTAGGCTTGCGGTAATGGTGTTGGCGCTGGTGCTCGGTGGCTGCGATCAACCGGCGACCGAGGAAAAAGGCTTCGCCGGGCTGGGCAATCAGGCGGCGACGTTCACAGCGGTGGTGCCCGGTCGGGCGTTCAGCTTTCCGGCGGATCACGGCCCCCACGAGGGTTTTCGCATCGAATGGTGGTACGTCACCGCCAACCTCAAGGATGACAGGGGCGAGGCGTTCGGCGTGCAGTGGACGCTGTTTCGCAGCGCCTTGAAAGCCACGCCCGAGGTGGCGGGATGGGAAAACCAGACGCTGTGGCTGGGCCACGCCGCCGTGACGTCGGCGACGGCCCATCATGCCGCCGAGCGCTATGCCCGGGGCGGCGTCGGTCAGGCCGGGGTGAGTGCGATGCCGTTCGATGCGTGGATCGACGACTGGCGGTTTGGCAGTCAGGCGAGTGCAGACGACCCGCTGGCCGATCTTCAATTGAGTGCTCGCGACAAGGCGTTCAGCTACCAACTGCGACTGACGTCGAAGGGGCCGCTGGTGCTGCAGGGGGACAAGGGTTTCAGTCAGAAATCCGAGCAGGGCCAGGCGTCGTATTACTACAGCCAGCCGTTTTTCCAGGCCAGCGGCAGCCTGGAAATCGATGGCCAGCGTTATCAGGTCAGCGGCCCGGCGTGGCTCGACCGCGAATGGAGCAGTCAGCCGCTGACGGCCGATCAGACCGGTTGGGACTGGTTTTCCCTGCACCTGGACAGTGGCGAGCAGGTGATGCTGTATCGGATGCGGCGCAAGGAGGGGGCGCCTTACCTGACCGGGACCTGGATCGACGCTCAGGGTAGGACGCAGTTATTGCAGGGCGACGACATACGCCTGACGCCCCAGGACACGGCCCGGGTGGCCGGGCGTTCGATGCCGGTGCGTTGGGCGATCCAGATCCCGGGCAAACGCCTGGACATCGTCATCAACGCCCTCAACCCCGACGCCTGGATGGATTTGCGCATTCCCTATTGGGAAGGCCCGGTTCAGTTGAGCGGCAGCCATGGCGGCCAGGGTTACCTGGAAATGACCGGGTATTAGCCCACCACACCTGCCGAATATGCCCTTCCCCCCCGTGTAGGCGCGAGGCTTGCCCGCGATGGCGGTGTTTGAGTCAACGGA
>NZ_LYVP01000131.1 GCF_001984065.1 Pseudomonas sp. KK4
ATAGGCTTCTGAAATCTGCCGTCAACCCCTGATTTGAAGTTTCTATCAGCAGGTGCAAATTCGCTGCTTATATATAGACGCGCACGCGGCGATTGCGCAGTATATTGCCCAATACCAACAACGATACCCAAGCTCCCTACTTCGGACGATGCCTCTCAATGAATGATCAGCCTCGCAGCCTTGCCTCGACCTTGTTCTCGGTCGGCCTGCTATTAATAGCCATGGCATCGATCCAGTCCGGCGCTTCCCTGGCCAAAAGCATGTTCCCGATCATAGGCGCCCAAGGGACGACCACCCTGCGACTGATCTTCGCCAGCGTGATCATGTTGATATTGCTGCGCCCATGGCGAGCCAAGTTGACCGCGCGATCCCTGCGCACCGTCATCGTCTACGGCATGGCGCTGGGCGGCATGAACTTCCTCTTCTATATGTCCCTGCGCACCGTCCCGTTGGGTATTGCCGTGGCACTGGAATTCACCGGCCCGTTGGCCGTCGCGATCTACGCCTCACGACGGGCAATCGACTTCCTGTGGATCGCCCTCGCCGCCGTCGGCTTGCTGCTGCTGATACCCACAGGCGCAACCACAGCAGGCATCGACCTAGTGGGCGCCGGCTACGCACTGGGCGCCGGAGCCTGCTGGGCCCTGTACATTCTTTTTGGTCAGAAAGCCGGCGCGGACAACGGCGTACAGACGGCCGCGCTCGGCGTGATGATTGCCGCCCTGTTCGTCGCCCCTATCGGCATCGTGCACGCCGGTGCCGCGCTGCTGACGCCCTCTCTGATCCCGGTGGCCATCGGTGTCGCCATCCTTTCCACTGCCCTTCCCTACACCCTGGAGATGGTCGCACTGACTCGCATGCCTGCCAGGACCTTCGGCACCCTGATGAGCATCGAACCCGCATTCGGCGCGCTATCAGGCCTGCTGTTCCTTCACGAATACCTTTCTTTGTCACAGTGGATGGCTATCCTGTGCATCATCCTGGCTTCCGTCGGCGCCACCATGACCATGGGCAGCGCCGCCAAGCCCGCAGTTGCAGCGGATTAGCGAAGATGTGAAGAGGTGCTGGTATTTGCCGCCCATTTAGGCCATGTTTAGGTCCGCAACCCAATGTCACACATGGACTTTTCAGGATAGGGATTTCAGAGCGCTTGCTACGAGAGCAAATACTGCCAGACCGGGCGTCAGATCCGGAAATGCACCAAGGACAGCAATGAAACGAATTTTGATACTGATCGCCGTACTCGCCGTTGCGGGCTGCGCGGCGACATCGAAAACCCATACCAAACACGGCAAGAAAGGGCTGCACATCAACTGTTCAGGACTGTCATCGTCCTGGGACAAGTGCTATAGCAGTGCCGCCAACTCCTGCGCCCCCAAGGGGTACAAGGTCATCGCCAAGTCAGGGGATGCCGTGGAGGAACCCGGCGATTATCCATTCGGCCTCAACCCGGCGGGCTATACCAGCCGCAGCATGATCGTCATCTGCAAATGAATGTTCAGGCTTTCGGGCCTGAGATCTGCCGACCGATCTCATCGTAACTGGACTTCAGCACCCTGCGCTGAAGCTCCGGCGTGGCAAGCATTCTCGCCACCACCAACGCCCCGACGCATTGCGACAGAATGGCCCAGGCCAGGCTATCGCTCTCCAGCACCTGCGCCCAACGCTCCTGAAGCTGACAAATCCAGTGTTCCGCCTGCTGTCGAATCGCCTCATCGGCACGAGCGATCTCGGCACCCAAAGCAGGTAGCGCGCAGCCGGTTTCCGGATGCTCGACATGGGACATGCTCAGGTAGCGCTGCAAGCAACGCTCCAACTTGTCGCGATCCTGTCCGGCCCCCAATCGCTCCAGACTCTGGCGCAACTCCCGCTCGACGATCGACGCGAACAATTCGTCCTTGGACGAGAAATGGCTGTAAAACGCGCCACCACTGAGCCCTATCGCTTTCATCAAGCCATCGACACCCACCGTGGAGAAACCGGATGTCTTGGCAGACACAGCACTGCTGTCCAGCAGTTTTTCCCGAGTCTGCAACTTGTGATTGGCCGAATAACGCATGCCCTTCCCTCTGAGTTGATCGCCTTGACGCTGCCCGAATCGTAGCATAACGTTCGTTTAGTTAACGATCGTTTACCAAAGGGATCAAACCATGAATAACAAGAAGGTCGTACTGGTCGTCGGCGCAGGTGATGCCACGGGGGGTGCCATTGCCAAGCGCTTTGCGAAGGAAGGATTCTTTGCCTGTGTCACCCGTCGCAGCGCCGACAAACTCCAGCCGCTGGTGGACGACATTCGTACCCATGGCGGTCAAGCCCAAGGCTTTGCCTGCGACGCGCGCCAGGAGGAAGAGGTGATCGCCCTGGTCGAGCAGATCGAAAGCGAGATCGGCCCCATCGAGGCCTTCGTTTTCAACATCGGCGCCAACGTGCCCTGCAGCATTCTTGAAGAAACCGCCCGCAAGTATTTCAAGATTTGGGAAATGGCCTGCTTCTCCGGTTTTCTCAATGCCCGTGAAGTGGCCAAGCGCATGGCCAAGCGGCAACGGGGCACCATCCTGTTTACCGGTGCAACCGCCGGCATGCGCGGCGCCGCCGGGTTCGCCGCGTTCGCCGGCGCCAAACATGGTATCCGGGCGCTGGCGCAAAGCATGGCCCGGGAACTCGGACCGATGAACATTCACGTCGCGCACATCATCGTGGACGGCGCCATCGATACCGATTTCATCCGCGACAACTTCCCTGAGAAATACGCGACCAAGGACCAGGACGGCATTCTCAACCCCGAGCACATCGCCGAGAACTACTGGTACCTGCACAGCCAGCCCCGCGATGCCTGGACCTTCGAGCTGGACCTGCGTCCCTGGAACGAACGCTGGTAAGCCCTTCCCACAACAATAAGCAGAGCGCATCGACCATGAGCAAAACCGTGGAGTTCTACTTCGACCTGGGCAGTCCCGCCACATACCTGGCCTACACCCAGCTACCCAAAATCTGTGAGCAAACCGACAGCCAGTTGATCTACATCCCGATCCTGCTCGGCGGTGTGTTCAAAGCCACCGGCAATGCCTCGCCGGCAACCATCCCGGCCAAAGGTCGTTACATGTTTCAGGACCTTGACCGTTACGCCAGACGCTACGGCGTAACGCTCAAGTACAACCCGCATTTTCCCATCA
The DNA here is from genome assembly GCF_001984065.1 of Pseudomonas sp. KK4. Classification (GTDB taxonomy): domain Bacteria; phylum Pseudomonadota; class Gammaproteobacteria; order Pseudomonadales; family Pseudomonadaceae; genus Aquipseudomonas. The sequence goes on from NZ_LYVP01000131.1 coordinate 3,174, forward strand.
ACACCCTGATGCTCATGCGCGCCGTCACCGGCATTCAACGGCGTCATCCCGAGCGTTTCCCAGCCTTTATCGATTGCCTCTTCACCGCCCTGTGGGTGGAAGCTCAAAGCCTCGATGATCCGGCCACCGTTGCGGCAGTGCTGACGAAAAACGGTTTCGATCCCCGGGAGGTACTGGCCCTGACCGCCGATGAGGAAGTCAAGGCCGCCCTCAAGGATGCCACCGACAAAGCCGTTCAAAGGGGTGTATTCGGCGCCCCCAGCATGTTCGTCGGTGATCAGTTGTTCTTCGGCCAGGACCGCCTCGACTTCGTACTCGAGGCATTGCGTTAAATCTCGACCACCAACCGCCCCTGCGCCGCTCCCGACAACTGCCGTTGATGGGCGGCCTCGGCGGTTTCCAACGTGAACCGGTGTGAATCGACAATCGGCTTGAGCTTGCCCGCCTCGATCAGCCGTGTCGCTTCACTCAGGATTTCCCCGTGATGTTCACGCCCCTGGCCGGTCAGCAACGGCAGCAACGTAAATACGCCGGAATAGGTAGCCCCGCGAAACGATAGCGGCGCCAGACTGTGCTGCCCCCACCCCAGGCAACTCACCACATGACCGTGATACACCCGCGCCGCCTTGAAAGACGCATCCAAGGTTTCGCCACCCACGGTGTCATAAACAATGTCGAAGCCCTCCCCGCCTGTGTGCTCAGCCACGTAGTGCTCGACTGACGATAAACGGTAATCGATAAAGGTCGCACCCAAGCCTTCTATGATTTCTTGATGCCGCGCAGAACCCGTGGCAAACACCTGCGCACCAAAAGCCCGGGCAATTTGTACCGCGACATGACCGACACCCCCAGCCCCACCCTGAATCAACACCTTCTGCCCAGCCCGTACCCGCGCCCGGTCGACCAGGCCCTCCCATGCGGTAATCAGTACCAGAGGCAACCCGGCCGCCTCACGCATGCTCAGATTGCTCGGCTTGAGCGCCATCAGCCGCGCGTCCACTACCGCGTACTCAGCCAGCGAACCCTGAGCCCCACCAATCCCCGTTGCCATGGAATACACCTCATCCCCCGGCGCCCAGCCACTGACGCCCTCCCCTAACGCCTCAACAGTTCCCGCCAAGTCCATCCCCAACACCGCCGGCAACGGCTGACGCGCATGAGCCGCCTGGCCGGCGCGGATCTTTCCATCCAGCGGGTTCACCCCGCTGGCAGCGATCCGCACCAGCACTTGCCCCGGGCCAGCGACTGGCCGATCAATGGAAGCCAAGCGCAGTGAAGCATTGGCTGAGTCAACAATCAGCGCACGCATTTGCAGTGAGTCGGTCATTTCGAAAACTCCCATCGGATGAATGTGTAGGACCGATCTTGCGCCTGTACACTCATGCCGATAAGACGCCGTATCGCTATAGTAAACATGCCCCTATGGCATGAATGAGAGACCCCTGTGGATAAACTCAACGCAATGGCGATTTTCGTGCGGGTGGTCGAACGCGGCAGTTTTTCCGCCGTCGCCCGGGAGTTGCAGACCAGCCAGCCGACCATCAGCAAAGTGTTGCGAGCCCTGGAAGTGGAACTGGGAGGAAAGCTGATTGCCCGCAGCACCCGCAAGTTATCCCTGACCGATGAGGGCCAGCGCTACTACAGCGAATGTCGTCAGATTCTGGCCGCGGTGGACGCCGCCGAGCACAGCTTCCAGTCCGGCCGGGAATCCATTGCCGGTCCCCTGAGGATCGGTTCCTCTGTAAGCTTCGGGCGCCTGCAGATTGCCCCGCGCCTGCCGCAATTCCTTGATCGACATCCCGGCGTCCAGATCGACCTGCAACTGAGCGATCAGAACCAGGACCTGGTCAGCGAAGGCCTGGACGTCACGTTCCGCATTGGCGCACTGAGCGACAGCGGCCTGATTGCCCGTCATGTCGGCACGACCCATCGGGTCACTGTCGCAGCGCCGCACTACCTGGAAAAACACGGCCAACCGCGAAGCCCCGAAGAACTCACCGGGCACAACTGCCTGCAGTTCAATCTGCTGACCAGTCAGAACCTGTGGACCTATGAAGGCGGGCACGAAGTGCAAATCAAGGGCAATGCACAAAGCAACAACTCCGAAGCGATTCGCGAGTTGGTGTTGGGAGGATTGGGGATAGCGCTGTCACCGGTCTGGCTGTTCAGCGAGGACCTGAAGGCGGGACGCGTGATCGCGATTCTGCAGGAATATAGCGCGCAATCGCTGCCGATTCATGCCGTGTCCCCGGCGAATCGTCGCCAATCCGCCAGGGTCAAGGCCTTTGTCGACTACATGAGTCAGGCGCTGGCATCAGCGCCTGAACTGCAACCGGTCAAATAGCCGCGGTACGGGTGTTCAGCCACTCCAGCGCCGCACCGTCGACCAATGGGCTCAAGCGTTCACGCACTTCGGCGTGGTAGGCGTTGAACCATTGTTTTTCCTCTGCACTGAGCAACGAAGGCTCCAGGCAACGGGTGTCGATCGGGCACAGGGTCAGGGTTTCGAATTTCAGGAACTCGCCGAATTCGCTGCTGCCGGCCTCGCGGTTCATCGCCAGGTTTTCGATGCGCACACCCCAACGGCCCGGGCGGTAAGTACCCGGTTCGATCGAGGTGATCATGCCCGGCTGCATCGCCGTTTGCGGCGCAGGCGCGGCCTGGTAGGCGATCACTTGCGGGCCTTCGTGAACATTGAGGAAGTAGCCGACGCCATGGCCGGTGCCGTGGCCGTAGTCGACGTTCTCGGCCCAGATCGGCGCACGAGCGATGGCATCGAGCAGCGGCGACAGAATGCCCCTGGGGAATTGCGCACGAGACAAGGCGATCACGCCCTTGAGCACGCGGGTGCAATCGCGCTTCTGTTCGTCGGTCGGCGTGCCCACCGGCACCATCCGGGTGATGTCGGTGGTACCGCCCAGGTACTGGCCACCGGAATCGATCAGCAACAGACCATCGCCTTCGATCACCGCATGCTCTTCTTCGGTGGCGTGGTAGTGCGGCATGGCGCCGTTGGCGTTGAACGCAGCGATGGTGTTGAAACTCAAGGATACGTAACCCGGACGACGCTCGCGGGCAGCCGTGAGTTTTTCGTCGATGGTCAGTTCGGTGATGCGCTCACGGCCCAGGGCCGAGTCGAGCCAGGCGAAAAATTCACAGAGCGCCGCGCCGTCCTGCTCCATGGCCTGACGGATGTGTTCGGCATCGGCCAGACTCTTCTGTGATTTGGCCAGGGTCGTCGGGTTCAGGCCTTCGATCAGCTTGACGTCGCTGTCGAGGTTATCCAGCAGCCCCGCCGTCACCCGCGCCGGGTCCACCAGCAGACTCGAACCACTCGGCACTTCAGCCAGGGCCGCCGCCACGTCGCTGTAATCACGCAGGGTCACGCCGTCCTTTTCCAGGACTGCGCGCAACTCGGCATCGACCTTGCTCAGCGCCACGAACAGCGTCGCTTGTTGCTGACTGATCAACGCGAACGAGACAAACACCGGGTTGAACGATACGTCGCCGCCGCGCAGATTGAACAGCCAGGCGATGTCGTCGAGGGTGGCGATGAAATGCCAGTCGGCGCCCTTGGACTGCAAGGTTTCCCGCAGCTTGGTGAGTTTTTCCCCACGGCTGACGGTGGCTTGCGGCGGCAAGTGCTGATAGATCGGTGCGTTCGGCAGAATCGGCCGGTCGCTCCAGACTTCGTTGAGCACATCGATATCGGTACGCAGGCGCGCTCCGCGTTCTTCAAGTTTGCTGCCCAGGGTACGCGCCGAGGCCACGGCCATTACCGCACCATCGACCGCGACCACACCGCCTTCAGGGGTTTGTTCGGCCAGCCAGTCCAGAGGCGATGGCTGCCCCGGTTGCAGCTTGACCAGTTCGATACCGCTGCCCTTGAGCTCCTTGGTCGCCTGTTCCCAGTAACGGCTGTCAGCCCAGACACCGGCGAAATCCGGGGTCACGATCAGAGTGCCGACCGAGCCATGGAAGCCCGACAGCCACTGCCGCCCCTGCCAGTAACCCGGCAGGTATTCGGACAGGTGCGGGTCGGCCGACGGCACCAGAAGCGCGTGAATGCCCTCCCGGCTCATCAGCTCACGGGTTTGCGCCAGGCGCTGGGGCACCGATCCATTGATCGAAGACTGCGTACTCATCGTAACTCCTGCTAACCACTTATCGTTGTTGTGTCGTGCCGATCAGCGTCGGCCGGTTTGCCTATTGCCAGAATGCCGGAGCACTGGCGCAGGCCGCTTTAATCAGTTGTGCCGCCTGATCGATATCCTGCTCGGTGGTGAACCGGCCCAGGCTCAGGCGAATGGTGCGACTGGCGGAACGGGCGTCATGCCCCAGCGCCAGCAGCACATGGGATGGCGCATTGCTGGCGGAATTGCAGGCCGAGGTCGCGGAAAACGCGATGGTGGCCAGCAGTGCCGCGGAATTGAACTCGCCTTCGGTGAAGGTCAGGCTCAAGGTATGCGGGATGCGCTGCAGGGCGCTGCCGTTGAGGCGCACGCCGGGAATGCCAAGCAGCTGCTGCAGCAGGCGTTCGCGCAACCCTGCGATCAGGGCTTTTTCTTCATCGAAGGAGGCTGCCGCCAGCGCGAAGGCCTCGCCCATCGCGACGATCTGATGGGTCGCCAGGGTGCCGGAGCGCATTCCGCCCTCATGCCCGCCGCCGTGAATCTGCGCCAACAGGCGCTGTTGCGCCCGCGGGCCGACGTACAGCGCGCCAATGCCCTTGGGACCATAGAGTTTGTGCGCGGAAAACGACATCAGGTCCACCGGCCACTCGGTCAGGTCGATCGCCACTTTGCCCGCGCCCTGTGCCGCGTCGACATGGAACAACGCCTGACGATCGCGCACCACCTGACCGATGGCGGGAATGTCGTTGACCGTGCCCAGTTCGTTGTTGACCAGCATCAGCGACACCAGGAAGGTGTCCTCGCGCATGGCCTCGCTGACCGCTTGCGGGGTGATCAGGCCATCGGCGTCCGGCACCAGATAAGTCACTGCGACACCCGAGTCCTGCAATTGACGGGCGGTGTCGAGGATGGCCTTGTGTTCGATCTGGCTGGTGATGATGTGCCCGCCGGCAACGCCGCGCGCCTGGGCAACGCCTTTGAGGGCGAGGTTGTTGGATTCGGTCGCGCCGGAGGTCCAGACGATCTGTTCAGGCGTGGCGCCAATCAGTTGGGCCACTTGCTGCCGAGCCCGTTCCACCGATTGCCGGGCCTGCTGGCCGAAGGCGTGGGAACTGGAAGCCGGGTTGCCGAAATTGCCGTTCAAACCCAGGCACTCGACCATGACCTTGATGACCCGCTCGTCCACCGGGGTGGTGGCGGCGTAGTCGAAATACAACGGACGTTTATTCATAAAAGACTCGCAGAGCGTGTTCCGGGGTCAGGAGGCTCGTGGCTGCAAACGCCAAAACGCAGCCTTGTGAGCTGCGTAGCGGTTTCAGAACGTTACCAATACCTGATCGGATGCCGTTAAAGAAGGTTGGCTTCATTAAAAGTGCGTAGGAACGCTCCTGAAAAGCCAGCTTAACAGGCATCGGGCAACCGGTTGAAGCAATGCGTCAGCTAAAGCTTTCAAGCAGGATCGGATACAGCGAGGCCACCAGCAGCGCAGCCATGCCCCAGTTGAACAGGCACAACCAGCGACGATCCTTGAGTACGTTGCGCAACAGCGTACCGCAGGCGGCCCAGACCCCGACGCTTGGCAAGTTGATGATGGCGAACACGGCGGCGATCACGATGACGTTGGTGAAGTAGCCCTGCATGGGCGTGTAGGTGCTGATGGCGCCGATGGCCATGATCCAGGCCTTGGGGTTGACCCACTGGAACGCGGCAGCGCCCAGGTAGCTGATTGGTTTGCCCTGTCCTTTGTCACTGTCGGAAACCGGCCCCGAATGGGCGATTTTCCACGCCAGGTACAACAGGTACGCCGCGCCGACATAACGCAATACCGTATAGAGCAAAGGATAGGTTTTGAACACGGCACCCAGGCCGAAACCCACGGCCACCACCAGCACGAAGAACCCGCATGTGATGCCGAGCATATGGGGAATGGTACGGTTGAAGCCGAAATTCACGCCCGATGCCAGCAACATCGTGTTGTTGGGGCCCGGAGTGATGGACGTGACAAGGGCAAACAAGGCAAAGCCCAACAGCAAATCGAATGAGAGCGTCATGGTGGCAGTCCATCAGGGTCGGTCAGGCTATGACCCTATCGCACACCTTACGCGAAACCCACGGACAGTTGGACGAAAATTCAAGCAGTACAGTTTTCGATTAGCTTGGGCGACCGTGCAGCTGTACAGCTCGCTCGGCATTCATTTCACCCTGTTTATCGAAACCAAACGTCTTCTGTGGCTGACCGAGCAGTTCGGCTTTTTTCGCGTGGTATTCGTCGAAGGACAAACCGCGACGGTTCAACGCTTCCATTGCCAGTTCCCGGGTTTCTTCAGCGGTGTAAGGCCGCAGTTCCGGGGAAACGTGGCTCGCGCAGCCGGCGAGAACGGAGAGGGTCAACAGCAGCAAAGTGGCGGTCACGGTTTTCATGTCGGCGTCCTGCAATCTGGGTTCGGGGCAATGAACACAGGCTACTCGGACCGCTGAGCGTACAGAAATCATCGCTTTCGATAGTGGCTATCAGGTTTTCCCAATGTCCATCGCTCACGCGCTTTATATTCCACAATGACCTATAAATATTAATTTAACTTATTTTACGGAATATAAACAAAGCTCTATAACACCTCCATCCGCTGACGATCTGTTGCTCAGGCAACTGTTCAACAAGGAACTGATCAGGTCGCGCCCATTGAAAGTCGTCGCCGTAGCCGGCGGCAACCGGCGTCTCTCCCGCATGCAACTGGCCGCAGAACGCGCCGCGCCGTTGTTCGGTGTCCATCCCGACAACCTGCTGAAAATCGCAAGGAATTCTCCGGCTTTCCTGCCGATTCCGACTGTCTATTCATGAACTGCCCTACAAGGAGCGTGCCCCCATGCAATTGCTGACCTTACCGCCCTCGCCCGCTCTGGCCACGTCGATCCGCGCCACGGCGCAAGTGTTCGAAGACCCCAAATCCCAGGCCTTGCTCGCGCATCTGCAACAAGTGGCGCCCAGTGAAGCCAGCGTGCTGATCATTGGCGAGACCGGCACTGGCAAAGAGCTGGTGGCCCGACATATCCACAACCTCAGCGCCCGGCGCAACCGGCCGTTCGTGGCGGTCAACTGCGGCGCCTTTTCCGAATCCCTGGTGGAAGCCGAGTTGTTCGGCCATGAGAAAGGCGCGTTCACCGGTGCCCTGAGTGCCAAGGCCGGCTGGTTCGAAGAGGCCGACGGCGGCACGCTGTTCCTCGATGAAATCGGTGACTTGCCGATGGCGATCCAGGTCAAGTTGCTGCGGGTCTTGCAGGAGCGCGAAGTGGTGCGTCTGGGCTCGCGCAAGAGCATCCCGATCAATGTGCGGGTGCTGGCGGCGACCAACGTACAGCTGGAAAAAGCCATCAACGCCGGGCATTTCCGCGAGGACCTGTATTACCGGCTCGACGTGGTCAGCCTGGAGCTGAGCCCGTTGCGTGATCGTCCGGGAGACATCCTGCCGTTGACCCGGCACTTCATCGACGCCTACAGCCAGCGCCTGGGCTACGGCCCCATCACCCTCAGCAAAGACGCCGAACTGAAACTGCGCAGCTACAGCTGGCCGGGCAACATCCGCGAGCTGGAAAACGTCATTCACCACACCCTGCTGATTTGCCGCAACGGCGTGATCGAACGCGAAGACCTGCGCCTGTCCAACCTGCGCATCGAGCGTCAGGACGACTACCACGCCCAGGTCGACGACTCTGCCGAAGCGCTACTGGATCGGGCTTTTCAGAAGCTCTTCGAAGAACAGGCCGGCGCCTTGCATGAGAAGGTCGAAGACGCCTTGTTGCGCGCCGCTTATCGCTTCAGCCATTACAACCAGGTGCACACCGCCGCGCTGCTGGGCCTGAGTCGCAACGTGACCCGCACACGCCTGATCAAGATCGGCGAACTGGCGGTGAACAAGCGGCGGCCCATGGAAAACGTCCAGGGCGAGCGCTTGATGCAGCTGTCGATCTAGGCCTCAGTGCACCAGGTTGCAGTGCAGCGCGTGATCGTGGCTGCGCTCCAGGCTGTGCAACACCTGAAACGAACCGAAGGTGACGGTTTTCGCCTGATGGGCGCGGATCAGCTGCCAAAAATCCTGTTCGCCGCTTTCAAAGCTTTGAAACGCGGCCTCCCCGGCCTCGCGGGATTGCCATTGCAGATAATTGAGCACCCGCCGGCCGTCGTCGCTGGCCTGGATGCTCGCGCTCAGAAAGCCAGTGTAGTGCTGGGCCAGGCGCTCGGTCTGCTGCGATAACGCCATCACCAGCGCGGGTTGCTGATGGGGTTCGATTTCGAATTCGATCAACTGGGTGAAGCTGCGATTTTTCTCTGGAGCTTGCATGAATAATCCCCCGCTATCTGTAGGACAGATCTTGCGATCCGAAGGCGTGCAGGTTAAAACCTCGAGTTAACTAGAGGTCAAGGGGCATTTTCAAAATGGTCACCTCGCAGAATCTGCGCAAGGAACTCAGTGTCGGCCAGTTGGCTGAACGCAGTGGTGTGGCGGTCACGGCGCTGCACTTCTATGAAGCCAAGGGCTTGATCAAAAGCAATCGCAATCAGGGCAATCAGCGACGCTATCCGCGGGAAACGTTGCGCCGTGTGGCGTTGATCAAGGTTGCACAGCGTCTGGGTATTCCCCTGGCGGAGATCGGCGAGGCGTTGAAAAACCTGCCGGACAATCGCGCCCCGACGGCGGAGGACTGGAAGCTGTTGTCCCAGCAGTGGCGTCGGGATCTGGATGCGCGGATTGCGCAATTGACCCTGCTGCGCGACCGGCTCAATGGCTGCATTGGTTGCGGATGTTTGTCGATGGAGGCCTGTCCGTTGCGCAATTTTGGCGATGTGCTTGGCAAGCAAGGGCCAGGGGCGCAGTTGCTGGAACGATCATGAGCGCTTTGTGGCCAGGGAGCTCGCGCCCGTCGGGCTGCGCAGCAGCTCAAAACCGGGTGACGCGGTGTTTCAGGTAGAGGGCGCAATCCGGATTTACGACTGCTGCGCAGCCTAGCGGGAGCAAGCTCCCTCGCCACGATGGGCGCGGCGTTAGAACCCCGGTGCAAACTGCCTTTTATAACGGATCAGGATGAATTGCCGGACGTCATTGCAATTCAATGCCTTGGCCACAGGCGGCAATCTTTTGTGAACTTGAATACGGTCGACAGTCAAAATCAAGAGATCCCAGCCTTCGGCAGCTCCTACTATTAATCGTCCGGCTGGAGACCGATCACTCGTTCAAAACAAGAAGGAGAACCATCATGAGCGTCAAACCCATTCCCGAGGGTTATCACAGCATCACCCCTTACCTGGGCATTGCCAAAGCGGCCGAGGCCATCGGCTTCTACAAGAAAGCCTTCGGCGCCATCGAAGTCATGCGCCTGTCCATGCCCGACGGCGGCATCGGACACGCCGAACTGCGCATCGGCGACTGCCCGATCATGCTCGGCACGCCCTGCGATCAAGGGCCGTTGAGCAATCCGGACAACTCGCCTTCCGTGGGGCTGCATCTGTATGTGACCGATGTCGACAAGTCCTATAAACAGGCGATTGACGCTGGCGGCATTGTGGTGTCTGAGGTCAAGGATCAGTTCTACGGCGACCGCTCCGGGACTTTGAGGGATCCCTATGGGCATCTGTGGTTCCTGGCCACACGCAAGGAGGATCTGACTCAGGAGCAGATTGAACAGCGGGCCAGGGAGATGTTTCAGCAGGGTTGAGATCAGTGTCTGAGCCGGCCTCTTCGCGAGCAAGCCCGCTCCCACAGTTGACTGCATTCCAATGTGGGAGCGGGCTTGCTCGCGAAGGCGGCACCTCTTCTGACCACAATTCATGAACAATCGCTCCACACATGGCCACTTGTTCTTGCTCCACAACACTTTCAGGATGCACACACCCACCGCCAAGGAGCCCCCCCATGTTCGCCGGATTCCTGAAAGACCAGCGCCAGCATCAATCTGGAGCATGACCGCGCCGATATCGACGCCGGTCATCATTTGAACCTGCCGCTGCTGGTGCTGTGGGGCGCCGAGGGTACGGTCGGGCGCTGCTTCGATCCGCTCAAGGAATGGCATCAGGTCGCCACCGATGTGCGCGGCAAGGCGTTGCCTGCCGAGCATCACATTGCTACAGAAGTTCCAGCGTTGTTGCTGGCTGAGGTGTTGGATTTTCTGCGTTGAAACCCTTTCTGTGGCAAGGGATATCTGTGGCGAGGGAGCTTGCTCCCGCTGGGCTGCGAAGCGGCCCTGAAGAAGGCTGCTGCGCGA
>NZ_LYVP01000132.1 GCF_001984065.1 Pseudomonas sp. KK4
GATCTCGCCGGCGTCGTTGACGATCTCTGCACCTTCGCGCACCGGGGTGCGTTCCTGTGGCAGCAGGCCGACACGTTTGCGCTCTACACCGCCTTGCTGCTGGGCGAAAATCTGTTCCGCGCCTGGGAAGCCGCCCGCGCGAGCGCCATCGGCACGACGGGGCTTGGAGATGGCCCACAGCAGGCTTGCCTCGATCGGGGTGGTGTCGGTGTTCATGTCGTGGCCATACAGGCACAGGCCGGCTTCCAGGCGCAGGGAATCCCGTGCCCCCAGGCCGATGGCTTCGACTTCCGGTTCAGCCAACAGGGCACGGGCCAGGGCCTCGGCGTTGTCGGCCGGTACGGAAATCTCGAAACCGTCTTCACCGGTGTAGCCCGAACGGCTGACAAAGCAGTCCACGCCCAGCAGCGAGACACGGGCGAACTGCATGAATGTCATTTTCGCCACTTCCGGCGCCAAACGCGCCAGTACAGTCACCGCGGCCGGACCTTGCAGCGCCAGCAGGGCGCGCTCCTCGAACAGAGGTTCGATGGTGCACTGGTCGCCGATGTGCTTTTGCAGATGCGCCAGGTCTTGATCCTTGCAGGCAGCGTTGACCACCAGGAACAGCTCGTCGTTACCCAGGTTGGCGACCATCAGATCGTCGAGGATGCCACCGGTCTCGTTGGTGAACATCGCATAACGCTGCATACCCACCGGCAGGTCAATGATGTCCACCGGGACCAGGGTTTCCAGGGCCTTGGCGGCGTTGGCGCCGGTCAGGCGGATCTGCCCCATGTGCGAGACGTCGAACAGGCCGGCCTGATCGCGGGTGTGCTGGTGTTCTTTCATCACGCCCAGTGGGTATTGCACGGGCATGTCGTAGCCGGCGAAGGGCACCATGCGCGCACCCAGTTCGATGTGCAGTGCGTGCAATGGGGTTTTCAACAGTTGTTCGGTGGACATATTCAGCTCCTGAAAATAGTGCCGATGCGCGCATCAGCACTCGATGATGTTGACCGCCAAACCGCCACGGGCGGTTTCCTTGTATTTGCTTTTCATGTCGGCGCCGGTCTGGCGCATGGTGCGGATGACCTTGTCGAGGGAGACGAAATGCTGCCCGTCGCCGCGCATGGCCATGCGCACCGCGTTGATGGCTTTGACCGAGCCCATGGCGTTGCGCTCGATGCAGGGCACCTGCACCAGCCCGCCAATCGGGTCGCAGGTCAGGCCCAGGTTGTGTTCCATGCCGATCTCCGCGGCGTTTTCCACTTGCTGCACGGTGCCACCCAGCACCTCGCACAACGCGCCGGCCGCCATCGAGCAGGCCACGCCGACCTCGCCCTGACAGCCGACTTCAGCGCCGGAAATCGAGGCGTTTTCCTTGTACAGAATGCCGATGGCCGCAGCGGTCAGCAGGAAGCGCACCACCCCGTCATCGTTCGCCGTGGGAATGAAGCGCATGTAGTAATGCAGCACCGCCGGAATGATTCCGGCCGCGCCATTGGTGGGGGCTGTGACCACGCGCCCGCCATTGGCGTTTTCTTCGTTGACCGCCAGGGCATACAGGTTGACCCAGTCCAGCACCGACAACGGATCGCGCAGGGACGATTCCGGGTTCTTGCACAATTGCCGATACAGCGCCGCCGCCCGGCGCTTGACCTTCAAGCCTCCGGGCAAAATGCCTTCGTTGCGGCAACCGGCGGCGACGCAGTCCTGCATGACCTGCCAGATCTTCAACAGGCCAGCACGGGTTTCCGCCTCCGGGCGCCAGGCACTTTCGTTGGTCAGCATCACCTGACTGATGGACAGGCCGTAGGTGGCGCAGTGACCGAGCAGGTCCTTGGCGCTTTTGAACGGGAAGGTCAGCGGGGTGGCGTCTTCGACGATGCGATCGGCGCCGGCGGCGTCTTCATCGACGACGAAGCCGCCCCCCACCGAATAGTACTCGCGGCTGCGGATCTGCAGTCCCGCCGCGTCGAATGCGCGAAAAATCATGCCGTTGGGGTGATAGGCCAACGGCTTGCGAATCATCGCCAGGTGTTCTTTCTCGTTGAACGCGATGCTGTGTTCGCCGAGCAGGTTCAAGCGTCCGCTGCCGCGAATGTCTTGCAGACGGGCGGCGACGGTTTCGGTGTCCACGGTGTCCGGGTGTTCGCCTTCCAGTCCAAGCAGCACGGCCTTGTCGCTGCCGTGGCCCTTGCCGGTAGCGCCCAGCGAGCCGTACAGCTCGACTTTGACGCAGGTGGTTGCTGCCAGCAGCCCTTCACGGCGCAGGCCCTCGGCGAAGCGCGCGGCTGCGCGCATCGGGCCGACGGTGTGGGAGCTGGAGGGGCCGATACCAATCTTGAACAGGTCGAACACGCTTAACGACATAGGGTTCTCCGGTTTCTTGTTATGGGAATGGCGGAATCTGGAATGGGTACAGATCCCTGTGGGAGCGGGCTTGCTCGCGAAAGCGGTGGATCAGTCGCCATCAATGTCGTCTGACCTACCGCTTTCGCGAGCAAGCCCGCTCCCACAAGGGGATATGCGCTGTTCTTGAAAGTGGGGGCGAGTGAGTCGCCCCCTCATTGGTTTAAGCGTAGCTTTCGATCGACGGGCAGGCGCACACCAGGTTGCGATCGCCGAACACGTTGTCGACGCGACCGACCGGCGGCCAGTATTTGCCTTCGATCAGCGAGGCTACCGGGTACACAGCCTGCTCACGGCTGTACGGGTGCGACCACTCACCGACCAATTCCGCCGCAGTGTGCGGAGCGTTTTTCAGGGGGTTGTCGTCCTTGTCCAAGGTGCCGTTTTCCACCGCGCGGATTTCTTCGCGGATGCGGATCATGGCGTCGCAGAAGCGGTCCAGTTCTTCCTTGGATTCGCTTTCGGTCGGCTCGATCATCAAGGTGCCGGCCACCGGGAACGACATGGTCGGGGCGTGGAAGCCGAAGTCGATCAGGCGCTTGGCCACGTCATCGACGCTGATGCCGCTGCTGTCTTTCAGCGGGCGCAGGTCGAGAATGCACTCGTGGGCCACCAGGCCGTTGCTGCCGGTGTACAGCACGGGGTAGTGCTCTTCCAGGCGACGGGAGATGTAGTTGGCATTGAGGATCGCCAACTGCGAGGCGCGCTTGAGGCCGGCACCGCCCATCATGCGGATGTACATCCAGGTGATCGGCAGGATGCTCGCGCTGCCGAACGGTGCCGCACAGACCGCGCCTTCCTTGCGTTCCATGTGCGCGTGACCCGGCAGGAACGGGGTCAGGTGCGACTTGACGCCGATCGGGCCAACGCCCGGGCCGCCACCGCCGTGAGGGATGCAGAAAGTCTTGTGCAGGTTCAGGTGCGACACGTCGCCGCCGAACTTGCCCGGTGCGCAGAGGCCGACCATGGCGTTCATGTTGGCGCCGTCGATGTACACCTGACCACCGTTGTCATGAATGATGCCGCAGATTTCGCGGATGCCTTCTTCGAACACGCCGTGGGTCGACGGGTAGGTGATCATCAGTGCGGCGAGGTGTTCGCGGTGCTCGATGGCCTTGGCGCGCAAGTCTTCGATGTCGACGTTGCCACGGGCGTCGCACGCGGTGACAACCACACGCATGCCGGCCATTTGCGCGGTAGCCGGGTTGGTACCGTGGGCCGACGACGGGATCAGGCAGATGTCGCGACGGTCTTCGCCACGGCTCTGGTGGTAGGCGCGGATTGCCAAGAGGCCTGCGTACTCACCCTGGGAACCGGCGTTCGGTTGCAGCGAGATCGAGTCGTAACCGGTGGCGGCGCACAGCATCGCTTCCAGTTCGTCGGTCAGTTGCTGGTAGCCGGCGCTTTGCTCGGCCGGGGCGAACGGGTGCAGGGCGCCGAATTCGGCCCAGGTCACCGGGATCATTTCGCTGGCGGCGTTGAGTTTCATGGTGCACGAGCCCAACGGGATCATGGTGCGGTCCAGCGCCAGGTCCTTGTCCGCCAGCTTGCGCAGGTAGCGCATCAGCTCGGTTTCCGAGTGATAACGGTTGAACACCGGGTGGCTGAGGATTGGCGACTGCCGAACCAACGCGGCCGGGAGGGTGCCTTGCACGGTCGCGGCCAGGGCAGCGAAATCCGGCAGCGCCTTGCCTTCGCCCAGCAGGCTCCACAGAGTTTCCACGTCGGCCTGGGTGCTGGTTTCGTCCAGGGACAGGCCCAGACGCTCGGCATCCACCACACGCAGGTTGATCTGCCGGGCACGGGCCAGATCATGCAGCTTGGCGGTGTTGGCGCCGGTTTTGAGGGTCAGGGTATCGAAGAAGCTGGCTTGCTCGACTGCCAGGCCGATGTCGCTCAAGCCCTTGGCCAGAATCGCGGTCAGCTGATGCACGCGGTTGGCGATCTGGGTCAGGCCTTTCGGACCGTGATACACGGCGTACATGCTGGCGATGTTGGCCAGCAGCACTTGCGCGGTGCAGATGTTGGACGTGGCCTTCTCGCGGCGGATGTGTTGTTCGCGGGTCTGCATCGCCAGGCGCAGGGCCGGCTTGCCGAAACGGTCCACGGACACACCGACCAGACGGCCCGGCATATCGCGCTTGAACGCGTCCTTGGTGGAGAAATACGCCGCGTGCGGGCCACCGAAGCCCAGCGGTACGCCGAAGCGTTGTGCGCTGCCGATGGCCACGTCGGCGCCGAACTCGCCCGGCGGGGTCAACAGGGTCAGGGCCAGCAGGTCGGCGGCCACGGCCACCAGGGCGTTGGCGGCGTGGAAACGCTCGGTCAGTTCGCGGTAGTCGAACAGGTCACCATTGCTCGCCGGGTATTGCAGCAGCGCGCCGAAGAACGGCGTCACGTCAGTCAGTTCGAGCTCATCGCCCACCACCACGTCGATGCCCAACGGCTCGGCACGGGTGCGCAGTACGTCGAGGGTCTGCGGGTGGCAATGCACCGAAGCGAAGAATGTGTGGCTGCCCTTGTTCTTGCTCAGGCGCTTGCAGAAGGTCATGGCTTCGGCGGCGGCGGTGGCTTCGTCGAGCAGCGAAGCGTTGGCGATCGGCAGGCCGGTGAGGTCGCTGATCAGGGTCTGGAAGTTGAGCAGCGCTTCGAGGCGACCCTGGGAAATTTCTGGCTGGTACGGGGTGTAGGCGGTGTACCAGGCCGGGTTTTCCAACAGGTTGCGCAGGATCGGCGACGGCGTGTGGGTGCCGTAGTAACCTTGGCCGATGAAGGTCTTGAACAGCTGGTTCTTGCCGGCGATGGACTTGATCAACGCCAGGGCGTCGGCTTCGCTCAGGCCGTCTTCGAGACCGAGCACGCTGGTGCCCTTGATGCTGTCCGGAATGACGCTGGCGCTCAAGGCTTCAAGGGAGTCGAAGCCGAGGCTGTTGAGCATGGCTTGCTCGTCACCGGCGCGGGGGCCGATGTGACGGGCGATGAATTCGTTGGCGGTGCTCAGGTTGACTTGAGTCATGTGCGCGCTCCTCAGGCTTCGGCTTGGGCTTTGATCAGACGGTCGTAGGCGTCCTGATCCAGCAGTTTGGCAACGGCCGAAGCGTCGGCAGGCTGGAAACGGAAGAACCAGCCTTCGCCCAGCGGGTCTTCGTTGACCAGCTCAGGTGCGCTGTCCAGTGCCGGGTTTACTTCCAGCACTTCACCGTCCAGCGGCATGTACACGCCGCTGGCCGCTTTTACCGATTCCACGGTGGCTGCTTCGGCGCCTTTTTCGTAGGACTGCAGCTCAGGCAGTTGTACGAAAACCACGTCGCCCAGAGCGTTTTGGGCGAATGCGGTAATGCCGACGGTGACGGTGCCATCAGCTTCGGTACGCAGCCATTCGTGATCTTCAGTAAAACGCAATTCGCTCATGGGAACTCCTAAGGGGCCAGACTCGTCTGGTGGACGCGATTGAAAGCTTGGGCATTTGCCCTGGTTATGCAGGACTACATAGCAAGATCGCGGCCAATGTTGTTTTTTGTATTTGAATCAATGTTTTAGGAGGGATTGATACGCAAGAGAGCAGGGCGACTGTAGCGAAATCGATACGGGGATAAGCGCGGGATAAAGCCCAAGGGGATCAAAGCCTTGCGCAGCGCTGATCGGAGAGGGTTGTAGCGATATCGTTCCGCTGTAGCGCTTTCAGTACAGGTGGAGGTCGCTTTTGGCGTGGTTTCCAGAAAGGGAATAAACCCAATGTGGGAGCGGGCTTGCTCGCGAAGGCGGTGGGTCAGCCTACAAATTCATCGACTGACACACTGCATTCGCGAGCAAGCCCGCTCCCACATTAGTCCTGCTCCAGACCTCAAGCCTTGTTGGGGATCCCGTACTTGCGCAGTCGATGAGCGATGGCGGTGTGGGAGGTTTGCAGGCGGCTGGCCAGTTGCCGGGTCGAGGGGTAGCTGACGTAGAGTTTTTCCAGCAGTTCTTTCTCGAATGCGTCCATCGCCTGTTCCAGGCTCTCGACGTCATGGTCGCCCTGGCGGGCCACCGAGGTGCCGGCGATGTCGAGGTCGCCGATGTCCACCAGGCTGCTTTCGCAAATGGCCGCGGCGCGGAATATCACGTTCTGCAATTGACGCACGTTGCCCGGCCAGCGGTTGCCCAGCAGCGCCGGATAAGTGCCCGGCGCCAGGCGACACACCGGACGCTGGATCTGCGCGCAGGCCTGCTGCATGAAGTAGCGGGCCAGCAGCAGAATGTCCTGGCCGCGTTCACGCAAGGGCGGGACTTCAACGTTGAGTACATTGAGGCGATAAAACAGGTCTTCGCGAAACAGGCCTTCGCTGACCATTTTTTCCAGGTTGCGGTGGGTGGCGCTGAGAATGCGCACGTTCACTTTCACCTCGCGATCGCCGCCGACCCGACGGAAACTGCCGTCGTTGAGAAAGCGCAGCAGTTTGGCCTGCAGGTACGGCGACATCTCGCCGATCTCATCGAGAAATACCGTGCCCTGGTTGGCCAGTTCCATCAGTCCTGGCTTACCGCCCCGTTGCGCGCCAGTGAACGCGCCGGGGGCGTAGCCGAACAGTTCGCTCTCGGCGAGGTTTTCCGGCAGGGCCGCGCAGTTCAGGGCCAGGAACGGTGAGTTGTGGCGCGCACTGATGGCGTGGCAGGCCCGGGCTACCAACTCCTTGCCGGTGCCGGTTTCACCCTGGATCAACAGCGGCGCATCAAGGGTTGCGACCCGTTGAGCACGGACCTTGAGCGTGCGTATCACGGGGGATTCGCCCAGCAGCGCATCGAAGCCCTCTGCATGGTCGTGGTGCAGGGCGGACAGGCGTTCGCCGATGCGGTTGGGTTGATACAGGGTCAGCAGGGCGCCAGCGTCGGTGATCGGCGTGGTGTCCAGCAACAAGGTCTGGCCGTTGACGGTGATTTCTCGCAGCGGCAGGCGGAAGCCGTGCTCGAGCAGGGTCTCGAGCAACGCCGGGTCGGCGAACAGATCCGCGACGCTTTCACCCGCCGGTTCGCGGCCATACAGGGCAATCAGCGCCGGGTTGGCGAGCAGCACCTTGCCGGCACTGTCCAGCGCCAGCACCGGATCGGTCATGGCCGCGAGCAGCGCGTCGAGCTGCAAGTGCCGGCGCTGGCCGGGCAAAATGTCCACCACCGTCATCGCCTGCACGCCATGCACGCTGAGCAACGCATCGCGCAGTTCGTCGAGCACTTGCGGGCTCAGGGTCGGGGCGTCGATATAGACGTTGGGCGGAACCATTTCCACCGCATCCAGATTGAGGTTGCGCCCACCGAGCAGGGCCAGGACTTCCTGGGTGATGCCGACGCGGTCGATGAAGCTGACGTGGATACGCATGGGGCGGTTCTGGGTTCTGGAATGCGGAGGGTGGCAAGTATGCCTTGGGGCGGGCCAATGGTGAAATCCTCCCGGGCAATGGTGTCCCTTCCGTGGGAGCGGGCTTGCTCGCGAAGGCGGTTTGACATTCAACCGCTTTGTTGTCTGATACACCGTTTTGGCGAGCAAGCCCGCTCCCACAAAGCGCGAGTCTTGCCCTGTCTGATTCGACGAGAGGAACGTCCGTGAGGTTATCGCTGGAGTATCAACCGCCCTACGACTGGCCGGCCATGCTCGGCTTCCTGTCGGCGCGGGCGATTGTCGGAATGGAAGAGGTCGCGGATGGCGTTTACTGGCGCAGCATCGGCTTGAACGGTGTTCACGGGACCCTGTCGATCAAGCCAGGGACGGTCGACTCGCTGGAACTGGACCTCGACTTTCCCGACCCGACAGCCGTGCCCGAGATCGTCGCCAGAGTGCGCCGGATGTTCGATCTGGATACTGACCTTGAGGTGATCCATCGACACCTGGCGGTCGACCCGCTGCTGGCTCGGTTGATCGCCGAGCGTCCGGGGCTGCGCATTCCCGGGGCCTGGGATGGGTTGGAGCTGGCGATTCGAGCGGTCTTGGGCCAGCAGATCACAGTGGTCGCGGCAATCAGGCTGGCGGGCAAACTCGTTGCGCAATACGGCAAGCCGTTGACGTCGCCGCGAGGTGGCTTGAGTCATGTGTTTCCTGAGGCGCAGGTGCTGGCGACGGCGGACCTGGCGACGTTGGGCATGCCGAAAAGCCGGGGCCGAACGCTGTCGGGCGTGGCGCAGGCGTTACTGGACGATCCGTTGTTGTTCGAGCCTGGCCGGCCGGGCGGTGTGGCACGGCTGTTGGCGTTGTATGGCATTGGGGAGTGGACGGCGCAGTACGTGGCCCTGCGGCAATTGCGCGAACTCGATGGGTTTCCGTCGGGGGATGTGGGATTGATCAATGCCCTGGCGGCGTTGGAGGGCGAGGCGGTGACGGCGCGGGGGGTGCTGTTGCGGGCTGAACAGTGGCGGCCGTATCGCGGGTATGGGGCGCAGTTGCTTTGGACTTCGTTGAGTCGGGGTGATTGAGCTGATCTGGAATCTGTGTTGTCTGGTCCGGCCCCTTCGCGAGCAAGCCCGCTCCCACAGGTACGGCGTCGTGCCTGTGGGAGCGGGCTTGCTCGCGAAGACGTCGGTAAAATCACCACCACTGCGGGCGATGCGAACCCAATTCAGAGGCCGCAATCGACCACTGCAACGGCGTCCCGGTGATCTTCAGCGGCACATGCAACCGATGCGCAGGTCCCCAAGGGGTCTGCTCCACCAGCATTCCCTGATCGCCTTCATCCTCGGCGCGCAACGGCGCTTCGATCCCGGGCCCGTTTTCAATCAACAACTTCGCTGTGCGCGCCAACGACAACCGCGCCGAGCCACCGCGCCCGCTGCCCAGACGCTCGGTCAAAAGCCTGATCGCACTGGCCGCCATCAGATACCCGGTGGCGTGATCCAGCGCCTGCAGGGGCAAGGGCGTCGGTTTATCGGTGTGTTTCCATTGCATGCCGGCTTCAGCGATGCCGCTGCTCATCTGCACCAGGCTGTCGAAGCCGCGACGGTTCTGCCACGGGCCGCTCCAGCCGTAGGCGTTGAGGCTGACGTCGATCAGGCCGGGGGCCCATCGTTGCCGCTCAGCCACACCGTAACCCAGCCGCTCCAGCGCGTCGGCGCGATAGCCGTGAAGCACAATGTCGGCGTCCTTGAGCAGGCTTTCAAATACGCTGCGATCGGTTTTGTCCTGCAAATCGAGGCGCGCACAGCGCTTGCCCAGGGTCATTTCGGGTATGACGCCCGGCTCGCTCCAGCTCGGCGGGTCGATTCGCAACACATCGGCGCCAAGCCCGGCAAGAAAGCGGCTGGCGACGGGACCTGCCAGTACGCGGGTCAGATCCAGCACCTTGATCCCGGCCAGGGGTTGCGCCACCGAACCCTGCCAGGGCTTGGCATTGTGGGTGTCGTGGGCGATGAACTGAATCAGCGGTTCAGCGTTCACCGCCGCACCTTGTGGGTGGGCTTGCCAGTCTGCCCAAGTGCGCATTTCGGCCGCGCAGCCACCGGCGTCGACCACAGCCTGTTCCAGATCACGCTTGGCCCATTGCGCCACTTTGCTCGCCATCGCGGCACGGTCAGCGCAGGCGCCGAGTACCGATTCGGCGGCGGCGCGATGATGCGGGGCGTTGGTGTGCAGGCGGATCCACCCGTCCTGGGCGGTGTAGTCACCGGCGACCGGGTCCCACAGTGGCGGAACGCTCCAGCCCAGCGGACGGATCGAGCTGGAGAACCAGAAGGACGCCAGGCGGCGGTCGACTTCCAGTGCGGGCAGGCGCCCGGTTTGACGCTGCAGTAATTCGCTGATGGCCTGGCCGGCGGCGGCGATGCTGGCGCAGGCCAGATCCGTGACGGCAAAGGCCGAGGGCAGCGCACCTTGGGACGTGAACGGGATTGGCGTGTGCGGCAAGCCGAGTGCGGCTTGAATGGACGTGAGCAAATCAGTCATCGAAGGCCCTCCGGAGCGAGAGCCCGAGCATAGAACAAGTTACCGACTGGGCGGATGAAATCTACTGTGGGAGCGGGCTTGCTCGCGAAAGCGGTGTGTCAGAAGAGTCTATGTCGACTGACACTCCGCTTTCGCGAGCAAGCCCGCTCCCACAGGAAGGCCAGATCTATACGCGGAACTGATCCATCAATTTCATCTGGTGGGTGGTGAGGTTGTTGAGCTGGCTGCTGATCTGCGCCGATTCTGTGGCCTGGCCCGTCAGGGTTTCGGTGACGGTGCGGATCGCCGAGACGTTGCGGTTGACCTCTTCGGCCACGGCGCTTTGCTGTTCGGCGGCGCTGGCGATCTGCAGGTTCATGTCGCTGATCACCGTGACCGCGTCGCTGATTTTGCTCAAGGCCTGGACCGCTTGCTGGATCTGGCCGGCATTGCTGTGGGCCTGGGTCTGACTCGAGTGCATGGTGGCGACCACACCGCGAGTACCACTCTGGATGCGTTCGATCACCAGGCGAATTTCTTCTACCGAATCCTGGGTGCGCTTGGCCAGGTTACGCACCTCATCGGCGACCACCGCAAAACCGCGACCGCTTTCGCCGGCACGGGCGGCCTCGATCGCCGCGTTGAGCGCCAGCAGGTTGGTCTGTTCGGCGATGCTGCGAATCACCTCCAGCACCGAACCGATCTGCTCGCTGTTGACCGCCAGCGCTTCGACTTCAGTCACCGCTTTGCTGACTTCATCGGCCAGTTGATTGATGTCGCGGGTGCTGCGCTCGATGATCTGCATGCCATCGCGGGCCGACTGATCGGCGCCCTTGGCCGCACTGGCGGCGTTCGATGCGCTGTTGGCAACGTCGTGGGCGGTGGCGCTCATTTCGTTGGACGCGGTGGCGACCTGGTCGATTTCGCGGAACTGCACCTGCATGCCTTCGCTGGTCTGACGGGCGATCTCCGAAGACTGGTCGGCGGTGCCGCGGGCGTCGGTGATGCTTTGCTTGATCTGCGCGATGGTCGGTTGCAGTTTGTCGAGGAAGCGGTTGAACCAACTGACCAGTTCGCCCAATTCATCTTTCTTGCTGTAGTGCAGGCGTTGAGTCAGGTCGCCGTCGCCGCTGGCAATCGCCTTGAGCATCTCGGCCACGCTGTTGATCGGCCGGGTCACCCCCGAGGCGGTCAGCCAGATCAGCAGCAAACCGATCAGGCCGGCAACGATCGCAACGCCCACCGCTTTGATCGTGCCGCGTTGCTGGGCGTCGTCGAGCACGGCTTGCAGCTTCACTGAATCGGCCAACAACACCTGCTTGGGCAAGTCGATCACCACGCCCCAAGGTTTGGAATCGTTGATCGGGCTGACCGGGTAGACCGCGCGGATCAGATCGCCCTGATCGAGGATTTTCGGTGCGCCGGCACCGAGCCCTTGCAGGATATCCTTGCCGTCCGCACCCAAGGTATCGCCGATGCTTTTACCGACCTTGCCGGCATCGACACTGTTGGCGGCGAGCACGCCGGTGCCGGAAACGATCAGCATGTGCCCGGCACTGTTGAACAGCTCGCGCTGGGAGTCGACGGCGGCGGCTTGCAGGGTGTCCAACGAGATGTCGATGCCGACCACGCCGATGGCCTTGCCATCGACCAGCAGCGGTACGGAAATGGTGGTCATCAGCATTTCCTTGCCGCCGACGGTATCGGCATAAGGGTCAAGCAGGCAGGTGCGCTTGCCGTCGCGGGGGCAGGTGTACCAGACATTGTAGGGTGTGCCGCTGAGGTTCAGCTCGGTCTTGGTCATGTCCTCTTCGACCATGATCGTGTTGAGGCCAGGGCCGCCAGCCCGGCTCCAATAGGTGGCGAAACGTCCGATTTCATTGGACTGACGAGCCGCGTCATTGACGAACTCGCTGTCCTTGCCGTCCAGGCCATTGGGCTCGAATGCCAGCCAGATACCCAGCACCTTGCTGTTGCGCTCGAACGCGGTTTTCAGGCTCTGGTTCAATTCTTCGCGCAACACGCCCGCCTCCAGCGAACGCTTGGCGGCCATGGCGCGCATGTCCTTGATCTGGTCGGCCAGGGCCGTCACCACCAGCAGGCTTTCGCCGAATGTCTTCTGTACCCGCACCGCCTGCTCGGCAGCCTTGGCCTGCAGCAGGTCCTGCACGCTGTCGGTGAGCATCTTGCTGCTGGAGGCGCTGACCAGTTCATCGTTCTGATTGGTCTGGTAGAAGTTCATGCCCACGATCAGCGTGACGACGCCAAGCAGGCACAGGGCAGAGAGCAGCACAGTTTTCAGGCGGATGGACAGTGAGTCGAACATGGGGCGAGCTCGCGAATGGATGAAGGGTTGGCTGTGAGCCATCGCGGCTCGACTCGCCAAATCCATTCAGCGCCATTCAATCCCCATCGGCGCAGAGGCGAGATTGCATGAATGGGGTGCCGACGAACGGTCGTGGTTGAACGTTTGCGCGGGAAAATGTGCTGAAAACGGGCTGAAAAACGGGGAAAAGACCGGTAAGGATCAAGAGAGGTGCGGCCTTGATTCGGGACGCGACCAGATCCACAGATTGCCCAGCAACATCCCGCCAATCGCCAGATAGATCGGCCAGCCAGGGTCGAGCATCACCAGCATCAAGGTGGCGCACAGCACCATGCTGACAGTGGCGCTGACCTTTGCCCGACGCGCGATGACCTTGCCGTTGCGCCAGTTACCGAGGATCGGCCCGAACAGCCGATGGTTTTCCAGCCAGGCGCTCAGGCGTGGAGAGCTGCGGGTTGCGGCCCAGGCGGCCAGCAGGATGAACTCGGTGGTCGGCAGGCCGGGGATGACGATGGCGATCAGGCCGATGCCCAGGCTGATGTAGGCCAGGAGGCCGAAGAGCAGGCGGGAGATTTTCGAGGTGGCGGGCATGGGCGCGTGCAGGGCTTTATCTAATATTTGCGGCGAACTTGATTCCCTGTGGGAGCGGGCTTGCTCGCCAAAGCGG
>NZ_LYVP01000133.1 GCF_001984065.1 Pseudomonas sp. KK4
ATGTAGGCTGACCCACCGTCTTCGCGAGCAAGCCCGCTCCCACATTTCGATCTGTGTTTCAGGCGCTGACGGGCGCCGCCTTCACCACCCGCTCAGCCTTCAACGCCGGCCGATACAGAATCCAGTAATACGATCCCAGGCAAATCAGCCAGCAGAACACCGCCGTCCACACGTTATGTGAGAAAAAGTGCGCCCCCTGCATCATCCGTCCGATGGAAAACACCGAACCCAGGGCGAAGGCAAAGATGAACGCCGCGCGAGCCAATCGCGGGCGACGGTCACGCAACACGAAAAACAGCGCGAACAGTGTGAATCCGGTAGCCGCATGGCCACCCGGCCAGCAGCGGCCGGGCTTGTCAGTGTGCGGCCGCGGGCTGAGCAATTCACTGTAGGTCTCATGGCCGCCAAATTGTTCAAGGCTCCACGGACATTGCACTGCCGTCACGGCTTTCATGGGCGTGACGAAGGAGGTAGCCAGTCCCAGGGACAGGACCAGGCAGCCCATTTCCCGCTTGAACGGTTTGAGCCGGTCGATGAAGAACGAACCGATGAAACCGAGAATGGCCAATACCGAGAAGGCGATGACCACTTGCTTGGCGCGGTCATGCAGGATGGTCTCGAGAAAGTAACTATGGCGTCCGATGAAGTCACCGGCCGCCGGGTCGTAGAACAGTCGGGCCAGGTCCATGTCCAGTGAGGTCAGCTCGAGCAGTACCAGAATGATTGCCGCAACGGCGGGTATTCCCAGGCATGCCCGGAGATTGAGCCGGCGCGAGGCAGGGCGGATAACGGTCGAAACCATGGTATTTCCTGGGTGATTAAAATGATCTGATGGGCGCAACCGCGTGGAGTCTGTCCCCGCGGCTGTCGTGAGCCTGTGAACCGATAGTGAAAAACTCGTTAAGGCCCGACTGTTTTCTTCTGCGTCTGGCGAGCGCACACAATCCTAGCCGTCAGCCACACTAGGCCTTAAGCTGCGCGGGCCAAGACGGCCGTTACTGTATACGGAGAAGTTGTCCATGCGAATTCTAGTGGTTGAAGACAATCGCGATATCCTCGCCAATCTGGCTGATTACCTGGGGCTCAAGGGCTACACGGTCGATTGCGCACAGGACGGTTTGTCGGGCCTGCACTTGGCAGCCACCGAGCATTACGACCTGATCGTGCTCGACATCATGCTGCCCGGCATCGACGGCTATACCCTGTGCAAACGCCTGCGCGAAGATGCCCGCCGTGATACGCCGGTGATCATGCTCACCGCTCGCGATCAGCTGGACGATCGGTTACAGGGCTTCAAGTCCGGCGCCGACGATTACCTGATCAAACCCTTCGCCCTGTCGGAGTTGGCGGCGCGAGTCGAAGCGGTCATGCGCCGTTCTCAGGGGGGCGGCCGTCGTACTTTGCAAGTCGCAGACCTGAGCTACGATCTGGACACCCTGGAAGTCACCCGCGAAGGCCGACTACTCAAGCTCAACCCGGTCGGCCTGAAGTTGCTGGCGGTATTGATGCAGAAAAGTCCTCACGTCCTGCGCCGGGAAATTCTCGAGGAAGCCCTGTGGGGTGATGACTGCCCCGACAGTGACAGCCTGCGCAGCCATGTTCATCAATTGCGCCAGGTGATCGACAAGCCGTTCGCCAAGCCCTTGCTGCAGACCGTGCATGGCGTGGGGTATCGCCTGGCCGAGGGGCGTGATGGAGTTTAAACAGAGCCTTGCCCAACGGATCATCATTGCCTTTGCGCTGATGAGCGCACTGGTGGCGGGCGCCTTTGCCATGGGCATTGTCGCGACTGTGCACCTGGTCGAGGAAAAACTGATTTCGGCCGGGCTGGGCGGCGATTTGCAGCGCCTGCTGCTGATGGACAATGTCTCGGACTGGAGCCATCGCCCCGAGCCGGACCAGTTGTTCTATTTCAGCGGCGGGCCAGGTGATTTCGAGCTGCCCAAGGATTTGCGCCACCTGGACTCGGGCTTTCACGAGGTATTTCGCGAGCATTTGTCCTACCACGCGATGGTCGAAATCGTCGACGGGCGGCGCTACGTGTTGCTGCAGGACCAGAGCGACTTCGAAGAGCGTGAGCGGGTGCTGTTTGCCGTGGTGTTGGTGGGTTTCGTGCTCAGCCTGGCGCTGGCGGTGTTCCTCGGTTGGGTCCTGGCGCGCAAGGTGATGGCGCCGGTTGTGCGACTGGCTCGTCAGGTGCGCCACCGCGATCAGTTGCTTGGACTGGCGCCACCCTTGGCGCCGGACTACGCTGCTGATGAAGTGGGTGAGCTGGCAGTGGCCTTCGATGCGACCCTGGGGCGCCTGCGCCAGGCCTTGACCCGGGAGCGGTTGTTTACCAGTGACGTCAGTCACGAACTGCGTACGCCGTTGATGGTGCTCGCCAGTTCCTGCGAACTGCTGCTGGAAAACCCCGGCATCGATCCGCGCGGCCGCAACCAGGTCGAGCGGATTGCCCGCGCCAGTGAAGAAATGCGTGAATTGGTGCAGACCTTCCTGATGCTGGCCCGCGCTCAGCGCGAGGACGCCAGCATGTCGCCCCAGCAATCGGTGAGCCAGGTGGCCGGTGGGCTGCTCAGTCTGTGGCGCGAGCCGATCGAGGCCAAGGGGCTGCAACTGATCTTTGAGGCCGGCGAGCCGCAGGACACCCGGTATAACGCGACTCTGCTGCACGCCGTCATGGGCAATCTGCTGCGTAATGCGCTGCATTACACTGAGCAGGGATTCATCCGCCTGACCCTGACCCGCAGCGGTTTCACGGTAGAGGACAGCGGTGTCGGCATTCCCGAGGAAAAGCGCGAGGCAATGTTCGAGCCGTTCGTGCGTGGCACGGAAAAACGCGGCGAAGGGCTGGGGCTTGGGCTGTCGCTGGTGCAACGGATTTGCGAAAACCAGGGCTGGACCGTCAGCCTGACCACCATGGAGCCCAATGGTTGTCGTTTCCAGGTGGAATTGCAGGCATCCGGGACTCGTTGATCGGCTGGCGATAGCGGGCTGGGCGGGTGATGTGTCTTGTAAAATCTTGCAACGTTTCGGGTCATTTCATCACGAAGTTTTCACAAAGGCATGACCTGACAGTCACACGGCGCTACCTAAGGTAGTTGTGATTTGTATCCAGGAGACCTAGAAAATGGCCGGTCCGATCAAGCTTGATTTTTCCGAAAAATATGACGATCAGCACGCCCAGCGCTACCTGCGAAAACACCAGGATGGCCTGGGGCGGCGGTTGTCTCATTGGCGTGATGTGCAGTTGGCGCGAAAGGCGCTGACCCTGGTTGGAGAGCCCGGTCTGGTGCTCGATCTGCCCTGCGGCGCCGGACGCTTCTGGCCGATGCTGGCCGAAAAACCCAACCGTGTGATCATCGGTGCCGACAATTCAGAGTCCATGTTGAAGATCGCTACACAGGCACAACCGGCCGATGTGGTGAAACGGGTACAACCCTTGCACACCTCTGCATTCGACATCGCGTTACCCGATAACGCCGTCGACAGTATATTTTGTATGCGTTTGCTTCATCACATTGGTGAGGCCGAGCATCGGCTGGCGATTCTGCGCGAATTCGAACGTGTCAGTCGAGACAGCGTGATTCTTTCGCTGTGGGTGGACGGCAATTTCAAGGCCTGGAAACGCAAGCGCGCGGAAAAAACCCGTGGGCAGGAAGGTTACCAAAACAGATTTGTGTTACCTGCTGCTACGGTAGAAAAAGAATTTGAGCAGGCCGGGTTTCGAATTCAGGAACGACTGGACTTTATTCCGCTCTATGCCATGTGGCGAGTTTACGTATTACGCAAGAGGTAACAGGATGGCAGTGCAGTATGCAGCAGGATCGGATGCCGGTTCCCAGGACCGTTTCGACTATTTCTGGAATCAACGCGGTGAGTGGGTTGAAGAACCCAATGTTCGCCGTGGCGGGGAAAGTGGCGTTCAGCGGGTCATGGGCAGCGATGGTCAATTGATCTACGTGAAACGCCAGACCGGACACATCCATCGCACGCTGCTGCACCCATTTGGCCGGCCGACGGTATTGCGTGAACGTGATGCACTGACGGGCGTCAGCAAGCTCGGTGTTCGTGTCCCTGAAATCGTGTTTTGTGGTGCACAACGCGATCCGGTGCACAAATGGCGAGCGCTGCTGGTGACCAAATCACTGGACGGCTTCCAGGAAATCGAGCAGTGGTATGCCGGTGGTGGTCGTGAGCGTTACGGTGAGGCGGTGCATGATCGTGTGTTGAAGGACCTGGCTGAAAACCTGGCGCGCATGCACAAGGGCCGCTGGCAGCACAGCTGCATTTATATCAAGCACGTGTTCGTGCGAGTAACGGGCGAGGGTGAGGCGGCCAAAGTCGAGGTGGCGCTGATCGATCTGGAAAAATGCCGCCAGCGTCTGACCGCTGGCCAAGCCGCGGCCCATGACATGAAGCAACTGCGGCGCCACTCGTCGTTCAACTCGGCGGATTGGGGCAAACTCGTCTACTTTTACAAGACGGCGTTTGGCAGCGCTATCAAAGGTTTATAGCGATGAAACTCGAAGTTGCGCGAGGTTTGTTTCTAGTTGGAGCCTTGGCAGTCGCTTCATTGGCGGTGGCTGCCTGGGAGCAGCCACGCACGCAAGTTCTCAGTTCAGGCAGTGGAGAAGCGTGTCCATTGCCGAGAGTGGCAAAGGCCTCGGTGGCGACTTTGCCCGATCATGATTTATTGCTGTTCATGTTCGGGATGTCGCAGGGGTTGAGGCCATAACGTTGAAAAGTTTGAAGCCCAAATGAAAGGCCTCGCGGATGCGAGGCCTTTTTTATTGTGCATCACACCCCCTGTGGGAGCAGGCTCGCTCGCGAAGGCAGCCTCAAAGCCAACCTGGATTTTTCGGATATACCCGAAACCCTGTGGGAGCGGGCTTGCTCGCGAAGGCGGCCTCAAAGCCAACCTGGATTTTGCGGATATACCCGAAACCCTGTGGGAGCTCGCCTGCCAGCGATGGACGCCAGGACACCGCAGGCATTCAATCAGCCCACGACATCGTTAACCACCACCGCGAGCAGGTTCATCACTGCTTGGGCTCATCGGGTTTTGCCAGCAGGGTGTATACGCACGGCAACACGAACAAGGTAAACAGCGTGCCGATCGACATCCCCGTGGCGATCACCGTGCCGATGTCGAAGCGGCTGACCGCACCGGCGCCGGTGGCGATGATCAACGGCACCATGCCGAACACCATGGCCGCGGTGGTCATCAGGACCGGACGCAGGCGGATCGACGCTGCTTCTTCCACGGCTTCTCGCGCTGTCAGGCCCTTGTCCTTGCGTAACTGATTGGCAAACTCGACGATCAGGATCCCGTGTTTGCTGATCAGGCCGATCAGTGTCACCAGTCCGACCTGGGTGTAGATGTTCATGCTCGACCAGCCGAGAAACAGCGGAATCAATGCGCCGCAGATCGACAGCGGCACGGTCACCAGGATCACCAGCGGATCGCGGAAGCTTTCGAACTGCGCGGCCAGCACCAGGAAGATGATCGCCAGGGCCAGGGCAAAGGTTACCCACAAGGCACTGCCTTCCTGCACGTACTGCCGTGAGGCACCGGCGTAGTCGACGGCAAAGCCGGCCGGCGCCTCTTCCCGGGCGATCTGACGCACCGTGTCGATGGCTTCGCCCATGCTGACCAGGGGCACGCCGGACAGAATCGCCGAGTTCAGTTGCTGGAACTGATTGAGTTGCCTTGGCCGCGCCCGGTCCGTCACGGTGATCAGGGTCGACAGGGCCAGCAGTTCGCCCTTGCTGTTCCTGACGTAATAGTTGTTCAGCCAATCGGGGTTATCGCGGAACGGTCGCTCAACCTGGGCGATGACTTTGTAGCTGCGGCCATCGATGGTGAAGCGGTTGATTTCCGCCTCGCCCAGCAAGGTCGCCAGGGTGCCGCCCAGGTCCTGCATCGATACGCCCATCTGCGCGGCCTTGGCCCGGTCGATATCCACCACGACTTCAGGCTTGTCGAAAGCCAGGTCAACGTCGACGAAGGCGAACTTGCCGGACTCCATCGCGCGTTTTTTCACCCGGTCCATCACCTGCAGCAGCAACTCGTAATCGTTGGCGGTGTTGACCACGAACTGGAACGGCAAACCTTCCCCCGTACCCGGCAGCGAAGGCAGGTTGAAGCCGAAGATCTGCAGCCCTGCTATGCCCTCCAGCTTGGCCTGAACGGCTGGCAGGATCTGCATTTGGGTTCGGTCACGCTCGTTCCACGGTTTGAGCAGGAAACCACCGATGCCCGACTGCACGCCATTGAAACCGTTGATCTGGAACGATGAGTAGTACTCGGGGAAAGCCTTGAAGATCGAAACGAACTCGTCGGTGTAGGCGCTCAGGTAGTCGAGGTTGGTCGGCTGCGGAGCGCTGGCGATCATGAAGATGATGCCCTGGTCCTCGTCCGGCGCCAGTTCCGACTTGGTGAACTTGAGCAGCACCGGGATCAGGCACAGCACGATCACGGCAAACACCAGGACCACCGGCCGGGTGTTGAGCGTGCCGTGGAGCATGCTTTGATAGCGGCGCTTGAGGCTGTCGAAAATGCGGTCGAGACGGTGTGCCAGACCGCTCGGGTTCTCGTCGTGGCGCAGCAGCAGGGCGCACATCATCGGCGACAGGGTCAGGGCGACGATGCCCGAGATCACTACCGCCCCGGCCAATGTCAGGGCGAACTCCTTGAACAGCGCGCCGGTCAGCCCCGTCAGGAAGCCGATCGGCGCATACACTGCCGCCAGGGTAATGGTCATCGACACCACCGGCATGGCAATTTCCCGGGCGCCTTCGATGGCCGCATCCAGCGGTGTCTTGCCGTCCTCGATGTGCCGGTGGATGTTTTCCACTACCACGATGGCGTCATCCACCACCAGGCCGATGGCCAGCACCATCGCCAGCAGGGTCAGCAGGTTGATCGAGTAGCCCATCATCTGCATGAAGAACATCACGCCGATCATCGACAGCGGGATGGTCACCACCGGGATCACTACCGAACGCAGGGCTCCCAGGAACAGGAACACCACGACGATCACGATCAGGACGGCTTCGAACAGGGTTTTCACCACTTCGTCGATCGAGGCCTGGATGAATAGCGTGGCGTCGTAGGCGATTTCACCCTTGAGGTTGGGCGGCAGCTGAGCCTCGAGGTCCGGCATGATCTTGCGTACTTCCTTGATCACGTCCAGCGGGTTGGCCCCGGGCGTGGCCTTGATGCCGATGTACACCGAGGGCGTGCCACCGAAGGAGCTGATGGTGTCGTAGTTTTCCGCACCCATCTCGACCCGCGCGACGTCACGCAACAGTACGCGGCTGTCCCCATCGACCTTGAGTGGGATGGCGGCAAAGGCCTCGGCCGATTTGAGTTCGGTGTTGGCGTTGATGCTGGTGACCACATACTCGCCCTTGACCTCGCCGGCGGCCGAAAGGAAGTTGTACTGGCGCACCGCGTTGGTCACGTCGCTGGCGCTCAGGCCGAAACCGGCGAGCTTGACCGGATCCAGCCACAGGCGCATGGCGAACACCTGGTTACCGAGGATTTCCGCTTCAGCCATGCCTGGCAGAGTCGCCAGTTTCGGCTGGATCACCCGCGACAGGTAATCGGTGATCTGCGGGTTGGTCAATTCCTTGCTGAAGAAGCTGATGTACATCAGGGCCGAGGCGTCGGCCGCTTCCTTGCTCAGCACCGGGTCTTCGGCGTCCTGTGGCAACTGGTTCTTCACTTCGTTGGCCTTGGCCAACAGTTCGGTAAAGAGTCGATCGCTGTTGGAACCGATGCGGGCGTAGATCGAGATCACCGAGAAGTTCTGGCGACTGACCGAAGTCATGTAGTCGATGCCCTCGGCGCTCGCCAGGCTTTGCTGCATCGGCTGGGTGATGTAGCCCTGGATGGTTTCGGCGTTGGCCCCAGGGTAGGCGGTGGTCACCGTGATCAGCGCGTTTTCCATCTGCGGGTACTGGCGCAGCGGCAATTTGCTCCAGGCCTGGAAACCCAGCAGCACGATCAACAGGCTGACCACGGTGGCGAGCACCGGGCGGCGGATGAACGGGTCGGTAAAAGCCATGAGGGGTTCCTTGATCAGTCAGCGCGAGGCTGGCCGTTCTTTTCGGACAGCGTCTTGTCGTCGCTGATGGCGATGTGTGCACCGTTGTTCAGTTTGATCTGGCCAGCGGTCACCACCGTTTCGCCGTTCTGCACGCCCTTGGTGATCATCACCAGGCCATCGCGCCGCTCACCGGTTTCAACGAAACGCCGTTCGGCGATCAGGATTGGCTGGCCCTTGTCGTCTTTCTCCACACTGCCGTCTTCTGCTTTCTTCTGCGTGGCGACATACACCGAGTTGCCGTAGAGCGTGTAGGTGATCGCGCTTTCCGGCACGACGATGCGCGGCTGCGGGTCGGGCAGGATGATCTGCAGGCTGGCGAACATCCCTGGCAGCAGCTTGCCATCGGGGTTGGCCAGGGTCGCGCGGACCTGCACATTGCGGGTGCTGTTCTCGACTTTGGGGTTGATCGCGCTGAGGGTGCCGGGGAAGGTTTGGTCCGGATAAGCAGAGACGACGATCTGCACCGGTTGGCCGATGGCGACTTTCGGCACCGACTGTTCGGGGATGAAGAAGTCGACGTAGAGGCTGCTGAGGTCTTGCAGGGTGGCAATCATGGTGCCGCTGGCCACGTAGTCGCCGACGTCCACCTGGCGAATGCCGATGGTGCCGCTGAACGGCGCCAGGATGCGTTTCTTGGCCAGCGATGCCTTGAGCTGATTGACCGTGGCCTGGTTCTTTTTCAGCACCGCCGAGAGACGGTCGAACTCCCCCTTGGAGATCGCCTGGCTGCCCACCAGTTGGCTGCCGCGCCGGTAGTCCACCTGGGCCAGCCCGAGGTCGGCCTGGGCGGTTTCCAGCAGGGCGCTTTCCACGGCGCTGTCGAGTTGCACGATGGGTTGCCCGGCCTTGACCTTCTGTCCGGACTCGAACTGCACGTCGGTGACGGTCCCGGCGATCTCCAGGCTCAGGTCCACACCCTGCAGGGCCGTAAGCGTACCGACCGTGGGCAGGCGCGCTTGCCAAGGCTGTTCGGTGGCCTTGGCCACGGCGACGCTTATCGGTGGTTTGGGCGCGGAAAAACCCTGGATCATCGTGTAGATGGAGAAGGCTTTGTACCCGGCCAGTAACAGCACGATCAGCAGAACAACACCCAACATGATCAGCATGCGGCGACGCAGCATATTTCCAGTTCCTTGGAGAAATCAGGTGAGACAGTGAGGCACATTACCGCGAGTGGGAAGGGGAATCCAACTGCCACCGTTTACCCGCTGACGCAAAACCTGCAGGAGCCGAACGTGCTCGCGATGGCGGCGTGTCAGGCACAAGAGTGCTGAATGTACCGCCGCCATCGCGAGCAAGCTCGGCTCCTACAGGGGCGGGTGTGTCAGATCAGGTGCAGGTGGTTGTCCCAGAGCCCTGCAGGCAATTCCAACGGTTTTGCAACAAGGTTTGTCTGGCGGCAATCGTAGTACCGGCAGCGACCCTGGCCCGAGGTCACGACGAACCCGTCGGCCACCGCACCCACTCCGGCGCAATCGGGCAGCGGCGCGTCCAGGCGCACTTCACCGCTGTCCAGGTCCCAGATGAAGAAGCGGTTACCCCGTGGCGCGGTCAGTGCCACCAGGCGCAGGTCGCTGTGCACCGCGACGCTGGCGGTGTAGTGCCCCATGGCCTGCAACTGGTGATCGGGCACCGGGAAAGCCACGAACGGTTGACCGGGACGCTTGATCGCCAGCAGCTCCGAGCGCTCATGGGAGGCCCCCATGAATTGCTGACCGGCGACGATGGTGCCGTCGCTGGCAATGCCCAGGTGCCGCACGCTGTTCATCTGCTGGGCCAGGGTTTCCTTGCTCAGCAGGGTGCCGTCGCGCTGCATCAGCACCAGGCTCGGTTCCATGGCGTCGAGGTTCATCTCCACGCGGCTTTCGGCCTCGGTGCGGATACCGCCGTTGGCCACCACCAGGGTTTCGCCGTCGGGCATCCACGACACCTGATGGGGGCCGATACCGTGGGTGGAAATCTCGCCGCTGTGCACCAGCCGCTCGCCTTCGAACTTGTACACACCGAGCAGGCCGCGGCCCGGATCGGTGGTGTCGTTTTCGGTGGCGTACAGCCAGTCGCCACTGTGGTGAATCACCGCATGGCCGTAGAAGTGCCGATTCGGACGCGAGGTCACGGTTTGCAGCAAGCTGCCGTCACGCAGGTCGATCAGGTAGCTCTCGGTGCCCGGACGGCGGGCGACGAACAGCGCGATCGGCAGGGTCGGGTGATTGATGATGTCGTGGCAGCGCTGGCCGACCTGGGTGGCGAACACCCGGGTGCCATCGAGCCGATAACCGACGGCGTAGTGCTTGCCATCGGTATCGTCCCGCGCCGACAGCAGCAGCGGGCTCTGATCCTTGCGCTTGAACAGCGTCCAGCCGCCCAGTGTCACTGCTCCCAGCAGCAAACTACCTAAAGTCAGAGCCTGGCGTCGCAGCATGGCACTTGTCCTCATCAGTCACCGTCGTTGGCGTTGAAGCCCAGTTGGATGCCCAGCGCCTTGGCCAGTTCGCCTTCATGCAGGCGGTGGACGACGTTGAGGCTGTCGTAGATATCGTTGAGTTGCTGGCGACCGGCGTCGTCATTGAGCATTTCGGTCAAGGAGCGCTGATTGCTGGCAAACAGTTTCAAGGACGCGGCATAGGCGGCATCGATCTTGTCGGCCAATGGCTTTTGCTCGGAAGGCAACAGGCCGCGCAGGCCTTTGTTGTCGACACCTTCCCACACGGTCCGGGCAGCGGCGAGGCTGGCTTCCATGCTGGTCAGGGACGACTGGCTGCGCCACGCATCGGCCTGGAACGGCTGCGGCACGCCCTTGGTCTGACGGCCCATCGGCGTGCCGAGTTTTTTCTTCAGGCTGTCGAGCGCGGTGACCTGCACCCGCAACAGATCAGCGATCGCCTCGTGGGAATCGGCATAGCGCTGGTTCGGGAATTTGCTCATCTGCGCGAGCATGCCGTCGGTGTTGTTCCAGGTTTGCAGGATCTCTTCGGCCAGTTGTTTCTGGCGTTCGCCGATGGCGATCAGCAGCGGGCAGTACTTGGCTTTCTGCTCGGCGTTGGCCACGTCAGGCTTGCTGTCGAACAGGATGTACTCGTAAGCCGACAGGCCCTGTACCACGACGCTGGATTTGGCCAGCGCAGCGGCGTCGATCTGTGGCTGGGCGGTGACCAGTTGCTCGACCTGGCGGCCGACGAGGTTTTTCTTGTCCGGCCAGAACTGGATCTGCCACGCCCGATTGCCTTCGGCCAGTGGCCCGATCAGCAACGGTTGCAGCTCGGCCCAGGCTTTCTGTGCGTGCAGGAAGTCGGCGCGGGCGGTGTCCAGGGACTCCTTGCCTTCGCAGTAGGCCAGGGCGCTGACGGCCAATTGGCGGTCGGCTTCGACCCAGCGGGTGTAGGTGGGCAGGATCACCGATTTGGCGATGGCGGCCGAGGTGACGGCCTGTGGGTCCTGGGGTGAACAGGCGCCCAGGGCCAGGGCGGCAAGGCTGGTGAACAACAACTTGGGACGGAACATGTCGGGCTCCCGCGGGTGGAATGGGTATTAAAGGGAATTCAAAAACGCCAGCAACGCAGCACGTTGCTCGGCATTGAAAGACAAAACCTGTTGCTGCGCCGCTTGTGCTTCGCCGCCATGCCAAAGCACGGCTTCGAGCAGGTTGCGGGCGCGGCCGTCATGCAGGAACTGGGTGTGGCCACTGACCGCTTCGGTCAGGCCGATGCCCCACAACGGCGGCGTGCGCCAGTCGCGGCCACCGGCCTGGAATTCGCTGCGGTTGTCGGCCAGGCCGTCGCCCATGTCGTGCAGCAGCAGATCGCTGTAGGGGCGAATCACTTGATTGGCCAGTTCAGGTTCGGCAGCGTTGGCGGCGGTGGTGTATTTGGGGGTGTGACAGGATTGGCAGCCGGCCTGGTAGAACAGGCTCTTGCCGGCGAGCACTTGCGTCGCGTTGACATCGCGACGGGCCGGCACGGCCAGGTTACGGCTGTAGAACAGCACCAGGCGCAGGATGTTGTCGCTGACTTCCGGTTCGCCGTCGGCGCCGTTGCCATTGGGTGCCTGTTTGCACGCGAACTGCGCTTGGGTGCAGTCATCGAAGGGCCGCAGGCTGGTGGAGAGGCCCATGTCCCCGGAAAACGCGTGAACGTTCTGTTGGTTGAGGTTCGGTTGCCCGGCCTTCCAGCCAAATCGGCCGATGACGGTTTTTTGCAGGCTGTCATCCCAGACCCGGTTCGGGCGACCGGCGATGCCCTTGTTGTCTTTGGCCTGCGCCTGGGCGTTCGCCAGGATCGCCTCGTCAGGGATGGCTTCGAGCAATCCCAGGCCAATCATCGGTGGCGCGACGCGGGCCGAGAAACGGGTGTCGGGGTGCATCGGGCCGTAGCCCAATTGGCTGATGTTCAGGGTCGGCTTGCGCAACTCGACCAGCGTGCCGTCCTTGAAACGTACCGGCACGGGCGTGTAATCAACCCGCACCTTGCCTTCCGGGACGACGCCGGGGACGGCCATGTCTTGGAATTGCCCGCCGTAGACCGGCTCCGGCACGACGCCTTGCTGCTCGATGATTGTGGCGTAGGCCGGCGCATCGGGAATCGACAGGCGCACCAGCATCGACACGGCGTTGGTCGCATCAGGTCCGGGTGGATGCCCACGGCCATCCTTGATGTGACAGTTCTGGCAGGCGTTGGTGTTGAACAGCGGCCCGAGGCCGTCACGGGCGGTGGTGGTCGACGGGGCGATCACCCAGGGGTTGCGAAAGAAGCTGTTGCCGACACTGAAATCGACACGCCGCGAGGGCGGCAGATTGGCCGAAGGCAAAGAGAATGCGTTCTGATCGGTCTTGCGCACGGTCGCACTGCCCCCGGAGCGGGCTTCACCGGGGTCGGCTTTGATAAAGCGTGGGGCGTCATCGCAAGCACTCAGGCCCAAGGCCAGAAACAGTGCGGACAAGCGAAGAGGCAGCGGGGGCATCAGACAACCTGCAGGACGAGCAACACAAGGGCGCAAAGTCTAACAGGGCAGGGGAGTTTGAATAAGAGGAATTATCGTTTGCTTGTCGATTGGCAGAGCGTGGGAACGATCAAGCCGGGCGCTGGACTTTGTGGGAGCGGGCTTGCTCGCGAAGGCGATGAATCAGTCGCCACTGTATTGCCTGACAC
>NZ_LYVP01000134.1 GCF_001984065.1 Pseudomonas sp. KK4
ATATCCTCTGTGCCTGACCCACCGCCATCGCGAGCAGGCTCGCTCCCACATTGGATCTTCAGTAAACAAAAATTGTGTATCCCCCCAATCAAACTGTGGGAGCTGGCCTGCCAGCGATGAGGCCGGTACAGCCGATATCCTCTGTGCCTGACCCACCGCCATCGCGAGCAGGCTCGCTCCCACAGTGCATCTTCAGTAAACAAAAATTATGTATCCCCCCTAATCAAACTGTGGGAGCGGGCTTGCTCGCGAAGGCGCCGGCACAGTCAACATCAATGCGACCGGGCTGACGCTATCGCTGGCAAGCGACGCTTCTGCGGGGTGGGTAGTGTTCAGGTGTAGGCTATCTGTGCCAGTGCCTGTGCCAGGTCCGCGCGCAAATCCTCCACATCCTCAACCCCCACCGACAACCTCACCAACGCATCACCAATGCCCAGCTGCGCGCGGGTGTCGGCGGGGATGGTGGCGTGGGTCATGATGGCCGGGTGTTCGATCAGGCTTTCCACGCCGCCCAGGCTCTCGGCCAGGGCGAAGATCTGCACGCTCTCCAGGAAGCGCTTGGAGCCGGCGAGGTCGGTGTTCAGGTCCAGGGAGATCATCCCGCCGAAGCCGCGCATCTGGGTGCGCGCCAATTCGTGCTGCGGATGCGATGCCAGGCCCGGGTAGTAGACCCGCGACACCTGCGGCTGTCGCTCAAGCCACTGCGCCAGATCCAGCGCGTTGCTGCAGTGGCGCTCCATGCGCAGCGCCAGGGTCTTCACCCCACGCAGGGTGAGGAAGGCGTCGAACGGCCCGGCGATGGCCCCCACCGCGTTCTGCAAAAAGCCCAGGCGCTCGGCCAGGGCGGCGTTCTGGCCGACCACGGCGATGCCGCCGATCACGTCGGAGTGGCCGTTCAGGTACTTGGTGGTCGAGTGCAGCACGATGTCGAAACCCAACTCCAGCGGACGCTGGGTGTACGGGCTGGCAAAGGTGTTATCGGCCACGCAGATGATGCCCCGGGCCCGGCAGATGCGGGCGATGGCGGCCAGATCGGACAGGCGCAGCAGCGGATTGCTCGGCGTCTCGACCATCACCATGCGCGTGTCGTCCTGCAACGCCGCTTCGAAGGCGGCCAGGTCCGTCAGGTCGACGAAGCTGAAACGATGCCCGGCGCTGCGCTGGCGCACCTTGTCGAACAGGCGGAAGGTGCCGCCGTACAGGTCATTGCCGGAGACGATGTGCGAACCGGCATCGAGCAGTTCCAGCACCGTGGAAATCGTCGCCAGCCCGGAGGCGAAGGCAAAGGCCTGGGTGCCTCCTTCCAGATCCGCCACGCAGCGCTCCAGGGCGAAGCGGGTCGGGTTGTGCGAGCGCCCGTAGTCGAAGCCCTTGTGCACCCCGGGGCTGTCTTGCAGATAGGTGGAGTTGGCATAGATCGGCGGCATCAACGCGCCGGTGGTCGGGTCCGGGATTTGCCCAGCGTGGATCACCCGGGTGGCAAAGCCCTGTGACGCGGCGTTTTTATCGTGCTGACTCATGCAAGGGTTCTCCGTAAATGATTGAGCATATCGACCCGGGTAATCAGGCCATGGAAGCCCGAGGCATCGGCGATGATCGCCACCAGCCCGCGGTCGAGCACTGATTGCAGCTGATCTCGGCTGGCGTCGGGCGCCAGGGTTTGCAGCTTGTCGGTCATCGCACTGGTGACGGTCATGCGAAAATGCGCCGCGCCATTCTGCACGTTCAGCAGAATGTCGGATTCATCGATCACCCCCACCAGTTGCTTGCCGTCCACCAGCACCGGCAGTTGCGACACATCCGCCAGGCGCATGCGCTGGAACGCGGTAAGCAGGGTGTCGTCCGGGCCGACGCTGATTACGCGGCCATCCTCGAAACGCCGCGCGATCAGGTCGCGCAAATCGCCATAGTGTTTGCTCGCCAGCAAGCCCTGATCGGACATCCACTGGTCGTTGTAGACCTTCGACAGGTACCGGGTGCCGGTGTCGCAGACGAAACTGACCACCCGTTTCGGTTCAGTCTGTTCACGACAATAGCGCAGCGCCGCCGCCAGCAGGGTGCCGGTCGACGAACCGCCGAGAATGCCCTCGGCGCGCAGCAACTGACGGGCGTGGTCGAAACTTTCTTCGTCGCTGATCGAGTAGGCGTGACGTACGCTGGACAGGTCGGCGATCGATGGAATGAAGTCTTCGCCGATGCCTTCCACGGCCCAGGACCCAGGGGTGGGGAGGGTGCCATCGCGGCTGTATTGCGCCATTACCGAACCGATCGGGTCGGCCAGGACCATGTCCAGGTTCGGTTGCACGCGTTTGAAAAAGCGGGTCAGGCCGGTCAGGGTGCCGGCCGAGCCGACGCCGACGACGATCGCGTCGACATCATGCTGGGTCTGCGCCCAGATCTCCGGCGCAGTGCTGCATTCGTGAGCCAGGGGGTTGGCCGGGTTGTTGAACTGGTCGGCGAAGAAGGCGTCGGGAATTTCCGCCGCCAGGCGCGCGGCGACGTCCTGGTAATAATCGTGATGGCCCTTGCCGACGTCGGAGCGGGTGATGTGCACCTCGGCGCCCATGGCCTTGAGGTGCAGGACCTTCTCGGTGGACATCTTGTCCGGCACCACCAGCACCACGCGGTAACCCTTGGCCCGGCCGACCAGGGCCAGGCCCAGCCCGGTATTACCGGCAGTGGCTTCGACGATGGTGCCGCCCGGTTTGAGGCGACCGTCGCGCTCGGCGGCATCGATCATCGCCAGGCCGATGCGGTCTTTGATCGAACCGCCGGGGTTCTGGGATTCGAGCTTGAGAAACAAGGTACAGGGACCCGTATCGAAACGGCTGACGCGAACCAGCGGCGTGTTGCCGATCAGTTCGAGCACGGCAGGGCGGGCGTCATTGGGCATGTCATCACCTCGCTGCAAAGATCCTGGGTGGATGGCCGTCGACCCGTTGTACGGGTCGCGGCATTACCTCGTCTGGACCATAGGCCCGGATCGCCAGACTCGCAACCGTCACCCCCGATATCGGGGAATTTCCCTGTGATCGGGCACGCTGCAGGAGCGAGCCTGCTCGCGAAAAACGTCCGGGTAACGCGAGTATCCAGATAGCCAGCGTTATCGTTGACGCCGGTCAGAAGATGGTGTGAACCGCCACAGAACCCTGTGGGAGCGGGCTTGCTCGCGAAGAGGCCGGCACATCCAGCATCTCTACTGACTCACACACCGCTTTCGCGAGCAAGCCCGCTCCCACCTTTGGACTGTGTGAACCATCAAAGGGTGGCGGTGATGATCACCAGGTTCACCTGCTGCATGAACTCGGTGATGGTCGTCAGCCCGCAGGCCTGCATGAGTGCCATGAGCGTGGCTTGGTAGGGAGTGAGGGCCAGGCCCGCCAGGGGCTGGATGTCGGGGAGGAGCCGTTCGGCCAGGCCGATGGCGGTCAGTGTGGCGGCGCTGACCAGCGCCGCAGCGGCGGCCACCACCACCGCGGTGATTACGATCACGATAGCTGCCAGCATAGCCAGAAAAACCGCCAGCGTTGATTGCCCCGCCATGCTCACCTCCGCAGTCAATGATGCCGCAGGGTGCCCCACATTCCCCCGGCAAAATCAGCCAAAGCAAGGGCCGGGCCAACGCTCATCCGGCGTCGAAAGTTTGTGCGCCCGTAGGCGAAGCTTGCTCGCGATGACGTCAGCACAGCCAACATCGATCCAACCCCGGCGCTCAGCGAAAACGCCCCGGTATGGCCTCGGCAAACGGATAATAGGCAAACCACGGCTTGGCCTCCTCTATGACCTGCCGTACCGACGGCCGCTGGCAAAGCCGCTCGAAGTAGGCACTCACCCGCGGGCAGTTCTCAGGAAACGCCACCAGCGTACTGGCATAGAACAACGCCGGCGCCGCGGCGCAATCGGCCAGGCTGAAATCCGGGCTGGCTACCCAGCTGTCTTCGACCAACTGCCGTTGCAGCATGTTGTAGGCCGTCAGCAGGGCGGCCCGTTGCTTGCTCAGGTCGCCATGACTGGCGAACAGGCGATCGGCGACGATCTGTTGCATCGGCCCCTGCACGTGCAGATCAAAAAAACGGTCCCACAGGCGAACCTGCAACGCCGTGTCCCAATGCTCCGGAATCAACCGCTGCTGACCTGCGTGAAAGTGGTCCAGGTACTCGATGATGACGCTCGATTCCGCCACGGTGCGCTGCCGGGCGTGATCGCGAATCACCGGGAATTTGATCAACGGCCACAGCGCTTCGAGTGCCGCCCGGTCGGTTTCGCTGGACAGGTCGATCAGGCGCTTTTCGTGTTCCATGTCCAGTTCGTAAAGGGCAATCAGCGCTTTGTGGCAGAACGATGAGAGCGGGTGGTAGTACAGAGTCAGGGACATCGTCGGGCTCCTCGGTACAGGGGTGACTACTGAGTATCGACCATGAAAACCCGTGGGGTGGATTTTCAGATACGACGTCAACCCATGCCCGTGCGCGACAAGCCTTATCCCTGCACGAAAACTACTTTCACCGCGTTTGATAATCGCGGCTCGAAATGTTTTAAGAGTTTCACGGTTTCCAACCGAGTGTGTATGCCGCGTTTGGCAATTCCAAACTGTGGGAGCGGGCTTGCTCGCGAAGGCGGTGTGTCAGACGTACTTTATTTCGACTGACACACCGCCTTCGCGAGCAAGCCCCCTCCCACAGGAAAGCAGGTACACCCCAAAACTATCGACACCCATGGCTACCCATCGGGCGCGGCCCCTTGCGCGCCGGATTTGATGACGCATGACCCCAATAACCATAAGAAATACCCAGGAGCCCCTGTAATGTTCAAACGAGCAATCCCCGCCATCCTCCTCGCCAGCGGCGCGATGGGCGCCCAGGCCGCCGACAGCCATGGCTTCCTGGAGGACAGCAAGGCCACGCTGTCGATGCGCACCCTGTACTTCAACAGCGACAACCGCGACGGCGCCGCCGACCCCTCGAAAACCGAAGAAAGCGCCCAGGGTTTCGTGTTGCGCTATGAGTCCGGTTTCACCCAGGGCACCGTCGGTTTCGGCCTGGATGCCCAGGCTTTGCTGGGCGTGACCCTGGACAGCGGCAAGGGACACCACCAGGGCAGCGGCATGATCCCTTCCGACGGCGACAGCGCGGCCGACACCTGGAGCAGCTTCGGCCCGACGGCGAAGATGCGCCTGGGCAAGACCGAATTGCGCTACGGCACGCTGATGCCGAAATTGCCGATCCTGCTGGCCAACGATGCCCGGGTGTTGCCGCAGTCGTTCACCGGCACTCAGGTCACTTCCAAGGATGTCGATGGCCTGACCCTGACCGGCGGTTTGCTGGAGCAGGCCGTTGGCCGTGCCTCGACGGATCGCACCGGGCTGTCGGTGCCCGGGGCCGTGCGCGACAGCAACAAGTTCTATTTCGCCGGTGGCGACTACGAAGTCACCAAGACCCTCAAGGCCCAGTACTACTTCGCGCAGCTGGAAGACTTCTACAACCAGAATTTCTTCGGCCTGACCCACTTGCTGGCGCTGGGCGGTGGCAGTTCGATCACCACCGACCTGCGCTACTTCCGCACCACCTCCAGCGGCGCCAACAGCTCGGCGGCGGGCCGGGCGCAGGGCTATCGGGCGTCGGGTTACACCGAAGACAACAACGGCGAAATCGACAACAGCACCTGGGCGGCGATGGTCACGTATGCCAACGGTGGCCACTCGGTCGCACTGGGCTATCAGCAGGTAGGGGACGGCAGCAACTTCGTCCAGCCCAACCAGGGCAGCCTGCCGGACAAGGGCGCCGGTGGCGGCAGCGTCTACCTGCCCACCGACCGCATGATCCAGAACTTCGCCCGCGCCGGCGAGAACACCGGTTTCGGGCAGTACACCTACGACTTCGCGGCGCTGGGTGTGCCGGGGTTGAAGGCGTCGATCGTGTATCTGAAGGGCACCGGGATCAAGGCGCAGAACAGCGGGGATCAATCGGAGTGGGAGCGTGACATGACCCTGGACTACGTGGTCCAGTCCGGCACGTTCAAGAACGTCGGATTCTCGTTGCGCAACGGCCAGTCCAATACCGAGGCGGGCCGGGATGTGAACCAGAGCCGGTTCATCATCAACTACGCGATTCCGTTGTTGTAACGCCATCGGGTGGAGCGACCGAAAACAACCTGTGGCGAGGGAGGGGGGCAATGCTCAAACACTGCCCTCTGTAGGAGCGAGCTCGCTCGCGAAAAACGCAGGTCCGCCGCGGGGCGTCTGGTTTCCCGCGTTATCGTTGACGTGCATCGCGAGCGAGCTCGCTCCTACAGGGGATCGTGGCGGCATTGAGCAATTGATCAATGCCTTCCACGCCGATTGCGCAAATGATCAACCCTTGGCCGGCGGTGTGTCCGCGGGGGATTTTTTCAGGCGATAGGCCAGGGCGGGGCGGGTCAGGCCCAGCAGGCGCGCCGCTTCCGAGACATTCTGGTGGCTGCGTTCCATGGCCGCGTGAATCAGCGCGTCCTCCACCGAGTCCAGGGCGATGCCGCTGTCGATGATCCTGTCCACCCAGTCCTGGCCAGGCGTCGGCGTCGAGCGGGTGAGCCGGCCGTCACTGGCCACGCCGATGCTGTCGGCCAGTTGCGGTGAATGGGGAAAGAGGGCGTCGACGGCGATGCTTTGGTTTTCGTCGGTGATGATCACCCCGCGTTCCATCAGGTTTTCCAGCTCGCGGATGTTACCGGGCCAGTCGTAATGCAGGCACACCTCCATGGCCCGGTCGGACAGGCCGAGGGTCTTTTTCCGATAGCTGGTATGGAGTTTGTCCAGGAAGTGTTCGATTAGCAGCGGGATGTCTTCCCGACGGTCGCGCAGGGCCGGAATCCGCACCGGGAACACGTTCAGGCGATAGAACAGGTCGGCACGAAAACGCCCCTGTTTGACGGCGTTTTCCAGGTCTTCATGGGTGGCGGTGATCACCCGTACGTCGACCTTGCGAGTCTGGGAATCACCCACCCGTTCCAGCTCCTGTTCCTGCAAGACCCGTAGCAGCGTGGCTTGTGCCCGCGGTGTCAATTCGACGATTTCATCGAGGAACAGCGTGCCGCCGTTGGCCCGCTCGAAACGGCCCATCCGGGACTGTTGGGCGCCGGTATAGGCGCCTTTTTCCACGCCGAACAGTTCGGCCTCGATCAGGTCCCCCGGAATGGCTGCGCAGTTGAGAGCGATGAACGGCCCGCCGGCGCGTTCACTGCGCAAGTGCAGGCTGCGGGCGATCACTTCCTTGCCCACGCCGGTTTCCCCCAGCAGCAACACCGAGGCCTTGCCCGGGGCCACCTTGTCGATCAGCGCGCAGGTGCGGCGATAGGCCGCCGACTGGCCGATGCCGTAGAACTTGCCGGCCTCGATCTGCAAGCGCTGGCGCATGTTGGCGACCTGCACCTGCAGGGCTTGCAGTTCATCGATGATCGGGTCGCTCTGGAAGTAGCGCATGATCTCTTCGGCGTCGTCCCACTGCTCGGCGGGCTTGCCGATGATCCGGCACTGGGTGTCGCCGCAACCCCGGCAACTGACCTCCTTGTAGATGATCTGCCGGCCGAGGAAAAACGAGCTGTAGCTGATGGCATACCCGAGCAGCATCCAGCACACCGGTTGCTCGGAATGCAGGTTTTCGGTCTGGCAGTTTTCCACTTCGAAGGAGTCCTGCCATTCGATGTCGGCGTAGAACTCGCCCTTCTCCAGATCGATGTCGATCTTCTGCGGACGCACGTTGACCATGCCTTTGAGCGAGTGCAACTGGGGACCTGTGAAGAACATTTCGACGTCGCTGCCGTGGGGGCGCAGTTTGCGCGCCAGTTCAGCGTCCTTGAGCCCGGACTGATAACCCAGGCGCAGGAAAAAACCTTTGGCGCGCTCGACGCCGAGCATCTCGATCAGCTCGCGGCGGAACGACGCCATCATCGACACCTGGATCAGCAGCATGCGCTGTTCGTCCAGCCAGATCTTGCCTTCGCAACCGAGAAAGCGCACTTGGTCGCTCAGGTCCTTGAGCGGTGGCGGCTGTTGCGA
This sequence comes from Pseudomonas sp. KK4, assembly GCF_001984065.1. Taxonomy (GTDB): domain Bacteria; phylum Pseudomonadota; class Gammaproteobacteria; order Pseudomonadales; family Pseudomonadaceae; genus Aquipseudomonas. Next base: position 8,033 of record NZ_LYVP01000134.1, read on the forward strand.
AGCCTTGTACGTGGTGATCATTCACTGCGCCCCTTGGTTGTAGTTATTGGGGGTGGGCGACGCGTTCCGCTCAGGCCATGGCGGTTTTTTTACGCATCGTGGGGACCGGTTTCGTTGACGCCGGGCAGGCCGGTTTTCCTTTTTCTAAGCGGCCTGAAAGCGAGCGAAAAGTCAATCGCCACGTGATTGGTCATTTGCTCGAAAGGGCCGGGGTCGATTGAGCAAATGATCAAATTGCCTGGATCAGCGCACGCCTGTCTGCTCTAGGTCGAACCTCAATTTATACCCTGATGCTCATCATAAGTAATTGTATTTAAAAGAATAAAAATTTAGTTCAAGGCCGATTCACGGCGCTGGCACCCTTGTTGCTCCGTACCCCTTACAAGAACAAGGGAGTACCCGAACATGAGCCCGACCGCCAGCCCATTCGATCAGATGCCGCGCTACATCCGCGTACGCAGCGGACCTGATGACACCTTCGTCGAATTCGATTTCGCCATCGGCTTTCCCGACCTGTTCGTCGAACTGGTGCTGCCGCGCCAGGCGTTCGTGCAGTTCTGCGAAAACAACCAGGTGCAGCACATGGACGCGCAGATGTGCGAGGCCCTGGACGCCGATGCGCGCAAGTGGCGCTACGGCGAAACCCGCGACGCCGACTGAGCCGCGCAGCCCAACAGAACAATAACCACAGGAGTCCACTCCATGAGTGTCGAGATCAAGACGGCCACCGTCGAGACGATCCGCAATACCTTCAGCCACACCCGTCGCCGGTTTGGCGACAAGGTTGCCAGCCGTTATCAGGAAGCCAGTTTCGACCTGGAATCGGCGACCAATTTCCATTACCGGCCGCTGTGGCAGCCGGACAAACTGCTCAACGACGCCACTCGCACCGCCGTGGTCATGGCCGACTGGTACGCCGTCAGCGACCCGCGCCAGTACTACTACGGCGCCTACGTCCAGGCCCGGGCGAAGATGCAGGAAAACGCCGAGCACGATTACGCCTTCTGCGAGAAGCGCGACATGCTCGCCGGCCTGTCTGCCGCCAACGTCCAACTGATCAGCAAGCTGCTGTTGCCCCTGCGCCATGCCGAAATGGGCGCCAACATGAACAACAGCAACATTGCCGCCGATGGCTTCGGCACCAGCGTCACCCAGATGCACATGTTCCAGGCCATGGACCGTCTGGGCATTGCCCAGTACCTGTCGCGCATCGGCCTGATGCTCGACGACGGCGACGTGTTGCTGCTGGCCCAGGCCAAGCAGCAATGGCTCAACGACGCGGCGTGGCAAGGCATGCGCCGCTACGTCGAAGACACGCTGGTAGTGCGTGACTGGTTCGAATTGACCGTGGCGCAAAACCTGGTCAGCGATGGCCTGGTGTACCCGCTGCTGTTCCACAAGCTCGACGAACAATTGTCGGCCAACGGCGCCGGCCAGGTCGGCATGCTCACCGAATTCATGCGCCTGTGGTTCGCCGAGAGCCAGCGCTGGGTCGACGCGCTGATCAAGACCGTGGTCAAGGAAAGCCCGGCCAACAAGGCCCTGGTCCAGGGCTGGGTCGATCACTGGAGCCAGCGTTCGGTGGAGGCGCTGCGCCCGTTGGCCGGGTTCGGCCTTCAAGCGTCGGCGCTGGATGCGGTGTGCAGCGAATTCGCGGCACGTCTGAAGAAGCTGGACCTGACCGGAGCGCAAGCATGACTTCCCTCGTCTACATGAACCTGCAGGACACCGACTACGCCCGCTCGATCGTCGACGCGATCGTGCAGGACAACCCCCATGCCGAGATCCAGCACCAGCCGTCGATGATCCGCATCGAGGCGCCGGGCCGCCTGGACATCCGCCGCGAGACCGTGGAGCAGCTCACCGGCAGCCCCTGGGACATCCAGGAAATGTTGATGTACGTGATCACCCTGGGCGGCAACGTCGAGGAAGAAGACGACAGTTTTTCCCTGCACTGGAACAGCTGAACAACCGCCAGGGTTTGATCCATAACAAGAATTCGGGAGTGCCATCATGGCCGTGAAAAAACGCCTCAATGCCAAAGAAAAGTATCGCTGCATGACCCGTGACCTGGACTGGGAGCCGAGCTACCAGACCCACGAGGACATCTATCCCCACGAACGCTTCGAGGGCATCAAGATCACCGATTGGGACAAGTGGGAAGACCCGTTCCGCCTGACCATGGACACCTACTGGAAATACCAGGCCGAGAAAGAGAAGAAGCTCTACGCGATCTTCGATGCCTTCTCGCAGAACAACGGCCACACCACGCTGTCCGACGCCCGCTACGTCAACGCGCTGAAGCTGTTTCTGTCCGGCGTCACGCCGCTTGAGTACCAGGCCTATCAAGGCTTTGCCCGGGTAGGGCGGCAATTCAGCGGCGCCGGTGCGCGCATCGCCTGTCAGATGCAGGCCATCGACGAACTGCGCCACGTGCAGACCCAGATCCACGCCATGAGTCACTACAACAAGCACTTCAACGGCCTGCACGATTTCGCTCACATGCACGACCGGGTGTGGTTCCTGTCGGTGCCCAAGTCGTTCTTCGAAGATGCGCGCACGGCGGGTCCGTTCGAGTTCCTCACGGCCATCTCGTTTTCCTTCGAGTACGTGCTGACCAACCTGCTGTTCGTGCCGTTCATGTCCGGCGCGGCGTTCAACGGTGACATGGCCACGGTGACCTTCGGTTTCTCGGCGCAATCGGACGAAGCGCGGCACATGACCCTGGGCCTGGAAGTGATCAAGTTCCTGCTGGAACAGCACGAAGACAACGTGCCGATCATCCAGCGCTGGATCGACAAGTGGTTCTGGCGCGGCTACCGCCTGCTGACCCTGGTCGGGATGATGATGGACTACATGCTGCCCAACAAAGTGATGTCCTGGTCCGAAGCCTGGGGCGTGTATTTCGAAGAGGCGGGCGGGGCGTTGTTCAAGGACCTGGAGCGCTACGGCATCCGTCCGCCCAAGCACGTCGAAGAGGCCAACATCGGCAAGGATCACGTCAGCCACCAGGCCTGGTCGATCTTCTATCAGTACAGCCAGGCGACCAACTTCCACACCTGGATGCCCACCGACGAAGAACTGGACTGGCTGTCGTCCAAGTACCCGGACACCTTCGACAAGATCTACCGCCCACGCTTCGAACACTGGCGTGCGCTGCAGGAGAAGGGCGAGCGCTTTTACAACCCGACCTTGCCGATGCTGTGCCAGATCTGCCAGATCCCGCTGTCGTTCGGCGAACCGGATGACCCGACCACCCTCAGCCATCGCAGTGCCGAGCACGAAGGCGAGCGTTATCACTTCTGCTCCCAGGGCTGCTGCGACATCTTCGAGTACGAGCCGACCAAGTACATCCAGGCCTGGCTGCCGGTGCACCAGATCCTGCAGGGCAACTGCGGTGGCGGCGACGTCGAGTCGGTGGTGCGCGACTACTACAACATCAACCCCGGCCAGGACAACTTCGAGTACCTGGGCTCCACCGAGCACCGGCGCTGGCAGGACTGGCATCCGAATGACCGCAACAGCGCGCCGGCCGACCCAGACCTGCAGAAGGCCAGCTGACACAACCGAAATCCAATGTGGGAGCGGGCTTGCTCGCGAAGGCGGTGGGTCTGCCAAGCAAATGTCGAATGTGAAATTGCATTCGCGAGCAAGCCCGCTCCCACCTTTTCCACTGACAAGAATAAGGAAAACGATCATGCCCGTGACTGCCATCGGCGCCTACAGCGCCCAACCCCTGGACCGCCAGGAAAACTTCCATGGCCTGCAACTGGTGTACCTGTGCTGGGAAAAACACCTGATGTTCTGCGCCCCGTTCACGTTCCCGTTGCCACCGGCCATGCCCTTCGGCGACTTCATCGAACAGGTGGTCAAGCCTTCGATCACCCAACACCCGGACGCGGCGAAGGTCGATTTCAGCCAGGCGCGGTGGCGCCTCAACGACCATCCCTTCACCCCCGACAACGCAGCGAGCCTGATCGCCAACGGCATCGACCACAAAAGCCTGCTGCACCTCGACACCCCCGGCTTGAACGGCATTGCCGGCAGCTTCAACTGAGGACAGGGTCATGAGCTACCAAGTAACCATCGAACCCACGGGCGAGCAGATCGAAGTGCAAGAGGGCCAGACCATCCTCCAGGCCGCGTTGCGCCAGGGTGTCTGGTTGCCGTTTGCCTGCGGCCATGGCACCTGCGCCACCTGCAAGGTCCAGGTGCTGGAAGGCGAAGCGGACCTGGGCGCGGCGTCGTCCTTCGCGCTGATGGACATGGAGCGCGATGAAGGCAAGGTCCTGGCCTGCTGCGCGATCCCCCAGAGCGACATGGTGATCGAGGCCGACATCGATGCCGACCCCGACTTCCTCGGGCATCCGGTCGAAGACTACCGCGCGGTGGTCAGTGCCCTGGTGGACCTGTCGCCGACGATCAAGGGCGTGCACCTCAAGCTCGATCGGCCGATGGCTTTCCAGGCGGGGCAATACATCAACCTGCAGTTGCCCGGCATCGAAGGCACGCGGGCGTTTTCGCTGGCCAATCCACCGAGCCGTGCTGATGAAATCGAACTGCATGTACGGCGGGTCGAGGGCGGGCTGGCCACCGGCATGATTCACGATGAGTTGAAGGTGGGCGACGCCGTGGAGCTGTCGGGTCCGTATGGGCAGTTTTTTGTTCGCGGGTCCCAGAGTGGCGACCTGATTTTCATCGCCGGCGGCTCGGGCCTGTCGAGTCCGCAGTCGATGATTCTCGACCTGCTGGAGGCCGGCGATTCTCGGCAGATCGTGCTGTTCCAGGGCGCGCGCAACCGCGCCGAACTGTACAACCGCGAACTGTTCGAGGGCCTGGCCCGGGATCACGCCAACTTCACTTATGTACCGGCGCTGAGCCAGGCGGTCGAGGACCCGGAGTGGACCGGGTTCAAGGGCTACGTGCATGACGCCGCGAAGCAGCATTTCGACGGCCGCTTCAGCAGTCGCAAGGCCTACCTGTGCGGACCGCCGGTGATGATCGACTCGGCCATCACCTGCCTGATGCAGGGACGGCTGTTCGAGCGCGACATCTTCATGGAGCGCTTCTACAGTGCCGCCGACGCAGGCGAGTCGACCCAGCGTTCGGCGCTGTTCAAAAGAATCTAGGACCACCACTGACCCCATGTGGGAGC
>NZ_LYVP01000135.1 GCF_001984065.1 Pseudomonas sp. KK4
TGATGTTGCCTGACACATCGCTTTCGCGAGCAAGCCCGCTCCCACAAGGGGGTTTGTGGCGTGTATCAGTCTTGCGCAACCAGGGCTTTAGCCGCCTCAGCCAACTCCAGCTCACTGAAAACCTGCACCCCGTGACGCCTGAGCAACGCCGCCGTCACCCCTTCGCCACTGACCTTCACCCCGGTGAACGTGCCGTCATAGGTCAACAGATTGCCGCACGACGGGCTGTTGGCCTTGAGCACGGCAATGTGGATGTCGTGTTTTTGCACCAGCTCCAGCGCCTGGCGGGCCCCGGATAGAAACTGTGCACTGACGTCCTCGCCTTCGGTGGTGATCACCGAGACCTTTCCCTCCAGCACTTCACTGCCCTGCCCACCCGCAATCTCCGCCGCCGCCCGAGGCGTGGGCAAGCCGCCGACGACTTCCGGGCACAACGGCACCACCCGCCCCTCATCAAGCCACGCCTGAAGTTGATCGAAAGGTCCGCTGGCACCGCCGTCGTAGCGCACGCGGTGGCCCAGCAGGCAGCGGCTTACCAGGATTTTCTGCATGATCAGAACGGCTCGTTGCCGCGACGCCGGAACCAGCCGGTCAACGACAGACGTTCGCGGGTGGCGGGCAGGACTTCGTGGGGGACATTGCCGGACAGGAATACCACCAGGCAACCGCCGGTCGGTACCACATCGTATTGCGCCTCGTCGTCCAGGTACATGCGCAACTGACCGCCGTGCTCCGGCAACCAGCCGTCATTCAGATAAACCACCGCCGACACCATGCGCCGGTCGTCGTCGCGAAAGCGGTCGACGTGCCTGAGGTAGAACGCGCCGGGCGGGTACATCGCGAAATGGCTTTCGAAATCTTCCAGGCCCAGGAACAGATCGCGGTTCATCGCCTCGCGCAGGCCGTCCATCAGGCTCAGGTAGCTGTCGCACGCCTCGGCCTGGCCAGGTTCGATCCACTGGATGTGATCGCCGCGAATGCCCTCGCGGATCTCGGAGGCAGGCCCGCGCCCCACCGCCGCAGGGGCCAATTCACCCTTGGCCGCACGTTTACGGCACTCGGCCGCCAGTGCTCGGGTCAGATCCAGAGGCAGGAAAATATTCTGCTGTGACCAGCCGTTGGCAGCCAGGTCATCGACGATTCGTAACAGCAGCGGGTGATCAGAAGGTATTTGCATGGCGCGCATAGTATTCCTGCGCCTGAAAATCCGACAGAGCCACGCGGCGGGTTGATACGAATTCTCGACAAGACCGGATGCCACACGGAGAATAGTCGCCTGCTGACAGGAGTCCCTATGCGCCGTTTGCTTTTCTCTCTGCTGATGTTCTGCGTTTTGCCCGCCTGGGCAGACGGCCACGACCAGTTGTACAAGGTCGCAGGCTGGCCGGAACAACGCGCGCATTTCAACGATGCCCTCTCGGCCGCCCAGCAACGCTACCAGAGCAGCTTGCCGCCGGCGGTGTACCAGGCGCTGGTCAATAACAGCAACCAGCGTTTTGCCTCCAATGCCGTAGACCAGCGCGCCGAGGCGCAATTGCGCAAGAACCTCGCCGATCCCAAGCCTGCCCTGGCGTTCTTCCAATCGCCCCTGGGCAAGAAGATCGTTGCCGCCGAGCTGCTGGCGACCCGTCGCGACCAACTGGCGAAAAATGCCAAAGGCCTGCCGAAAATGACCGCCAGCGACAGTCGCCTGCTGATCATCGGCCACCTTGCCCAGGCGCTGCCTGCACGGGAGGCCGGTGCCGAAGTCAGCCTGGCGATTGCCGGTGTCGCCGCCGACAGCCTGAGCTCGATGATTCCCGGCCTGCTTGGCGGGGGCCAGGCCCAGGGCATGTTGAACGGTCAGCGTCAGCGCTTGATGGACCAGATCGGCAGCGACCTCAACAACACCCTGCTGTATGTCTACCGCGACCTGTCGGACGAAGAGCTGGAAGAGTTCGCCACCTTTGCCGAGTCGGCCGAGGGCAAGGCGTATTACCAGGCGGCGCTGGCAGCGATTCGGGCGGGGCTGGCGGTGGGGCAGAGCACTTCAAATCTCAGCCAGTAATTTTTGGGGCCTGAAGGCCCCATCGCTAGCAGGCTAGCTCCCACAATGGTCCCGTGTATGCAAATCCGATGTGGGAGCTAGCCTGCTCGGGATGAGGCCAGTACTGTCACTGAGCATTGCGCCCTTTGATCCGCTTGGTCAAAAACCCGAAATACTCCCCCCGAAACACCTGCGTCTCGTTCGCCAGGTGGTGCCGTGCCTCAGGCAGCATCAGCACCTGGGGCCGATCGAATTTGGCGCGCAATACCTCAAGGTTGTGCTCCCAATCCACCGTCATGTCCGCCTGCCCCTGCACAATCAATGGCCGCCGCAGGCTTGCCGGCGCGGCTTCGACGTACTTGATCCAGCGCGCCAACGCCCCCACCCACGCCGTCGGCAGCCGCATCGGTTGCAGCGGATCGGCTTGCAGGAACGGCAAGAACGCCGGGTCGTTGGAGTTTTCACTGAAGCGCCGGGCGATGGCTTTTACGAAGGGTTTAAGCAGGTAATAGCTCAGTTGCGACCAACCCCATGCCCGCGGCCGCACCAGCGGCGCCAACAGAATCACCTGGCCCTGGGCCGGGCTGTTCGCCCCCGCATGCAGCACATGATCGATCACGATCGCCCCGCCGGTACTTTGCCCGCACAAGTGCCACGGCTGCGGCAGATCCAGGGACTGCGCCTCGGCAAACAAGCCCTGCAAGGTGTCCTGATACTCCGCGAAATCCTTGATGCTTGCCCGCTCGCCACTGGACAGGCCATGCCCCGGCAAGTCACAGGCGATCACCGCAAAGCCCTGGTCCAGCGCCCACTCGATCACATGTCGATAGAGCCCGGTGTGATCGTAGAAGCCGTGGAACACAAACAGCGTCGCCCTGGCCCGTTCGGGCCACCAGACCTGGCTCACCAGCTCATAACCGTCGACCTGAAAACGCCCCAGGCGGCTGCTGACGTTGCGCGAGGAAAAATCCAGCCCGTAGAAACGTTGATAGGCCTGGGCCTGCGCGGACAACGGCTGGCCCTCGGCCAAGGGCCGCAGGCTGGCGCGCAGTTGATCAGGGTCGAACGTGACGGACATGGGGTGATTCCAGAGCGCTGAAAGGACTAAATGGTCCTGCGATATTCATCTGTCGCGGCAAGCATGGCAAGCTAGCCGACCTTCGAGGATTGAACCCATGCGATCGCCCCTGCGCGCCACCCTGTTTGTCAGCCTGATCGCCCTGGTGTGCATCGGCGTGTTGTGGGCGGCGTACGACTGGTTCCAGGGACGCTATCTGCGCGCGTTCAGTGAACACACGGCGCTGTTTTCCGGCGATCCGCTGCGCCTGCCCGACGCCCTCGCCGGGCCCGGCGCCATCCGCCTGGTGCACTTCTGGGATCCGGCCTGCCCGTGCAACGTCGGCAATCAACAACACCTCAGCGAACTGGTCGAACTGTACGGCCCCCAGGGCGTTGAATTCTATTCGGTGCAGAAGCCGGGCAGCCACGGCCAGTTGCCAAGCACTCTGAGCAGCTTGAAACCCTTGAGCGTCCTGCCCGGCTCCGAGCAGATCCCCGCCAGCCCCGCCGTGGCGATCTGGGACCGTAGCGGCAAACTGGCGTACTTCGGGCCTTACAGCGAGGGCCTGACCTGCAATTCCAGTAACAGTTTTATCGAACCGATCCTGCAAGCGTTAAACGAGGGTCGCGCGGTGAGTGCCACCCACACACTGGCGGTGGGGTGTTACTGCCCTTGGCCCGTCGATCCGTCGAAGTAGCGAAAAGCGCTGCAATACGAATCCCTCCTACGGGCGATGCGCCAATTCGGTGAGCCGTGTTAAACAGTGACACCAGGGAACTGCTGCCACACATAACAACAAGGAGTCACCATGAAACGTAGCCTGACCGCTCTCGGTTTGCTGATCGTCGCGCTCGTCGCAGCTGGCGGCTGGTACATCTACAGCAAGCAGCCGACACGCCAGGGCATGGTGGAACTGCAACACCTGCAAGGCTCGGTCACCGTGCGCTACGACGAGCGCGGCGTGCCACACATACGCGCCGAAAACGAGCCGGACCTGTACCGCGCCCTAGGCTACGTCCACGCCCAGGATCGCCTGTTCCAGATGGAAGTGCTGCGCCGCCTGGCTCGCGGAGAACTGGCCGAAGTGCTCGGCCCCAAGTTGCTGGACACCGACAAGCTGATGCGCAGCCTGCGCATTCGCGAACGCGCCGAAACCTACCTGGCGAATCTGGACAAGCAATCCCCCACCTTCATCGCCATGCAGGCCTATCTGGATGGCATCAACCAGTATCAGGACAGCCACGCCAAACCCGTGGAGTTCGATGTGCTGGGCATTCAAAAACGCCCTTTTACCGCACAGGACACCATCAGCATCGCCGGCTACATGGCCTACAGCTTTGCCGCAGCGTTGCGCACCGAACCGCTGCTGACCTACATTCGTGATCAACTTGGTCCTGACTACCTGAACGTGTTCGACCTCGACTGGCAGCCCAAAGGCGTATTGTCCAACGGCGCCGCGCCAGCCCTGGCCAGCGCCGACTGGAAAGACCTCAACGCCCTCGCCCGCCTGAGCGAACAGGCCCTGGCCGACAACGGCCTGCCGCAGTTCGAAGGCAGCAACGCGTGGACGGTGGCTGGCAGTCGAACCAAAAGTGGCAAGCCACTGCTGGCGGGTGATCCGCATATCCGCTTTTCCGCGCCCTCGGTGTGGTACGAGGCCCACCTCACGACGCCCGGCTTCGAGCTCTACGGCCACTATCAGGCGCTGATGCCGTTCGCGTCCCTGGGCATGAACCGTGATTTCGGCTGGAGCATAACCATGTTCCAGAACGACGACCTCGACCTGATCGCCGAGAAGGTCAATCCCGACAACCCCAATCAGGTCTGGTACCGCGGCAAGTGGGTGGACCTGGTGACCAGCGAACAGCAGATCGCGGTCAAGGGCCAGGCCCCGGTGACCTTGACGCTGCGCCAGTCGCCCCACGGCCCGATCGTCAACGATGCGCTGGGCAACAGCGTCGGCAAGACCCCGATTGCCATGTGGTGGGCGTTTCTCGAAACCCAGAACCCGATCCTCGAAGGCTTCTACCAGCTCAACCGCGCCGACACCCTGGCCAAGGCCCGCAGTGCGGCGGCGAAAGTCCAGGCACCCGGCCTGAACATCGTCTGGGCCAATGCCAAGGGCGATATCGGTTGGTGGGCCGCGGCGCAACTGCCCAAGCGTCCTGCCGGCGTGCGTCCGTGGTTCATCCTCGACGGCAGCACCGGCGAGGCCGACAAGGATGGGTTCTACCCATTCAGCGCCAACCCGCAAGAAGAAAACCCGGCGCGCGGCTATATCGTCTCGGCGAACTTCCAGCCTGTGTCGCCAACGGGCATGGAGATCCCCGGCTATTACAACCTGGCCGATCGTGGCCAGCAGCTCAACCAGCAGTTGGGCGACAAGAACGTCAAATGGGATCTGGAATCCAGCCAGAAGCTGCAACTGGGCACTACCACCGCTTACGGTCCGCGTTTGTTGGCACCCCTGCTGCCGGTGCTGCGTAACGTCGTCTCTGATCCCGCCGAGCTGAAGCTGGTGGAACAATTGGCCCGGTGGAAAGGCGATTACCCGCTCGATTCCACCAGCGCCACTGTGTTCAACCAATTCCTGTTCAACCTGGCTGACGCGGCGATGCACGATGAACTGGGCAACGACTTCTTCGAAACCCTGCTCTCGACCCGCGTGATCGATGCTGCGTTGCCACGCCTGGCGGCCAACCCCGATTCGCCGTGGTGGGACAACCGCAACACCCTCGGCAAGGAAAGCCGCGACGACACAGTCAAGGCGGCTTGGCAGGCAGCGCTCGCCCACCTCAAGACCACCCTGGGTGCGGACTCCGCGCAATGGCAATGGGGCAAGGCGCACACCTTGACCCACGGTCATCCGCTGGGTCAGCAAAAGCCCCTGGATCGCCTGTTCAACGTCGGCCCGTTCGACGCGCCCGGCACTCATGAAGTACCGAACAACCTGTCAGCGAAGATCGGTCCGGCACCCTGGCCGGTCACCTATGGTCCTTCGACCCGGCGCCTGATCGACTTCGCCGACCCGACCCACAGCCTGACCGTCAACCCGGTGGGCCAGAGCGGCGTGCTGTTCGACAGTCACTATGGGGATCAGGCCGAGGCGTATATCGAAGGGGTGTATTTCCAGGCGCATCTCAATGAGGAAGAGGTGACGGCCAATACGCGCAGTACGTTGAAGCTGCTGCCGGCGCGGTCAGCTCCATAGATTTTTGTTGGCTGGGCTGACGCCTTCGCGAGCAAGCCCGCTCCCACAAGGGATACGCATTTCCATGTGGGAGCTGTTACCGGCGCGGTCAGCCCAATAGATTTTTGTTGGCTGGGCTGACGCCTTCGCGAGCAAGCCCGTTCCCACAAGGGATATGCATTCCCATGTGGGAGCGGGCTTGCTCGCGAAGGGGCCCGTGCAGACAACAAAAAAACCCACTCAAACCATTGCCGCAAAATTCTGCCGAAACTGCTGCGGTGTCACCCCCAGCCGCCGATTGAACACACTGCGCATGTGCTGCGCATCGCGGAAACCGCACTGGTAGGCCACGGTCTTGAGCGGTGCGCTGGTGCTCTCCAGTATCACTCGCGCGGCATCCACCCGCGCCCGTTCGACGAACTCGGCCGGGGTGATTTTCGCCTCCTTGGCGAACACCCGGGAAAAGTTGCGCGCACTCATGTTGGCAGCGTTGGCCAGGTCGGCAATGGTGAGGTCGCCGGTCAGGTTGGCCAACACGTAATGTTGGACCATCGCCACCGCCGAGGTCGGTTCGGCATGGGGCGTGAGGAACGGGCTGAACTGTGATTGGCCGCCCGAACGCTGTGTGAACACCACCAGCCGCTTGGCCACACTCAGCGCCACTTCCGGCCCATGGTCGCGACCCAGCAGGAACAATGACAGGTCGATCCCAGCCGTGACCCCGGCCGAGGTGTAGAGCTCGCCATCCTGCGCGTACAGGCGATCGGCCTCGACCTTGGTTGACGGACACAACGCCGCCAGCGCCGCCGCATCATCCCAATGGGTCGTCACTGTTCGCCCTTCCAGCAGCCCGGCGCGGGCGAGCATGAAGGCACCGTTGCAGATCGAACCGTAACGCTGCGCCAGCGCGCAGGCGTCGCGCAGCCAGGCATCGAATACCGGACCGAATTCCGTGAACGGCAACTGTGGTCCGCCGGCGACCAGCAGTAGGTCGTAAGGCTGCAACGCTTCGCTGAAATGCCGGTGGGCGTTCAGGACCAGGCCGTTGGAACAGGCCATCGCCCCACGTTCGACGCCAATCACTTCCAGACGGTAGTGATCCTCGGGGGCGAGAAAACGATTGGCCTCGGAAAACACGTCCATGGGGCCGGTGACATCCAACGACTGGACACCGCCGAACACGACGATGGCAACGGTTTTAATCATGGCTGCAATGGCCCTCACTAGCTCTGGATACGCCGCTCCCTTGTAGGAGCGAGCTTGCTCGCGATGAACGCAAGGGCGCCGCGCTTATCCTGGCAGCCCTCGTCATCGTTGGCGTCCATCGCGAGCAAGCTCGCTCCTACAGGGTCCGGGTGCAAACTTAGCCAATCGGCGCCCAACAAGCGAGGCTGGCGCGATATGCATGCTCATTGGCCGGGATCGCAGCCATGGATCGATTGTTCGCCCGGGGGTGCGCGAACACACTGAAACCCTCAGCGCCGCCACGGCGTTCACCACGAGGGCACACCCATGAGCACCACCATTGCCGGTATCAAAATTCCTGACAGCGCACTGGCCAAGGCCACCACCGAATACATCCGCGACAACGAATCCGACCTGCTCTACCACCACTCGCGTCGGGTGTTTCTGTTCGGCGCGCTGAGCGGCGAGCGCAAGCAGCTGGCCTACAACCCGGAGTTGCTGTACGTCGGCGCGATGTTCCATGACCTGGGTCTGGTGGAAGGTCATCGCAGCGACACCGAGCGTTTCGAAGTCGACAGCGCCAACGCCGCCAAGGCCTTCCTGCAGCCCTATGGTTTTTCCGATGACGATATCGAGCAGGTGTGGTTGTCGATTGCCCTGCACACCACACCGAATGTGGTGCACCACTTGCGCCCTAACGTGGCACTGGTGACCGCGGGTGTCGAAATGGATGTACTGGGTATCGACTACGCGGCATTCCCGACTGAGCAGCGCGAGGCCGTGGTGCATGCGCATCCACGGGGCGAAGGGTTCAAGGAGTGCATTCTGTGTGCGTTCGCCAACGGCTTCAAACACAAACCGGATACCACCTTCGGCACGGTGAACGCCGATGTGCTGGTGGACAGCGAGCCAGGCTTCAAGCCGATGAACTTCGTCGAGATCATCCGCAAGTCTCCTTGGGTTTCCTGATCACTGAAAAGCAATGTGGGAGCGGGCTTGCTCGCGAAGGCGAAGTGTCAGTCGACTTAACATTCGGCTGATACACCGCTTTCGCGAGCAAGCCCGCTCCCACATTTGACCTCGGACCTGTGGTCGAGCGTCAGGCCGCTTCCGGCGCCTGCGCGCGGCGCACGTCCGGTTGCTTCCAGGAGTCCGCGGCGCTTTCTTCGATGGCTTGCTGGATCGCACGCTTGCGCGCTTCTTCGGCACGGCGGCTGAAGAACCACACCAGGAAGGTCATCAGCGACACCGCCAGCAAAATCAGGCTGGCCACGGCGTTGATCTCAGGCTTCACGCCCAGGCGCACCGCCGAGAACACTTCCATCGGCAAGGTCGTGGAACCCGGGCCCGACACGAAGCTGGCCAACACCAGGTCATCCAGCGACAGAGCGAACGACATCATGCCGCCCGCACCCAGCGACGGCGCGATCATCGGGATGGTGATCAGGAAGAACACCTTCCACGGCCGCGCACCGAGGTCCATGGCCGCCTCTTCGATGGACAGGTCCAGCTCACGCAAGCGCGCCGACACCACCACCGCCACGTAGGCCGCACAGAACGTGGTGTGGGCGATCCAGATCGTCACGATGCCGCGTTCCTGGGGCCAACCGATCATCTGCGCCATGGCCACGAACAGCAGCAACAGCGACAGACCAGTGATCACCTCCGGCATCACCAACGGTGCGGTGACCAGGCCACCGAACAGCGTACGGCCCTTGAAGTGGGTGATACGGGTCAGGACGAACGCCGCCAGCGTCCCCAGCGCCACCGCAGCAATCGCCGTGTAGCAGGCGATTTCCAGCGAGCGCACCACCGAGCCCATCAGTTGGGTGTTGTCGAGCAGGCCGACGTACCACTTGATCGACCAGCCGCCCCACACCGTTACCAGTTTCGAGGCGTTGAACGAGTAGATCACCAGGATCAGCATCGGCGCGTAGATGAACAGCAAGCCCACTACCAGCATGAAACTCGAGAAACGGAAGCGCTTCATTCTTTACCCTCCATTTCCTTGGCCTGACTGCGGTTGAACAGAATGATCGGCACAATCAGGATCGCCAGCATCACCACCGCCAGGGCGGACGCCACCGGCCAGTCGCGGTTGTTGAAGAACTCCTGCCACAACACTTTACCGATCATCAGGGTTTCCGGACCGCCGAGCAGTTCCGGGATCACGAACTCACCCACCACCGGGATGAACACCAGCATGCAGCCGGCGATGATGCCGTTCTTGGACAGCGGGATGGTGATCTTCCAGAAGCTGTTGAAGGTACTCGAGCCCAGGTCCGATGCCGCTTCCAGCAGGCTGTTGTCGTGCTTCACCAGGTTGGCGTACAGCGGCAGGATCATGAACGGCAGGTACGAATAAACCACGCCGATGTACACCGCCAGGTTGGTGTTGAGGATCTGCAGCGGTTCATTGATCCAGCCCATGCTCATCAAAAAGCCGTTGAGCAGACCGTTGTTGCTCAGGATGCCCATCCACGCGTACACGCGGATCAGGATCGCGGTCCAGGTCGGCATCATGATCAGCAGCACCAGCACCGTCTGCAGCTCCTTGCGGGCACTGGCGATGGCATAGGCCATCGGGTAGCCGATCAGCAGGCAGAGGATGGTGCTGAAAAACGCCATCTTCAGCGAGCCGAAGTACGCAGCGATGTAGAGCTCATCGTCGCCAAGCATCGCGTAGTTGCCCAGATTCAGCAGCACCTGCAGCTTTTGCTCGGCGTAGCTGTAGATCTCGGTGTACGGCGGAATGGCCACGTCGGCTTCGGCGAAGCTGATCTTCAGGACGATGAAGAACGGCAACATGAAGAACAGGAACAGCCAGATGAAGGGAACCCCGATGACCATCTGGCGGCCACCGGGAATTATTCGATTGAGGCGGCGTTTGAATTTGCGCATGTTCATGAGCGAAGTACCACGCCGCTGTCGTCTTCCCACCAGACGAACACCTGATCACCCCAGGTCGGACGTGCGCCACGGCGCTCGGCGTTGGCCACGAACGACTGGACGATCTTGCCGCTCGGCAGCTCCACGTAGAACACCGAATGGCCACCCAGGTAAGCGATGTCGTGGACCTTGCCGCTGGACCAGTTGTATTCGCAGGTCGGCTGGGTCGGGGTCACCAGCAGCTTTTCCGGACGGATCGCGTAGGTCACGGACTTGTCCTGCACCGAGGTGCTGATGCCGTGGCCGACGTAGATCTGGCGGTCCAGGTCCTTGCAGGTGATGGTTGCGTGGCCTTCGGCATCGTCGATCACTTCACCGTCGAAGATGTTGACGTTGCCGATGAATTCGCAGACCAGGCGGCTGGTCGGGGTTTCGTAGATGTCGATCGGGCTGCCGATCTGGGCGATCCAGCCCAGGTGCATGATCGCGATGCGTTCGGCCATGGTCATGGCCTCTTCCTGGTCGTGGGTCACCATCACGCAGGTCACGCCGACGCGCTCGATGATCTCCACCAGTTCCAGTTGCATCTGCGAACGCAGCTTCTTGTCCAGCGCGCCCATCGGCTCATCGAGCAGCAACAGCTTGGGCCGCTTGGCCAGGGAACGGGCCAGGGCCACACGCTGTCGCTGGCCACCGGACAGTTGATGAGGTTTGCGTTTGGCGTACTGGCTCATCTGTACCAGCTTGAGCATGTCGGCCACGCGGGCATCGATTTCCGCGGCCGGCAGTTTGTCCTGCTTGAGGCCGAAGGCGATGTTCTGCGCCACGGTCATGTGCGGGAACAGCGCGTAGGACTGGAACATCATGTTGATCGGCCGCTCGTACGGCGGCATGTCGGTGATGTCCACACCGTCGAGGAAGATCCGCCCTTCGGTCGGTCGTTCGAAGCCGGCGAGCATGCGCAGCAAGGTGGATTTGCCCGATCCCGAACCGCCGAGCAAGGCGAATATCTCGCCTTTCTTGATTTCCAGGGACACATCGTCCACGGCAATCGTCTCGTCGAACTTTTTCGTGACCCGGTCGATTTTGACCAACACCTGTTTAGGTGACTGGTCGCCCTCGAGGGCTTTCTTATAGGCGCCGGAGGCAACTGCCATTTACGAAACTCCCAAAAAAAAGAGTGCAGTTCGCTCAAGGTGAGCCAACCTTGGATAGTTTGAGCCTTGAAGCTATTTACCCGACTTGACCTTGGTCCAGCTGCGGGTCATCAAACGTTGAATGTTTGGCGGCAGCTCGATGGACACGTAGGTCTTGTCGAGTACCGATTGCGGTGGATAGACCGATTCGTCGGTGCGAATGGACTGCTCCATCAGCTTGTCGGACGCCGGGTTGGGGTTGGCATAGCCGACGTAATCACTGACCTGCGCGATCACCTCAGGTTTCAGCAGATAGTTGATGAACGCGTGGGCCTGCTTGACGTTGGCCGCGTCCTTGGGAATTGCCAGCATATCGAACCACAACGCGCCGCCTTCCTTGGGAATCGAGTAGACGATGTCCACGCCCTTCTTCGCTTCGGCCGCGCGGTTGCGCGCCTGGAACATGTCGCCGGAGAAACCGATCGCCACGCAGATGTCGCCGTTGGCCAGGTCCGCGATGTACTTGGAGGAGTGGAAGTAAGTCACGTAAGGCCGCACCGCCAGCAACTTGGCTTCGGCCTTTTTGTAATCTTCGGGGTTGGTGCTGTTGGGGTCCAGGCCCAGGTAGTTGAGGACCGTGGGCATCATTTCATCGGCGGAATCGAGGAACGCCACGCCACAACCGTGCAGCTTCTTGATGTTCTCCGGCTCGAACACCGCAGCCCAGGAATCGATCTTGTCGACGCCCAGCGCAGCCTTGACCTTGGCAGGGTTGTAACCGATGCCGTTGGTGCCCCACAGGTACGGCACGGCGTACAGGTTGCCCGGATCGTTCTGCTCCAGGCGCTTGAGCAGCACCGGGTCGAGATTCGAGTAGTTGGGCAGCAGCGACTTGTCGAGTTTCTGGAATGCCCCGGCCTTGATCTGCTTGCCCAGGAAGTGGTTGGACGGCACGACGACGTCATAGCCGGTGCGCCCGGCCAGCAACTTGCCTTCCAGGGTTTCGTTGGAATCGAACACGTCGTACACCGGCTTGATCCCGGTGGCCTTCTGGAAGTCGGCCAGGGTGGTCTCGCCGATGTAGTCGGACCAGTTATAAATATGCACGGTGCCGGCGGCCTGGACACTGGCGGCAAGCGTCAGTCCGGCGCCCAGCAACAGGGCATTGCGAAACAGAGAAGAAATAGGCAAGTGGAGGTCCTCTAAAATTAGTTGGGCCCAAGTTGCCCCGCGTTACATGACAGCCGTGGCTGCATGGCAACAAAACCGGCGCGCAACTTACCCTCGAAAAACCGTTCCAGCAAACTTTATGAAGAT
>NZ_LYVP01000136.1 GCF_001984065.1 Pseudomonas sp. KK4
CCGAACCGTTTGTTCCCGCCCCGGTTCCTGCGCCCGTGCCCACGCGGCAGCCGCCGCGTCAGGCCGCGCCCGCGCCCGTTGCGCGACGCCCGTTCGCCAGCGTTGCGCGGCCCGCACCGGTGGAAAAACCGGGCAGCAGCGATGCCGCGGCCTTGCTGGCGACCATTGCCGAACTGGCCAACGAAGGCAAAAGTGCCGAGGCCCGCGCCGCCTGTGATCGTTACTTGCGCAGCCATCCGCCGGTGGCCCAGGTGTTCTACTGGCTGGGGCTGCTCAGTGATGTCGCTGGCAGCGCCCTTGAGGCCCAAGGCTTTTATCGCAAGGCGTTGTACCTTGAACCGCAACATCCCGAAACGTTGATGCACCTGGCAGCTTTGCTGCAATCCCAGGGCGACAGCGTCGGTGCCCGACGATTGCAGGACCGCGCCGCCCGCAGCGAACGCGCCGCCGACAGTGAGCGTAAACGATGATTGCCTCCGACAGCTTTAGCGTCACCCGTGAAGATGCCCAGGCCATCGACGATTGCTGGAACCGCATCGGCATCCATGGCGACAAGTCCTGCCCGCTGCTGATCGAACACATCCATTGCCGCAATTGCGCGGTGTATTCGGCCGCCGCCACGCGTCTGCTGGATCGTTACGCGTTGCAGCAGGAAGATCGCGCGCTTGTGTCGGACACGCTTGAAGTCGAGGTGAAAACCCGCTCGTTGCTGATGTTCCGCCTGGGCGAAGAATGGCTGGGCCTGGCCACCCGCAGCCTGGTGGAAGTCGCACCGCAACAGGCGATTCACTCGTTGCCGCACCAGCGTTCCCGGGCCTTGCTGGGTGTCGCCAACGTACGCGGTGCGCTGGTGGCGTGCCTGTCTCTGGTGGAGTTGCTGGGGCTGGAGCCTGGCGGCGGCTTGGCCAGCGGCGCCCGTGTCATGCCGCGCATGTTGATCATCGCCGCCCATGGCGGGCCGGTGGTGGTGCCGGTGGACGAGGTGGACGGCATTCACGCCATCGACGAGCGCATTCTCGACGCGGCCTCGCAATCGGGCACCCAGGCCAGTGCCAAATACACCCGTGGCGTATTGCAATTCAAAGGTCGCAGCCTGCGTTGGCTGGATGAAGAACAGCTGTTGTCCGCCGTGACCCGGAGCCTCACATGACCCCCGAGCAAATGCGCGACGCCTCTTTGCTGGAGCTGTTCAGCCTGGAAGCCGAGGCCCAGACCCAGGTGTTGAGCGCGGGGCTGCTGGCCCTGGAACGTGATCCGACCCAGGCCGATCAACTGGAGTCGTGCATGCGCGCGGCGCACTCGCTCAAGGGTGCGGCGCGGATCGTCGGGGTCGATGCCGGGGTCAGCGTGGCCCATGTCATGGAGGATTGCCTGGTCAGCGCCCAGGAAGGGCGGCTTTACCTGCGTGCTGAACACATTGATGCCTTGCTGCAGGGTACCGATCTGCTGATGCGCATCGCCACGCCGAGCCAGGCGCCGCAGCCAGCGGACATCGAGAGCTATGTCGCCTTGATGGCGCGCCTGCTCGATCCGGCGGCGGTCGTGACCGCTGTCATGCCGACGGCCGCACCGGTGATGGCAGGGCTTGCCCTTGAAGCACCCGCGCCGGCCCTCGACGAGCCTGCACCGGCCATCGAGCCGCTGCCTGCCGAGCCCACGCCCGCCCCGAAAAGAGCCAGGCGCACCACAGAAAACGGCGAGCGCGTCCTGCGGGTGACCGCCGAACGCCTGAACAGCCTGCTCGATCTGTCGAGCAAATCCCTGGTGGAAACCCTGCGCCTCAAACCGCACCTGGCCACCATGCAGCGCCTCAAACGCATGCAGAGCAACAGCCTGCGGGCGCTGGAAAACCTCAATACTCATCTCAAGGACCAGGCCCTGAGCCTCGAAGCCCGGGAAGCCCTCGATGATGCGCGCCGCTTGCTGGCCGAATCCCAGCAACTGCTGGTGGAGAAAAACGCCGAACTGGATGAATTCGCCTGGCAGGCCAGCCAGCGTGCGCAAGTGCTGTACGACACCGCCCTGGCGTGTCGCATGCGACCGTTTGCCGATGTGCTGACCGGGCAGGTGCGCATGGTCCGTGATCTGGGGCGCAGTCTTGGCAAGCAGGTGCGGCTGGAAATCGAGGGCGAGAAGACCCAGGTCGACCGCGATGTGTTGGAGAAGCTCGAGGCGCCATTGACCCACCTGTTGCGCAATGCGGTGGATCACGGCATCGAAACCCCGGCGCAGCGGCTGTTGGCCGGCAAGCCAGAGGAAGGCGTGATTCGCCTGCGCGCCTCCCACCAGGCCGGGTTGCTGGTGCTGGAACTGAGCGATGACGGCAATGGCGTCGACCTGGAGAAAGTCCGGCGCAGTATTATCGAACGGCAATTGTCCCCAGCCGAAACCGCCGCACAGTTGAGCGAGGAGGAACTGCTGACGTTCCTGTTCCTGCCGGGGTTCAGCCTGCGCGAGACCGTCACCGAAGTGTCCGGCCGCGGCGTCGGCCTGGACGCGGTGCAGCACATGGTTCGCCAACTGCGCGGCGCGGTGGTACTGGAGCAGACGGCGGGTGTGGGCAGTCGTTTCCACCTTGAAGTGCCGCTGACCCTGTCGGTGGTGCGCAGTCTGGTGGTGGAAGTCGGCGACGAGGCCTATGCCTTCCCGCTGGCCCACATCGAACGCATGTGCGACCTGGAGCCGGCGGACATCGTCCAGGTCGAGGGTCGCCAGCACTTCTGGCATGAAGGCCGGCATGTCGGTCTGGTCGCCGCCAGTCAGCTGCTGCAGCGCCCGACGAGCCAGGCCAGCCAGCAGACCCTGAAAGTGGTGGTGATCCGCGAGCGCGATACCATCTACGGCGTGGCGGTCGAGCGTTTCATCGGCGAGCGAACCCTGGTGGTACTGCCGCTGGATGAGCGTTTGGGCAAGGTCCAGGACATCTCTGCCGGCGCCTTGCTCGATGACGGTTCGGTGGTGCTGATCGTCGACGTGGAGGATATGCTGCGTTCGGTGGACAAACTGCTCAATACCGGGCGCCTGGAACGCATTGCCCGACAGGGCAGTCAGGCGCTCGAGGCGGCCCGCAAAAGGATTCTGGTGGTCGACGACTCCCTGACCGTGCGCGAACTGCAACGCAAGCTGCTGCTCAATCGCGGCTACGACGTGGCGGTGGCGGTCGACGGCATGGATGGCTGGAACGCCCTGCGCTCGGAGGATTTCGATCTGCTGATCACTGACATTGATATGCCGCGCATGGACGGCATCGAACTGGTGTCCCTGTTGCGTCGGGACAATCGTCTGCAATCGCTGCCGGTGATGGTGGTGTCCTACAAGGATCGTGAAGAGGATCGCCGTCGTGGACTGGACGCCGGAGCCGACTATTATCTAGCCAAGGCCAGTTTTCATGACGACGCCTTGCTCGATGCTGTCGTTGAGCTCATAGGAGGAGCGCGGGCATGAAAATCGCAATCGTCAACGACATGCCCATGGCGGTGGAGGCCTTGCGCCGGGCGCTGGCCTACGAGCCGGCGCACCAGGTCATCTGGGTGGCCGCCAATGGCAAGGAGGCGGTGCAAAAATGTGCCGAGCAAACCCCTGACCTGATCCTGATGGACCTGATCATGCCGGTGATGGACGGCGTGGAAGCCACCCGCCGCATCATGGCCGATACCCCTTGTGCCATCGTCATCGTCACCGTCGACCGCCAGCAGAACGTGCACCGGGTGTTCGAGGCCATGGGCCACGGCGCCCTGGACGTAGTCGATACCCCGGCGCTCGGTGCCGGCAATGCCCAGGAAGCGGCAGCGCCATTGCTGCGCAAGATCATGAACATCGGCTGGCTGATCGGTGACAAAAGCAACCGCGAGCGCCCGGCGCCGAGCCCGTTGCGCGGTTCCGGTTCACGCCAGAGCCTGATCGCGATCGGCTCGTCCGCGGGGGGGCCGGCGGCGCTGGAGGTGCTGCTCAAGGGGCTGCCGCGCCATTTTTCCCCGGCCATTGTGCTGGTCCAGCATGTGGACCAGGTGTTTGCCGCCGGCATGGCCGAATGGCTGGCCAGCGCCAGCGGCCTGAACGTGCGCCTGGCCCAGGAAGGCGAGCCACCGCAAAGCGGCACGGTGTTGCTGGCGGGCACCAATCACCATATTCGATTACTCAGGAACGGTACGCTGGCCTACACCGCCGAGCCGGTCAACGAGATCTATCGACCCTCGATCGACGTATTTTTCGAAAGCGTGGCCAGTCACTGGAACGGTGACGCGGTCGGCGTTTTGCTCACGGGTATGGGGCGTGATGGTGCGCAGGGGCTTAAACTCATGCGCCAGCAAGGCTACCTGACCATCGCCCAGGACCAGAACAGCAGCGCGGTGTACGGCATGCCCAAGGCGGCCGCCGCCATCGATGCCGCCGTAGAAATTCGCCCGCTGGAGAAGATCGCGCCACGATTGCTGGAGATCTTTGCAAAATGACTACCTTTCGCAGCAATCCTGGCTTATGCAGTTTTCAGGTGAACGCACATGAATGATTTACAGCTCGACGATTTCAAGACTGACGAAAATGCCGCCATGGTGTTGTTGGTGGACGATCAGGCGATGATCGGCGAGGCGGTGCGGCGCGGGTTGTCGAACGAAGAGAACATCGACTTCCACTTCTGCGCCGACCCGCACCAGGCCATTGCCCATGCCGTGCGGATCAAGCCGACGGTGATCCTGCAAGACCTTGTCATGCCGGGGCTGGACGGCCTGAGCCTGGTGCGCGAGTACCGTAACCACCCGGCGACCAAGGACATTCCGATCATCGTCCTGTCGACCAAGGAAGACCCGCTGATCAAGAGCGCGGCGTTCGCGGCCGGGGCCAACGATTACCTGGTCAAGCTGCCGGACAACATCGAGCTGGTGGCGCGCATTCGCTATCATTCGCGCTCCTACATGACGCTGTTGCAGCGCGATGCGGCCTACCGCGCGCTGCGGGTCAGCCAGCAGCAATTGCTCGACACCAACCTGGTGCTGCAACGGCTGATGAACTCCGATGGCCTGACCGGGCTGTCGAACCGTCGGCACTTCGACGAGTACATGGAGCTTGAGTGGCGCCGTTCCTTGCGTGATCAGAGCCAACTGTCGCTGCTGATGATCGACGTGGATTACTTCAAGACCTACAACGACACCTTCGGCCACCTGGAGGGCGATGAAGCCCTGCGCAAGGTCGCCGCGGCGATTCGCGACGCCAGCGCCCGGCCTTCGGACCTGCCGGCCCGCTACGGCGGTGAAGAGTTTGCCCTGGTGCTGCCCAACACGTCCCAGGGTGGGGCGCGGCTGGTGGCGGAAAAACTGCGCATGACTGTCGCCGCGCTGAAAATCCCCCATATCTCCCCGACCGAAGGCTCGAGCCTGACCATCAGCATCGGCCTGGCCACCATCACCCCGACCGCGGGCAGCAACTGCCGGGAACTGATCTCGGCGGCGGACAAGGGGCTGTACCTGGCCAAGCACAATGGGCGCAATCAGGTGGGGATAGGCTGAATCGCGTAAGACACCTGTTTGCCGATGCACCTGTGGTGAGGGGATTTATCCCCGCCGGGCTGCGAAGTCGCCCCAAAAAAATGGGACTGCTGCGCAGTCCAGCGGGGATAAATCCCCTCACCACGGTTGATTGCCATTGATCTTCAAGGCCGCAAACATCCTGTGTGAACACCACCTTTTCGGCCAGGCGGACTGCCGTTCCCGGCCGTTTGCCGTTATACTCGCCGGCTTTCAAAAGTTCGCCAACGAGTGCTGCCCGCCATGGAAATCAACCCGATCCTGAACACC
This sequence comes from Pseudomonas sp. KK4, assembly GCF_001984065.1. Taxonomy (GTDB): domain Bacteria; phylum Pseudomonadota; class Gammaproteobacteria; order Pseudomonadales; family Pseudomonadaceae; genus Aquipseudomonas. The sequence goes on from NZ_LYVP01000136.1 coordinate 5,790, forward strand.
ATCAAGGACCTGTCCGAGCGCTCCGAAACTATTCGGGGGTATCTTTGACTACGATCAAAAGCATGAGCGTCTGATCGAAGTCAATCGCGAGCTTGAAGATCCGGGTGTCTGGAACAAACCTGAATATGCCCAGGAACTGGGCCGCGAGCGTGCCGCGCTGGCACAGATCGTCGAGACCCTGGACGAACTGTCCGGTGGCCTGGCCGATTGCCGCGACCTGCTGGACATGGCCGTCGAAGAGAACGACGAAGGTGCGGTGAGCGATGTGGTCGCCGAACTGGCCCGCATGGAAGAGAACCTCGCCAAGCTGGAATTCCGCCGCATGTTCAGCGGCGAAATGGACCCCAACAACGCCTACCTGGACATCCAGGCCGGCTCCGGCGGTACCGAAGCCCAGGACTGGGCCAACATCCTGCTGCGCATGTACCTGCGCTGGGCCGACAAACGCGGTTTCGACGCCACCATCATGGAGCTGTCGGCCGGTGAAGTCGCCGGGATCAAGGGCGCGACCGTGCACATCAAGGGCGAATACGCCTTTGGCTGGCTGCGTACCGAGATCGGCGTGCACCGTCTGGTGCGCAAGAGCCCGTTCGACTCCGGCAACCGTCGCCACACCTCCTTTTCCGCGGTATTCGTCTCGCCAGAGATCGATGACAAGGTGGAAATCGAGATCAACCCGGCAGACCTGCGGATCGACACCTATCGTTCTTCCGGTGCCGGTGGTCAGCACGTAAACACCACCGACTCGGCCGTACGTATCACCCACGTACCGACCAACACCGTGGTCAGCTGCCAGAACGAACGTTCCCAGCACGCCAACAAGGACACCGCCATGAAAATGCTGCGGGCCAAGTTGTACGAGCAGGAGATGCAGAAGCGCAACGCCGCTTCCCAGGCGCTGGAAGACACCAAGTCGGATATCGGCTGGGGTCACCAGATCCGTTCGTATGTGCTCGATGCGTCGCGAATCAAGGATTTGCGCACTAACATCGAACGCAGCGACTGCGACAAGGTGCTCGACGGCGACATCGACGAATACCTGGTGGCGAGCCTGAAGTCCGGGCTGTAAGACATGCGACGCGGGATCGGCCTCGATCCCTGTAGGAGCCAGCCTGCTGGCGATCCCCGGGCCGCTGGCCCGGGGGCAACGAACCTGTGATGGAATTTTTAAAGACATGAGCGACCTAGAACTCGACCCGCAAGCCCTGCAACAGGAAGAAAACTCCCTGATCGCCCTGCGCAAGGAAAAGCTTGCTGCCGAGCGCGCCAAGGGCAATGCCTTCCCCAACGACTTCCGCCGCGAAAACTACTGCGAAGAATTGCAGAAGAAGTACGCGGACAAGACCAAGGAAGAGCTGGCAGAGGCTGCAATCCCGGTCAAGGTTGCCGGTCGCATCATGCTCAACCGTGGCTCGTTCATGGTGATCCAGGACATGACCGGTCGCATCCAGGTCTACGTCAACCGTAAAACCCTGTCCGAAGAAACCCTGGCCGCGGTGAAAACCTGGGACATGGGCGACATCATTGCAGCCGTTGGCACCCTGGCCCGTTCCGGCAAGGGCGACCTGTACGTCGAAATGACCGAAGTGCGCCTGCTGACCAAGTCGCTGCGTCCGCTGCCGGACAAGCACCACGGCCTGACCGACACCGAACAGCGTTACCGCCAGCGTTACGTTGACCTGATCGTCAACGAAGACGTGCGCCAGACTTTCCGCGTGCGTTCGCAAGTCATCGCCCACATCCGCAGCTTCCTGATGAAGCGTGACTTCCTGGAAGTGGAAACGCCGATGCTGCAGACCATTCCGGGCGGCGCGGCGGCCAAGCCGTTCGAAACCCACCACAATGCCCTGGACATGGAAATGTTCCTGCGTATCGCGCCGGAGCTGTACCTCAAGCGTCTGGTGGTCGGTGGCTTTGAAAAGGTGTTCGAGATCAACCGCAACTTCCGTAACGAAGGCGTCTCGACCCGCCACAACCCTGAATTCACCATGTTGGAGTTCTACCAGGCCTACGCCGACTACGAAGACAACATGGACCTGACCGAAGAACTGTTCCGTGAACTGGCGCAGCTGGTGCTGGGCAGCACCGACGTGCCGTACGGCGACAAGGTGTTCCACTTCGGCGAGCCGTTCGCGCGTCTGTCGGTGTTCGACTCGATCCTCAAGTACAACCCTGAGCTGACCGCCGACGACCTGAACGACATCGACAAGGCCCGTGACATCGCCAAGAAGGCCGGTGCCAAGGTGCTGGGCTTCGAAGGCCTGGGCAAGCTGCAAGTGATGATTTTCGAAGAACTGGTCGAGCACAAGCTGGAGCAGCCGCACTTCATTACTCAGTACCCGTTCGAAGTGTCGCCGCTGGCCCGTCGCAACGACGAGAACCCGAACGTCACCGACCGCTTCGAGCTGTTCATCGGCGGCCGTGAAATCGCCAACGCCTACTCCGAGTTGAACGACGCGGAAGACCAGGCCGAACGTTTCATGGCCCAGGTGGCGGACAAGGATGCCGGCGACGACGAAGCCATGCACTATGACGCCGACTTCGTTCGCGCGCTGGAGTACGGCATGCCGCCAACGGCGGGTGAAGGCATCGGCATCGACCGTCTGGTGATGTTGCTGACCAACTCACCGTCGATCCGCGACGTGATCCTGTTCCCGCACATGCGGCCGCAAGCGTAAGTGTTTCAACTAAAAAGCCGCCTGAATTGGGCGGCTTTTTATTGCCTGTCTGGTACAAACGTATCAAATGGTTAATTTTGCAGTAGAGAGAGGAATCCCGTCGTGATCCGTGCAATGGCTCAAGAAGGTGCAGCGGGTATCGCCACTGCGGTCGCTGAAAGTGTTCAGTACCAGGGTCGCAAGGCCAGCCGCCAGGGCAGTGAACAGCGCCGCCAGGATATTCTCGACGCGGCGATGCGCATTGTCGTGCGCGATGGCGTGCGGGCCGTGCGCCACCGGGCGGTGGCCGCCGAGGCCAATGTGCCGCTGTCGGCGACCACCTACTACTTCAAGGACATCGATGACCTGCTCACCGACACCTTTGCCCAATACGTGGAACGCAGCGCGGCCTACATGGCCAAGCTGTGGGTGAACAACGAAGGCCTGTTGCGCGACATGATCGCCAGCGGTGACGGCAGTGCCCAGGCCCGCTCGAAACTGGCGGATGACATCGCGCGGTTGATGACCGACTACGTTCACCGGCAACTGGTGACCCGTCGCGAACACCTGATGGCCGAGCAGGCGTTCCGCCAGGAAGCGCTGCTCAATCCGCGCCTGGCCCAATTGGTGCGCTCCCATCAGCAGATTCTGTTGCAGGGCTCCTGCCAATTGTTCCAGGTATTGGGTTCACGCGAGCCTCAACAGGATGCCAAAGTGTTGACGGCTATAATCGGACGGATGGAATATCAGGGCCTGCTCAACGACGCGGAACCGGCCGCCGAAGAGGAAATGCTCGGCATACTCACGCGTTATATGCATTTGGTGCTGGCTTCGGTTTAATTCTCAGGGTTGGATGATCAACCACTGTGGGAGCGGGCTTGCTCGCGAAGGCGGTGTGTCAGCCGACAGTGATGGTCAATGTTGTACCGTTTTCGCGAGCAGATCCGCCCCACATTCGGTCGGCGTGCGTTTCAAAGGGAGTATTGAATGAAAGCCTGGCGTGTCGTAGTGATCGCCTTGTCGTTCCTGCTGCTCAGCGGCTGCCTGGTGACCTTCAAGGAGCCGCTGCCCACCAGCGAACCCGCGCCCAAGGGGTTGCTCGGCAAATGGACCAGCACCAATGCCTGGGGCGAGCCGCTGAGTCTGGAACTGACCCGCGTCGGCGACAATCGCTATCAGGCCGTCAGCTACTTCCGGGCCAAGCCCAAGGAGCGCGAAGCCTACCCCTTCACGGTGTCGCGCCATGGCAACCGCTGGTACCTCTCGGCCAAGGTGCCGGCGCAGTTCGGCGGGCATTTCACCATTGCCGGTTTCGAACTCACCGACAAACATGAACTGGTGGTCTACAACCTCGACCTCGAGCAGATCAACCAGGCCTTGCAGCAAAAAGCCCTGAGCGGCGAAAGTTTCCATACCGACGAGGGTGCCGGCGTGTCGATCGACAGCCCCGTCGATGAGGTGTCCGCCTACCTCGACGACCCGGCCAATTCCGATGTCTTCGTCGAGGCGGCGCGCTTCCAGCGTCAGGCCAAAGCCAAATAACCAGCACATCACGCTAGCAACAGGAGTTTCGGGTGGACGATTACCAGCAGTCGATACGCATTTTGTCCGATCGCATTGTGCTGGCGCAGACGCCGATCCGCGTCCTCGATGCGGTCAAATGGGACGACAACATCCGCAAGAATTTCCTCAAGGCCAAGGGCAAGGAAATGCCGGCGGTGGACCGCGACTATTACCTCAACCGGCCACTGTCGTTCGACTCCAGCAAAGTGAAGCTGGAGTTCCAGAACATCGAGCGCGACATCACCCGCCAGCTCGGCCAGTTCAACCCCGTCGGGCAGATCATGCGCCGCATGTGCAAGGAATACCGGATGGTGGTGCGCATGCTCGAAGCGCGGGGCACCGAGGACTTCGGCCTGATTTCCCAGGAGTTGTACGGCGCGGCCTCCGATGCGTTCCACGCTGGCGACCCGACCCTGTCCGACCTGGGCCTGATGCTGTCCGATTACCTGAACAACATCGACGGCCGTGGCGACCTTAAGGACGAACCCAAGACCCTGACCGCCAAGGACGCCGTCCATCTGCTGCAGACGCGCCTGAACAAGGTGTTCGGCGAGGCTGAGGAGACCATTCGGGTGTTCGAGTCCGACGGGATCGTCGCCGATGCGGCGGCGGGTGCCGACTACATCAAGATCCGCACCGACGCGATGTTCAACGAACGCGACGTGCGCGCCCTGGAAGTCCACGAGGGCCTGGTGCATGTGGGCACCACCCTCAACGGTCTGAACCAGCCGATCTGCACCTTCCTGGCCAAGGGCCCGCCCTCGTCGACGGTGACCCAGGAAGGCCTGGCGATCCTGATGGAGATCATCACCTTCGCCTCCTACCCCAGCCGCTTGCGCAAACTGACCAACCGTACGCGGGCGATCCACATGGTGGAGGAGGGCGCCGATTTTCTGCAGGTGTTCGAGTTCTTCCGTGAACAAGGCTTTGAAATGCCCGAGAGCTACAGCAACACCAGCCGCGTTTTCCGTGGCTCGGTGCCGACAGGTCTGCCGTTTACCAAAGACTTGTCCTACCTCAAGGGCTTTATCATGATTTACAACTACATTCAGTTGGCGGTGCGCAAAGGCAAGCTGGAGCAGATCCCGCTGCTGTTCTGCGGCAAAACCACCCTGGAAGACATGCGCACCTTGCGCCAGTTGGTGGACGAAGGGCTGGTCGTCCCGCCCAAATACCTGCCGGAACAGTTCCGGGACATGAATGCGTTGTCGGCGTGGATGTGCTTCTCCAACTTCCTCAACCACTTGAGCCTGGACCGCATCGAGGCGGATTACTCCAACATCCTTTAAGCATCACGCAGACCCATGTGGGAGCGGGCTTGCTCGCGAATCCGGTCTGACATTCAACATCTCTGTTGTCTGACACACCGCTTTCGCGAGCAAGCCCGCTCCCACATGGCTCGTACTCCGACCCACTACTTGCGAGGCTTCAACGGATGAGAATCCTCGGCATCCTCTGCCTTCTCCTGACCTTGAGCGGTTGCAGCTCACTGCTGTTCTACCCCGAGCCCGGGCAGTTGTTCACCCCGGAAAAAGCCAAGCTCCAATACCGCGACGTCACCCTGACCACCGCCGACGGCCTCAAGCTGCACGCTTGGTGGTTGCCGGCGAAACAGGGTGTCGAGGTCAAGGGCACGGTGCTGCATCTGCACGGCAACGGCGGCAATCTGCCGATGCACCTGGGCGGCAGTTACTGGTTGCCGGAACAAGGCTATCAAGTGCTGTTGCTCGACTATCGCGGCTACGGTTTGTCCGAAGGCGAACCGAGCCTGCCGGCGATTTACCAGGACATCGATGCCGCCTTCAAATGGCTCGACCAGGCGCCCGAGGTCAAGGGCAAACCCCTGGTGTTGCTCGGTCAGAGTCTCGGCGGTTCGATGGCCGTGCACTATCTGGTCCAGCACCCCGAACGGCAAAAACAGCTCAAGGCGTTCGTGCTCGATGGCGTGCCGGCCAGCTACCGCAGTGTCGGCCAGTTTGCCCTGAGCCATTCATGGCTGCTGTGGGCGTTCCAGGTGCCGCTGTCCTGGCTGGTGCCGGACGGTGACAGTGCGATCAACTCCATGGCGCAACTCAATGGCGTGCCCAAACTGATCTACCACAGCATCGACGATCCGATCGTGCCCCTTTCCAACGGCATCCTTCTGTATCAAGCTGCGCCGCCACCGCGGGTCCTGCAACTGACCCGCGGTGGCCACGTGCAGACGTTCGCCGACCCGGTCTGGCGCACCGTCATGCTGCGCTATCTTGAAGACCCGCAGCATTTCAACGGCCTGCGCCGCCTGGGTGAAATTCCCAATTACCCGGCCCCCAAGACGTCTGAAGATGAACCACAAGAGAGCCCGCAATGAGTGAAGAGCGTAACGCCATCCCGCTGATCATCACCGGTATCTGCAGCATCCTCGGCACCGTCGGCGCCCTGTGGTGGTACGGCTACCTGCACTTCGCCAAGCCTGAGGATGCGTTGCTGCTCAACGAATTCACCATGCTCAAGACCATTCCCGGCGAAGACTACAAAGTCTCGCTGGAACCGGCCGCGCAAGTGGCGCAGTGCATCGATGGGGTGCTGGTGCTGTTCGACACCGAGCAGAAAGGCCTGACCGGCGTGCTGATCAACGACCGCAAAAAAGCGGTGCGCTGCATCGGGCAGGAAACGCCGCAGAAGCTGGAGCAGTAATCCAGTCTTCCTGGCAACAGAAA
>NZ_LYVP01000137.1 GCF_001984065.1 Pseudomonas sp. KK4
CCGCGACACCCCGCCGCCATCAAAGGCGAATATCACGACGATGGCCCCGAACAACGGGCTGGCCACCAAGGCTTTGGCGGCAAAATCGCTGACCACGAACACCCCCGTCGCGGCCACCGCCGCCACTTCAAGCGCAGTCAGCAACCCGACGTTTGCCCGACCGGCATGGGCGAGCCTGAGGTAAACGGCATAAGCCAGGCAGCCGGTGAAAAAGTAGGCTAGGCCCCGCAGTGACTCGATGGTAAAGAAGGTATTGCCGCAATACGCCAGCGCAAGGGCCACCAGGACGGTCGTCGCCCACACCCACCTTCTGACACCGAAGGCAACGCTCAGTATCGCGGCGAAGATCATGTACGTGTAGTACTCGATACTGATGCTCCAGGAGGGAAAGTTGAACGACAGCGGATTGGTCAAGTGCGTCCAGGATTGCAATAGCAGCGCATTGGGGAGAATTTCCGCCGGGGCGAACTTTCCCGTGAATGGGGCGTTGTTGAACGCCATGCCTTTTTGCACCGCGAGATAACGACCGCACTCCAGCAGCAGGAACACCGCCAACATGAAGAGGTGCAGCGGCAACAGGCGAAAGGTTCGCGTGATGAAGAATCGGCGGAAGTTGAATGGCATGGCGTTGCCATAGGCATGGGTCAGGACAAAGCCACTGAGTACAAAAAAGAACGATACAAATACATCGGCATGGCGAAAGAACGACCATTCGGTGAAGCTGCCGGTCACGCGCAAGTGATAGAGCATCACCGAAACGGCCATCAGGCCCCTGAAACTGTCCAGCGAATCAAACCGCTTCTGTGCGTGCATACCTGGGTTTCCTGCATTGAGCATCGGTGGTGGCTGACCCGACGCCATCGCCAGCAGGCTGGCTCCCGCCGTTTGATCGGCGGGAGTGCGGCGTGCTGGCGATGGTGGTGTCACGGCCTCACGAGGCCGGCGCCGCCGCGGTGACCACCGGCCGCCCCGGTTTGCGCAGCGGGTCCAGGCGCGAGCCGCTGTAGCGAGTTTCGCGGAAGAAGCGCCAGCGGCCGAACAGGCCATAGACGTGGGTGACGCGGCCCTGTTCGTGGTAGCCCATGCGGATGTGCAGTTTCAGCGCCGGGATATTGTGGGTTTCGCAGACGTCCACCACCTTGTTGCAGCCTTGGGCCGCCATGGCTTCCCAGAGGGCGACCTGGACGTCCACCGACAGGCTGCTGCCAAAATAGGCGCGGGTCATTTCGCCGCCGAACTCGAAGAACTCCCCCGGTTTGACCGGGAACCAGCAGCCGTAATAGTGACGATCGTGGTAGTCGCGCACGCTGCCCCAGATGAACGCCACCGCATGCCCATCGTCATCGAGGTACATGTGCCCGGTGTGACCTTCAGCCGCCAGTTCCGCCATGGTCTGCACGCGATCACCGAAGTGTTTGCCGAAGGCCACGGCATTCTCCGGGGTGATGGTCACCTGACGCACCCCGGAGTAGGGGCGCAACTTGTGCGGTGGCACCGGGCTGACCAGGTCACGCTCCATCCACAACAACTCCCAATGGAAAAACACATAGCGTTTCCAGAGTGTGCTGAACGTGCGGCTCAAGCCTTTTTGTTTGATTCGTTCGCGGAGTTTGTCGATCAGGCTCATGAAGCCTCCTTGGCCGGAATTGGCCGTGCTTTGGGTGAAGGTACTGATGGGTATAGATCACGCCGGCCGCGGCATGCAGGCGCTTTTGCCATCACTTTGTTTCAATGTGTGTAACACTCTTGACACAGTTTTCAGGCGCCAAAAAGCCGCTCTCCAGGGCCATGGCAACGACCCCGATTTCGCAGATTCACACCCTCCTTGTAGGAGCGAGCTCGCTCGCGAAAAACGTCCAGGCAACGCATTCCTTCAGACAGCGCGCGTTATCGTTGACGTCCATCGCGAGCGAGCTCGCTCCTACAGACAGGGTTATCGAAGGGCAGCCCGGCAGCGCTGTAGGCCACCCTCGGCACCCCCGGCAAGCGATGCTCCAACAGCGCACTGAGCGATTCGCCCTGATCCAGATAAGCGTCGCCGAAATCCGCACCCAGTTGATTGGGATGGGCAACGATCTCCAGCAAGCCATCGCCCGGCGGTGCAGCGTCTCGCAGATCCACCGGTGTGCACACGTAGTCGGCGGTGGCGCCGGCCAGGCTGTTCAAACGATGGTTGAGCAACTGCTTGAACAGGCGCTTGGGCAGGCTCAGGTTCTGCCCCAGGTTGCGCGCCAGCCTGATCGGCACGCCCTGGCGGGCAGCGAAGCGCGCGACGATCTCACCAATGGGCCAAATGTTGTGCACATGCTGATGGGAATCCAGATGGCTGGGGCGCACGCCGTGATCCACGCAGCGTTGCCATTGCGCCTGGAGCTCTTCTTCCACCGCCAGGCGATCCTGGTGACCGAGCCACAGACGGGTACGGCGCAGGTTGAGGTCGAACACCCCTGCGCTGTCACAGAAGGTTTGCCGGCTGAGAATGCGCCGGCTCAATGGCCGACCGTAGGTCAGGTTGAAGTGCAGGCCGATGCGCCCCTCCAGCAGCGGATGCCGGGCCAGGGCGCAGGCCGCTTCGAAGGCCGGCATGTTGGCCATGGCCGTGGCGGAACTGATGACCCCGGCCTGGAACGCCCCCAGAATCACCGCGTTTTCGCAGGCACTGAGGCCGAAATCGTCAGCGTTGACTATGACTTGCCGTGGCATGTTCGCGCTCCATGTGAGTGTCGGTCGCCTTGATCATAGGTGCCGCGGCGGTAGAGGGTGCCTTGGCGGCTGTCGCGCGCCGGGCTCGCCACTGCTGCAGCCGGGGTTTGAGGTGCTGCCAGACCCGCAGGGCGGTCCCCAGAGCCAGGCCGCTCGGGCGCCAGGAATAGAAGCTCCAGCGCCAGTGTTCAATGTAGCCGCTCAGGCGTTCGTGCAATTGATGGGTGGAGTTCGTCAGGCTCACCCGCGAGGCATCGATCCAGCGCCAGTTGTCGTCCAGGCCCCAGCGAATCCACTCTTCGAGCAACACCCGGCCACTGCCCAGATCAGCGTACTGGGGCAGGAACGCCAGGTTGTAGTCGTACAGTCGGCCCTGCTCCAGCAAGCCCAGGCGATAGCTGATGCAGCGCCCGTCCAGTTCCAGCACCACCAGCCGGACCAGGCCCTGATCGGCCAGCGCGGTGAAGGCGCGGTCCATCCATTGGCGATGGCGCTCGTCGGCAAAGATGCCCACGCCTTCATCACCTTTCCAGCTCACCGCTTCGACCTCGCTGATGACCTGAAGCAGCGGCCCCATGGTGGAAGCGTCGGGGGTGATGCGTCGCACCTGTGCGCCACAGGCGGCAATGCGTTTGCGCGCGCGACGCAGTTTGTAGCGTGGATCGCCGGATACCTCCTGGTGGTCGGCGTCGCAGATCACATGCATCGGCACCCGGCAGCTCAGCCGTCGCTCGGCGGTGGAGCTGTGGCGCATCCACTCGCTCAGGGCGCTGGCAGCGTCCACCGGTTCGCACACTTCATTGAGTTGCAGCAGGGCATGGGGCAGTCGACGTCGAATCTCGCTCAAGGCCAGGCGCATCTGCGCCGCATCCACGCAGGCCAGCAGCGCCAGGCGATCGGCCAGCGGGTAACCCAAGTGATGCAGCACCCGAAAGGGCAGCCCGCAAAAGCGCTCGACGGATGCCACCAGAGGCAGGCACAGCACCAGTTCCAGGCCCTGCCAGCCGAGCAGAACGTGCAAGCGTTCGCCCTCTGTGAGTGCCTGTTCCGAGGCGCACATCCAGGCCAGCGCGTTGAACGGTGTATGGTCCATCACTCGCCGCCGCAGCGCTTCATAAGCCGTTGCGGGAAAGTCTGCGGCGCACAACGAAGTACGCCATTCCAATCGCGCTGTCATAGGGTCAGGCCACCGAAGCGGTTGCAGGTGAATGTTCCGGCTTGCGCAGGGTGTCCAGGCGTGAGCCGCTGTAATGGGTTTCGCGGTAAAAGCGCCAGCGACCGAACAGTTCGTACACGTTCATGATCCGTCCCTGTTCCTTGTAGCCGGTGCGTATGTGCAGTTTCAGGGCCGGAATGTTGTGCCATTCGCACACATCCACCACCTTGTTGCAGCCCTGTTCGAGCATGGCTTTCCACATCTGCGTCTGCAGGTCCATCGACAGCGCCGTGCCCCAGTACCCGCGGCTCAACTCCCCGCCGAATTCGAAGAACTCGCCTTCCTTGACCGGGAACCAGCAGCCGTAATAGTGCCGGTCATGGTAGTTGCGCGCCGCGCCCCAGATGAACGCCACCGCGTCACCGTTTTCATCCAGGTGCATGTGCCCGGTATGACCTTCCCGGGCCAGTTCGGCCATGGTTTGCACGCGGTCGCCGAAGTGCCTGGCGAACGCTGCGGTGTTGGTCGGCGTAATGGCGACGACTTGCAGGGGCGGGTAGGGTTTGAGCTTGTGCGGTGGCACCGGGCTCACCAGGTCACGCTCCATCCACAGCAGTTCCTGGTGGGAGAACACGTAATGTTTCCAGGCCTTTTTCGCGGTGGCGCGCAGGCCTTTTTGCTTGATGTGTTGGCTGATCTTCTGCATGACACCCATGTTGTTGGCTCCTGGCGGGTTGACCCGCAAGTGGAGTGATCCGGTGCGCGGCGAAATGCCGGCGTGGCCAGACAGCACAGCGGCGGTCATGAGGCCTTCCAGGTCAGGGCAAACAGGGTTTGCCCCGGCAACTCGAAGCTCACGCGACCGTCGTTGCAGTTGAACGGTGCGTCGCGGCTGCGGTTGTCGGTACCGAAATAACGCAGTGAGCCATTGGCCAATGGGCAATGTGCCCCGGCCAGGTCGACACGCTGCAGGCGCGCGCCCTTGTTGACGCCCAGCAGGCTGCGTTTGGCATCGTCGGCCATGGCCAGTACGTCGACTTCGAAGGCATCGTTTTCCAGATACAGCACCTCGTGCAGCCAATGCTGCTGGATGAACTGCTGGGCCAGGCCCACGGGTTTGAGTTCGAAACGATCCTCGCCGAGCAGGCGCACCATGCCCTTGGGGTACTCCGGTTCGTCGGCGGCCTGGAACCAGTTGAGCATTTGCAGCAAACCGTCCTGGGACGAATTGATGACCACCGACGCCCACCACACCGCGGCGAAGTGGGTTTCCTGATCGTAAGGGCTGAGGTCTGAACCGGGGGACAGGTTGGTCTGGTCCAGCAGCAAGGCCTTGCGCGGCCGGCCGTGAGCATCAAGCCCCACCAGGTCGGCGGCGCGGCGCACGCTGTCGCGATAGACCCGGGTCGCCAGCAAGTCGCGGACCATCCATTCGTGCCAGGCCAGCGCATCGACCTGATCGCCGGATTCGGCCAGCAGGCGCCGGGCCCAATCGATGCCGCGCTTGGTGCTGGCGTTGTCGGCGAGGGGACCGTTGATCAGTCGCGTGCTGGCTGGCATGGCGATGCGCACGCCGGCCCTGGCGTTTTCGGGATTGCTTCGCACCTGCCGGGCCATGCTGTCGAAGAGGCGCTGGTAGTCGGCATAGTCCGGATAATTGAGGTTGGGCTCGTCGGCGAACGCAATGTAATGGGTGCCTTGGCCACCCAGCGCGCGGGTGGCGGCGAGCCAGGCCTCGAGGCCGGCGTTGCTGGTGGCATCGGCGCGCAGGTCGGACTTGCGGTGGCTGCCGGCCAGGAGCGTGATGTCCTGGGTGATGCCGAAGCGTTGCCGATACAGCTGGCGGAATTTGTCTTCGTAGTGCGGCCGATCCGCGGTGATGTCGACGAAACTGTAATAGGCGCCTGCCTGCGGCTTGAGCGCATCGAGCACGGCGTAGCTGGAGGCCGGCACCACCACGTAGGGCAAGGCAATGCCCAGGTTCGGCGTGTTGCCCAGGACTTTGTCGTGCAAGGTCAGACGCGTCTGGCCGTCGTCTGCGCGCAGCGGTTTGAGCTGCTGGGGTTTCTGCGCGAACAGGTTGGCGGTGCCGTCCAGCCAGAACGCCGCTTTGCCGGCGCCTTGCAAGCGCAGGCGCCAGATCTGTTCGACCTGGGCGACGGGCAACTCGACCTTATCGAACTGCCAATAGGCGCGATACGGTTTGAGCGCCACCGACACTTGCTTGCCATCACCCACGCGCTGCGCTTGCAAGGTGCTGACGCCACCATGGAACTTGCCGGCGAGCACCGCGTGTTCACCCGGTGCCACCTTGAAAAACAATTCATCGCCGTCGCGGGTTTCTGCGCTGACATGCACCTTGGCCGGGGCGAACAGGGCCACCGTGCGTTCGTCGTGCTCCACCGTGTAGCGGCGGAAGCTGTAGCCGGGAATCTCCAGTTGATAGCTGGCGGCCCCTGGCGCCAATGTCCAGCTTTGCGTGCCGCGCGTTTCACTGGCGGCAATCAGGCGTTCACCCTGAAGTTTGCCCTGGCCGTCGAGCAGGTACAGGCGCTCTTCGTTGGCGTCCGCTTGCCACGCCGGGGTCCAGCGCACCGTCACCGAGTCAGGGCGATCGGCTTGCAGGTACAGGCTGGCGTCGCGGATGTCGGCCCAGCGCATGGACGCCGCCCAGGTGTCGAGCGACAGGCCCAGACTCAACAACAGGACAAGGCGTTTCATGCCGATCTCCGTTGCAGCATCTGCAGCATGGGGGCCACGTCACTGGGCAGGATGATCAGGGTGTGCCAGAGGGGCACCTGGCTCAAGCGGCAGTAGAGCACCAGCAAGGCCAGGGTCACGGCGAGGTAGGCGATGGACGATGCCGCCGCAGCGCCGACAATGCCGTAAGCGGGGATCAGTATCAGGTTCAGTGCAAGATTGAGCAGAGCGCCCAGGCCCATCAGCAGCGAGATCGAACCGGGTCGGTTTTTGCCCAGCAAATCCAGGCGCAGGATGCTTGCGTAGCACAACCCCAGCAGTCCCGGCAGCAGAGCCAGCAATGCCGGATAGGCCGGTTGATAGGCAGTGCCAAACAGAGTGACGATCAGCCATTGGCCGATCAGCGCCATGGTCAGGCAGGCGCCGAGCATTACCGTGGCGGTCAGGCGCAGGGCCAGCGGCGTGACTTTTTCGATGCCTTCTTCCTGTTGCAGCAAGCGTTTCATCAAGGGCGTGGTCACCGCTTCCGGCACGATCAGCAGCAGTTCGGCGGCGGCGCTGGCCATGGCGTAGTGACCCAGCGCGGTGCTGCCCAGCAGCGCGCCGATGAACAAATAATCGGAGCGCAGAATCAGCTGCTGGAACAACAGGTCGGGATGGCTGCGGGCGCTGTAGCGCAGCAGTTCGTTCTGGCTGGCGCGGTCCCATTGCAGTTCCAGGGGATGATCGCGTCTGAGCCAGACCCAGCCGGCCACTACCACCAGGCTGATTCCGGCCAGCCAACTGATCAGCGCCGCTTCCAGTGCGGCGTCTTTCCACATCCAGAACAGGGCAACAAACAGCAGCAGCGGCGCCAGTGATTCCAGCAGGCGCAAGGCATTGAACGGCCCCACGCCGCCGGACGCATTGTGCAGCGTCAGCAAGCCGCTCTTGAGCACGGTCAGCGGCACGGCCAGCAGCAACAGCCAGGCAAGCAGACCCAATTGCGTGGTGATGTCGAGCTCGCTGCCCCATTCGCGCACCAGTGCCACCACCAGCAAGGTCAACAGACCCGCCAGCAGGCACCCGAACACCAATACCTGGCTCAGCAGCAAACCCATGGGCCGCTGCTTGGCCGCCTGAAATCCCACCGCGCTATTCAGCCCGCCACTGGTGGCGGCACTGATCAGATCCGGCAGGGTACTGAGCAGGGCAAACAGACCGCGCTCGCTGGGGCCCAGAATTCGCGCCAGCAACACGTTGCGCAGCAGGCGCAGGGCGATCATGGCCAATTTGGTGCCCATGCTCAGGGCCAGATGCTTGAGGTAATGGTTGCGACTCATGGGCGCGCCCCACGGTAGATGCGCCACGACAGCAGTTCGGGATTGCGCGCCGTGCGCTGGCTGACGCCGAACCGTGGCAAGGCCAGCGAATCCTCGTGGCCGCGATAAATTCCGGTGCCGGTGCCCAGGGCAAACGGGAAGTGATGTGCGGCCACCTGTTGGCGCACTCGCGCGTCATTGTCGCCATTGGGGTAGCAGTACACCGGCAGCGGCCGGTTGCAGCCATTTAACAGCGCCTGGCGGCTGCGGCTCAGCTCTTGCTCGAGGCGCTGATCATCGAGACCGGTGAGGATTGCGTGGCTGGCACCGTGGGGGCCGAAACGCACCAGGCCGGACGCTTCCAGCGCCCGCACCTGATGCCAGTCCAGGGCCTGGGGCAGGGATTCCTGCGGGCAGGCATCGGTCAGGCGATTGAGGTCCAGCGGCGACAGGGTTTTCAGGTCTTGCAGAAAGACCAGCAGCGCCAGGCTACGACGGTGCAAGTCCGCGTCCTCAAAAGCCTTCGGCAAGGGCCGGCCGACCTGCTGCAGGCAGTCGATCAAGCGCTGGCGCGCCTCTTCGCCGTGGCTGCTCCACAAGGTTTCGCCGATGCTTTCCCACCAAAACCGCTGGCGGCTGCCGATGAAATCCGTGGACAGGAAAATGCTCGCCGGCACCTGGTATTTCTGCAACAGCGCGAAGGCATTCACCGCGTTGTCGCGCCAGCCATCGTCGAAGGTCAGGGTCACTTTCGGCCGCTGCGAACGCAGGCTGCCCGGTTGCAGGATCTCCATCAGCGGCACGCAGTCGAAATGCTTTTTCAACCACACCAGCAAGTGCTCGAAGGCCTTGGGCCCCACGCACAGTTCATTGCGATGGGGCAGGGCGGCGGCCTGGTCGTCCGCCAGCACCCGATGCAACATCAGGATCACCCCGGCGCCACGCAACTGACGGCGGCCCAGTGAAGAGTTCAGGTACAACCAGCCGCTGGCACGTTTGATACTGGTCTTGATCGGCATGTCAGGCACTCATCGGGTCTGATCGGGATTCCATTGGTTGTAACTGTGCCCGCGCAGGAACTGCCACAGGCCGACACTCATGCCCGCCAGGGTCACCAGAACGAACGCGGCCAGGCGAAACGGTTTGGGCAAGCGGTGCCGCACATCCAGCAGGCCGGCTACCGCAAAGGCGTAGCCCAGCAACTGGGCGACCAGGGTCAGGCGGTAAAAGCCATGCTCATCGAGCAGCCAAAGGTTGGCCACCAGCAGCGGCAACAACAGCACCGGCGCCAGCCGGCGGATCAGCTTGTGGCTGATCAGCGCGAGGGCGTACAGGCCGTGGCGTAGCGGGTTGAGCAGTTCACGCCGGGCCGCCAGGCTGATCAGGCCACCGACGGTGACGCGCTGACGGCGGCTGAACTGTCGGCCGGCCTCGTCCACGCCTTGATCGAGCACTTTGGCGTCGTCGACATAGACCACGCGCTTGCCCGCCACCGGGGCGCAGGTGTTGATAAAGAAATCGTCGTTGACCAGCGCCGGAATCGGTTGGTAAAGCTCGCGGCGCAACGCCTGCAAGGCGCCGTCGGCCGAGACCGTGCAGCCGGTGCGGCTTTCCACCCGGCGCAGCCAGGCTTCGTAGCGCCGGTACAGGCTTTCGCCCAGGCTCAGGCCCGACCCTGGGACGGGGATGTACATGTTGCCCACGGTGCCACCGACCTCAGGGTCGGCGAACGGCGCCAACAGCCGCTCAAAGGTGCCGTCGAGCCAGTGAACATCGGCATCGGTAAACACCAGGATATCGCCGGTGCAGTGGCTGACAGCGGCATTGAGCACGCTGTTCTTGCCCTGGCGCGGCAGGTCGAGCACCTCGATGCGCGGGTCGTCGAAGCTGCGCGCCAGGGCCACGGTCTGATCGGTGGAGCCATCGCTGGCCACGACGATCTGCAAGCTGGCGACGCGATAGTCCTGTGCCAGCAGATTACGCAGTTTGTTTTCGATATTGCGTTGCTCGTTGTGCGCGGCAACCACCACGCTGACCCGTTGCGCTGGCAAGGCCGCTGGCCGGTGGCGAGGAAAAAGCGGCCCGACCATCGTCAGCAGCAGCGGGTAACCCAGCCAGGCGTACACCGGCAGCAACAGGGACAACCAGAAAATGAATTCAGCCACGGGCGGGCCTCCGGACATTCCATTGACACAGATTGAGGATGAACGCGGCGCCGGCCAGGTGCAGGCGTACCCAATGCAGGCCCCACAGTTGCAGGGTCAGCAGGACGTCGCGGTGTTTGGCGCTCTGGCGCAGGCTCAGTGCCAGCGCCGGCAGGACCGTCAGCTGCATCATCATCGCCGCGTGATGGGGGAAGCCGTCGAACAGCGCCGAGATCGCCAGAAAATCAATCAGCCAGGCCGCGATCGAGAGCAGCGGAAAACGCAACAGGCGCAAGCTCGGGCCATGGGTGCGCAGCAGTTCCAGGTGACTGCCCTGGCGCCACATTTCCTTGCCCATCCACTCGCGCCAGCTGCCTTCGTAGCCCCAGTGCAGGGCCACGCTTTCATTGACGGCCAGCAGGCGCGCGCCGGCGTCGGCCAGGCGCATGGTCAGTTCCTTGTCCTCACCGGTGCGCAGGGTTTCATTGAAGCCCCCGACCTTGTCGAACCAGCGGCGGTCCATCAGCAGGTTGGAACTGGGCAGCCATTGCACCCGCTGCAACGGCTCGGTAGCCGGGCGCGAGGTGCGGCGTTGCCAGGCATCGGCGTACCACGGCGCTTGGGCCGGGGTGTGCAGGTCCAGGCCGATGACGTCAGCCGGGCCGCCGCCTTCAAGGTCCGTCAGCAGCTTCAGCCAGTTTTCCGGCATCTCGATATCGGCATCGATGAACGCCAGCCACTCGCCGCTGGCCAGCGCCGCGCCGCGATTGCGCAGGGCGCCGATGAGCAGGCCCGGCAACTCCAGCACCTGGGCGCCGAACTGCCGGGCAATCTCCGGGCCCTGATCCTGTGAGCCGTTGTCGACCACGATCAGCTCGCACTCGATGCCGGCGGCATCGGCGGCGAGTTGTGCCGCCAACAGTGTGCGGGCGATGTGTCGGGCTTCGTTGTACATCGGGATGACGATACTGATGCGGCTCATGCCTTGGCCTCCGTGATCGGACTTTCTTCGGCTTTGGTACGCAGCACGCAGGTCAGGGCGAGCATGATCCACACGTACTTTTGATTGGGCGCGCTGAGGAACATCAAGAAGAGCGCCAGCGACAGGTAGCTCATGCAAAGGTGCGTCAACAGGTCCGCCTGCTGCCCGTTGCGGCGTTGCAGCCAGGCGCGCCGTGCGCGGGTCAGGTTGTACATCCCCGTGGCCATCATGCCGACAAACAGCATCCCGGCGGGGACGCCCAGTTCGCTGAAAATTTCCAGGTAGGTGTTGTGCGCCCGCCGATACAGGTCGCCAATTTTGCGATTGGCGGAAAACACCTTGGCGTAGCCGGTGGTGGCGTAATGCAGCGGGAAGGTGCCGGGGCCGGTGCCCAGCAGCGGGTGCTCGCGGATCATCTGGCTGCCGACCACGATGTACGAGGCGCGGCGGCCAAGGGATTCGTCCTGGGCCTTGGCCCCGGAGCTCAAGATGCTCAAGGACTGGATGCGGGCGACGTAGCCGGGCGGCATCACAGCGACCCCCAGGGGGATCGCAATCGCCAGGCCGATCATGGCAAACCCCAGGTGCCGGGGGCGGATGCGGGTCAACTGCGTGCGGTAATGCCACAGGCCTATCAACAGGCTGAGGAACAACACCACCAGCCCGGAGCGCGACTCGGTCTTGGTCATGCCGCCCAGCAACAGCCCGAAGCAACCCAGCCAGAACAACCGGTGCAACAGATTCGGTCCGCGAATCACCAGCAGCAGCGCCAGGGGCACGGCAAAGGCGATCAGCATGGCAAAGCCGTTCGGGTCTTCCAGCAGGCCGGCGGCGCGCCCCTGATCCTGATACTTGCTGGAAAACATCGCCAGCGCGCAGGTCAGGGTCACGCTGAGGGTGACCAGCCTGGCAAACATGTCCAGGTTCAGCTCACGGCCGATCAACAGCGTGATCACAAACAGGATCGGGCCGACACTCAGTTCGCGCAGATGCCCCAGCGACATGCCCATGTCATCGGTGGCCAGCAGGCTCAGCAGGTACAGGGCCGCGAAGCCGATCAGCCAGCGCCAGAGATTGCTGCGCAGGCGCTCGGACGGAATCTGGTGCAAGGCCAGTTGCAGCAGCAGGATCAGCGCCAGCGCCGCCCCCAGCAGCTTGGTGCCGGACAGGGCACTTTCCTTGAAGAGGCCTTCGAGGGGCACCAGGGCCGCGATGGCCAGCAGGCCCCAGGCGGGTTTGCGGTACAGCACCGCGAAGCCGACAAGGCCCACCACCGCTCCCGGCGCCAGGAACGGATAAGGGCTGGCCAACAAAGCGAGGCAGACCAGGCCGAGCAAACTGACGATCGAGAGCGGAAATATCACGCGCGTGCCTCCCGTGCGGTACGGATATAAAGCTGCGACCAGCGTTCGGCCAAGGCCTTGAGGTCGTAGCGATCCAGTTGCGTACGTCTTGCGTTGTCTTGCAGGTGGCGAGCCAGGGCCGGGTCGCCCAGCAGGCTGTCGAGCTGACGGGCGAGGGCGGCGCTGTCGGCGGGTGCCGCCAGCAGACCGTTGTGCCGGTCCTGCAGTACATCGGGAATCCCGCCGACA
>NZ_LYVP01000138.1 GCF_001984065.1 Pseudomonas sp. KK4
GCCCTGCGCTGGGCAGTGGCCGGTTCGGTGATCGTGATGATCGCCGCCGGTGGTCTGTTCTATTACGCCTCGAAACTGGCTGCGGCCAAGCGCCTGGCCAACCATGACGAAATGTTGGTGACCATCGAGTCCCATCGCTGCGCACCCGACACCCTGACCGTACCCGCCGGCCACGCCAGTTTCCGCATCGTCAACCGTTCGGACCGGGCCGTCGAATGGGAAATCCTCGACGGCGTACTGGTGATCGAAGAGCGGGAAAACATCGCCCCGGGGCTGAGCCAAGTGATCAACGCCAACCTGCTGCCCGGCGACTACAGCATCACCTGCGGCCTGTTGAGCAACCCGCGCGGCACGCTGCACGTCACCCCGACCGCCGCGTCCGATGCCGCCGCCAAGGCCAGGCCGTCGATGGTGGCGTTTGTCGGGCCGCTGTCAGAGTTTCGCGTTTACCTGAGCAGTCAGGGCACCGCGCTGATCAAAGCGGTCAGTGCACTGGACCAAGCCATCGCAGGCGGCGACCTGAGCCGGGCCCAGGCCTTGTACCTGCCGGCCCGCGCCGCTTATCAACGCATCGCCCCGGCGGCGCAACGCCTGGCGCAACTGGACAATGCCATCAACGCCCGCGCCGATTACTTCGAGAAGCGCGAGCAGGATCCGGCGTTCGTCGGTTTCCACCGCCTGGAATACGCGTTGTTCCAGCAACGCGACCTCGATGGCCTGGCACCGGTCGCCCAGCGCCTGCTCACGGACGTCACCACCCTCAAGCAACAACTGCTGGCGCAAACCCTGCCGCCGGAACAACTGGTGAGCATCGTGGTGCGCAACCTCAACACCCTGGGCGATGTGCGCGCCGCAAGCGGTGAAGAGGAACGCTACAGCCACAGCGACCTGAACGGCTTCGCCGGCAACCTCGATGCCGCGCGCAAGGTGGTCGAGCTGCTGCGACCGCTGCTGAGCACATCTGCTGCCGACCTGCTGCCGACCCTCGACAACGCCCTTGCCACCTTCGATGCCCAACTCAATGGCCTCAAGGTCGACGGCACCTACGCCAGCTACGACAGCGTCAGCACCGAGCAGCGCCAGCAGATCGCCGACAAGGCCAAGGCGCTGGCCAACGCCCTCGACGCCATCGATCCCGCCCTTGGCCTGTCCGGCCTGTAACGCAGAAGACGAATTCAGATGAACGATTCAAAGCCAGTCAACCTCCCGCGACGCCAGGTACTGATGGGCATCGGCGCCGCCGGCGTGGCCCTGAGCTGCCCGGCCATGGCGGCCAGCCCCGCGCAGGTCACCGAAGCACCCAGCAGCGAGCGCACCGAAGACCGTCACGATTTCTACGGCCAGCACCAGAGCGGCATCGTCACCCCGCGCCCGGCGTCGGGCATGCTGGTGGCGTTCGACGTTTTGGCCAGTGACCGCGAAGACCTGGAGCGACTGTTCCGTACCCTCAACCAGCGCATCGCGTTTTTGATGAAGGGCGGCCCGGTGCCCCAGGTCGACCCGAAACTGCCGCCGGTGGATTCGGGGATTCTCGGCCCGGTGGTCATCCCGGACAACCTGACCATCACCGTGTCGGTGGGCGAATCGCTGTTCGACGAGCGTTTCGGCCTGGCCCCCGCCAAGCCCAAGCGGCTGGTGCGCATGGTCGGTTTCCCCAACGATGCCCTGGAAGCGGACTGCTGCCACGGCGACCTGAGCCTGCAGTTCTGCGCCAACACCGCCGACACCAACATCCACGCCTTGCGCGACATTGTGAAAAACCTCCCGGACCTGTTGCTGGTGCGCTGGAAGCAGGAAGGCAGCGTACCGCCCCAGGCCCCGGCCAAACCCGGTATACCGGCGCAGAGTGCGCGCAACTTCCTCGGTTTTCGCGACGGCTCGGCCAACCCCGATTCCAACGACGGCAAGGCCATGGACCGCATCGTCTGGGTCCAACCCGGCAGCGATGAGCCGGCCTGGGCGGCGGGCGGCAGTTATCAGGCGGTGCGGGTCATCCGCAACTTCGTCGAGCGCTGGGACCGCACGCCTCTGCAGGAACAGGAGAGCATCCTCGGCCGGATCAAAACCAGCGGCGCGCCCATGGGCGGTCGCCACGAAACCGAAGTGCCGGACTACGCCAAGGACCCCGAAGGCAAGCTGACCCGGCTCGACGCGCACATCCGCCTGGCCAACCCGCGCACTGCCGCGACCCAGGCCAACCTGATCCTGCGCCGCCCGTTCAACTATTCCAACGGTGTGAACAGGAACGGCCAACTGGACATGGGCCTGTTGTTCATCTGTTACCAGGCCGACCTGGAAAAAGGCTTCATTGCCGTGCAGACGAGACTCAACGGCGAACCGCTGGAGGAATACCTCAAGCCCGTCGGCGGCGGCTACTTCTTCACCCTGCCCGGTGTCGCCGGCACTCAGGACTTCATCGGTCGCTCATTGCTCGATGCCACAAAAAACACCTGATCACTCCAACTCGGAAACGTCCCATGAAAAAGTCGCCCCTCGCGTTACTGTTGACCTTTGGTTTGCTCAATACCCCGTTTTCAGCTTTCGCGGCCACGGCGCCGCTGGACCTGGTGCAGCCGGTCTCCGACTACAAGATCTACGTCACCGAGCAACTGGACGAACTGGCCAGCCACACCCGGCAGTTCACCGATGCGGTAAAAAAAGGCGACCTGGCAACCGCGAAAAAGCTCTATGCGCCAACTCGCGTCTACTACGAGTCGATCGAGCCGATCGCCGAGCTGTTCAGTGACCTGGATGCGTCCATCGACTCCCGGGTCGATGACCACGAAAAAGGCGTGAAGGCCGAAGACTTCACCGGTTTCCACCGTATCGAGTACTCGCTGTTCGCGCAAAACAGCACCAAGGGCCTGGATGAATTGGCGGACGGCCTGGACAAGGACGTCACGGACCTGCAAACCCGCGTCGCCGGCCTGACCTTCCCGCCGGAAAAAGTCGTCGGCGGCGCGGCGGCACTGCTGGAAGAAGTGGCGGCCACCAAGATCTCTGGCGAGGAAGATCGCTACAGCCACACCGACCTCTATGATTTCCAGGGCAACATCGACGGGGCGAAGAAAATCGTCGACCTGTTCCGTGCGCAGATCCAGAAGCAGGACGCGGCGTTCATCGCCAAGGTCGACAAGAACTTCGCCACGGTGAACAAGATCCTGGCCAAGTACAAAACCGCCGACGGGGGTTTCGAGACCTACGACAACGTGAAGGAAAACGATCGCAAGGCCCTGGTCGGGCCGGTCAATACCCTGGCGGAAGACCTGTCGACATTGCGCGGCAAGCTGGGCTTGAATTAAGCCCGGCCATGCAGGAGCTGGCGGGGGCTGCGGCCCTTTGATCCTGTTTTCTGACAATCAAAGGATCGCAGCGCCGTTTCATTCGACGGCCCCTATACACCCCCTACAATTTAACGGCCTGGACCTTTGAATGATCCAATGCGCGGCCGATAGGGTCGCCGTTGTCATCGAGGGCGTACCATTTGTTGCCCAACTGAATCACCGCGGTATTGGTGCCGTTCCATCTCCCCATGGTCGAGCTGACTGAGCGAGGCAATCGGGAAGCCCCTGCACCCGCCATGCCGCCAAAGAAGCCCCGCAGCCGATCCACGCAGGTCTGCAAATGACTGGTTCCGGACTCAGTCAAGGCGAAGACGCCACTGGTCAAAACCCTGCGCAACGAACCTACCGCCCTGCCCCCCGAGGCAATCAGGTCCGGTAACCCATCGAGCGGGTTGACCAGCGAGACAATCGTGGTGCCTGTGATTTTGATGGCTTCAAAGGCCTTGGTCGTGATGGGACCGACAAAACTCAATGCCTGGGGAATCCTGGTCGCTGCACCTGCCAGCGTGCTCAGGGCTGAAATGAGGTCGGTAAAACAACCGAAGGCGCCGTTGATGAAGCGCATTCGATCACCGGATTGCAGGTCGGCCGTACACCCCACGAAAGGTATGAGTTGTATCAGGAAATCTTTCACCTTGCCCCAGTAGGCGCGGTTTTCCTCCGCGGTTGTTTGCCCTTTCGCTTGTTTGAACAAAAAGTCCCGCTCTCCCTGCAAGTAGTTTGCGTTGATGATGCGATTGACGATGATCGCCGTTTTGATTGAGTCATAGCTGTCGGGGACCGCATCCGCTTGCCTGCGCCCCCCAGTCGTTGCCGCCAGGGTGCTACCCAACTGTTCGATAATCAGTTTGTTCGATGAAGTGCCGGCTACCGGTGCAGAGCCTTGGGAATACGCCGAAAAATCGAAGGGCAATGCAGTGCCTCGTCGTACCTCCACGTTGACGGTGCCGCCTTTGCTGACTCTGGCCTTTTCCGTTTTTATCTGACCATCAAGCGGTAAATCCTTCGGCAAGTCCTTGCGTTCGTTGATTAACATCCGGCCCGGAAATACTTCGAAATATCTGATGTCCTCCCCAAGCTCACAACGCAACAGCGTTCCGTGGCGACCACGTAAAGCAGCCTTCATTTTGTCCGTTTCATCTTCTTTGGGCTTGCCGGTTTCTTCACGCAAGGTAAACAGTGTCACTTCACCCTGCTCAAGGGACTGGCGAGCATCCTGTGGCAAAGCCGCTATCAAGGATTTTGTGCTGACGACGAAAGCGGTCTTTCGCGCATTGAAAACACTGTCGACCGACGATGTGAGCAGAACGTCCAGTACCGGCAACGCATGCACGGCTCGGGTGAACAACTTTTCGTTTATCGGTGCGCTGACGACCTTCCACTCCAATGTGAACAAGTCCCCATCCATGTAAGCCTCGACCAGGTCTTTTTCCACGGTCCTGACAGGCTTGAACTTATCCAGCGGTTCATAGACCTCGGCCTTGATTCTTATCTCTTGCACAGCTTCTTTGGTGATGAGCGGGAATATTCTGTCCAGTTCCCTGATCGCGATCTCCCTTCGCGTCACCAATGGTCTTTTGAACCCTTCGATCGCCTGGTTGAGATCGGCCCGTTGCGAGGCGAACCGGGTTGCCGCGAGCGAATAATCCGCTGACGAATAGGAAGCGTCAGTGCGTTGCCCGACAACCCCGTTCATCACCGCCCAGGTCAGTAAAATATCCGCGGCAGCCGTCTTGAACAGCAGCTGTTGCTCTGGCGTGGCGGGATCAAGCAGCGCCAGCGACAACAACTGCTCGGTGTTCATGGCTCGCGAGCATCCGGGGTTCTGAATCTCGGCGATCGCCGTTCCCAGGCGCAATGTCATCCAGCCTGCCGTACCGATCTGGATACCTTTGTCAGGATCCTGGATCAGGAATTCGGGGCCCGCGTCTGCCAGGAACAGATGCGCAACCAGCGGCGCCGCCAAGGCACTGACACCCTTGTTGTCGATCAGGTGCTGTTCGACCTCCGCCCGCACGTCGGTCAGATTGCGGCCCAGGTTTTTTGGCTGGTAGATGTCATACCCGGCCACAGTGCCTGGCCTGCCAGGCGCGTCCGTGTCCACGGCGAGTTTGATTGCGGCCATCAACAGCTTCTGATTGTGTTCGGGAACAGCCGTTTGCCCGGCTCCATACCAGTTCAGTGCATTGATCAACGTTTGCCCCCAGGTGTGCGCCTGGTGCTTCGCGAACATTTTTCCCAGCAACTCATCGGCGTGACTGCGTCGCCACTCAACGGACGTGTCGGCCAGCAAATCAGCCGCCAATGCGTCAACCATCGAACTGCGAACGCTGAAAACCTCTTTTTCCAGATGAATGATTTTGCTGCGATCGTCAGGCGTCAGGCTGATGGGTGACTGAGCATCCGCCAGCAAATCAGCGCTGCAGTCACCCAAAGGTGGCGCGCTCGGCAACCTTGTACTGAGCCAGCGCACAACGTTACGGACCTCCCCCACTGTTTTGGGCGAGCCGAACCCTCGGTAGTCAATCACCTGCTGCAAGTCGATGGACAAGGTCGAGTACAACGTATTCCCCGTTTCCTTGACGGCGTTCAAAAGATCGGCAAAGGGAACCTGCAATGTACTTTCAGCGTTGACCGTCGCCGTCAAGTCGTGCCATTGCTGCGAAATCTGGACCTCAATCCTGTTAGCGCTGATCCTCACCGGCGAGTCGGTGCAATCGACATCCAGGCGCTTACACATTTCGAGCATCTTCGGCAACTTCACAAAGCGGCTCAAAACTTCAAGGTTTTTCGAACACTTGTCCGCCAGGGGTGAACCATTGGCGCTTCGTGTGTAGCGCCCGGATAACGATATGGGCGCGTTGTCATCCAGGTTTTCCGTCGCCTTATTCAGTTCATGTATCAGTTGGTCCCGTGCCTTGCTCTCGGCAATCATCTGTGTGACTGACTCACACTCGTCATGGACCGCTGCTTTTTTATCGGAGGGGATCACGGGCCATCCCTCCTTTTTCAGCGTCGAAGCCAACGTGCCCGCCTGCTTGCTGTCGGTTGGCGGCACGACCGAATAGAAAAAGAGGATCACGGCACACGAAATCAGGTTCCGGTCGTCATCCACGAACGGCAGTCCGAAATTGCCAGGATCGAGCACTTGCCGCGCGGCGAGGACGTGCGCAGACACTTGCCCCCACCCCGAGGTGTCCCATCGGTAAAAGGTCTGGGTGGTGCTGACACCGTCGCGGACCACTGTTCCTGAAACAAAGTCCTGATGAATGCTCAAGGTTTCGAGCACAAGGCCCTTGGATTCGAACCAGGCCAGTACGGCAGGATCATTCAAGGTCTGTTGGTAAAGCGCCAGCGGCCGGTTCATCGCACTGTCCCTGGGGACAGACAGCGGCATGTCCCGGTGGCCCGCATCCAATCGTTCCAGTACACGGGTTTGCAGGTTCTGGTCAGCCTGCTGAGCGATCTGTTCCTCCGTCAAGGCCTCCAGAACCCATTGCGCGCTGTCATCGGCAGGCCGCTGAAGGTCGGAGTTGGGGGGGATATCCACCGTCTCGACGTAGGGTTCGCCATCCACATCAACGACCATTGTGGAAATTTGCAGACGGGCGTAGTGATCACGGGCGCTGAAAATGCGCTCGTCGACCAACTCGGCATAGGTCAGATCCGGTTGTGATGGAACCGGTTGCGATAACAGATGATTGATATCCGGTATCAAGTCTGGCTGGGCCTCATCCTGGGCCTCGAGCCGCGCTACGAAAGGCTGCACGTTCGGCATGTCCCTCAGGGCATGTCGCAAATCATCGACGATGAGTCGATGCAGTGCGGGATCTGCCTTCACGGCTGAGTGCGAATCTGGGTCGGGTGACGCGTCGCCGAACCACAGGCGGTGAAACTCGCTCACGGCTGCGTAGGCCGCAACCAGGCCTACGGTAGCAGCGGAACGCGGATGCTCTTTGGCTGCGCCCCACACGGCCGCCCCCATTGGCCCCAGATACCCCCATGCCGAACCCAGCCAGCTTTTCAGGTCGTCGGCCAGTGATTGCAGGACGTTCATGTCGCTGCTGTCGCCTGCCGCGTCCGAGCGCTCAGTGGTTTCGGCATAGAGGCTGTCGGTAGCGTCGTATCCAGACATGGGTATCGGCCGGAATGGACTGCGCACGGACACGCCCATGATCCGTTGGATAAACGCTTCAAGCGCCGGACGAGGGTCCAGGGCCTCGACCGGCTGCCAACCGGTCAAGGTGTGGGTCAGCGTCGTCAACAGGGCATCGGCGTCACCCGCCAGCTTCTGCAGGTGTTCGCTTGTCGTCTGTTGCGGTACCGCTGGCGTGGGCGGGTATGGCGCTCGAAGTCCGGCCTGCAGACCGCGGTCCATTGCCGGCCCAGGCACTTTGCCAAGATCGTCAACGGCTTTGGCCACCTTCAGAAACCTTCGCAACAACCCGCCCTGGTGCAGATCAGGCGCACGGGTATCGACGAAATCGTAGCGTTCGGACTTGCGCTCGATCTCCTCCAGAACAGCCAGCAAGGGAAATCCGCGATCCGCAGACAGGGGCAACTTGAATGCGAAATCCACCGTTTCCTCAACGTTGCTCACCGTGGTCAACACCGGATCGGATTTTTCTAAAAGACATCGCTGCAGTCCGGCAATCCTGTCCTTGTAATTCTGTGGCACCTGATCGTCACAGATGACCCGCCAACACGTGCTCAACAGATACTGTGCGGTGTCGGGCGACGGCCTCGAATATTTGACATCTTCCAGATCCATCGCCGGCAGGTAGCGCGCCTGCTCCTCCAACCTGCGTTCCACCCGGTCGTTCATCCATGTCGGGCCTTCGTCGATAAGCTCCCGGAAACATTGCCATTGAGCATCCGTCAGCAACTGGCCGCTGGCAATCTTCTGGTCGCGTTGCAGGCGTGATTCGCTGAGTTGGGTTTGGATGAAACCGGCGACCGTTCGACTGTCGGTATTTGCGGGAAACCTCAGTCCTTCGCCCAGTGCGTCCGCCCATTGGTTTGGCGGTAAATGGCAGACAACGTCGATGATCTCGCGCAGTCGCTGATCCGTCAGGCCCGCTTTGGGTTCAATGGCCAGGTGCATGGCTTGGATCATGACGGGCTTCAGATTCGCGACCTTGTCTTCGGGCAAGAGGCCACTCTTGATTACGTCCAATACCTCCCGCTCCGTCAGCGTCTCGGTGGTCAGGTGCTCATAACAAAGACCCCAGGTTTCGCTGAAGGACGCCAGGTCGACGATGCGATCGCCATCGCGTTTTTCCCGCGCGTAATACAGCGGCATCTGTAGGGATTTGACGGTCGAGGCCGAGAAGGCTGCGTCGAGTTGGATGAAATCATTGCGCGGCTTGAGGGCTTGCCCACTGTTTGCGGTGCTCGACACCTGCCTGGCCAACCGAGTCGGGTTCGCCGCTTTGGGCATTGAATGGGATGAAGGGATCGAGCCGGTGGCGTTGGTGCGCAAGGCTGGGATGGTCAAGATCGAAATTCCGTTCAGGTGTGCGTCAGGCGAACCTAATCGGCGCCACTGAAAGGAACTATAAGAAAGCGCTCAGGCCATTGCCCCTGTAGGAGCGAGCTCGCTCGCGATGGTCGCTAACGATGACACGGGGCATTTGGATACCTGCGTCGTCTGGACGTCCATCGCGAGCAAGCTCGCTCCTACAGTTGAAGGCCTGACGTCACAAAATGCGGTAGAGCAACCGCTCGATGCGCACGCGGCTGACGCGCTTGAGGAACTTGGCAACGCCCGCCGGGTAGTCCGGAAGGGTTTCCAGGTCCTGATAACGCTCGATGCGCGTGGTGTGCTGGAAAATCTCCGCCAGTTCCTTCTTGCGCGGTTCCAGCAACTCGCTCTTGGGGTCATCGAGCAGCAAGGCGTTTTCCAGGTCGAGGCGGAACGCCCGCGGGTTGAGGTTGTTGCCGGTCAGCAGGGTGTAGCGCTTGTCGACCCACATGCCCTTGAGGTGGTAGGTGTTGTCGCCCTCCTTCCACAGGTGCAGGTTCAACTGGCCGCTGTCGATGTTGCGCTGGTGACGCTTGGCGAAGCGGCGCAGGCTGATCTCGTACAGATACGGCAGCGCCGCGATGACTTTGAACGGCTCGCTTGGCGGTATGTAGAAGTCGTTGGCCGTCTTGTCGCCGACCACGATATCGACCTTCACCCCACGGGCCAGCGCCCGGTTGATTTCCCGGGTCACGGCCAGTGGCAAATTGAAGTAAGGCGTACAGATGGTCAGTTGATGCTGGGCACTGGCGATCAACTCGCCGATTACCCGGCTCAACGGATTGTTCTTGCCCACGCCCAGCAACGGGCTCACCGACAGGCCCGTCTTGTCCGTGGTGCCCTGGGTGGTGTCGTAGGCTGCATGTTTGAGGCGGCTGCGCAGGTCGCCGATGTCATTGCGCAGGCTACGGGTGGTCGGCAGGTTCGGCAGGTCGAGGCGATGCACTGCCTTGGACGCCACCAGGCCGTGCTGAACCAGGTGCTGCATGGAGTCGGCCAGGGTACGGTCCTGCAACAGGTGATAGCGGTCGTAACGGTACTTGTCGAATTTGTGCAGGTAGACGTTGTTCAGGCTCGCGCCGCTGTAGATCACGCAGTCATCGATGATGAAGCCCTTCAAGTGCAGTACGCCGAACAGCTCGCGGGTCTGCACCGGCACGCCATACACCGGCACTTCGCTGGCGTGGGTGCGGGTCATTTCCTGATACCAGGCCGAGTTGCCCGGTTGCTTGCCGGCACCGATCAGGCCGCGCTGGGCGCGCAGCCAGTCGACCACCACCACCACGTCCAATTGCGGACGCGCCAGTTTGGCGGCATGCAGGGCATCGAGAATTTCCTGGCCGGCCTCGTCCTGTTGCAGGTACAGCGCGACGATATAGATGCGCTGGGTGGCATTGGCGATTTTTTCCAGCAGGCAACGACGGAACTCGGCAGCGCCAGAGAGAATGGTGACGGCATCGGCGGTCAGCGGGAAGCTGCGCAGTTTTGGCAGCAGGGAGCGTTTGAAAAGCAACGGCATAGGGCTCGCAATCGGGTCGAATCCAGAGAGCTGGTGAGCTTACACCATGGATGGGTTTGGGTCTTGTCGGTGTCTGTACTGCCCTCATCGCCAGCAGGCGGGCTCCCACAGGGGAATGCATTTCAAATGTGGGAGCCAGCCTGCTGGCGATGGCTGTTCAAGCGACAGGAAAAGAATTTATTGACTATGGAGAACGATCGTTCTACTGTAGCCACATGAACGAAATCACTGATAATCAAACACGCGACATCATTCTGGATGTCACCGAAAAGTTGATCTACAAAAGTGGCATCGCCGCCACCGGCATGGATCTTCTGGTGAAAACCGCCGGCGTCTCCAGAAAGAGCATCTACCGCTACTTCGCCAACAAGGAGGCGCTCACCCTGGCTGCCCTGCAACGCCGGGACGTGCGCTGGATGCACTGGTTCACCACCGCGGTCGGGCAAGCCGAAACACCTGCCGACCGCCTGCTCAACCTGTTCACCGTGCTCAAGTCCTGGTTCGACGCCGAAGGCTTTCGCGGCTGCGCGTTCATCAACACCAGCGGCGAAACCGGCGATCCGCAAGACCCGGTCCGGCTGATTGCCAAAGACCACAAACAGAAGCTGCTCGACTACCTGTGCGAGCTTTGCACCGAACATGGCACCGACGATCCGCAGACGCTGGCCAAACAGCTGCTGATCCTGATCGAAGGGGCCATCACCGTGGCGCTTGTCATGGGTGATCACAGTGCCGCCGATAATGCGCAATGCATGGCGCGTAAGTTATTGGACCTGTAATAACTTCAACCAAGCCCGACAACTTGCTTCAAACCAACTTAAAATGGAGTGCTGAAATGTCCAACGCCGAAGTTCGTCCGCCATTGCCGCCTTTCACCCGTGAATCGGCCATCGAAAAAGTCCGCCTGGCCGAAGATGGCTGGAACTCCCGGGACGCCGAACGTGTGTCGCTGGCCTACACCCTGGACACCAAGTGGCGTAACCGCGCCGAGTTCGCGTCCAACCGCGAAGAAGCCAAAGGCTTCCTGACCCGCAAATGGGCCAAGGAACTGGATTATCGCCTGATCAAGGAACTGTGGGCCTTCACCGACAACCGCATCGCCGTGCGCTATGCCTATGAATGGCGCGACGATTCGGGTAACTGGTTCCGTTCCTACGGCAACGAAAACTGGGAGTTCGACGAGTACGGCCTGATGGCCCACCGTTTTGCCTGCATCAACGACATGCCGATCAAGGAAAGCGAACGCAAGTTCCATTGGCCGCTGGGCCGTCGTCCTGACGACCACCCAGGCCTGTCCGACCTGGGCTTGTAAACACCGATCCGTGGCAGCGGGCTTGCTCGCGAAAGCGGTGTATCAGTCGACACCTGTATTGACTGACACGCCGCCTTCGCGAGCAAGCCCGCTCCCACATGGGTACGCATTCCAACAGGCGGGCGTGCTCGCGAAGAGGCCAGACAAGTCGCCGCAACGTCTGGATCTAGGTAATATATCGGCCCTTCCCCGCAGCCCCCGTGCTGCACCCTGCCGATTAAGCCGATCTTCCATGCCTTTCGAACTCAGCGTTGACCTCACCACCCTGGCCATTCTGGCCCTTGTCGCTTTCATTGCCGGATTCATCGATGCCATCGCCGGCGGCGGCGGTCTGTTGACCACCCCGGCCCTGCTCACCGCCGGCCTGCCGCCGCACCTGGTGCTGGGCACCAACAAGCTCAGTTCGACCTTCGGTTCGGCCACCGCCAGTTTCACCTTCTACCGCCGCAAGCTGTTCCACCCACGGCAATGGATGCACGCCATCGTCGGCA
>NZ_LYVP01000139.1 GCF_001984065.1 Pseudomonas sp. KK4
GATCTGCTCTTTCAAGACCCGCCGCATCCCCAGCATGAACGCCAGTTCCGCCACCACAAACAACGGCCCGACAATCAACCCGGTCACGTCATCGACGAACGCCGGTTTGCGCCCTTCGTAGTGATGCCCGACAAACTGGATCGCCCAGCCCACCACGAACATCCCGAGGCCGCTGCTCAACCACACCAGCGTGCTCTGCTGCGCCAATACTTGGCCGGCCCAGACACACAGCCCCAGCAACACCGTCATCAAAATCCCGAGGCGCAGTTCCAGGCGCAGGTAGAACCACGCCGACGCCAGCGACACCAGCACTGCCGGCGAAAGCCAACCACCGCCCCATTGCGGCCGCGACAACAACACGGCCACCGCCACCACGATCAGCGGAATACCGATGAAGTGGCTGGCAATGTTGCGCGGGTCACGGTGGTAGGCGGCGTATTGACTGAGATGGTCAACGAGGCTTTTTTTCATTGTTATTCCTCCTGTAGGGTGGCTGATCATGCCCTGGGGTCGCTTTGCGCTCTGTCAGCCAGGCGACAATCTTTAGGAGTTTTTCATGGATATGCAGGTGTGGCGTGCGCGCCTGATGCGGGGTCAGTGGTTCAGCCATCTGCCGGTGTCCCTTCAGGATAGCCTGCTCGATGCGGCACGGTTGCGGCGCCTGTCGGCAGGGCAGCGCCTGTTCCAGCGCGGTGATCCGCCCTGCGGCCTGTACGCGGTGCTCGAAGGCGCGGTGCGCATCGGCGCCGTGAACGAGCAGGGCAAAGAGGCGCTGCTGAGCCTGGTAGAGGCGCCGCACTGGTTCGGCGAAATCTGCCTGTTCGACGGTCAGGCCCGTACCCATGATGCGTTCGGCCTGGGCGCATGCACCCTGTTGCACATCCCGCAAGCCGCGCTGCTCGCCTTGCTCGATGAACACCCCCTGTACTGGCGGCAATTGGCGTTGTTGATGAGCCAGAAACTGCGCCTGACCTTCATCAACCTCGAACAGCTGAGCCTGATGCCGGCGCCGACCCGGCTGGCCCATCGCTTGCTGATGATCGCCGACGGCTACGGCCAGATCGACGAACCCCGCCGCGTCCTGCAACTGCCCCAGGAGCAACTGGCGTCGATGCTGTCGCTGTCACGCCAGACCACCAATCAGATCCTCAAGGATCTGCAGGCGCAGGGAATCATCGGCCTGGCCTACGGCGAAATCGAAATCCTCGACGCCCAACGCCTGCGCGCCCTGGCCACAATCTAATTTTTTGCACAGCCCCCCTGTGGGAGCGGGCTTGCTCGCGAAAGCGGTGTGTCAGCCAGCATCAATGTCGATTGGCACGACGCCTTCGCGAGCAAGCCCGCTCCCACAGGAGGTCAGCCTGAAAATATTTGTGATGGGCAACCACCGCGAACACGCCTAGCCTGTGCTGACGACAATCGAGGTGTGACATGCGTGTATTGCTAGTGGAAGACGAACCCCAGACCGCCAGACACCTGGCCCAGGGCCTGAACGAGGCGAGTTTCGCGGTGGATGTGGCGGTCAATGGCATGGACGGGCGCCGCTTCATCGAGACCGGCGAATACGATCTGATCATCCTCGACGTCATGCTGCCGGGGCTCAACGGCTGGCAGTTGCTGCAACAGATCCGCAAGCTCGGTGAGACCCCGGTACTGTTCCTCACCACCCGGGACGGTATCGAGGATCGCCTGCGGGGGTTGGAGCTGCATGAAGATGATTACCTGCTCAAGCCGTTTGCCGTCAAAGAACTGGTGGCTCGGGTGCGCAAGTTGTTGCGGCGAGATAAGGGTCGCTGAGGTTTTCGCGGTGCCTGCACCATTGCCTTCGCGAGCAAGCCCGCTCCCACATTGGTCCTGCGTACAAAGATCAAATGTGGGAGCGGGCTTGCTCGCGAAGAGGCCGGACCAGACAACCCATTTTCCGGATCTGTCACCGCAACCCATCGCGAAACTGCCCCGGTGTCATCCCGGTCCAGCGCTTGAACGCGCGGCTGAAGCTGCTGGTATCGGCAAACCCCAGCAAGTAACTGATCTCACTCAACGACACCTGCGGATCACGCAGGTGCAGCAACGCCAGGTTCTCGCGGCTTTCGTTGAGCAGCGTATCGAACCGACAGCCCTCATCCGCCAGGTGCCGCTGCAAACTGCGCAGGCTCAGGTGCAGCGCCTTGGCGATGTGCTCGGCGCTGGGCTCGCCTTCGGGCAATTGCTCCTCGATGGCATCGCGCACTTTGCGTTCCCAGGTCAGTGGCTTGAGCTGCGCCAGGGTGCGCTTGAGCACGGTTTCGTTGTGTTCGGCCAGTTCCGGGTTGGCGTCGTCCAGGTGACTGTCGAAGTCGGCGAAAGCGAACTCCAGGCGATCTTCTTCTGCACCGAAGTGCACCGGCGAGCGAAAGACCTTGTGCCACTGGTGCGGGTCCACCGGTTCCGGGCGCCGCAGGTACACCGCCAGGGGCGCGTAGTCGCGGCCCAGGCGATTGCGGCAGGTGCGCACATAGATCGCCGTGAAGGCATCGATGGCTTCGAAAGCCGGGGCGAGATTGCCCGGCGGGATTTTCAGGCGAAAGTAGTAGCGATCGTCACCGCGGGTCAGTTCCAGCTCCAGCGCGTCGCTGACCACCTGGTGATAGCGCACGATGCGTTCGAACACCTCGCGCAAACTGCCGCTGGCCACCAGCGCATACCCCAGCGCATGGAAGGTCGTTGGGCTGACGAAGCGCGACACCCGCAAGCCGATCGCCGGGTCGCCGCTGGCCTGCACCGCCAGTTCCCACAGGCGCGTGGTGCAAGACAGCGGGTAACGGGCGTTGGGGTCGTCCATCAGTTGCGGGTCGAGCCCGGCTTGCTGGCACAGCGAGGTACTGTCGAGGCCCAGGGCATCGAGTTGCTTGCGCAAGGCGCGGGTCCAGCTGGCAAGGGAGGTCGGTTCAGTCATGCTGGTTGGCGCTTCCGGTCAACAGGTTGGCGTTCACGGCTACCGATTTTATTGAGTTCAGCAGGCAGGATGCGAACCATCAATAACCAGAGGATGGAAGCATGGACCGTACTTCTGCAAGTCCCCAGCGACTGAATGCAGCTCAGCGATCAGCGCATATTCGCCAAGTGGTGCTGGCCAAGGGCGTCGAACTGCGCGAGCGCTACCCGATTCTCAATCACCAGGACGCCCTGGGCGCCGGGATCCTGGCCTTCGCCCTGGCCGGGATGATCGGTTCGGCGGCGCTTTTCATCACGGGGCACATGGCGTGGTGGGCGTGCCTGTTGCTCAACGCATTTTTCGCCTCGCTGACCCACGAACTCGAACACGACCTGATCCACAGCATGTACTTCCGCAAGCAGCGGCTGCCGCACAACCTGATGATGGGCCTGGTCTGGCTGGCGCGGCCGAGCACCATCAATCCGTGGATTCGCCGTCATCTGCACCTCAACCATCACAAGGTCTCCGGCACCGAAACCGACATGGAGGAGCGGGCCATCACCAACGGCGAACCCTGGGGCGTCGCCCGGTTGCTGATGGTGGGCGACAACGTGATGTCGGCGTTCATCCGCATGCTGCGGGCGAAAACCTGGGCGCACAAATTCAGCATCATCAAACGCACCCTGAAGGTCTACGCGCCGCTGGCGCTGGTGCATTGGGGCGCGTGGTACATGTTTCTCGGTTTCCATGCCGCCAATGGCATCGCGCATGTGATGGGCACGCCCATTGAGTGGTCGGCGACTACGTTGTCGGTGATGAACGTGATCGATTTCGCCGCGGTGGTGATCATCGGCCCCAACGTGCTGCGCACCTTCTGCCTGCACTTCATCAGCTCGAACATGCATTACTACGGCGATGTGGAACCGGGCAACGTCATGCAACAGTGCCAGGTGCTGAACCCTTGGTGGCTGTGGCCGCTGCAGGCGTTCTGCTTCAACTTCGGCAGCAGCCACGGGATTCATCATTTCGTGGTGAAGGAACCGTTCTACATCCGCCAGCTCACCGTGCCGGTGGCGCACAAGGTGATGCGGGAGATGGGGGTGCGGTTCAATGACTTCGGGACGTTCGGGCGGGCGAATCGCTTTGTTCGCCAACCAGAGGTGGTCGGGGAAGAGGTGCGTACGGCTCAGGCTTGATGGTGGGTTGTAAGGGCCTCTTCGCGAGCAAGCCCGCTCCCACAGGGGAATGCATTCCAAATGTGGGAGCGGGCTTGCTCGCGAAGGGGCCGGCTCAGCCAACATCAATCCGGCTGAAACGGCGACTCACTCAAAATCACCCCAGTCTCATCCACATACTGCTGCCAATGCTCGATCAACAGGTTGAGCTTGTCAGGCTGGCTCAATGCCAAATCATGAATCTCCCCCGGATCGCTCCCCAGGTCATACAGCTGCCAGGTCGCCGGCCCCACCGGCCCAGGGATGTACACTGCTTTCCATTGCCCCTGACGAATCGCCCGGCGCCCGAACAATTCCCAACCGGTCACCGTGTGCTCATCGTGCACCTGCGCCGTTTCGCCGGACAGAAACCCCAGCCACGATTTACCGCGCAACGGCGCCACGTCCTTCCCGCGCCAGCGCTTGCCGGGATGCCGCACCCCGGCCAGATCGAGGAGGGTCGGCGTCACGTCCATCACCGTGCCGAAGCCATGGCTGATCTGCCCCTTGATCGGCAACTGCGGGTAGTGCACCAGCGCCGGTACGCGAATGCCGCCCTCTGTGGTGAACGCCTTGAACAGTCGTGAAGGCGCGGTCGCGGTCTGCGCCCAGTTCGGCCCGTACCAGACGTAAGAGTTGGCGCGACCGATGTTGTCCAGGCTGTTGTCGTAATGCTGGTTGAGGTACGTCAGCAGTTGCGGACCGAATTTCGGGAACGCTTCCAGCAGCGCACCCTCGGCGCCGTTGTCGGACAGGAACAGCACGAACGTATTGTCCAGTTGCCCCTGGCTGCGCAGGTAGTCGACGACGCGCCCGATGTTCCAGTCCATGCGCTCGACCATCGCCGCGTAGACCTCCATGGCCCGCGCGGATATCTGCCGTTGCTCATCACTCAGCGCATCCCATTGAGCGCTGAGCTCGATCAGCGGATGCGGTTCCACATCGGCCTCGATCAGCCCCAGCGCCTTGAGTTTTTCCAGGCGTTCGAGACGCAAAACCTCCGGCCCCGCGTCGTAGCGTCCACGGTATTTCTCGACCACATCGGCTGGTGCCTGCAGCGGCCAGTGTGGCGCGGAAAACGGCAGGTACGCGAAGAACGGTCGGGACTGGTCGCGCTCCTTGAGGTACTGCAGCAGCTTGTCGCCGAAGGCGTCCGAGGAATAGAAATCCTTCGGCAACTCGTCGATGAATTGATCGTCTTCGATGTACAGCGCCGGGGTCGATTTGAGCAGGCCAGGCGTGTGCTCGTCATAGGTCGGCTCGAAGCCGTAATGGTTGGCCGCACCTGGCAGCAGTGAAAACGAACGCTCGAAACCCCGGGCGTGGGGCGCCCGTTCAGCGGTCAGGCCCAGGTGCCATTTGCCGCTCATGAAGGTCTGGTATCCGGCCTCGCGCAGCAGCTCGGGCAAGGCCACGACGCTGTCGTTCAGATAACCCTCGTAACCCGGTTTGCCGATCAGGTCCGGGGTCAGCGCTTCGGCCATGGTGCCGATGCCGGCAATGTGGTGATCGGTGCCGGTCAGCAGCATCGAGCGGGTGGGCGAGCAGGTTGGTGCGGTGTGGAAATCGGTCAGGCGCAGGCCGTTGTTGGCCAGGGCATCGAGGTTCGGCGTGGCGATCTCGCCGCCGAATGCACCGATATCGGAAAAGCCCAGGTCATCGGCCAGGATCACCAGAAAGTTGGGACGTTGCGGCATCAAAAATCTCCTGTTCAGCAGGCAATGAAGGACAACGGCAAGT
Source organism: Pseudomonas sp. KK4 (assembly GCF_001984065.1). Classification (GTDB taxonomy): domain Bacteria; phylum Pseudomonadota; class Gammaproteobacteria; order Pseudomonadales; family Pseudomonadaceae; genus Aquipseudomonas. The sequence continues at coordinate 5,869 of NZ_LYVP01000139.1, forward strand.
CACGCACCTGCACCGGGACCGGTGGCTGGTAGTGGCCGTCGCTGGTGAGTTCGTGCAGCAGTTCTTCGCGCAATTGATGGAAGTCGAAACTGCTGCGCTGGCGCGGATGGGGCAGGGCGATGTCGACCACCTGCTTGATCCGCCCCGGGCGCGGCTCCATCACCACCACGCGGTCGGCGAGGAAGATCGCCTCCTCGACATCGTGGGTCACCAGGATCGTGGTGATCTTTGCCCGGGCGCGAATCGCCAGCAGCTCGTCCTGCATCTGCTGGCGCGTCAGTGCGTCGAGGGCGCCAAAGGGTTCGTCCAGCAGCAGGATCCGTGGGCTGGCCACCAGGCCGCGGGCGATCGCCACCCGCTGCGCCATGCCGCCGGAGAGCTGGTGCGGATAGGCCCGGGTGAAATCCGTCAGGCCCACCAGGTCGATGAAATCGCTGATGCGCTTTTGCTTCTGTTGCGCGCTCAAGGGCTCGTTGACCAGCCCCAGGCCGATGTTGTCGGCCACTGTCAGCCACGGGAACAGTCGGTGTTCCTGGAACACGATGCCACGCTCGCCACCGATACCGGTGACGGCTTTTCCGTCCACGGTGATCTGCCCGCGAAACTGCTTGTCCAGGCCCACCAGCAGGCGCAGCAAGGTGGATTTGCCACAGCCACTGGAGCCGACAATCGCGACGAATTCGCCCTCGGCGATGTCCAGGTTGAATTCGCCAATGGCCTCCAGTTCGAAGCCGTCGACGTCGAAGCTTTTGCCTACGTGATTGAAGCTGACGATGGGTGCGTTCATGCATGTCTCCAGCGGGTGGCGCGGATTTCCAGGCGTTGGCCAATGAGGTTGAGCAGGGCGCCGGTGAGGCCGACCAGCAGCATGCCGGCCATGATCAGGTCCATGCGCAGCAGCTGTTGGGCGCCGATCATCTGGCTGCCGATGCCGCCGTTGGACGGCATGAAATATTCGGCGCCGATGGTGCCCAACCAGGCGTAGATCAGGCTCAGCCGCAGCCCGGCGAAGATCCCCGGTGCGGCGCCCGGCAGCACCAGGCGGGTCAGGCGTTGGCGCAGATTGAGACGCAGCACCCGCGCCGCTTCGTTCAGTTGTGGCGAGAGGTTGGCGACGCTGCGCTGGGTCGCAATAAACAAAGGGAAAAACGCGGCGAGGGCGACGAACACCCACTTGGCCAGTTCGCCCAGGCCGAACCAGGCGGTGAGCAGCGGCACCCAGGCGAAGATCGCGATCTGGCGGATCGCAGCGAGGGTCGGGCCCAATACCCGTTCACTGGTGCGCGACAGGCCCAACAGTAGGCCCAGTGCAAAGCCAAGCCCGCCGCCCAGCACCAGGCCGCCGAGCGTGCGACCCAGGCTCAAGGCCATGCCGTTGACCAAGGTGCCGTCGAGCAAACCGCTCCAGGTGGTTTCCAGCACCGCCGACGGGCTGACCAGAATGTTGGTGTCCACCCATTGCTGATGATTCGCCCATTGCCACAACACCAGCAGCGTCAACGGCAGCAGCCAGGGTTGCAGGCGCTGCCAGCCCTGATACCGCGGGCCACGACGGATCTCGGCGGTGGCCGGATGCGGCCAGTGCACCCATGTTCTGTCCAGCAGGCCGATGCCGCGGTCCATGGCCACGCCAATCACACCGATGACCACAATGCAGACGAATACGATATCGAGCATGAACAACTGCCGCGCCCAGACCATCAGGTAACCGATGCCTTCGCTGGAGGCGAGCAGTTCGACGGCCAGCAACGACGTCCAGCCGGCGGCCAGCGCCAGGCGTACACCGGCCATGAAGGCGGGTAACGCCGCGGGCAGCACCAGGCGGCGGATCAACAGGCGGGGTGGCAGACGCAACACCGCGGCGGCTTCGCGCAATTTAGGCTGCGCATCACGCACGCCCACCAGGGTATGCAGGGTCACCGGCACCACGATGGCCTTGATCAGCACCACCAGTTTCAGCACTTCGCCGATGCCGAAGAACACCATGAACAGCGGGATCCAGGCCAGGGTCGGGATTTGCGACAGCCCGGCGAAGGTCGGGAACACCAGGCGTTCCAGGGTGCGGCTCAAACCCAGCGCCGCACCCAGTACGGCACCGGCGCCGATCCCGGCGAGCAACCCCCAGAACAGGCGTTGCAGGCTGATCCACAGATGGCTCCACAACTCGCCCCGGGACAGGTCGACGGCGCTGTTCCAGACCAGTGACGGCGCTGGCAGGATCTGCTCGCTCATCCACAGGTTGCGGCTGGCCAGCCACCACAGGACGAACAGACTGATGGGCAGCAGCCAGGGCAACAGGCGCTGGCTGAGCGTCGGCCAATGCGGTCGGCCGCCGAGCGGTGGCACGGCCAATGGCAGGCTGAGCAGGGGAACACGGGCCATAGTGACCTCCGTAAACCGGTCTGTAGGCGCGAGGCTTGCCCGCGAAGGGATGTGGAAGTCGACATCCATGTTGAAGGTGATGGCCGCTTCGCGGGCAAGCCTCGATCTACAGGTTTGGTTCTAAGAAATTTAAAATCAATGCTATTGGGAGATAAGCGAGACCATTTAAGGCCTCCAGGCATCACGCATCCAATGCATTCGAAGAATATTTTCGATGCTCGCCATGCATATGGGTCCGGCGCGCCCGCAAACTCTCGCTTATCTCTAAACGATCTAAAAATGTGAATTTATAGTATTTAAGTGCTGGTCTTGTTTGGGCCTACGTTCTGCTCCTCAACGCCGTGGTCATCAGGAGCCGTACCCATGAACATTCCCTTCAAACGCGTCTTGAGCCTGCTCGCCGTACCAGCCTTGGCAGGCTTTCTGGCGCTCAATGCCCAGGCTGACGATCTCAAGGAAATCCGCATCGCCGTACCAGACCTAAGCGCGGGCACCCAGCACAGTGGCGGCGGGGTGGTGGACGTGCTGCGCGATCAGCAGATCTACGAGAAGGCTTTCGCCGACCAGGGCATCAAGATCCAGTGGAATTTCTTCAAGGGCGCCGGCCCCGTGATCAACGAAGCCTTCGCCAACGGACAGGTCGATCTGGCCTACCTCGGTGACCTGGCAGCGATCATCGGCAAGTCCAATGGCCTGGACACCCGGGTGTTGAGTGCCTCGGCTCGCGGGGTCAAGCATTACCTGGGCGTGGTGCCGGGGTCGGGGATCAAGACCCTGCAAGACCTCAAGGGCAAACGCGTGGCGATCTTTCGTGGCACGGCCAGTCAGTTGTCGTTCGATGCGGCACTGGCCAGCCAGGGCTTGAGCGAGAAGGATCTGAAGGTCATCAACCTGGACTTCAACGCTGCCATCGCGGCGCTCGCGGCCAAGCAGATCGATGCGTCCTGGGGTGGTTCCGGGTTGACGGCATTACAAGCCAAAGGCCTGGCCGAGTTGCCGTTGAACACCAAGGACCTTGGCGGTGCAGGGAGCGTGCAAGCGGTGTTGGTGGGCAACGGCAAGTTCGTCGACGAACACCCGGACGTGGTGGCGAAACTGCTCAAGGCCCAGCAGCAGGCGGTGCAATGGCTGACCCAGGAAAGCAACAAAGAGGCGTACATCCAGTTGGTGTCGGGGTTGGCGAGTTACCCTCCGGTGATCCTGACCCAGGACCTGAAGGATCAGAAATTGAGCGAGGTGTTCCCGTCGACCCTGGACCCGGTGTTCCTGGGGAAATTGCAGGATGCGGTGGATCTGGCGTCACAGCAGAAGCTGATTCGCAAGCCGTTCAAGGTGACCGATTGGGTGGCGCCTGAGTTGGCGGCGGCAAAGCTCTGAATCCATGGCGTCTGTGCGGGCGCCTTCGCGAGCAAGCCCGCTCCCACATTGGTCCTGCGTACGCCGATCAACTGTGGGAGCGGGCTTGCTCGCGAAGAGGCCCTAAACCGCGACCGCAATCTGTTGCCTGTCCACCGCCACCAATGTCTCGATCATCTCCCGCGCCGCCGGCGACAGCCGGAACCCCGTACGGCTAACAATCCCGCACCGCGCATTCATCGTCTCAATGTTCTGCGGCAAATTGCGCCAGTGCAGCAACGCCAGCGAGCCCTGGGCAATGTCCTCGACAAACGCCTCTTCAGTACCCACGCCAATCGCATTCGATTGCAGCACGATCTTCACCAGCGCCGGGAAATGCTCGGTCTCGATGGTCGGGGAAAAGTCCATTCGCCCGCTAAGGTTCGCCAGCAGTTTGCGAATGCCCGGCGGGATCAGCGTGGTCGCCAGCGGGTAGTCGAACATGTCGTTGGTCGAGAGGCTTTCCTTGGCCAGCAGCGGATGCCCCGGGCGGCAGAAAAACACCCCGCGCTTGGGTGTCAGGGCCTGGGTCTGAAAGTTCGGGTCGGCTTCGAAATGGCGGATGTCGGCGATGAAGAATTCGATCTCCTCGCGGCTCAGGGCGCGGCTGAGATTTTCCCAGTTATCCACCTGAAAACAGGTGCGCACTTTCGGGTGCGCGTTGATGAAGTGCGCCACCGCGTCCGGCACCAGTTTCACCGCGGGGGCGGGACCGCAACCGAAGCGCACTTCGCCGGCGTCGAGCTTGGTCATCTGCGTCACTTCGGCGCTGAGCAGCGCCGCGCCCTGCACCAGTTTCAGCGCGTGCTGCAACACCACCTGGCCCTCGGGCGTGGGGCGCAGGTCCTTGTTGCCACGGTCCACCAGCACGCAGCCGAACTCCTGTTCCAGCCCCTGGATACTGCGGCTGAACGCCGGTTGAGTGATGCCCATGGCGTCCGCCGCGCGCACGAAACTGCGGTGTTCGTGGAGGGCGATGAAGTAGCGCAACTGGCGAAGATCCATATGCTTTCCCGGCATCCTAAAAATAGCTCGAAGGCATTTGCGACGAGGCTGGGTTGAGGTTTTAAATGCAAGCTCTTATTCCGTCAACGAAGCATGTGAATATCTATTAGATCTAAATTGAATATAGATAGAGCGTTGTTTCGCTGGCATTCAACCGTCAGCAGTCCGATCGAGGGTCTACCCATGAGCAATGCCGCTTTAGCCGTAAAACCCGCTGTTCACGCACTTGAAATCCATCCGGTGGCCGGTCGGATCGGCGCCGAAATCCGTGGCGTGCACCTGTCCGGCGAGCTGGATGCCGCCACCGTCGAAGCGATCCAGCAGGCGCTGGTGCAGTACAAGGTGATCTTCTTCCGCGAGCAGACCCACCTCGACGATCAGCGTCAGGAGGCCTTTGCCCACTTGCTCGGCGAGCCGGTGGCACACCCGACCGTGCCGTCCCGCGAGGGCACCCGCTACCTGCTGGAACTGGACGGTGCCGAAGGCCAGCGCGCCAACTCCTGGCACACCGATGTGACCTTCGTTGAAGCCTACCCCAAGGCCTCCATCCTGCGCTCGGTGGTGGCCCCGGCCTTTGGTGGCGATACGCTCTGGGCCAACACTGCAACGGCCTACAACGGGCTGTCTGCGGAGCTGCGCGAGCTGGCGGACAAACTGGTGGCGGTGCACAGCAACGAGTACGACTACGCCGGCGCCAAGCCCGACGTGTCGGCGGAGAAACTGGAGCGCTACCGCAAGGTCTTCACCTCGACCGTCTACGAGACCGAGCACCCGGTGGTCCGCGTGCACCCGATCAGTGGCGAGAAAAGCTTGCTGCTGGGGCATTTCGTCAAACGCATCAAGGGCTACTCCCAAGCGGATTCGGCGCACTTGTTCGGCCTGCTGCAGAGCCACGTCATCCGCCAGGAAAACACCGTGCGCTGGCGCTGGAAGGCCGGCGACGTGGCGATCTGGGACAACCGCTCCACCCAGCATTACGCGGTGGATGACTACGGCACCCAGGACCGCATCGTCCGGCGTGTGACGCTCAAGGGGGAGGTGCCGGTCGGGGTGGCGGGACAGCGCAGTCAGACGGTGAAGGGGCCGGATATCGGCGGCGTCTGATCCGACGCCTTCGCGAGCAAGCCCGCTCCCACACTGGTTCTCCAGTGAACACAAACTCTGCATCCCCCCAATCAACTGTGGGAGCGGGCTTGCTCGCGAAGAGGTCGGCACCTTCAATATCGAGGGTGACTGACCCACCGCCATCGCGAGCAGGCTCGCTCCCACAGTATTACTCGGTCGAACACAAACTCAATGTGGGAGCTGGCCTGCCAGCGATAGGGCCGGCACAGTCAATATCAGTTGTGCCTGACCCACCGCTTTCGCGAGCAAGCCCGCTCCCACACTGGATCTTCAGTGAATGCAAATTCTGCGGCCACTGAATAACCTGTGGGAGCTGGCCTGCCAGCGATAGGGCCAGCACAGTCGATATCAGCTGTGCCTGACCCACCGCCTTCGCGAGCAAGCCCGCTCCCACA
>NZ_LYVP01000140.1 GCF_001984065.1 Pseudomonas sp. KK4
TCCCGATGGACTGCGCAGCAGTCCTGCTTTTGGGGCTGCTTCGCAGCCCGACGGGAGCAAGCTCCCTCGCCACAGGGCGCATGTCAATTCACAGGCTTGGCGTTAATCGGCGGAGCGCGGCAACTGAAGCGTCACCCTCAACCCACCCTCGCGCAAATTCTGCAAACTCACTTCACCGCCATGGCTATGGGCAATGTTGCGGGCGATCCCCAGCCCCAGGCCATACCCCTGCTGCTGACCAGACAATCGAAAGTGCGGTTCGAACACCTGCTCCAGCCGTTGCTCTGGCACCCCCGGACCTTCGTCGTCGACGTGCAGCACGAACGCCCTGTCATCATCGTCGATGTGCAGGTGCGCGTTCTGGCCGTACTTCAGGGCGTTGTCGATCAGGTTGCCGATGCAACGCTTGAGCGCCAGCGGTTTGCCGGGATAAGCCAGCAACGCCCGACCCTGCTGGGTCACGCGGCCATTGCCGTTGGGTGCCAGGTACGGTTCCACCAGGCAATCGAGCACATGGTTGAGGTCCACCGGCTCGATGTTTTCGTGAATGTCGGTGTCCTTCACACATTGCAGCGCGCCCTTGACCAGCAACTCCAACTCATCCAGATCGCGGCCGAATTTGGCTTGCAGCTTTTCGTCTTCCAGCAGTTCGACCCGCAGCCGCAGGCGGGTGATGGGCGTGCGCAGGTCGTGGGAAATCGCGCTGAACAACTGGCTGCGCTCGGTCAGGTAACGGCTGATGCGCTCGCGCATGGTGTTGAAGGCACGGCCCACTTCCACCACTTCACTGCCGCCGCCCTCCGCCACCGGCTCCACGTCGGCGCCCAGGGACAGGTCCCGCGCCGCCCGTGCCAGGCGCTTGAGCGGCCGGCTCTGCCAATGCACCAGCAGGCCGATGAACAACAGCAAAAAGCCGCTGGTGAGGACGATGAACCACATCTGCTGCGCCGGCAGGCCTTGTTCCTCCAGGCTGGTGTAGGGCTCGGGCAGCAGCGAGGCGATGTACAGCCATTCGCCGGGGGCCATCTGGATCTGCGTCACCAGCACCGGCGGGTTGATCGGCTCCAGGGTCAGTGCGTAGTGCGCCCAGGAGCGCGGCAACTCGTCGAGCTTCAGGCCGCCGTTGAAGATCCGCAGGTCTTCGGGGCTGACGAACGACACCGAAATGTCCGTGTCATGCCCGAGGGCCTGGCGCAGCACTTCGTCCACGGCGGTCATCACCGCCGCCTTGCGCGGGGTGATCGGCAGCACTTCCATGCCCAGGGGCTTGTCGTTGAGCGTCACCACGAACCGCGTGCCGCCCATGCTGCGCAACTGGTCGAGCACCAGCGGGCGATAGGCCACCGGCAGGGAGCGCAAATAGCTGACGCTGGCGGTCATCGAATGGGCGAGGCTGCGGGCACTGGTGACCAGGCCTTCAAGCTGCGTGGCGCGCAGCTGCGACACCCAGATCGCGCTTGACAGCGCCTGGGCGAACAACACCGCCAGCAGGGTCAGCAGCAACATGCGCCCGAGCAGCGAACGCGGTACCGGCACGCGCCGAGCCAGCTTGCGCAAGGACTCAGTGACCATTGCTGGCGGTCACATTGGCTGCCAACTGGTAGCCACTGCCGCGCACGGTGCGGATCAGTCGGGGTGGTTTTTCCGTGTCGCGCAGACGCTGGCGCAAACGGCTGACCGCCATGTCGACGATACGATCGAGGGGCATCAGATCCCGGCCACGGGTGGCATTGCCGATGGTGTCGCGATCGAGGATTTCCTGGGGGTGATCGAGGAACAGCTTCAGCAAGGCGAAATCGGCACCGGACAGAATCACCTCCTCGCCATCGGTGTGAAACAGCCGATGGCTGACCATGTCCAGCCGCCAGTCATCGAAGGCCAACACTTCACTGCCGGAACGCTCCTGACCAAACTGCGCACGGCGCAACAGCGCCTTGATGCGTGCCTGCAGTTCACGGGGGCTGAAAGGTTTGCCCAGGTAATCGTCGGCACCCAGTTCCAGGCCGATGACCCGGTCGGCCTCGTCGGAACTGGCGGTGAGCATGATGATCGGCACCTGGGCGCGACGCGGGTGCTGGCGAATCCAGCGACACAGGCTGAAGCCGTCCTCGTCCGGCAGCATCACGTCGAGAATCACCAGATCGCTGGGCTCATCGTTCAGCGCCTGACGAAAACCGGCGCCATCGGGGGTGGTGCGGACCTGGAAACCGGCACGGGTCAGGTAGGTGTCCAGCAACTCGCGTATCTCTTGATCGTCATCGACCAGCAATATCGACCTGACTGAGCTCACGGGGGCGGCGTCCTTGTGGTTTGAATGGGGCGGATTATGCCTGATGCACCGAAACGGCAAACACCACAAAACAACGGTGGGAGCGGGCTTGCTCGCGAAAGCGGTGTGTTATTCAACACAATTGTCGACTGACACTCCGCTTTCGCGAGCAAGCCCGCTCCCACCTTTGATCCCGTTTCACGCCTGATCGAGCGCCACACCTGCGCCCATCAACCCGGAATATGGCGCCGTCACCAGCCACACCGGGATGCCCCTGAAGTAATCGCTCATGCAGCCCTTGTCGGCGAAGCACCGGGCAAAACCACTCTCGAGGAAAAAATCGGCAAAGCGCGGAATCACCCCACCAACGATGTAAACACCGCCGCGTCCACCGGTGGTCAGCACGTTGTTGCCCGCCACACGGCCGAGCCAGCAGCAAAATTGCTCCAGCACTTCCAGGGCAACCGGGTCACCGGCCAGGCCGGCGGCGGTGATCGACTCCGGGGTATCGAGCACCGGCTCATGCCCATCCACCGCACAGATCGCCCGGTATACCCGGGGCAAACCGCCGCCGCTCAACGCAGTTTCGGCGCTGACATGGCCGATCTCATTGAAGATGTGCTGCCACAGTTGAGTTTCCCGTGGGCTGCTCAGGGGCAGGTCGACGTGACCGCCCTCCCCCGGCATGGCGGCAAAGCGCCCTTCGCCCAGATCGAGCAAGGTGCCCACGCCCAGTCCAGTACCCGGGCCGATCACCACCGCCGGGCGCAACGGCTCCGGCGTGCCTTCGCAGACCACGCGGAATTCGCCGGGCTGCAAACGGGTCATGCCCAGGGCCATGGCCGAGAAGTCATTGACCAGGAGCAAGCGATCCACCTGCAAGGTCTGGCAAAAGCCCTTGCGGCTCAGGCGCCAGTGGTTGTTGGTGAACTTGAATTCATCGCCGCTCACGGGACCGGCCACCGACAGGCACACTGAACCGATCGCGCCCGGCGCCAGGCCCAGGCCGCTCAGGTAGAGACTGATCGCCTCTTCCGGGCTGGCGTGGTCGGCCGTTGCCAGCACCTGGACCGATTCCAGCTGCTGGTTTTTCCACAACGCAAACCGTGCGTTGGTCCCACCGATGTCACCGACCAAAGCCAGTTTCAATTAAGCGTCTCCAGGGCAGAAGTGAAGGCGCTGGCGCCCTGCTCCGCCGAGCTGAAGGCCATGCGCATGAAACCGAACAGCTCGCGACCGGTGCCGATGTTGTTGCCCAACAATCCTTTGGCCGGTTCGCGCGCTGCGAATTCGTCGGCGTCCACCTTAAGCTCCAGGGTGCCTTTGACGCCATCGACGCGGATGATATCGCCCTCCTGCACCCGCGCCAAAGCGCCGCCCACAAAAGCTTCGGGGCTGACGTGAATGGCCGCCGGGATTTTTCCCGACGCGCCGGACATGCGCCCGTCGGTGACCAAGGCCACTTTGAAGCCGCGGTCCTGCAGCACGCCGAGGAACGGCGTCATCTTGTGCAGCTCCGGCATGCCGTTGGAACGCGGGCCCTGGAAGCGCATCACCGCGACGAAATCCTTCTCCAGCAAACCGGCCTTGAACGCGTCAGCCAAATCCTGCTGATCCTGGAACACCATGGCCGGGGCTTCGACGATCTGGTTTTCCAGGGCCACGGCCGAGACTTTCATCACCCCGCGCCCAAGGTTGCCTTCCATCACCCGCAGGCCGCCTTCCGGCGAGAACGCCCGAGCGACCGGGCGCAGGATGCTTTCGTCGAGGCTCTCGGTCACGCCTTCGCGCCAGACCAGTTCGCCATTGTCGAGGAACGGCTCCATGGTGTAGCGGCGCAGGCCATGGCCGAGCACGGTGTTGACGTTTTCGTGGAGCAGGCCGGCGTCCAGCAGTTCGCGGATCAGGAACGACATGCCGCCGGCGGCCTGGAAGTGGTTGATGTCGGCTTTGCCGTTCGGGTAGACGTGGCTCAGGGTCGGCACCACCTCGGAGAGGTCGGCCATGTCCTGCCAGGTCAACTGGATGCCTGCCGCCATGGCAATGGCCGGCATGTGCAGGGTGTGGTTGGTGGAACCACCGGTGGCGTTGAGGGCGACGATGGAGTTGACCAGCGAACGCTCGTCGACGATTTCACCGATCGGCAGGTAGTTGCCGTTCTGCTTGGTCAGACGCGTCACCTGATGCGCCGCTTCCCGGGTCAGGGCCTCACGCAGCGGCGTGTTCGGGTTGACGAAGGACGCGCCCGGCAAGTGCAGGCCCATGACTTCCATCAGCAACTGGTTGGTGTTGGCGGTGCCGTAGAAGGTGCAGGTGCCGGGGCTGTGGTAGGAATTCATTTCCGATTCCAGCAGCTCTTCGCGGCTGGCCTTGCCTTCGGCGTAGCGCTGGCGCACATCGGCTTTCTGCTTGTTGGAAATGCCCGAGACCATCGGCCCGCCCGGCACGAAGATCATCGGCAGATGACCGAAACGCAACGCGCCCATCATCAGGCCCGGGACGATCTTGTCGCAGATGCCCAGCATCAGCGCGCCGTCGAACATGTTGTGGGACAGGGCCACGGCGGTGGACAGCGCGATCACTTCACGGCTGGGCAGGCTCAGTTCCATGCCTGGCTCGCCCTGGGTCACGCCATCGCACATGGCCGGGGTGCCACCGGCGAACTGGCCGACCGATCCGATCTCGCGCAGGGCCTTTTTGATCTGCTCAGGGAAGACTTCATACGGCTGGTGCGCCGAGAGCATGTCGTTATATGACGAAACAATTGCGATGTTGGCGGAGTTCATCATCCGCAGGCTGTGCTTGTCGTCGCTGCCGCAACCGGCCACGCCGTGGGCGAAGTTGGCGCATTGCAGCTTACCGCGCATCGGACCGTCGCTGGCCGCACCGCGAATCAGTGCAAGGTAAGCCTCACGCGTGGCGCGACTGCGGGCGATAAGCCGTTCGGTGACCTCAAGGACGCGGGGATGCATGTGTAGAACTCCAGGCTAACGGATGTGGCGACCTGATTGTCTATGCTGATCAAACACCGATGTCGATGGGATGACGGACGGTTTTTTGATCGGTTGGACCAGTTGATTCAGGTCACTCGTTGTAGATTGAACAAAATATTGCCATCAAAAAGGCTTGTTTTCTATTTTTTTGCGAATAATCTTGTAATTCCAACAACAAAACGACGGTAGCGCTGATTTATGACTCTTCGAATCGCAATCAATGGTTTTGGCCGCATCGGCCGTAATGTCCTTCGCGCACTTTATACCCAGGGCTACCGTCAGGATCTGCAAATCGTCGCCATCAACGACCTTGGCGACAGTGCGATCAATGCGCACTTGCTCAAATACGACACTGTTCACGGCACGTTCGATGCCGATGTCCAGCACGATCAGGAAAGCCTGACCGTCAATGGCGACCGCATTGCGGTCAGCGCCATCCGCAATCCGGCCGACCTGCCATGGGCTGCGGAAAAGATCGACGTGGTGTTCGAATGCACCGGCCTGTTCACCGACCGCGCCAAAGCCGCCGCGCATATCACCGCCGGCGCCCGCAAAGTGATTATCTCGGCCCCGGCCAAAGGCGCCGACGCCACCGTTGTGTACGGGGTCAACCACGACATTCTGCGCCAGTCGCACCAGATCATCTCCAACGCTTCGTGCACCACCAACTGCCTGGCCCCGGTGGCCCAGGTGCTGCACCGCGAACTGGGTATCGAGAGTGGCCTGATGACCACCATCCACGCCTACACCAATGATCAGAACCTGACCGACGTCTACCACACCGACCCGTACCGCGCCCGCTCCGCCACCCAGAACATGATCCCTAGCAAGACCGGCGCCGCCGAAGCCGTCGGCCTGGTGCTGCCGGAACTGGCGGGCAAGCTGACCGGCATGGCAGTGCGCGTACCGGTGATCAATGTGTCGCTGGTGGACCTGACCGTGCAGCTGAAAAAGGAAGCAAGCGCCGAAGAGGTCAACGAACTGCTCAAGCACGCCAGCCAGCACTCGAAGATCCTCGGCTACAACACGCTGCCGCTGGTTTCCAGCGACTTCAACCACAACCCGCTGTCGTCGATCTTCGACGCCAACCACACCAAATCCAGCGGCAAGCTGCTCAAGGTGCTGGCCTGGTACGACAACGAATGGGGCTTCTCCAACCGCATGCTGGATAACTGCCTGGCGTTGTGTAACGCAGAATAAACCTGCGCCTGTCGCCAATCGCCTGTGGAACACCCCCATGATCGGTATCAGCTTCACGCAAAAGACCATGGCGGCGCGCAAGCGTATCGCCCTGGTCGCCCATGACCATTGCAAGGCGTTTTTGCTGGACTGGGCCGAACGCCAGAAAGACCGGCTCACCCAACATGAACTGGTCGCCACCGGCACCACGGGTTTGTTATTGCAACAACGTCTGGACCTGCCCGTGGAAAGCATGATCAGTGGCCCCCTGGGGGGTGACCAACAGCTCGGCGCGCGGATCGCCGAGCAACGGGTCGACATGCTGGTGTTCTTCTGGGACCCGTTCGAGCCGCAGCCCCACGACCCGGACATCAAGGCACTGTTGCGGGTCGCGGCGGTGTGGAACATCCCGGTGGCCACCAACGAATGCACCGCTGACTACCTGCTGAGCAGTCCGTTGATGGATCAGGCGCACTCGCACCGCATTCCGGATTACGCGACGTATCTGCAGGGTCGTGTGTAAGCCTTCACAAATCAGGACTTGACCAGCAAGGTGGATGATAAGCATTATCATTTGCTCGAAATGGATCAGGTCCTCCCGTGAGTCAATCGCGCTTCAACGACGTCTTCATCAACCAGCGAATCTCTCTGCTGCGCACGCTGGAGCGGATGGTCAACAATCACAGCACCGCCGAGGACCTCCTGCAGGAGACCTACCTGCGGGTCACCCGCGCGCTCAGCGAGCGGGCCATCGATCACCTCGAACCCTTCGTTTTCCAGACCGCCCGCAACCTGGCCCTGGACCATTTGCGTGCGCGGCGCATTCACTCGCGCACCATGGTCGACGACGTGCCGCCGGATGTGGTCGAAAGCGTCGCCGCCCCCGCCAGCAGCGCCGAGGATGCAGCCCACGCCGAACAACTGCTCGAGCGATTGAACGTGCGCCTCAGCCAACTCAGTGCCCGTCAGCAGCAAATCTTCATCCTCAGTCGCCTGCACGGTCACAGCTATCTGGAGATCGCCGAAAAACTCGGCGTCTCGCTCAGTACCGTGCAGAAGGAACTGAAATTGATCATGACGATCTGCATGGGCGTAGCTGAGCGGGTGAACGGCCACTGAGCCCCCCGTGCCTCGACGGCATTGTTCATCAGGGCTACCCTTGCCCCTCTTTTGCGCTTCACTCATAAAACAGCCGTGCACAGACACTGCCGAGGAAACACCGTGACGGACACCCACCGCTCCCCTTCGCCCTCGCTGGCGCAGGACACTGCCGAGGCGATGGACCAGGCCCTGGACTGGCTGATCGTGCTGGACAGCCCGAGCGAAGAACAGACCCGCCAATTCCACCACTGGCTCGCCGCCGACCCGGCCCACGCCGATGCGTTCGCGCGGGCGCAGGCGGTATGGAACGGTCCGCAGGTCAGCCAATGCGCGCAAAACCTGGCGTCGCGTCCTGCCAAAGTCACGCTGTTGTCACGCCTGCGCCCGCATTGGAAACCCTTGGCCACCGCCGCCGTGCTGATCCTCGGTCTGTTCAGTTTCAGCAATCTGCCGCTGCGCCTGCAGGCCGATCACCTGACGGTCGTGGGCGAACGCCAGCGCCTGCAACTGGAGGACGGCTCAAAGGTGCTGCTCAACACCAATTCGGCGTTTTCCAGCACCATCAATGATCGGCAGCGGGTGGCTCGCCTGTATCAGGGCGAGGCGTTTTTCGAGGTGCAGCCCCATCGCGGGCAGCCGCTGGAGATCGACGCCGGGCCGGTGACCGCCAGTGTCCGCGATACCGCATTTGCCGTGCGTTACCTCGATGGCGTGGCCCAGGTTCGAGTGCAACGAGGGGATGTTGACCTGCGCACCACCGGTGACGACAAGCGGGTGCGCCTGACGGCGGGCGAAAGCATCCGCATCGGCCCCAACGGTTTCGATCGTCCGGCCAAGCTCGACGCCACCACCGACCTGGCGTGGGTCCAGGGTCGACTGGTGTTCGAAAACTGCCCGTTGAGCCAGGTGCTGGCAGAACTGCGTCGCTACTACCCGGGCTGGATCATCAACAACAACGAGCAACTGGCGAATGTTGCCGTGACCGGAAATTATCGCCTCGACCAGCCACTGGACGTGGTCCGTTCGCTGGCCCACATCACCTCGGCCAAGCTCATGGAATACCCGGCGCTGGTCATTTTGAACTGAATGAGCATTATTTTTACTCGATAGCAGAGCGTCGTACGTCTCGTTATAGCCAATGCAATTGATTCGCATCCTCGATGCCAATCAGCACCTATAAAGATTCGTGCGACACGGAGCGCTATCGATGTCCTCTCGCCTCACCCGCCAGTCCCCTTCACCTTCACGCGTATTGTCGCTGCTGACCGCCGCCATTCTGATGGCCGGCACAGCCCCGCTCATGGCCGCCACAGCAGCTGAACAGCCAAGCCGAAACAGGGGCGATTACGCATTCGCCATTCCCCAGCAGTCCCTGGTATCGGCGCTCAATGCGTTTTCCAGCGTGACAGGCTGGCAAGTGGGTTACTCGGCCGAACTGGCACAAGGCATGGACTCACCTGGCGTGCGCGGCTCACTGGCGCCGGAAAAAGCCCTGGATCGCCTGTTGGTGGGGACCGACCTGAGCTATCGCAAACTGGGCAGCAACAACATTGTGCTGGAACGCCGCACCAGCGCCGGTACCCTGAACCTGCAGCAAGTGACCATCAGCGCCACCCGTAACGAACAGGACGTCAACAGCGTACCCAGCACCGTCAGCGTTCACACCCGCGAAGAGCTGGACCGCCACAACGTCAACACCATCAAGGAACTGGTGCGTTACGAACCCGGCGTTTCGGTGGGCGGTGCCGGTACCCGTGGCGGGATCAGCGGCTACAACATCCGCGGCATCGACGGTAATCGCGTACTGACCCAGATCGATGGCGTGGAAATCCCCAACGGTTTCTTCAACGGCCCTTACGCCAAGACCCAGCGCAACTATGTCGACCCGGAAATCATCAAACGCGTCGAGATCCTCCGCGGGCCGGCTTCGGTGCTCTACGGCAGCAACGCCATTGGCGGTGCGGTCAGCTACTTCACACTCGACCCTGATGACATCATCAAGCCCGGCCAGGATGTCGGCGCCCGCCTGAAAACCGGCTACAGCTCCGCCGACGACAGCTGGCTCAAATCCGCCACCGTCGCCGGCCGTGCCGACCAGTTCGACGGCCTGCTGCATTACAGCCAGCGCGACGGTCACGAGACCGAATCCTTCGGCAGCAACAACAGCACCGGCCTGACCCGCACCGCCGCCAACCCGGAAGACGTACGCACCAGCAACGTGCTGGCCAAGGTTGGCTGGAACTACAAGGACGACGCACGCCTGGGCCTGGTCTACGAGAAGTACAAGGACGACCGCGACACCGATCAGAAAAGCGCCTATGGCGGCCCGTTCAACGCAGGTGCCCCCACCCTCCCTGCCAGCGTACTGCCCGGCGGCATGTACCAGTGGCGCACCGGTAACGACACCATTACCCGCGAACGGTTTGGCCTGGAGCACAGTTTCGCCCTCGACAGCCTGCTGGCGGACAACGTCAAGTGGAGCCTGAACCACCAGATCGCCAAGACCGACGAAAGTACTGCCGAGTTTTACTTCCCGATCACCCGTCAGGTGCTGCGTACCCGGGACACGGTCTACGAAGAAAAGCAGTGGGTATTCGACGCGCAACTGGACAAGGGTTTCAGCGTCGGTGACACCGAACACCTGCTGACCTACGGCACCACCATCAAGCAACAGAAAGTCACCGGCTCACGAAGTGGTAACGGGACCTGCCTGGCGGTCGGTCGCGGCTGCACCGCCATCGGCGCGATCAGTACTACGGACGTGCTGAAAAAATCCAGCGACTTCCCCGACCCGACCATCAATACCTACAGCATCTTCGCCCAGGACCAGATCAGCTGGAACGACTGGACCTTCCTGCCGGGCCTGCGCTACGACTACACCCAGCTCAAGCCGGACGTCACCCAGGCGTTTCTCAACACGGTCTCCGCCGATGGTCGCGGCACCGTCAGCGACGACAACAAGACCTGGCACAAAGTCTCGCCCAAATTCGGCCTGACCTACGCCTTCAACGACCACTACACCTGGTACGGGCAATACGCCGAAGGCTTCCGCACGCCGACCGCGAAGGCACTGTACGGACGCTTCGAAAACACCGCGACCGGCTATCGCGTGGAACCCAATCCGGACCTGGAACCGGAAAAAAGCCAGAGCTACGAGACCGGCCTGCGCGGCAATTTCGAGCAGGGCTCCTTCGACGTGGCGGTGTTCTATAACAAGTACCGCGACTTCATCAACGAAGACGCCGTGACCCCGGGCTATGACCAACCGACTTTCCAGAGCGCCAACATCAAGCACGCCACCATCAAGGGCGCGGAGGTCAAAGGCCGCCTGAACCTCGACGCCTTTGGCGCGCCGCAGGGCCTCTACACCCAGGCCTCGGTGGCTTATGCCTACGGTCGCAACAACGACAACGGCGAGCCGATCAACAGCGTCAACCCGCTGACCGGCGTGTTCGGCCTGGGTTACGACCAGGACAACTACGGCGGCCTGCTCAGCTGGACCCTGGTCAAGCGCAAGGATCGCGTCGACGACAGCAACTTCAAGTCCCCGGACGGCGTCAGCAGCCAGTTCAAGACCCCTGGCTTCGGGGTGATGGACCTGAGCGCCTGGTACAGGGTGACCAACGACGTAACCCTCAGCGGCGGCGTCTACAACCTGACCGACAAGAAGTACTGGCTGTGGGATGACGTGCGCGGTTACGACAGCGTGGGTGAGGCCTCGGTGACGCAACCGGCCAACCTTGATCGACTGACCCAACCGGGCCGCAATTTCGCCGTCAATCTGATCTGGGATATCTGACTGCGCCCCCTTGCTGTGCGACTCGATGAAGTCGCGCAGCAGGATTTTTTACTGTCCGGCGTCAGTTCATTCGTCTCGTTACCAGGTACTTCTCTTTCTCAAGGATCTTCAATGACCACTCAGGACACGGCTCAACGCCCGGCCTTGCGCTCGCAACGCCTGAACCAGATCACCCACGAACCCCACTGCAAACTCGACGCACTGGTCAAAGCCCACGCCCCCTTTGAAACCCTGGGCAGTTTCGCCCGTTTCGTGGTGGCGCAGTACCTGTTCCAGTCGGAATTGGTGGCGCTGTACAACGACGCCGAACTGACGGCCATCGTCCCGGACTTGCCGGCTCGTTGCCGCGCCGAGGCCGCCAAGGCAGACCTGGCGGATCTGGACACCGAAGTACCCGCACCTGTGGCCGGAGCACTCGGCAACCCGAGCAAGGCTCAAGCCCTGGGCTGGTTGTTCGTCTCGGAAGGGTCCAAGCTGGGCGCAGCGTTCCTGATCAAGCGCGCCGTCGGACTGGGCCTGAGCGAAAACTTCGGCGCCCGCCACCTCGGCGAACCCGCCGGCGGCCGCGCCCAAGGCTGGAAAACCTTCGTCAAAACCCTCGATGAACTGGAGCTCAGTACAGCGCAGGAGGCCGAACTGGACCAAGGCGCCATCGACGCCTTCAACCGCTTCACCGTGTTGCTGGAACAGGCTTACGCCACCGCCCCGGAAATTGCCTGACACACCACGGACCCTGTGGGAGCGGGCTTGCTCGCCAAAGCGGTGTGTCAGTCGCCATCCATGTTGCC
>NZ_LYVP01000141.1 GCF_001984065.1 Pseudomonas sp. KK4
AAAACCTGCCTCAGGCGAAAAATCCGAGCGCGGCGAGCGCCCGGCCCGCCAGCAGAAACCACGGGAAGGCACCCCGGCCCGTGAACAACGCCCAAGCCAGCCGCCGCGTGCTGCCGCTGATCGCGCCCCGGACGAGTTCCTTGACGACGATATCGATAACTTCGGTAACCGCGTCGACTACGTGCCTCAGCAGAAACCGGCCCAGGGCCGTGGCCGCCGTCCGGGTGCTCCGGCACAAGGCGCGGCAGCCGGTGCCGGCGCACCCCGTGGCGGCAAGCCACAGGGTCGCCAGAACGGTCCGCGCAACAGCGATGGTGCCACCACCGGTACGCCGCCTGCCAAGCGCAATGGCCCACGCAACGGTGCGCCACGCGACGGTCAAGCCCGCCGCGAGGACTCGCGCAACCGCCGCCCGGCCCGTGACGACCAGCCTCGTTCGGAACCGGCCGTGCAGAACCCGCGCGGTCCGGCACCGAAGATCATGCACAAGGAGTCCAAGGCCGACCGCTTCCCGACGCCTGAGCAGCTCGATCAGTTGCCAACCCGGCCGCGTGGCGAGAAACCGGCATTGCTGACCCGCAATCGCTGATAGATCGCAGCCATAAAAAACGCCCGCGCTCGTGAGAGCAGCGGGCGTTTTTTTGTCAGGCGCGAAAATTATTTCGCTTTGACACCTTCAAACGTGATGTACAGGTCAACCGCGTCAGACTGTGGACCCAGGTCCATCATCTTGCCGAAATCAGAGCGCTTGATGCTGGTAGTGCCCTCGAAACCGGCACGGTAGCCGCCCCATGGATCCTTGCCTTCACCCAGGAAAGTGGCCTTGACCACGATTGGCTTGGTCACGCCCAGGATGGTCAGGTCACCGGCCACGTCAGCGGTGTCTTTGCCAGCGGCGTTTTTACCGGTTGGCTTGACGCTGGTGGACACGAAGGTCGCCTTGGTGGAGTTCAGGAAATCCTTGCTGGAGATGTGCTTGTCGCGCTCGGCGTTGTTGGTGAACACGCTGGCGGTGTTGACGTTGAACTCGATCTTGCTGTCTTCAGGCTTGGCAGCGTCAAAGTTGAATTTGCCGTCGATGTCCTTGAAGGTACCAGTGATGTAGCTGTAGCCCAGGTGGCTGATCTTGAAGTCTACGAAGGCGTGCTGGCCTTGTTTGTCGACCACGTAGTCGGCGGCCATCACGTTACCGGCGGCCAGCAGGGCCGAACCGATTGCCAGAGCAGCGAGCGTCTTTTTCAACATGCTTTGTTTTCCTTTGGAGTCGAGGTTGAACTTCAGGCTTTGCGACCGAGCATGCGCTTGAGGGTCACATCGCGATCGATAAAGTGATGCTTGAGTGCTGCCAACGCATGGAGGCCGGAAAAAATCACCAGCGTCCACGCCAGATAAAGGTGAATCGCCCCGGCGTTATCCGCCTGGTCCGGCAGATTGGAGATCAGGGCAGGCACTTCAAACCAGTCAAACACCGGAATCCCGACACCCTCTGCGGTGGAAATCAGGTAACCGGCAATCATCACAGCGAACAAGCAGAGATACAGAAACCCATGGCCAAACTTGGCGCCCAGACGCGTCATGCGGCTATAGCTGTCCAGGGTTGGCGGCGGCGGGCTGATCAAGCGCCACAACACCCGCAGGATCATCACGGCCAACAGGATCAGACCGATGCTCTTGTGCAGATCAGGTCCTGCCTTGCGCCACGGGTCGTAGTAGCCGAGACCGACCATCCACAGCCCCAAACCAAACAGCCCGAACACTGCCAGAGCCACGCCCCAGTGCAGGACGAGGCTGATCAAACCATAGCGGGAAGTAGAGTTACGTAGCTGCATTGCCCAAATCCTGTGAGAACTGCGACCAAGACTAAAGAGTTATCTATCGAATTAAAGCGGAAATTTTCGCTATAAAACATCGATAAATACGATCAAGAGTCTGAAATCGGTGAGTTAAGGAAAGATTAAAGGCCAAAGTCTGGAGAGGTGGTAGTGATTGGCTAGAAATATGTGTCGCCCGCGAGGGCTTCATCGCGGGCGAGCCTTGCTCCTACAGTGGGCGGAGGCGTAGAAAAAATCATGTATCTTCCAAAGCCTGTAGAAGCGAGCCTGCTCTTGAGAACGATGGCACACACGAAAAAATCCTTGGATTTGGTGGATCAATCCAACTCCCAAAAATACCTGTAACAGGTCGTACAGCCTGCATTCGACTGCAAAGCGACCGTAAATCTTGAGAGCGAGCTCGCATAGGAAAAGCACGCTGACTACCTTTACGACTGCTTCGAAGCAAAACGCAGGTTTCGCCAGCTGCTACAAAAATCGCGCAACGCGGCGCTGAGTACTGTCCCGCGCAGAGTTATTTCCGAGCAAGTAGTAAATATGTATAGCCTTTTAGAGATATGAACTTGATTGAATAATCACTCAACAACTCATTTCTCAAGGTGAAAATATGGCTATTAGGTACACCCCTTTCATGCAAGTGGCTCATCGGTATTGCCGCCGAATCAAGCGATGGTGCCAGGGCAATATTTGATGTCGCAAAACGGTCGTTTTCGACTGGTACTGCAAGTGGATGGAAATCTGATTATCACAGATAACGGCGCTGTAGTTTGGATTGCAGATGGAAACCAGCGGTATAGTCAAACTACATATCCGAGAAAAATGCGCGAGCCGCTGAAGTTTGTGGTCAGCAATAACGGATTTTTATATGACCCGTCGAGAGGCCGGATATGGATTGCCGAAAGTACTCATACCACTGATAAATCGTTCTGGTACAACACTTGCCTGACCATTCAAGATGATGGAAATCTGGTGATATTCGACATGCGTACAGGGGATTCACGCTGGGCTCGCTTTGGATTCGAACCTGGGCGCTCGCCCAAGAGGAGGCCGCTTAATATAATTATCCCAGGAATAACAATTTTTAATTATGAGTGGTGATCAACCAAGGCACCCACCTCATCGCTAGCACCCTTACAAAAGCAGACCTAAACTAATTAACCGAACATTCAGGCCTATAAGAATCCATTTGACACTTGTGAGCCAACTCACCGTCATACTTGGGAATCATAGGTATTGTTAGAGGATCTCTACCCTCACCGACAACACAGCCTGATAGCGTAAAACAAATAACCACCATTAGGAATAACTTCATTTATCACTCCAGTTTTCTGAAGAGAATAACTTTCAACGCAAGCAATATCGGTAATTTGTTTCTGGTTGTTTTGTGGGAAGATTCTGATAAACCGCTAAAACGTGTAGGACCAAAATTCCGTTAGCAAAAAAAGCGCGACCCTAGGGTCGCGCATTTTACGTCTGAACGTTACTGAGCCTTTGTCTCAGTCGTCGCCGGCTTGGCGGCCGGCTTCTTCGCCGGTTCCGCCTTTTTCACCGGGGCCTTGGCCGGGGCTTTTTTGGTTTCGGTCTTGGCGGCCGGTTTCTTCGCCGGGGCTTTTTTGGCCGGTTCGGCTTTCACCGGTGCCACCGCAGGCTTCGGCGCTTCAACCGGTGCCGGTGCCGCCACGGGGGCTGGTGCAGGAGCCGGTGCTACCGGTGCAGCGGGTTCTGGGGCCTTGACCGGCTCTGGCTTCTTCTCGTCATCCGAACCACCGAACAGATTGGTGAAGAAGTTGCCCTTCTTCGCCGCCACCGCGCCGGCTGCTGCGGCCGCGGCCACTGGAGCGGCCTTGGCCGGTTCGAACGACTTGCCCGCCGCCAGGTCTTCCACCTGACTGGCCGCACGCTGGCCGGTGCGCAACGCGCCTTCGAGAGTACCCGGGTACAGGGTGTCGGTGTGCTCGCCGGCAAAGGCGACGCGCTGGATCGGACGCTCCCACAGGCGCCAGTACTTGCTGATCTGCCCTGGGCCGAAGGCCAGGTAGGCACCACCGGTCGACGGGTCGGTGCTGTAGCGGCGGATTTCATAACCGGTGAACGAACCACGGGCCTGTGGATAAAACGCGTGCAGGCGAATCAGTACCTGATCGACCATTTGTTTGTCGCCGAAGGCCTGCATCACCCGCGCGTTGTCACCGGACAGGTTGATCACCACGTTGGCGCCGCCCTTGAGGGCAGGCTCGATCCACAACATGCCAAGGCCGGCGTTGCTGTAGATCTCGCCGGACATGCGCGACTTGCTTTCCCATACCGGCGTCTTGAACTTCAGCATGATCTGGTCACGCCAGCCGTAGTTGGTGCCCTTGATCGCCGCCAGGTGCTGGGCATCCAGCGCCGGGGTCATCTGAATCTTGGCCAGGGCGCGCAACGGCACGGCCAGCACCACGTAGTCAGCCTGATAGCCGACACTGCCGACCTTGACCGTCACGCCGTCCTTGTCCTGGGTGATCGCCGAGGCGGGCGAATCGGTCTTGATGGTCTTCAGCTGTTTGACGAAGGCCTGGGCCAGTACGGGGCTGCCACCGACCAGTCGCGAAGCGCGCAGGTCGCGGTCGGAGACACCACGGTAAACGCGGCTCTGCTGGGCGAAGTACAGCAGCGACAGGCGCGAAGGCTCGTCGTAGTGGGTGCGGATGTCCTGGTTGATCAACTGACGGGCCGTGGCCGGCAGGTTCTGCTTGTCGAGCCAGCTGGACACGTTGATCTGGTCCAGGGCGTGCAGCGTGCTGGTGGCGGCCGGGTTCTGCGGGTCGTCGATGGAGCGTGCCAGGTCGTCCACGGTCTTTTCGTAGCGCTTGATCGCTTCGGCGGTGGTCGGGTCCTTGGTGGCCAGGTCGGCCGAGGTGTAATACACGCCGTCGATCAGGTAACCCGGGGTCCGCACGAACTCAGGCGCCGGCGTGGTGCTCAGCTTGAAGGTGGAGACGTACTTGTTCAGCACCGGTTGCGTCTTGTCGTTGCCGATCCACTCGCTGGTGGCCATGCCGGAACGCCCGCCCAGGCTCGGCCTGGCTTCGAGCAGCGTGACCTGCCAGCCCTTGTTCTGCAGTTCATAGGCCGCCGTCAGGCCCGCGACCCCGCCACCGATCACGATCGCGGTTTTATCCTTGGCCAGCGCAGACACGCTGAACAGCCCCAACATCACCAGCGCACAGGCGCGCAGCCAACCGACAGACATTCAGCGAACTCCGGAAATACACGAAAAATAGCGATTATGCGGGTCAGGCGACCCAAGACCCGCGAAGGATACGTCAGCCTTCGGACGCCCGCCAGCAACGTCTATCGGCCCATACAAAGTAGCTCAATCGACACAATGGGTTGTCCCCGTGCGATGCATTGCATAGGCTTGCGCGATTGCATGTCCGCGCCTTTCACGGACCGCCTCCAGGAGAGTGAAAATGGGCCTGAACCAACAGTGGATGGAACGCGATCTCGCGGTGTTGTGGCATCCCTGCACCCAGATGAAAGACCACGAACAGCTGCCGCTGATCCCGATCAAGCGCGGTGAAGGCGTCTGGCTTGAGGACTTCGAAGGCAAGCGCTACCTCGATGCCGTCAGCTCCTGGTGGGTCAACGTGTTCGGGCACGCCAACCCGCGGATCAACCAGCGTATCAAGGACCAGGTCGATCAGCTGGAACACGTGATCCTCGCCGGTTTCAGCCATCAGCCGGTGATCGAGCTGTCCGAGCGCCTGGTGAAGATGACCCCGGAGGGCCTGACCCGATGCTTCTACGCCGATAACGGCTCGTCCTGCATCGAAGTCGCGCTGAAAATGAGCTTTCACTACTGGCTCAACCGCGGACAGCCGAACAAGAAACGCTTCGTCACCCTGACCAACAGCTACCACGGCGAAACCATGGCGGCGATGTCGGTGGGCGACGTGCCGCTGTTCACCGAAACCTACAAGGCCCTGCTGCTGGACACCATCAAGGTCCCGAGCCCGGATTGCTACCTGCGCCCGCAGGGCATGAGCTGGGAGGAACATTCTCGCAATATGTTCGCGGCGATGGAGCAGACCCTTGCCGAGCACCACGACACGGTCGCGGCGGTCATCGTCGAGCCGCTGATCCAGGGCGCCGGTGGCATGCGCATGTACCACCCGGTGTACCTCAAGCTGCTGCGCGAGGCCTGCGACCGCTACGGCGTGCACCTGATCCACGACGAAATTGCCGTTGGCTTCGGCCGTACCGGCAGCATGTTCGCCTGCGAACAGGCCGGCATCCGCCCGGATTTCCTCTGCCTGTCCAAAGCCCTGACCGGCGGCTACCTGCCGCTGGCCGCGTGCCTGACTACCGAAGACGTCTACGGCGCGTTCTACGACGACTATCCGACCCTGCGCGCCTTCCTGCACTCCCACAGCTACACCGGCAATCCGCTGGCGTGCGCGGCAGCATTGGCGACGCTGGATATCTTCGAACAAGACAACGTCATCGAGAACAACAAGGCCCTGGCGGCGCGAATGGCCTCGTCCACTGCGCACCTGGTCGATCACCCGAACGTGTCCGAAGTGCGCCAGACTGGCATGGTACTGGCCATCGAGATGGTCAAGGACAAGGCCACCAGGCAAGCGTATCCGTGGCAGGAGCGTCGTGGTTTGAAGGTGTTCCAGCATGCGCTGGAGCGTGGCGCCCTGCTTCGGCCCTTGGGCAGCGTGGTGTATTTCCTGCCGCCGTACGTGATCACCCCGGAGCAGATCGACTTTCTGGCTGAGGTGGCCAGCGAAGGCATCGACATTGCCACTCGCGAGGGCGTCAGCGTGGCGGTGCCGAAGGATTTCCATCCCGGCTTCCGTGATCCGGGCTAAAGGCCAATAAATGACCCTGTGGTGAGGGAGCCTTTGTGGTGAGGGGATTTATCCCCTCACCACAAGCGTCCTCGCCACAACAGCGATTCCGATCGAATTCAGTAGAGAACCACAATGAGACTGTCCCGCTTTTTCATCGACGCCCCCCTGAGCACCGGCGAACACGAGCTGCCCGAGGCCCAGGCCCACTACATCGGCCGGGTGCTGCGCATGGCCGAGGGCGATGCGTTGCAGTTGTTCGACGGTTCCGGCCATGAGTTTCGCGCCACGTTGGTGGAAGTCGGCAAAAAACGCGTCGTGGTGCAGATCGATGAGCAATTCGCCGGGCAGGTGGAATCGCCATTGCAGATTCATCTGGGCCAGGGCCTGTCCCGTGGCGAGCGGATGGACTGGGCGATTCAGAAAGCCACCGAACTGGGCGTCAGCGAAATCACACCGATCTTCAGCGAACGCTGCGAAGTCCGGCTCAAAGACGAACGCGCCGACAAACGCCTGCTGCATTGGCGTCAGGTGGCGATCAGCGCCTGTGAACAGTGCGGGCGCTCGCGGGTGCCGGTGATTCATCCGCCGGTGCTGTTGGCGGATTGGATCAAACAGACGCAGGCCGAATTGAAACTGGTGCTGCATCCGGTGGCCGAGCCGCTGGTCAGCCACGCCAAACCTGCGAGCCTGGCGTTCCTGATCGGTCCGGAAGGCGGGTTGTCGGATGCCGAAGTGGAACAGGCCAAAGGCGCCGGTTTTCAAGCCGCCCGCCTCGGGCCGCGGGTGCTGCGCACCGAAACCGCACCGGTTGTGGCGCTGGCGGTGGCCCAGCAGCTTTGGGGTGATTTCTAACCCCCATTTGATCCTTCCCATGCCCCGCTTTGGAACGATCCCTAGTGGAAACCGTGCAGGTCGATGGAAGTCGGGCGCTGGCTGATCAGCTCACTGAGCAAGCGTCCGCTGCCGCACGCCAGGGTGAAACCCAAGGCACCGTGGCCAAGGTTGAGCCACAGGTTGCGATAAGCCGTTGCCCCCAGCAGGGGCACACCTGTTGGCGTCGCCGGGCGCATGCCGGCCCATTCCACGGCGGCGTCGTAGTCGCCGGCCTGGGGGAAGGTGTCCCGGGCTTGGCGCTTGATCAGGGCCAGGCGCTGGGGATCGACAGCGGGGTCGAATCCGACGATATCGACCATCGCCGCCACCCGCAGTTGCTCGCCGATGCGCGCATAGACGATCTTGCGGTCGTAGTCGGTGATGCTCACATCCGGTGCCCGGTGTTGCGCACCGATGGGCACGGTCAGGCTGTAGCCCTTGAGCGGATACAGCGGCAGGCGCAGGCCTGGCAGCGCCAGTAGCGGACTGCGGTGGCCGGCGGCGATCACCAGTTGATCGACGGCCAGCACTTGCTCACCCAACTCGATGGCATTGACGCTGCCATTGGCGTGGCAGATCCCGGTGACCGCTTGCCCCAGGCGAAATTCACATCGCCCCGAGGCCTTCAACCGAGCGGCCAGTTGCTGGCAGAACCCGTGGCAATCGCCGACCTCCTCGTCCGGGGTATGAATCGCCCCTACGAACGGTCCCTCGGCCAACGCCGGTTCCAGATCCGCACACTCTACAGCCGTCAGCACCTGCTGCTGTTGCGGATCGGCCAGAGCGTTGCGCGCATGCTCAAAGCTGCCGGCATTGCGAAACGTCACCAGTTTGCCGTTGCGCCGCCAATGGAAACCGTCCAGTGCGTCGTCCTCGCGCCAGCACTTCAAAGTGCTCTGGCTGAACAACGCCAGACGCAGCAGATGCGCGGCATTTTCCCGGTTCACCGAACGGCGGCACGCAGCAAGAAACGACGTCATCCAGCGCCACTGGGCCGGGTCCAGGCGCGGGCGCAGCTTCAAGGGGGAATCGCCACGCAACATCCAGCCAATCGCCTGCAACGGCACACCGGCATCGGCCAGCGGCGCGACGTAGCGGTAAGAGAGTTGGCCGCCGTTGGCAAAACTGGTCTCGCTGCCCAGCGAGTCGCGAGCGTCGATCACTGTCACTTCGAAGCCGTCGCGCACCAGTGCATAAGCCGTTGCCAGGCCAATCACGCCGCCGCCGATGATGCACACACGCTGAGCCATGTCCGTCCTTAAAACCGTTATGAAGACCTGGTCGAGGTTAGAGCCAGGTGACAGGCGCCGGACAATGAATAAAGATGCCAAACCCATAAACAAAGGTTATGGACTCGCCATGCGTCTACGTCACATCGAGATTTTCCAGGCCATTCGCCAGACCGGATCCATCAGCGCCGCCGCGCAATTGCTGCACGTCTCGCAACCGGCGGTGACCAAGGTGTTGCAGCATGCCGAACAGCAACTGGGCTTCCCGTTGTTTCTGCGGGTGCGGGGCAAGTTGCAGGCCACGCCGGAAGCGTTGGAGCTGGAGCGCGAGGTCGACAAGGTCAGCGAAAGCCTGCAAGGGGTGCGGCGCCTGGCCCAGAGCCTGCGCCGCGAACCGGGCCACAGCCTGCGCATCGGCGCTACGCCGGCGCTGGCCCTGTCGTTGTTGCCCCCGGCCATTCACGAGTGGACCGAGCGTTACCCGGACACTGCCTGCGAATTGTCCAGCGCTCACAGTCGCGAACTGGTGCAAAACCTGTTGATGCGCGAGGTGGATGTGGCGTTGACGCTGCAGCAGCCGGATCACCCGGGGTTGAAGGCTCAGGCCTTGGCGTCGGGTGTGCTGGTGGCGTTGGCGCCCAAAGATTTCTGGCCAGTGGAAGATGCAGGGAAACCGCTGCCGTTGATGGCGCTGGCCGATGCGCCGTTGATTGGTCTGTCCAGCGCCGACCCCCTGGCCGCACGACTCGACAGTTATCTGGAAGCGGTCGAGCCGCCACCGCGGGTGCGCATCGCCGTGCAGACTTATTCCTTGGCCCGGGCGATGGTGGAATCCGGTGCGGGGGTGGCGGTGATCGACCCGTTCACGGCCCTTGGCGCGTCAGCCGCCACCACGACGATTCGCCCGCTGGCACCGCCACTGCCCATCACCCTGTATGCAGTGACCCGCGCCAGCGAGCCGCCGCCGCACACCCTGAACGATCTGTTGCAGACCTTCAGCCGCCGGGCTCAGGAACAACTCAACCACCTGAGCCTGACGTGATCCCAATGTGGGAGCGGGCTTGCTCGCGAAAGCGGCGTGTCAGCCAACATTGATGTCGACTGACCCACCGCCTTCGCGAGCAAGCCCGCTCCCACAGGTAAAGCAGTACGGGGTCTAGAGGACATAAAACAAGATCGCCACAAAGTGCAGCAAACTCCCGGCAATCACGAACAGATGCCAGATCCCGTGGGCATGCCGCAGCCGATGATCCAGGGCAAAAAAGATGATGCCCACGGTGTACAGCACCCCACCCGACGCCAGCCACGCAAACCCCGCCGGGCCCAGTGCCGCCAGCAACGGCTTGACCGCCACCAGCACGATCCAGCCCATCACGGCGTAGATCACGATCGACAGGATCCGCGCCTCCGAACGCGGCTTGATCTCTTGCAGGATGCCAATCAGCGCCAGCCCCCAGACGATCCCGAACAGCGTCCAGCCCCAGGGCCCGCGCAGCGTCACCAGGCAGAACGGTGTGTAGCTGCCAGCGATCAACAGGTAGATCGAGAAGTGATCGACCTTCTGCATGATCGCCTTCTTGCGCCCGCGCACGCTGTGGTACACGGTCGAGGCACTGTAGAGCGTCAGCAGGGTGAAGGCGTAGATCGCCGTGCTGACGATCTTCCATGGACTGCCGTCGAGGCTGGCGAGCACAATCAGCCACACCCCGCCGACAAACGCCGCCACCGCCCCGACCAGATGCGTCCAGGCGTTCAATCGTTCCCCGTGATACATCGGTTACCCACCCCCCAAAAATTCCAAGGCTCAGGCCTCGAGCCTCAAAGCGCAATCTTTCCGTACACCACGATCCCTGCATATACAATCGGGGCATACCAAAAAGAGTCCGCCCCATGCTGATCGACGAAGAGTTGACCCTGAAAAAACTCGAGGTGTTCCTGGCCTTCATGCGCACCGGCAACCTGGCCCGGGCCGCCGCCGAGTTGCAGACCAGCAACGTCAGTGTGCACCGCGCCATTCACTCCCTGGAAAGCGCCCTGCGCTGCCCGCTGTTCAAGCACGAAGGCCGCAACCTGACGCCGCTGGAAAGTGCCTACGTGCTGGAGGAACGGGCGCAGAAGCTGATTCAGGACGTGGTCGAAAGCGTGCGCCTGACCCGCGAGGCCGCCGGGTATTCGGCCGAGCGCTTCAAATTGGGCTCGCTGTATTCACTGACCGTCAAGACCGTGCCGCAATTGATCATGGGCCTGAAGATCCGCCGCAGCGAACTCAACATCGACCTGATCCTGGGCTCGAATTTCGACCTGCTGTACAAGCTCAAGAACATGGAAGTCGACGCGATTCTGGTGTCCCTGGACGACAGCATCAATGACCCGGACCTGGAGCATATTCCGCTGTTTTCCGACGATATCTTCCTGGCCACCCCGGCCGACTCCAAGTTTGCCCATCGCAGCGAAGTCGACCTGGCGCAAGTGCGCGACGAAACCTTCATCACCCTGACCCAAGGCTTCGCCACCCACCAGGACGGCAACCGGGTGTTCAGCCAGGCGGGGTTCGAGCCGAAGGTGGCGATGCAGGTCAACGATATCTTCACCCTGCTGAGCATGGTCAGTTCGGGCGTGGGTTACGCGTTGCTGCCGGGGCGGATTGCGGCGGTGTACGAGAACCGGGTGAAGCTGATCCCGTTGCAGGAAAAGTACCGAATGCAGCAGCACATTGGCGTGGTGTTCTTGAAGGCCAAGGAGCGCGATCCGAATCTGCTGGCGCTGCTGGCGGAGTGTCGGATGTATGCCAATCGGCAGCTTTGAGACCTGTGGCGAGGGAGCTTGCTCCCGCTGGGCTGCGAAGCGGCCCCGTTCTTTGTTTCAAAAAGAAGGGGACTGCTGCGC
>NZ_LYVP01000142.1 GCF_001984065.1 Pseudomonas sp. KK4
TGCTCGGCACAGATCACTTGTGGGAGCGGGCTTGCTCGCGAAGGCGGTATGTCTGGCGACATTGATTTTGAATGTGCCGACGTCATCGCTGGCAGGCCAGCTCCCACAGTTGATCGGGTAGCCCCCCGTCTTTGTGGCTGGCACATAACCCCTGTGGGAGCGAGCCTGCTCGCGATGGCGGAATGTCAGGCGACATCACTGCCATCGCGGGCATGTCGCAACGTCGCCCACACGCTCCTACAGCCCCGCGTCGTCCCGGGATTCGAGGTCGCGGACTCGGGCTACGGCTTCGTCGCGGCTGTTGACGCCGAGTTTGCTGTAGATGTGGCTCAGGTGCCATTTCACCGTTTCTGGGGACAGGCCCAGGGCGCGGGCGATTTTTTTGTTGGGCAGGGCCTGGGCCAGCAGGCGCACGACTTCGATTTCCCGCTCGCTCAATGGCTCGATGCCGGCCGCCAACGGTTTGCCGGTGGTGGTCGGTGCTGGCTTGCGGGTGGCCACCGAAGGTGTCGTGGCCTGGGCCGCTTGCAGGCGTTCGACGTAGAACGCCAGCACCGGGTCCAGGGTTTCCCCCCTGGCGATGGCCGAGATCAGCGCCAGCGCATCCGGGTGCGCGTCGAGCAAGCTGCGCAACAGCCCGAACCGCTGGCCCCGGCGCAGCGCTTCAAGGATTTTGTCTCGGGCCGCCTGCGGATTGCCGCGCTGGGACTCGATCACCGCACTCAACACCAGCAACCGCACCGTGCCCAGTTGCCGGCGGTGCCGTTCACAGGTCTCGATCAACTGCTCGATACGCTTCATTGCCCCATCCAGGTCACCCTGGTGAATCTGCCAGCGCGCCCGCGCATTCTCCGCCAGGATGTGGATCTCCTTGAGCGCGGTTTGCCCGGCATCCGGGTGCCGGGCATCGATGGCTTCCAGGCGCTCCAGTTTGGCCTGGGCCTGCGCCATCTCACCGAGGATCATCAACCACCGGACCTGCCAGGTCAGGCAGTACGCCTGCAAACGCTCCAGCCCAAGCTTGATCGCGTACTCATCCAGCCGCTCGACAAACGCCAGGGCCTCCTGATGATTCCCCGCCAGCCACTGCACATTCCATAACACTTGCAGCACCCGCAGCACCGAGTCGGGAATCGAGATCCGCTCGAGAATGTCGATCCAGCCCGACAACAGCTTGAACGCTGCATCCACCTCATTGGTTTCGTAAAGCACCTCACCCAGCAGCGCCGCCGACAGGTAAGTCGCGTCGGCCCCAGCCTTGCCGCACTGCGCCGCTTCATGCATCACATCGCGATAAACCCGTTCAGCCTGTTTCATCTGGCCTTCGAGGGCATGACTGAGGCCGATCATGCAACGCCCCTGAAGGCTGCCGGCGGTGGTCCCCAGCAGCGGCTCGCCATTGATCAGCAGCACCGGCCGATCGATCTGCACCTGCCGCGCCTTTTCGTATTCGCCGCGGTGCATGTACAGCCAGGACAGGATGTTGGTGCAGGAGCCAATGGCCACGCTGTTGCTGCCGGGCGGTGGGTTGAGCAGTTGCGGCAGCACCGTCATCGCCGCCTCGGTGTCATCGCGCTGCAGGGCCAGGGAAGCACGCAGCAGCGCGATCATGAAACGCTCATGCACGTCCTGTTCCGGCACATCGACGAACAGTCGATCGAGGGTCTGGGTACAGGCGTTGAAATCCCGCGCATAGAGTTGCATCCGCGCCTTGAGAATGCGCAGCGAGACCCGCGCCTGCACTTGCTCGACCGGCAGCAGCCGCACCAGCTCGATCAGCATCCGCAGGTCGCCATGGGCATACAGCGCTTCGGCGTGTTGCTCCACCAGATCGGCCGCCGAGTCCGGGTCGCCGGCCATCACCGCATGGTGCACCGCTTCATCCAGGTGCTGATGGTCGCGGAACCAGGCCCAGGCCCGTGCGTGCACCGCCTGCTGCTCGGCCTTGCTGCGCGAATCGAAGTACTTGAGCAGGGTTTCGCGCAGCAACGGGTGCAGGCGATACCAGGTGTCGCGCCCGGCGCTGTCCACCGGGATCAGGAACAGGTTGTCCCGCTCCAGCCGAGCGAGCAGGGCGTTGGCTTCGCTGACCGCAGCAGGGTTGCCACTGAGTGCCGCGCACAGGGAGGCGCAGAACCGGTTGCACACCGCCATGAGCAACATCAGGTCCAGGTCCGTCGGCGACAGATGGGACAGCACCTCGACTTCGAAAAACTTCGCGAAGGCCTGATCGTCGCGGACCTGGGCCTGGTCCACCGAATGTGCGGCCGGGCGGTTTTTCTTGCGGCTGACCGCCAGCAGTTGCAGCCCGGCCACCCAACCGTCGGTCAACTCATGCATCACTTTCGCCTCACGGGCGCTGATCTCGCCCAGTTGCGCCTTGAGGAACTGTTCGGACTCGGCCGGGGTGAAACGCAGATCTCGCAGGTTCAGTTCCAGCACCAGTTCCTGGCTGCGCAACCGCGCCAGCGACAAAGGCACGGCGCTGCGCGAGACCAGCGCCAGGTGCAGGTTGGCCGGCGCATAGTCGATCAGCCATTGCAGGGCCTGGTGGATGCCGACGTCGGTCAGGTGATGCAGGTCATCGAGCACCAGCACCAGTTCGCGGCCACGGCTGGCGATGCTGCGCACCAGGGTGATGACCGTGCGCTCCACCGCTTCGCTGTCGATGCCGCGACCTTCCAGTTGCGTGGCCTCATGCACCAGCGCCGGATCGATCTGCCCGAGGCTGGCCAGCAAATAATCCATGAACCGGGTCAGTTCGTTGTCGTCCGCCGACAGCGTCAGCCAGGCGACGTCGAAGCCCAGCGGCAGCAGCGCCTGGCGCCAGGCGATCAGGGTCGAGGTCTTGCCGCAACCGGCCGGGCCCTTGAGCACGATGCAGCGCTGGCGACGGGTCTTGAGCATTTGCTCCTGCAACCGTTCGCGGGAAATCAGCCGCCCGGCACTGCGCGGCGGGATCAGCTTGGTGCTGACGATCGGCGACTGTGTCGGCTGCAAGACCTGACGGGCGGGCGTGTCCGGGGCAGTGGGCTTGCGGGGTTTGTCCATGGGGCTTTCCGAATCTTTTTTGTTATGTGCGTAGACGCGATCCATCGGAGTGTAACGCACAGCTGGCCGGTCATGGCCCTGTGTTTGATCACCGCCACCCGATGCGGGTGGTGGTTGCCGGGGAGGGGATTGATTTACTGGATGGCACAAAAATAGGGGCTGTCCGACGCCCCGTCATAACAGTGGAGCGGTATCGATGGGCGTACTGAGCGGCATTCGAGTGGTGGAGTTTGAGGCAATCGGCCCGGCGCCTTTTGGCACGATGCTGCTGGCGGACATGGGCGCCGACGTGGTGCGCATCGATCGTCCGGTGAAAGCCAGCGACCTGGGCCCCAAGCTCGAGGGCAAGCGCGCCGACATCACCGGGCGCAACCGTCGCTCGGTCACCCTCGACCTCAAGCGCCCGGAGAGTGTCGCCGCTGCGCTGGAGCTGATCGAGCGCGCCGATGTGGTGATCGAAGGCTTTCGCCCCGGCACCATGGAGCGACTGGGTCTTGGGCCGGATGTCGTTCTGGCGCGCAACCCACGCCTGGTGTATGCGCGCATGACCGGTTGGGGCCAGACCGGGCCGATGGCCGAGCGCGCCGGCCATGACCTCAATTACATCGCCCTGTCGGGCGTACTGTCCGCCATCGGCCCGAAAGACGGGCGCCCGGTGCCGCCGCTGAACCTGGTGGGCGACTACGGCGGTGGCGGCATGTTGCTGGCGATGGGTGTGCTGGCGGCGTTGGTCAACGTACAGCGCGGCGGGGCGGGGCAGGTGGTCGATGCCGCCATGACCGAAGGCGCGGCGCAACTGGGCTCGGTGATCTGGGGCCTGTTGGCCGGCGGTCACTGGACCGAGCAGCGTGGCAGCAACCTGCTCGATGGTGGAGCGCCCTGGTATGACACCTACGAAACTCTCGACGGCCAGCACATGTCCATCGGCCCGATCGAGTCGCGTTTCTATGCCCAGATGCTGGAGATTCTCGGCCTGAGCAACGCCGACCTGCCACGTCAGCACGACCGGGCCGGCTGGCCGACATTGCGCCAGGCCTTCACCCAGGCATTCCTCGGTCGCACCCGTGCGCAATGGGCCGAAGCCTTCGCCCACAGCGATGCCTGCGTGGTGCCGGTGCTCGGTTTTGTCGAAGCCACCGAGCATCCCCACAGCGTGGCGCGAGGCAGTTTCATCGAGGTCGACGGCGTGGTGCAACCGGTGCCGGCGCCACGGTTCCTGAGCACGCCATCGGCGCAGCCGCGACCGGCACCGGAGCGGGGCGAACACGGCGACGCGGCCCTGCGTGACTGGGGTTTCGACAGCCAGGCCATCGAGCGTCTGCGGGAACTGGGCCTGGGCTTCAAGGCCTGACCGCGATCTCATCACCCCCTTGGAAATCCCGAGCGCAGGAGCCAGCCCCATGGCCATTCAATTCAAAATCATCGAGCACGTGGCGCTGATCACGCTCGATGCGCAAGCGTCGAACAACCGGCTGACCGTCAGCGACCTGATGCACCTGCGCAAGACGCTGGTGGCCTGTCAGGATGACGAGCAGGTGCGGGTCATCGTGCTGACCGGCGCCGGCGAGCGCGAGTTCTGCTGTGGCGCCAGCCACAAGGATTCGCTGCTGCCGGCGGGGCCTGTGGGTGGGTCATTGAAAAGCCGCGAAACCGAAGCCGAAGAGGGCGGCTACTCGCGCCTGTTCGACCTCGGCGACCTGGAGATCTGGAAGCCACTGATCGGTGCGATCAACGGTGCCTGCCTGGGGGGCGGTCTGGAACTGGCCCTGCAGTGTGACCTGCGCATCGCCGTGGCCAGCGCGACCTTCGGCCTGCCAGAAGTGTGCGATGCAACCATTCCGGCGGCCGGTGGCGTGCAATACCTGATGCGCGCCGTACCGGCGGCCCACGCCATGAAAATGGCCCTGACCGGCGACCCGATCAACGCCGGGCAAGCCCTGGACATCGGCCTGATCGTCGACATCCTGCCCCAGGAGCGGCTACTGCCAGCCGCTCTGGAACTGGCCGAGCGGATTGCCGCCAACGGTCCGCTGGCGGTGCAGTCGATCAAGCGCCTGGCGCTGCAGACCGCACACCTGACCCCCCGAGACTTTGCTACCCAGGCCCATCTGCATTGGGGTTTGCTGCGCGACAGCAAGGACCACGCCGAAGGCCGTGTAGCCATCGCCGAGAAACGCTCACCGAAATACACCGGCGCGTGAAGCGTCTGGCCTGACAACAATAATTCACAGGAGAGCCTCATGTACCTGACTCAAGGGCTGCACCGCATGCTGCAGCAAAGCCCCCATGCCCTGGCGACCGTGTTTCGTGACCGGCGCCACACCTACGCGCAACTGGCCGAGCGAGTGGCGCGTCTTGCAGGCGCCTTGCAGAACCTGGGCATGCACACCGGCGACCGGGTTGGCCTGCTGGGCCTTAACTCCGACCGTTTCCTGGAGTACTACCTGGCCACCTGGTGGGGCGGCGGCGTGGTCAACCCGGTGAACATCCGTTGGAGCGTGGCGGAAATCGTCTATTCGCTGGACGATTGCGACACTCGCCTCCTGATGGTCGACGACACCTTCCTGCCGATGGCCGAGGCGATCGCGGGCACTGCGAAGGTGCGCCCCCTGCTGATTCATATCGGCGACGGTCCGGCGCCCGAGGGCATGCTGTCCTATGAGCGGTTGATTGGCGAGGCGACCCCGGTCGACGATGCGTTTCGCGGTGGCGACGACCTGGCCAGCATCCTCTACACCGGTGGCACCACCGGCCTGCCCAAGGGCGTGATGCAGTCGCACATGAACCTGTGGACGGCAGCCGTGGCCCGCGCCGCCGATGTGCCGGTGCCGGTCGATGCGCTGACCTTGCATATCGCGCCGATGTTCCACCTGGCGGCGCTGTCGCGGGTGATTCTGATCTCGTTGCTTGGCCTGCCGAGCATCTTCGTCCCGGCCTTCGACGCGTTGCAGGTGATGCAGACCATCGAGCGCGAGCGGATCACCGACATCCTGATCGTGCCGACCATGCTGCAGGCGTTGATCATGCACCCGCAGTTTCCCGAGCATGACCTGAGCTGCCTGCGCAGCCTGACCTACGGCGCTTCGCCGATTGCCGTGCCGTTGCTGGAGCTGGCATTGAAAGCCTTGCCGAACGTCGAGTTCACCCAGGGCTACGGCATGACCGAAGCCGCGCCGCCGATCTGTGCCAATGGCCCGCAAAACCACAGCGCCGAGGGCATCGCCAATGGCCGTCTGCGCTCGGCCGGGCGTCCGGGGCTTGGGGTGATGGTGCGCATCGTCGACGAACACGACAACGAGGTGCCCCGCGGGACGGTAGGCGAGGTGCTGGTGCGCGGACCGAACATCATGCTTGGCTACTGGAACAAACCCGAAGAAACCGCCCAGGCCCTGCGTGGCGGCTGGATGCACACCGGCGACGGCGCCTACATGGACGAGGACGGTTATCTCTACATCGTCGACCGCTTCAAGGACATGATCGTCACCGGTGGCGAGAACGTGTATTCCGGCGAAGTTGAAAGCGCCATTTCCAGTCACCCGGCGGTGGCCGCCTGCGCGGTGATCGGCATTCCCTGCGGGCAGTGGGGCGAAGCGGTGCACGCAGTGATCGTGCTCAGGCCGGAGCGAGAGGTGGCGGGCGCAGAAATCATCGAGCATTGCCGGCGGCAGATCGCCGGCTACAAGACTCCCAAGTCGGTCGAGTTCCGCACCGCGCTGCCGCTGTCCGGCGCCGGCAAGGTGCTCAAGCGCGACCTGCGCGAACCGTTCTGGGCGGGCAAGGATCGGGGGGTGAGTTGAGGGCAAGCTTGGCGATTGCGTGGGTAAATCCAGCATCAATGTTGGCTGCTCTGGCGCTTTCGCGAGCAAGCCCGCTCCCACAGAGGGTTTGTGTTGTTCACGGACTTGCATCCACCAGAACAACCTGTGGGAGCTGGCCTGCCAGCGAAGAGGTCGGCACAGCCGGCATTGATCCCGACGGACACACCACCTGGAAGGCAACACCATGTACATGACCCAATGCCTGCAACGGATCTTGCAGCAAGAGCCGCAGCGCATCGCGACGGTCTTCGGTGATCGTCGCCAGACCTATCAGCAGTTTGGCGATCGCGTCGCCCGCCTGGCGGGGGCCTTGCAAACCCTGGGCATGGCGGCCGGCGACCGGGTCGGCATGCTCGCGCTCAACAGCGACCGCTACCTGGAATACATCATGGGCGTGTGGTGGGGCGGTGGGGTGCTCAACCCGGTGAACATCCGCTGGAGCGTGCCGGAGATCGTCTATGCACTGGACGATTGCAACACCGCGATCCTGATCGTCGATGAGCACTTCGCCGCGCTGGCCGAAGGCATCCGTAAAACTGCGCGCCAGGTGCCGCGGTTCATCTATGCCGGCGAGGGCGAAGCGCCGGTGGGCATGCTGGGTTACGAGCAGTTGATCGCGCAAGCGGCGGCGGTCGAGGATGCCGGGCGCGGCGGCGACGACCTGGCCTGCATCATGTACACCGGCGGCACCAGCGGTTTTCCCAAGGGCGTCATGCAATCGCACTGGAACCTGTGGTCGGCGTGCATGCCGCGCATGGTCGATATGCCGCCGATTCGTGACGGTCGACTGTTGCATGTCGCGCCGCTGTTCCATGTGGCAGGCATGGCGCGGGCGCTGATCCAGTTCCTGGCCGGTGAAAGCCATGTGTTGCTCTCGGGTTTCGATGCGGGGGAGGTGTTGCGGGTGATCGAGCGAGAGCGGATCTGCGAAACCCTGCTGGTGCCAACCATGATCCTTTCGCTGTTGGACCATCCGGACTTCGATCGCCATGACCTGAGCAGCCTCAAGCGCCTGACCTACGGTGCGTCCCCCAGCGCCGGGGAGATGGTCGAGCAACTGCTGGCGCGCTTGCCGGACCTTGAGTTGTCCCATTCCTACGGGCTGACGGAAGCCTGTCCGGTGGTGTCGAGCAACCTGCCGTGCAATCACACCCTCGCCGCGCGCCGAAGCGGGTTGTCGCGTTCGGTGGGGCGTGGCGGGCTGGGCGTCAATGTGAAAATCGTCGACCCGCAGGGGCATGAGGTGCCGCGGGGCACGGTGGGCGAGATCATCGTGCGCGGGCCGAACATCATGCAGGGCTACTGGAACAAGCCTGAGGAAACCGCCAGAGCCTTGCGCGATGGCTGGCTGTACACCGGCGATGGTGGGTACATGAACGCGCAGGGCTATCTGTTCATCGTCGATCGGCTCAAGGACATGATCGTCACTGGCGGCGAGAATGTGTATTCGGCGGAAGTCGAGAACGTCCTGGCTCGACACCCGGCGGTGGCGATGTGCGCGGTGATCGGCGTTCCCCATGAACAATGGGGCGAAGCGGTGCACGCGGTGGTGGTGCTCAAGCCCGATGCCCAAGCGGATACGGAGCAACTGCGTCTGTTCTGCCGCGAATTCATCGCCGGCTACAAATGCCCGAAAAGCATCGAGTTGCGCGACGCCTTACCCCTCTCTGCCGCCGGCAAAGTCCTCAAGCGCAACCTGCGCCAACCCAATCCATAACCACACCACAACACCCTGTGGGAGCGGGCTTGCTCGCGAAGGCGTCGGCACATCCAGCATCCCTGTGCCTGATACACCGCCATCGCGAGCAAGCTCGGCTCCTACAGGTTTTGTGTCGTCCGCAAATAGTGCATTCGCCCGACAATACTGTGGGAGCGGGCTTGCTCGCGAAGGCGTCGGCACATCCAGCATCCCTGTGCCTGATACACCGCCATCGCGAGCAAGCTCGGCTCCTACAGTGGGTTTCCCGTCACCCGCCAGTTGCTACCCGATCCGGGTGGCTTCAATCCCCACCCCAGGCAATACATTGGCTCCACGAACCAGGCGCTCGTCTGCCTGGCCATCCCCTGGAGAGCCCGATGCATATCAACCGTACCGTCTACCGTGAAGACCACGAAATGCTGCGCGAAACCGCGCGGCGTTTTTTCGAGCGTGAGTGCCTGCCCAAGCAGGCGCAGTGGGACAAGGACGGCCAGGTCGACCGGGAAACCTGGCTCAAGGCCGGTCGCCACAACCTGCTGTGCCTCACTGTGCCGGCCGAGTACGGCGGTGGTGGCGGGGACTTCGGGCACTCGGCGGTGTTGATCGAAGAGCTGTACCGCGCCGGCGTCTCGGGTTGGAGCCTGGGCGTGCACTCGGACATCGTCGCGCCCTACATCGTGCGCCTGGGCACCGAAGAGCAGAAGCAGCAATGGCTGCCGAAAATCTGCACCGGCGAAACCGTATTGGCCGTGGCGATGACCGAGCCGGGCACCGGTTCCGACCTCAAGGCCATACGCACCACGGCCGTGCGTGACGGTGACGAGTGGGTGATCAACGGCAGCAAGACCTTCATCAGCAACGGCCTGACCTGCGACATGGTCGTGGTGGTGTGCAAGACCGACCCATCGGCTGGCGCCAAGGGCTGCAGCCTGATCATGGTCGAGTGCAACCGCGAAGGTTTCCGTCGCGGCCGCAAGCTGGACAAGGTCGGCCAGCACGCCGCCGACACCGCGGAGCTGTTCTTCGACGATGTGCGCGTGCCGGTGGGCAACCTGCTCGGTGAAGAAAACAAAGGCTTCATGCACCTGATGGAAGAACTGCCCCAGGAGCGCTTGGTGATCGCCCTGTACAGCGCCGCCAAACTCGAACGCCTGCTGGAACAGACCGTTGACTACGTCAAGGACCGCAAGGCCTTCAACCAGACCGTCTGGGACTTCCAGAACACCAAGTTCAAGCTCGCCGACATCAAGGCCCAGGCCACGGCCGTGCGCCTGACCATCGACCACTACATCGGCGAACACATGCGTCGTCGCCTGACGGTGCAGGAGTCGGCCATCGCCAAGCTGCTGGCCACCGAAACCCTGTGCAAGTGCATCGACGACATGGTTCAGCTGCATGGCGGCTACGGCTACATGATGGAGTACCCGATTGCCCGCGCCTTCGTCGACATGCGCGTCACCCGCGTTTTCGGTGGCACCAGCGAAGTGCTGCGCGAGTTGATCGCGCGCCAGTTGTGATCCGTTCCCCCTCCTATTTGCAGGTAACACCATGAGCGAAAAAGTACTGGTTGCCGGCGTCGGCATGATCCCGTTCCGCAAGCCCAGCGACAGCCCGAGCTACGTTCAGATGGGCGCCGAAGCGGTGCGCCGCGCCCTGGCCGATGCCGGGATCGACTACCACCTGGTCCAGGAAGCCTACGCCGGTTACGTCTACGGCGACTCCACCTGCGGCCAGACCGTGCTCTACGAAGTGGGCATGACCGGGATACCGGTGGTCAACGTCAACAACAACTGCTCCAGCGGTTCCACCGCACTGTTCCTGGCGCGCAAAGCCATCGAATCCGGTTCGGTCGATTGCGTGCTGGCGGTGGGTTTCGAGCAGATGCAGGCCGGTGCGCTCAAATCCCACTGGGACGACCGCCCGCCGACCCGCGAGCGTTTCCTGCCGATCCTGCGCGGCCTCACCGCCGACATGGAAGGCATGCCGCAAGCCATACGCACCTTCGGCGGTGCCGGGCGCGAATACCTGCACAAATACGGCGCCAGCGTCGAGACCTTCGCCGCGGTGCGTGCCAAGGCCAGCCGGCATGCCGCCAACAACCCTCTGGCACTTTTTCGCAAGGTGCTCAGCGTCGAAGACGTGATGAATGACCCGGTGATCCTCCCAGGCGTGCTGACCCGTCTGATGGCCTGCCCGCCGACCTGCGGTGGCGCAGCGGCGATCCTGGTCTCCGAGCGTTTCGCCAAAAAGCATGGCCTGCGCCGTGACGTGGAAATCGTTGCCCAGGCGATGACCACCGACACCCCCGAATCCTTCAACTTCGAGAAACCCTCGATGCTCGACTGGGTCGGCACCCACATGACCCAGGCCGCCGTCGGCCAGGTCTACGAAAAGGCCGGCGTCGGTCCCCAGGACATCGATGTCTGCGAGCTCCACGACTGCTTCGCCCAGAACGAGGTGATCTGCTACGAATCGCTGGGCTTGTGCCCTGAAGGCGGCGCCGAGAAGTTCGTGATGGACGGCGACAACACCTACGGCGGGCAGATCGTGGTCAATCCGTCCGGTGGCCTGCTGTCCAAGGGGCACCCGCTGGGCGCCACCGGTCTGGCGCAGTGTTATGAACTGACCCAGCAACTGCGCGGCAACGCCGAGCAACGGCAGGTCGAGGGCGCCCGCCTGGCCATGGCCCACAACCTCGGTTTGGGTGGCGCCTGTGTGGTGACGCTGTACGGCAAAGTCAATGGGGGTGGCCAGTGAGCAGCCTGCTCGACGCCTTTCGCCTGACCGCGCTGCCGGCGCACGCCGAGGCCTTTCGTGCCGAAGTGAAACGCTTCCTGGCCGAACACCTGCCGGCGGTGCAGGCCGATGTGCGGGCGCGCAGCTGGACCGGTTTCGACGCCGCCTTCAGTCGCCAACTGGCCCAGCGCGGCTGGGTCGGCCTGACCTTGCCGCCAGCCTATGGCGGTGCCGGGCTGGATGCCTTCAGCCGCTTCGTGCTGGTTGAAGAGCTGC
>NZ_LYVP01000143.1 GCF_001984065.1 Pseudomonas sp. KK4
CGCCTCCACCGCCGCCGAAGCCGCCGCCACCGCCAAAGCCGCCCCCGGAACCACCGGAACCACCCCGGCCGGCGGGCAGGATACCGAGCATCTGGCAAACAAACACCGTCAGGATGAACAACAACACCAAAAACACGAACAGCCCCGGATGGCGTGAGACGAAATCGTCCTCCGGGTCGCCGCCGGACTCATACACCGTCGACGGCTCGTCCAGCGGATTGCCCCCCAGCACCACCAGCATCGCCGCCACGCCGTCGCTGATGCCCTTGCTGTAGTTGCCGGCCTTGAACGCCGGGGTGATCACCTGATTGATGATCACCGAACTCTGGGCGTCGGTCAGGCGATCTTCCAGGCCGTAACCCACCTCGATCCGCAGTTTGCGCTCATCCCGGGCGATGGTCAGCAAGGCACCGTTGTTCTTGTCTTTCTGGCCGATGCCCCAGTAACGGCCCAGTTGATAGCCGAAGTCGGCGATGTCGGTGCCCTGCAGGTCTGGCAACGTCACGACCACCAACTGCTCGCCGGTGGTCTTTTCATGGGCCTGAAGCTGTTGCGTCAGCTGTTCGCGCACGGCCGGCTCGATCATCTGGGCGTTGTCCACCACCCGCCCGGTCAGCTCGGGAAACTTCAAGTCGGCCTGGACCGCCATGGCAAACACCCACAGCCACAGCACCAGGCCCATCTTCATCACGCGCATTGGCAACCCCATCCGTGCACAGCCGTTTCAGAACTTCACTTGCGGTGCTTTTTCCGAGCCTGGGGTGGCCTCGAAGGTCTCGCGAACCGGCAGGTCGCTGTACATCACGCTGTGCCACAGGCGACCGGGGAAGGTGCGGATCTCGGTGTTGTACTTCTGCACCGCGAGGATAAAGTCGCGCCGGGCCACGGCGATGCGGTTTTCCGTGCCTTCGAGCTGCGATTGCAGGGCCAGGAAGTTCTGGTTGGCTTTCAGATCCGGATAGCGCTCGGACACCACCATCAAACGACTCAAGGCCCCGCTGAGCTGATCCTGGGCCTGTTGGTACTGCTTGAGCTTCTCCGGGTTGTCCAGGGTCGAGGCATCGACCTGGATCGAGGTGGCCTTGGCCCGCGCCTCGATCACTGCGGTCAGGGTCTCCTCCTCATGCTTGGCATAGCCCTTGACCGTTTCCACCAGGTTGGGAATCAGATCGGCACGGCGCTGATACTGGTTCTGCACCTGCCCCCACGCGGCCTTGGCCTGCTCGTCCAAGGTCGGGATGTTGTTGATGCCACAGGCGGTCAACAAGGTGGCCAACACCAGCAGCGTGGCGATCTGCAGCCTCGACCGGTAGGACTGTCGTACATTCATCACAGTGATGCTCCCTTCACATTGCATGGAAAAAACAACCGGCAACCTTCTTGGCCGGCTCTTGGGGCATAATCGGCCGCGCCTCTGGATTGCGACGCACTGATGGG
Source organism: Pseudomonas sp. KK4 (assembly GCF_001984065.1). Lineage (GTDB taxonomy): Bacteria > Pseudomonadota > Gammaproteobacteria > Pseudomonadales > Pseudomonadaceae > Aquipseudomonas. Next base: position 1,438 of record NZ_LYVP01000143.1, read on the forward strand.
CTAAAAAGAGGCCCTGCGCGAAAAAACATCCGTCGTTTGGCTGGCGTTTTTTCAGCCTGCATCCGAACAACAATAGACGCTCCCTAAATTTTGGCTGTCCGGCGTGTGCATCGCCGCTTGGGCCCTTGAGAAAACTATTCATGAAGAAGCTGTGTTTGCTGGGTCTGTTCGTCAGCCTGGCCAGTCATACCGTATTGGCCGCCACGACCCCCGCACCGATTGAAAACAAGGAAGCCTTCGTCAGCCATTTGATGAAGCAGATGACCCTCGATGAAAAAATCGGCCAACTGCGCCTGATCAGCATCGGCCCGGAAATGCCCCGGGAGCTGATCCGCAAGGAGATCGCCGCCGGCAACATCGGCGGCACGTTCAACTCCATCACCCGCCCGGAAAACCGTCCCATGCAGGACGCGGCCATGCGCAGCCGCCTGAAGATCCCGATGTTCTTCGCCTACGACGTGATCCACGGCCACCGCACCATTTTCCCGATCCCGCTGGCCCTGGCCTCGAGCTGGGACATGGACGCCATCGGCCTGTCCGGTCGCATCGCCGCCAAGGAAGCCGCGTCTGACAGCCTCGACATCACCTTCGCGCCGATGGTCGATATCTCCCGCGACCCGCGCTGGGGCCGCACCTCCGAAGGTTTCGGCGAAGACACCTACCTGGTGTCGCGCATTGCCGGGGTGATGGTCAAGGCGTTCCAGGGCACCGGCGCCAATGCCGCCGACAGCATCATGTCCAGCGTCAAGCACTTCGCCCTGTACGGCGCGGTCGAGGGTGGCCGCGACTACAACGTGGTCGACATGAGCCCGGTCAAGATGTACCAGGACTACCTGCCACCCTACCGCGCGGCCATCGACGCCGGTGCCGGCAGCGTGATGGTGGCGCTGAACTCGATCAACGGCATACCGGCCACCGCCAACACCTGGCTGATGAACGACCTGCTGCGCAAGGACTGGGGCTTCAAGGGCCTGGCGGTCAGCGACCACGGGGCGATCTTCGAGCTGATCAAGCACGGCGTGGCGGCTGACGGTCGCGAAGCGGCGAAGCTGGCGATCAAGGCCGGCATCCACATGAGCATGAACGACACCCTGTACGGCAAGGAGCTGCCGGGCCTGTTGAAGTCCGGCGAGATCCAGCAGAGCGACATCGACAACGCCGTGCGTGCGGTATTGGACGCCAAGTACGACATGGGCCTGTTCAAGGACCCGTACCTGCGCATCGGCAAGGCCGAGGATGACCCGGCCGACACCTACGCCGACAGCCGCCTGCACCGCACTGAAGCCCGCGACGTGGCACGCCGCAGCCTGGTGTTGCTCAAGAACCAGAATGAAACCCTGCCGCTGAAGAAAACCGCGAAAATCGCCCTGGTCGGCCCGCTGGCCAAGGCGCCGATCGACATGATGGGCAGCTGGGCCGCCGCCGGTAAGCCGGCACAATCGGTGACCCTGTTCGACGGCATGAGCAATGTGATCGGCGACAAATCGACGCTGATCTACGCCCGTGGCGCCAACATCACCAGCGACAAGAAAGTCCTCGACTACCTGAACTTCCTCAACTTCGATGCCCCGGAAGTGGTCGATGATCCGCGCCCGGCCAATGTGTTGATCGACGAAGCGGTGAAAGCGGCCAAGGATGCCGACGTGGTGGTCGCCGCCGTGGGCGAATCCCGTGGCATGTCCCACGAATCATCGAGCCGCACCGACCTGAACATCCCGGAAAACCAGCGTGAACTGATCCGCGCCCTCAAAGCCACCGGTAAGCCGCTGGTGCTGGTGCTGATGAACGGCCGTCCGCTGTCGCTTCTCGAAGAGAACGCCCAGGCCGATGCGATCCTGGAAACCTGGTTCAGCGGCACCGAAGGCGGCAACGCCATCGCCGACGTGCTGTTCGGCGACTACAACCCGTCGGGCAAACTGCCGATCACCTTCCCACGCTCGGTAGGTCAGATTCCGACCTACTACAACCACCTGAGCATCGGCCGGCCCTTCACCCCGGGCAAGCCGGGCAACTACACCTCGCAGTATTTCGATGACACCACAGGCCCCCTGTTCCCGTTTGGCTATGGCCTGAGCTACACCGACTTCAGCCTGAGCGACATGGCGCTGTCGTCGACCACGCTGAACAAGACCGGCAAGCTCGACGCCAGCGTCACCGTGAAAAACACCGGCAAGCGCGACGGCGAAACCGTGGTGCAGCTGTACATCCAGGACGTCGCCGGCTCGATGATCCGCCCGATCAAAGAGCTGAAGAACTTCCAGAAAGTGCTGCTCAAGGCCCGCGAACAGAAAGTCGTGCACTTCACCATCACCGAGGACGACCTGAAGTTCTACAACGCCCAGCTCAAGTACGCAGCCGAGCCTGGCAAGTTCAACGTGCAGATCGGCCTGGATTCCAGGGACGTGACGCAGCAGAGCTTTGAGTTGCTGTAGTTTTTCGAAGCAACACATCACCACCTGTGGGAGCGGGCTTGCTCGCGAAAGCGGTCTTCCAGTCAACACTTCATTGACTGACAGACCGCCTTCGCGAGCAAGCCCGCTCCCACTTTGTATTGAGGTGTGGCGACTATCCCCGTCTATCCAGCAGATTCACCACCACCCGATCCACCCATCCCCACACCCGCTGCTTGACTCGTCGCCACAACGGCCGGCGTTTCCAGGCCTCCAGGCTCACTTCCTGGCTCAGCGCGAAATCCGTCTCGAAACTCGCCGCCACCGCTCGCGTCAACTCAGGGTCCAGCGCTTCGAGATTGGCCTCTAGGTTGAAGCGCAAATTCCAGTGATCGAAGTTGCATGAGCCAATGCTCACCCAGTCATCGATCAGCACCATCTTCAAATGCAGGAAACACGGCTGGTATTCGAAGATCCTCACCCCAGCCTTGAGCAACCGCGGGTAGTAGCGATGCCCGGCGTAGCGCACCGACGGGTGATCGGTGCGTGGGCCGGTCAGCAGCAGGCGCACATCGACGCCCCGGGCAGCCGCGCGGCGCAGGGAGCGGCGGACTTTCCAGGTGGGCAGGAAGTACGGCGTGGCCAGCCAGATACGCCGCTGACCGCTGTTCAACGCACGAATCAGCGATTGCAGGATGTCCCGGTGCTGGCGGGCGTCGGCGTAGGCCACCCGGCCCATGCCCTCGCCGGTGGACGGTACCCGGGGCAGGCGCGGCAGGCCGAAATGCGAGGCGGGCTTCCAGGCGCGGCGATGGCGGTTGGCGATCCATTGCCGGTCGAACAGCAACTGCCAGTCGAGCACCAAAGGGCCGGTAATTTCCACCATCACTTCATGCCACTCGCTGACGTCTTCGCCGGGGCTCCAGAACTCATCGGTGACGCCGGTGCCGCCGACCACTGCCAGGCGCTGGTCCACCAGCAGCAACTTGCGGTGATCGCGATAGAAATTGCCGACCCAGCGTCGCCAGCTCAGGCGATTGTAGAACCGCAACTCGACCCCGGCGGCTGTCAGGCGCTGGCGCAAGGCCAGGGTAAACGCGAGGCTGCCGTAATCATCGAACAGGCAACGCACCCGCACCCCGCGCTCGGCGGCCTGGACCAATGCCTGCACCATGGCCTCGGCACAGGCGCCCGCCTCCACCAGGTACAACTCCAGTTCGACTTGTTCTTCGGCACGGGCGATGGCCACCAGCATGCGCGGAAAGAACTGCGGGCCGTCGATCAGCAGCTCGAAGCTGTTGCCTTCACGCCATGGAAAAATCGCGCCGGCCATGTCAGCGCGCCGTGAAGATCAGGACGGCACCCACCGGCACCGACAGGCTGATGGCCGACAGCCCGGCGAGCTGGCGCAGGGCTTCCAGGCCAGGGGCCAGGTCGAAGTCTGCAGCATTGATCACCAGCGGCTCCAGGGTGACCACCTGGAAGCGTCGATCATCCAGGCGGGTGGCCAGCAGTTCGGCGTCGTAGGTGTGTTGTTTGCCGTGCAGGTCGACGGTCAGGGGCAGTCGCAACTCCAGTTGCGCGCCGGGGGCCAGGTCGTTGATCGGGCGCAGATCGATGTGCGTAGTGATCAGCGCGTCAGGGAATTTCTCGATTTCGAACAGTTCCTTGCGCATGCGTTCGTCGCGCAACGGGATGCCGCTGTTGATCGAGTCCAGCTCGACCTCCACCTGCGCCAAGCCACTGGGTTCGACCTTGCCGTGCAACACCAGAAAGCGCTGCACTTCGGAGACATTGGCGTTTTTGGTGCTGACGAAGGACAACCGCGAGGACTCGCCATCGAGGTACCAATCGGCCCGGGCCGACAGCGCAGCGCCGCTCAACAGCAACAGGGCGAGGGTGTGAGTGACAGACCGCTTGAACATAGAAACCCGTGGGGCAGAGAAACCTGTGCTGAACCTTAACCGCCCTGACACAGGTTGCAAACTTTCTTCGCCTCAACACCTTCCCTTTGGATGGGATTAGCTGTGGTGAGGGTATTCCTTGTGGTGAGGGGATTTATCCCCGCTGGAGCGCGAAGCACTCCCAAAACCAGACGATACGTTGTATCAGGCAAATTGCACCTTCAAGCATTGGCACTGCTTCGCAGCGCAGCGGGGATAAATCCCCTCACCACGCCCCCCTGCTTCAAGTTTTCACCCGCGGGACTTCATCTAGGCCATCGCCTGCTGCACATGGCCAATGGTCGCCGCCAGACTGTTGAGGTGCAAACTCAAAACCCGCTCCACCGGCGCCTCATCCATCGGCCAGTGCAGGGCCATGCTGCCCACCAGTCGACCATCGGCGTGAATCGGCAGCGCTACCGCGCGTATCAGGAACGGCAAACGCACCGGGTATTCCCAATGGCCCTCGGTGCGCTGGCCAAACCCCTGATGCAACACTTGTTCGGTGGCACTGAACACCGACTCGTCATCGAGCCGTTCACGCTGGGCCAGGCGCTGCACCTCATGGCTTTGAAGTTCACCCAGGCACGCCCGGCCCATGGCGGAATGAAACAGACTGGCATGGTGCCCGACGATCTGGCAGTTGTTCGGATAGCGTTTGCGCAGCACGCCGGGGATCGAGCTTTCCATGACCTCCACCCGTTCGCCGTCGAAGCACGACAGGTCCGCCACCAGCCCGGTGCGTTCGCTCAGCTCCAGCAACAGCGGCGCGGCACGTTCCACCAGGCGCCGCTTGAAGCGCAGCTGGCTGTCGCCAAACAAGCGCTTGGCGCACAGCCGGTATTGCCGGTCACTCAAACCGCGATAGACCCAACCCTGCTCCTGCAAGGTCAGCAACATGCGCGACACCGTAGCCTTGGGCAGGGCCGTCAGGTAATGCAATTGCTCAAGGCCCAGCGCCTGATGCTCGCCCAGCAACTCGACAATTGCCAGGGCGCGCTCCACGGAACGCACGCTGCCGGTTTCTGCCTTGCTGTCCATATAGTCGACCTCCCTTTGCCCGAAATGGATGAACTATAAAGTACAGCAAGTTACGCGCCTGGCAGGCTTGCTCAGGCGTTTTGCAGACAGGCGGGTGGGCGACGCTTGACCCATTGCGTCAGTTGTTCGTGGGCATAAGCCAGTTGCAAAACGGCGCGGTCGGCCTGGGCCCGGCCAATGATTTGCAGGCCCATCGGCAAACCCTGCGGGTTGAAGCCCACCGGCACGTTCATGCTCGGCAAACCGGCCAGGGTCGGGCCGATCACCACTTCCATCCAACGGTGATAGGTGTCCATGGTCTGCCCGCCAACGACGCGCGGCCATGGTGTGCGTGCATCAAAAGGGAACACCTGGGCAGTGGGCAGCAACAGGAAATCGTAACGCTCGAACAACTCGTTCAACGCCCGATACCACTCGCTTCGGCTGACCGACGCTTGATAAACGTCCGCCGCGCTCAGGCCCATGCCCCCCTCGATTTCCCATTGCGCTTCGGGCTTGAGCAAGTCGCGTTTGTGCGGGTCGGCATACAGCGCGCCGAGGCTGCCGTGCACCAGCCAGTGCCGATGCACCAGCCAGGTTTGCCACAGGCGCTCCATGGAAAAATCCGGCCAGCAGGCTTCGACCTTGCAGCCCAGCGCCGCGAAATCCTGCAGCGCCGATTCGCACAGGCTCATCACACCCGGGTCCATTGGCAGGTAACCGTTGTAATCGCCGAGCCAGCCGACGCGCACCTCGCTGAAATCCTGCACCAGCGACTGATGGAACATCTCCGGGTCCTGGGTCAGCGACAATGGCACTCGCGGGTCGTAGCCGGCCTGGGTGCCGAGCAGGCGGGCGACGTCGGTGACGGTGCGGCCCATCGGCCCTTCGGTGGCCAGTTGCTGGACGAACACCTCGGGCGCCGGACCATGGGGCACGCGGCCCAGGGACGGGCGAAAACCGAACACGTTGTTGAACGCCGCCGGGTTGCGCAGCGAGCCCATCATGTCGCTGCCGTCGGCCACCGGCAGCATGCGCAAGGCCAGCGCCACCGCCGCCCCGCCGCTGCTGCCGCCGGCCACCAGCGTCGGGTCGTAAGCGTTGGTGGTGGTGCCGAACAGGGTGTTGTAGCTCTGCGAGCCGAGGCCGAATTCCGGGACATTGCTCTTGCCGATGATGATCGCCCCGGCGTCGCGCACCCGCGCCACACTGATGGCATCGTGGGCCGGCACCTGCTCGGCAAACAGCGGCGAACCCAGGGTGGTGCGCAGACCGGCAGTGGCCGCCAGGTCCTTGATCGCCTGCGGCATGCCGTGCATCCAGCCCCGGGACTGGCCCTGATCCAGTTGACGGTCGCAGGCGTCGGCTTCGTCCAGCAGCTCTTGGTCCGGGCGCAGCGACACCAGTGCATTGACCTGGGGATTGAAGCGCTCGATCTGCGCCAGATAGGCCTGCATCACCTCACGGCAGGACACTTGCCGCGAGTGGATGGCACGGGACAACGCATCGGCGTCCAGTTCAACGATCGGATGGATGCTCAAGATTTCACCTCAAGGTTAAGGGCGACGGATCGCTTTGCCCGCGGCGCCTCCTGCATGCAGTAAGTACCCAACAGCGTCAGCAGGCAAGCGAACAATACATAGAAGGACGGCGCCACCGGCGTGGCCAGGACCTTGCTCAGCCAAGTGACGATCAGCGGCGCGAAACCGCCGAACACCATGACCGCGACGTTGTACGCCACCGAGACCCCGGTGGAGCGCACTTCGATGGGAAACTGCTCGGCCAGCGCCGTCGGTGCCGGGCCGAAGAAGCCGCCGATCGCGCTGCACAACAGCAGTTGCATCACCAGCAAACGCTCCACAGAAGGCGCCGCCGCGACCCACACGTACAGCGGATAGACCATCAGGAAAAACGCCAGGGTGAAGGCCATCAGCACCGGACGGCGACCGAGGCGATCCGACAGCGCGCCGGACAACGGAATCACCACGGTCATCACCGCCACTGCGAGCATCTGCACCAGCAGCACCTGGTCCAGCGGCAGGCCGAGGTTCTTGTGGGCGAAGGTCGGCATGTTCACCAGCACCACGTAGAACGATACCGTGGCGCCACAGGCCAGGCCCATCGACACCAGAATCGCGCGGCGATGTTCGCCGATCACCTGCAGCAGGCTCGGGCTGGCGCCTTTGGCCTGTTTGCGCGCTTCGAGGAACTCCTCCGGCTCCTCCATGTGCTTGCGAATCCACAGGCCCACCGGGCCGATCAGCAAACCGATCATGAAGGGAATGCGCCAGCCCCAGCTGTCCAGCGCCTCGGGCGACAGCAGATGGGTAAACAACGCCACCATCCCCGCCCCGGCGAACACCGCCAGGCATTGCCCGACCAGTTGCCAGGAACCGTACAACCCCTTGCGATGGGCCGGCGCGCTTTCCACCAAAAACGCCGTGGCGCTGGCGTACTCGCCGCCGGTGGCGAAGCCTTGCAGCATCCGCGCGACCACGATCAACAGCGGCGCGCCCATGCCGATGGCGGCGTAGTTCGGCGCGAAGGCGATCAGTGCGATGGACACCGTCATCAGGCGGATGATCATCTGCATCGCTGCCTTGCGGCCTTTGCGGTCCGAATACATGCCCAGCAAAATGCCGCCCACCGGGCGCATGAAGAAGCCGACGCCGAAGGTCGCCAGGGCCATCAGCAATGAAGCGTATTCGTCCTCGGACGGAAAAAACTGCCGGGCGATGATGCTCGCCAGAAAGCCGTAAACGATGAAGTCATACCATTCCAGCGCATTGCCGATGACGGCGGCGACCACCTGCCGGGTACGCGAAACGCCAGTGCTTGAACTGTGCATGGGGAACTCTCCAGAAACCTGTTGGGTGATGCCGGGCGCAACAGAGCGCGCCCGGTCCAGCGGCAGTAGAAAGTGAGGGGGTCAGGCCGGCTTGAGCCAGCTCTCGGTCAGCGCGCCCCAGTACGCGGCGCCGGTCAGGAGGATGTCGTCGTTAAAGTCATAGGCCGGGTTGTGCACCATCGGCCGCGACACGCCATTGCCGATGAACAGGTAGGCGCCGGGGCAGCGCTGCAGCATCCAGGCGAAGTCTTCACTGCCCATCAGTTTGGCGGTGTTGCCGTCCACGGCGTCTGCGCCCAGCAGATCGACGCCGACCTTGCGGGCGAACTCGGTTTCGGCGGCGTGGTTGACCAGCACCGGGTAGGCTGGGCGGTGTTCGATGCGTGAAGTGCAACCGAAACTCTGGGCCTGGGAGTCGATGATGGCGCACACGCGTTCGAGCGTCTGTTCGCGCACTTGGGCATTCAAGGCACGCAGGCTCAAACGCAGGATTGCCTGCTGTGGGATGACGTTGGCCGCCTCCCCAGCCTGCAACGCACCCACCGTTACGACGGCGGCCTGCTGCGCATCGATGTTGCGCGCCACCACGGTTTGCAGGGCCATGACCACACTGGCCGCCGCCACCAGCGGGTCCACCGCCAGATGCGGCATCGAACCGTGGCCGCCGACGCCTTCGATAGTCACCGTCAGCAGGTCCTGGGACGCCATCATCGGCCCTTCGCGAAAGCCCAGGTGCCCGGCCGGCAGGCCTGGCATGTTGTGCATGCCGAACAGCGCATCGCAGGGGAATCGCTCGAGCAAGCCATCGGCGAGCATTGCCTCGGCGCCGCCCTGACCTTCTTCGGCAGGCTGGAAAATCAGGGTCAGGGTGCCGTCGAACTGGCGGGTCGCCGCCAGGTAACGCGCCGCCCCCAGCAGCATGGTGGTGTGGCCGTCGTGGCCGCAGGCGTGCATGCAGCCTTGGTGTTTGCTGCTGTAGGCGGCGCCGGTGTTTTCAATGATCGGCAGCGCATCCATGTCGGCCCGAATCCCGAGCTTGCGCGAACTGCTGCCGTTGCGCAGCACGCCGACCACGCCGGTCTTGCCGATGCCGGTGTGGACCTCGTAGCCCCATTCTTCAAGCGACCGGGCGACCAGCGCCGAAGTACGGTTTTCTTCGAAGCCGAGTTCAGGGTGGGCGTGGATGTCGTGGCGGGTGGCGTGCAGGTCGCTGGCTACGTCGTTGAGCCAGGCGAGGATGTGCTGATACATGGCGGTTGTCCTCGTGCCGGGTGAATTCCCGTTCTTTTTGTTCGCAGTGATTTCGCGACACATCAAAGGCAGGTCGCGCTCAGCGCCAGATAACCGCGAGACGCGCGCGAGGACAATCGAATGTGGTTCCACGGTGTGGAACCTGATGCAAATCCACAGGCCGGTGAAGCTAATGTGGCGAGCGAACTTATGTGGCGAGGGAGCTTGCTCCCGTCCGGCTGCGCA
>NZ_LYVP01000144.1 GCF_001984065.1 Pseudomonas sp. KK4
GCGGCTGATGGTTCTGATCGTTTGAAAGGCAACGAGGTTGCTGCTGATGGTTCGGATCGTCTGAAAGGTAACGAGGTTGCCGCTGATGGTTCGGATCGTCTGAAAGGCAACGAAGTCGCTGCTGATGGTTCGGATCGCCTGAAAGGCAACGAGGTTGCTGCTGACGGTTCAGATCGTCTGAAAGGTAACGAAGTGGCTGCCGATGGTTCGGATCGTCTGAAAGGTAACGAGGTTGCTGCTGACGGCTCCGACCGCCTGCAAGGCAACTCCGTCGCCTAAGCAACCCGCTACACCGCAGCACACGAAAAGCCCGGCCTGATCAGCCGGGCTTTTTCGTGCACTAAATCCAGAGCCAACGACAGTCCCTGTGGGAGCTGGCCTGCCAGCGATGGCGGTGGGTCTGCCAACCTATTCTTTGGCTGACCCACCGTCATCGCGAGCAGGCTCGCTCCTACAAAGGAATGGGGACAGGCTGTCATCAATGGCGACTGACACACCGCCTTCGCGAGCAAGCCCGCTCCCACAGTTTGACTGCGTTCTGCTTACCACTGAAAAGCCCACCAACCGTCCCCGGTTCGCAGGCTCTTTTTTTACGGATCAGAACGACACGCCTAGCTCGTCTATTCCTGCGGATCGACGTTATCCAGCACCCGATTGATCGACAGCTCCGCCAAAGCAATCATCTGCTCGATCCCCAATGCCAGATTGCATTTCGGGCCATCGAGGATGAATGCCAGTTCGCTGGCCATGACACTGGCAGATGCCAGGGTTTCACAGGCGTGAACCAGGAGGGTTTCGTTGTTGACGTCGGGGGCGATGGTGAAGATGGGGTTGGGGCGGCGTTCGGCCATGGCTGGCTTGGGGGGTGGAGTTAGCGGATCGGTGTCTGCTTGGTCATCAGTATCCGGGGGATTGGGTGTCACCTTGAACATTGTGCAGCTCCTTTCTGTGAAGTGAGCATCTCCCCCTTCCGCTACCACGCTAAATGGGGAGACGGCTGTACACGGGGTGGTAGACCGGTCACAGAAACCCGGCAGGCCGAAGCCTCCCATGCACAGCCGCCACAAAGCAGCCAGCATAAAAAAACGCCCTGAGGCGTTCTGGGTCCGTGAAGTAAAACCGGGCTACCACACCCGATCGCTGATTTGGCAGCGACGGGGGAAGGTTAACGAGGTGGGTTTTGAAGTGCAACCCCATGTAGGAGCGAGCTTGCTCGCGATGAATGTCCGGGCGACGCGGGCATTCAGGTGGCCCGCGTTATCGTTGACGTCCATCGCGAGCGAGCTCGCTCCTACAGGGGGTGGTGGGTCAGCCAAAGTATTCTTTGGTTGACCCACCGTCTTCGCGAGCAAGCCCGCTCCCACAGTTTGACTGCGCTCTTCTGCCCACAAAAAAGCCCGCCAACCGTCACCGGTTCGCGGGCTTTGTTTTCTGCGGTTCAGCTATCGCGGCGCCCCATCCAAACGATGGGGGCGAGCGGATTACAGTGCCATATCTGCCGAAGCGTTTTCTTTCGGCGCTTTGGCTTTCTCAGCCTCTACAACGGGAGCTGCGACTTGACCAATCACCGGTGGCGTCGGCAGTTCCAGCACCTTGGCGGTGTAGGCCCATTCCTCTGCCACTTTCACCGGATCGTTGTTCAGTTGGGTGCCGTAGCTCGGCACGATCTGGTGCAGTTTTGTCTGCCACTCAGGGGTCGCGACTTTGTCCTTGAACACCTTCTGGATCACCGACAGCATGATCGGCGCCGCCGTCGAGGCACCCGGCGAGGCGCCCAGCAGGCCGGCAATCGAACCGTCAGCGGAGGCGACGATTTCGGTGCCCAGTTTCAGCACGCCACCGGCCGCTTCGTCACGCTTGATGATCTGCACGCGCTGGCCCGCTTGCCACAGGCGCCAGTCTTCAGCCTTGGCGTTAGGGAAGTATTCCTTCAGCGCGTTGAGGCGGTCTTCATCCGACAGCATCAACTGACCGGCGAGGTACTCCACCAGCGGGTATTCCTTGATGCCAACCTTGGTCATCGGCCACACGTTGTGGGTGGTCGTGGTGGTCAGCAGGTCCAGGTACGAACCTTCTTTGAGGAACTTGGTGCTGAAGGTCGCGAACGGACCAAACAGGATCACGCGCTTGCCGTCCAGCACGCGGGTGTCCAGGTGAGGAACCGACATCGGTGGCGCACCCACCGAAGCCTTGCCGTAGGCCTTGGCCAGGTGTTGCTCGGCGATGGCCGGGTTGTCGGTCACCAGGAACGAACCGCCCACCGGGAAGCCGGCGTATTCGCGAGCCTCAGGGATGCCCGACTTCTGCAGCAGGTGCAGGGCACCGCCGCCGGCGCCGATGAACACGAACTTGGCGTCGGTTTCGAACTTGCTGCCGTCTTTGAGGTTTTTGTAGCTCACGCGCCAGGTGCCATCGGCATTGCGGGTGATGTCCTGCACTTCGCTGGACAGTTTCAGATCGAACTTTGGCAGGGTCTGCAGGTGCGCGACGAACTGGCGGGTGATTTCGCCGAAGTTCATGTCGGTGCCCAGCGGGCTCCAGGTGGCGGCGATTTTCTGGTTCGGGTCACGCCCTTCCATCATCAGCGGCACCCACTGCTTGATGACAGCCGGGTCTTCGGAGTACTGCATGCCGGCGAACAGCGGGCTCGCCTGCAGGGCTTCGTAGCGCTTTTTCAGGAACTTGATGTTGTCATCGCCCCACACGAAGCTCATGTGCGGTGTGGTGTTGATGAACGAACGCGGGTTCTTCAGCACGCCCTGCTGGACCTGCCAGGCCCAGAACTGGCGGGAGACCTGGAACGCTTCGTTGATTTCAACGGCCTTGGGAATCGAGACCTTGCCGTTCTCGTCTTCCGGCGTGTAGTTCAGCTCGGCCAGGGCGGAGTGGCCGGTACCGGCGTTGTTCCAGCCGTTGGAGCTTTCCAGGGCGACGCCGTCGAGGCGCTCGATCATCTGCATCGAGGTGCCGGGTTCCAACTCATTGAGCCAAACGCCCAGGGTGGCGCTCATGATGCCGCCGCCGATGAGCAGCACGTCGACCTTCTTGGCTTCTTCAGCCTGGGCTGTCGTGATCCCCAACGACAACGCCAGCCCCAGCAGCGCTGTATTCACTTTTTTAAACATCTGTAGCACCTAATGATAAAACGTCATCCGCCCCTTGATCCTTGAATCACAAGCCCCTGGTTGCACGACAGTCAGGCAGGCTGCCGCAGGTACTCGCGCTAAGGTTTCGCAGGGTGGGCACACAAGGCCGACGAATCGCATCGACCCCAGTTAATGTCCCTACTGAACTGACTTCTTATCTTTTTTGGCTTCAGCTACTTGAGCGACAGTGATTCGGTTCGCCCGTCGCAAGGACAGGAAAACGGAATAGGTCAAACCAAGTTGTTGCGAAGAATATCACGTCATGGACCCCGCGCGTCTGTTCCCGACTCATTGGTCCGGTCACCCGCGACCTGAGCTCTATACTGATGCTGTTTGACTCAACGGGTATATCGTCATGAGCGATAAAGACAATCTGCGCAAACACTCTTCACAAGTGATCGACGGCGTCGAAGCCGCGCCGGCCCGGGCCATGTTGCGTGCCGTGGGGTTTACCGACGACGACTTCACCAAGCCGCAGATCGGCATCGCCTCCACCTGGGCGATGGTCACGCCCTGCAACATGCACATCGACAAGCTGGCGATCGAAGCCGAAAAAGGCGCGAACGCGGCCGGCGCCAAGGGGGTGATTTTCAACACCATCACCATCTCCGACGGCATCGCCAACGGCACCGAAGGCATGAAGTATTCGCTGGTGTCGCGGGAGGTGATCGCCGATTCCATCGAGACCGTGGTCGGCTGCGAAGGCTTCGACGGGCTGGTGACCGTCGGCGGTTGCGACAAGAACATGCCCGGCTGCCTGATCGGCATGGCGCGGCTCAATCGGCCGTCGATCTTCGTCTACGGCGGCACCATCCGCCCGGGCGCCGGCCACACCGACATCATTTCCGTGTTCGAGGCCGTGGGCCAGCACGCCCGGGGTGACATCAACGAGATCCAGGTCAAGCAGATCGAGGAAGTCGCGATCCCCGGCCCCGGATCCTGCGGCGGCATGTACACCGCCAACACCATGGCCTCGGCCATCGAAGCCCTGGGCATGAGCCTGCCCGGTTCCAGCTCTCAGGACGCGGTCGGCCGCGACAAGGCCTCGGACAGTTTCCGCGCCGGGCAGCAGGTGATGGAGCTGCTCAAGCTCGACCTCAAGCCCCGGGACATCATGACCCGCCAGGCGTTCGAAAACGCCATCCGCGTGGTGATCGCCCTCGCCGGCTCCACCAACGCCGTGCTGCACCTGCTGGCCATGGCCCATGCGGTGGATGTGGAGCTGACCCTGGACGACTTCGTCGAGCTGGGCAAGGTGTCGCCGGTGGTGGCCGACCTGCGCCCCAGCGGCCAGTACATGATGAGCGAGCTGGTGGCCATCGGCGGCATCCAGCCTTTGATGAAACGCATGCTGAAGGCTGGCATGTTGCACGGCGACGTCATGACCGTCACCGGCAAGACCCTCGCCGAAAACCTCGAAAGCGTCCCCGACTACCCCGCTGGCCAGGACGTGATCCTGCCCTTCGACCAGCCGATCAAGAAGGACTCGCACCTGGTGATCCTGCGCGGCAACCTCTCGCCCACCGGCGCGGTGGCGAAGATCACCGGCAAGGAAGGCTTGCGTTTCGAGGGCAAGGCGCGGGTGTATCACGGAGAGGAAGGCGCACTGGCCGGGATCCTCAACGGCGAAGTGCAGGCCGGCGAGGTGATCGTGATCCGCTACGAAGGGCCAAAGGGCGGGCCGGGCATGCGCGAAATGCTCTCGCCGACGTCGGCGGTCATGGGCAAAGGCCTGGGCAAGGATGTGGCGCTGATTACCGACGGGCGTTTCTCCGGCGGGTCCCATGGTTTCGTCGTGGGGCACATTACGCCGGAGGCTTTCGAGGGCGGGCCGATTGCGTTGATCGAGGATGGCGACACCATCACCATCGATGCCGAGACGCGGCAGATTACGGTGGATGTGTCGGATTCGGTGCTGGCTGAACGCAAGGCGCGCTGGGTGCGGCCGGAGTCGAAGTACAAGCGAGGGGTGTTGGCCAAGTATGCGAAGACCGTGTCGAGTGCTTCGGAGGGGGCGGTGACCGACAAGTATCTTTAGGCGATGGCTCTGTGATGGCTGAACCGGCGCCTTCGCGAGCAAGCCCGCTCCCACAGGGTCCGCGCTATACCTGTGGGAGCGGGCTTGCTCGCGAAGGGGCCAGCTCAGTCACTGAAGTCTGTCAGAGCCGAAACCGATCCACCGATTGCGACAGTTTCCCCGCCAATGACGACAACTCATCCGTGGTCGAAGCCGTCTGCCCGATCACCTTGCTATTACCCTCGGACATCCCCGCAATCATCTCCACCTGATGGGCAATCTCATTGCTGGCCAGACTTTGTTCGCCGATGGTGCGGCTGATGTCGTTGACCAGTTGCGTGGTGTTGAGGGTGGCGTCGAGGATTTCGCGGATGGCGCGTTCGACGTCAGCGGTCACGGCCATGCCTTTGTCGACCTGGGCCACGCCCTCTTCCATGCTGATGACCGCTTCGCGGGTGCTCTGCTGGATGCGCGCGACCATGGTGGCGATTTCCTGGGTCGAGGCGCTGGTGCGTCCGGCCAGGCTGCGCACCTCGTCCGCCACCACGGCAAAACCGCGGCCCTGTTCACCGGCGCGGGCCGCTTCGATGGCGGCGTTCAACGCCAGCAGGTTGGTCTGGTCGGCGATGCCCTTGATCACCTGGATGATGCTGAAAATCCCTTCGGACTCCTTGTCCAGGGTACGAATCACCTGCGCCGACTGTTGCGCGGAACGGGCGATGCCGTCCATGTCGTTGACCACCTGATGGATCACCCGGCCACCGTCCTTGGCCAGGGTCTCGGCCTGGTTGGCCATGTCCAGCGCGCGCTCGGCGTGCCGGGTGATTTCTTCGATGCTGGCGGTCATTTCGCTGGCGGCCGCGGCCATGGTGCTGGCCGCCACGCTTTGTTGCTGACTGCTGCCCGCCACTTCATGGCAGCCATTGCTCAACAATTCGCTCATGCCACTGACGCCATGGGCGTTGCTGCGCACCACTTCGATCATCCCGCGCAGATCTCGCTGCATGGTCGCCAGGCTGCGAATCAACAGGCTGGCTTCGTCCTGGCGGCCGCTGTCGACAATCGGCTCGCTCAGGTTGCCGTGGGCGATGCTCTCGGCGATGCGGCTGGCGCTGCGCAGCGGGCCCATGATGCTCAGGATCACCCAGCGCCCCTGGATCAACAGCAACAGCAGGCTGACGATCAGCACCGCGCCCAGGGCGAAATTGGCGTTGCTGATGGCCTGGCGCGTGCCTTCGCTGGTCTGTTGGGTGTTGCGCTCGATAAGTTCGCTGAGGGCTGCCATCTGGTCTTCCAGCTGGCTGAACGCGCTGTTGAAGCTGCTCAGTTCCCGTTGCGCTGCATCGGGGTTTTCCAGGGCCAGGCCGACGATGCGTTCCGCCGCGCTGATATAGGTATCGAGGCTGGGCTTGATCTGGTTCAGCGCGGTTTTCAGGGTGTCGTTGACCGGCAGCTTGAGATTGGCCGCCAGCACCTCACGAAAGTGCCCCGTGTGTTCATCGATGGAACGGCGCACCTCAGCCTTGCTGCTGGTGCTTTTGCCCAGGCCCACCAACATCGACGACAGCACATCGGCGCGCAGCGCGTCGTGCATCATGTCGGCTTCCATGTGATTGCGCAGCGCGGTCATGCTGACGTCGTTGTCCTGCACCGCCCGGGCCATTTGAGTGTTCCCCAGGTAACTGACCAGGCCCATGACCAGGGCAGTCAGCACACCGGTGCCGATCAACAACAGTAAACGCAGTTTTATGGACACTCTGTGGTTCCTCTTTTCGCAGGTCGAAGGGCGACTCAAGAGGTTATCGACGGGCGTGCAGGGTTATTGACGGTCCCAGCCCGAATGCAGCGCAATTTGCGACATGCGGTAGGTCCGCTCCTTTTCGGCTCCCCACTCGGCGTCTTCCATTTCGGAGAAAATCTGCTAGGTTGTACGACAACTTACAACAACAAGGAAAAACCGATGAAAAACGTCAAAGTGTTGATTGGCTTTCTGTGCCTGTTCAGCGGCTACGTCGCTGCCGCCCCCTCCACCGATGACAAAGCGGTCGCCCAGGCCGTCGATCATCTGACCGACGCGATGCTGCACAAAAACATCGCGCAACTGCAGGCGTTGACCGCCGACAACCTGACCTACGGCCATTCCAGCGGAAAGATCCAGGACAAACAGGCGTTCATTTCCGATATCGAAACCGGCAAAAGCGCGTTCAAGACCCTGGAAATGCAGAACCAGACCATCACCCTTTCCGGCGATGTCGCGCTGGTCCGCCACCACTTTTCAGCCCAGGCGCTCAAGGGCACGGAGGTGGTTCCGACCGAGATCGAGAACCTGCAGGTCTGGCAGAAACAGCACGGGAAATGGCTACTTGTCGGACGACAAGCGTTCAAGTTCTGATTTTTTGCGTCGTCGATATATACGCGCGAGACGGGGTGACAGGCACCCCTTCTGTAAAAACAGGCTGGCCCGCGATGGCGGCGGCACATTCAGCTTCGATGCTGGCTGACCAGGCGCTTTCGCGAGCACGCTTTGCTCCTGCAGGGGTCAAGGCGACCTCAGGCGATTCCCACTTCCACCCTGCCCTCGTTAAAGCGCACCGGCCAGACCCGCAGTTGTTGCTCCGGGTATTCCAGGCAACTGCCGTCTTCCAGGCGGAAATGCTGTTTGTAGATCGGCGAGGCCACCACCAGGTCGCCCTTGATGCTGCCCACCAGGCCGCGGCCGATGACATTGGCCCCCGATTGCGGATCGTGGTTGTCGATGGCGAACAGGGTTTTGCCCTCTTGGCCCGGCAGGTAGAACAGCGCCACCTGAGCGCCGTCCAGCCACACCACCACACCGGAATCGTTCACCAGATCCTGTTGGCTGCAGACCGATTGCCAGTGGGCCGAATGTTCAACGCGTTGGGTATTGGACTGATTCATCAGACAGACTCCTTGGTGGTAGCGATCAGATTGAGTTCGGCGGCCATGATCGGGCGCCGTTGGCCGCGTTCCTGGACGAAATGGATGTCCGGGTCCGGGCGTTTGTCGTTGACGAAGGTGCGGAAACGCTTGAGTTTTTCCGGATCCTTGAGGGCGTTGGCCCACTCGCATTCATAGCGGTTGACCACCAGTTGCATCTGCGACTCGAGCTCGTCCCCAAGACCCAGGCTGTCGTGGACGATCACGTCCTTTAGGAAGTCCAGGCCGCCCTCCAGGCTTTCGCGCCACACCGAGGTGCGCTGCAGTTTGTCGGCGGTGCGGATGTAGAACATCAGGAAGCGGTCGATGTAGCGGATCAGCGTCGCGTCGTCCAGGTCGGTGGCGAACAGCTCGGCGTGGCGCGGACGCATGCCGCCGTTGCCGGCGATGTACAGGTTCCAGCCTTTCTCGGTGGCAATCACTCCTACGTCTTTGCTTTGCGCCTCGGCGCATTCACGGGTGCAGCCGGACACCGCGAACTTGAGCTTGTGCGGCGAGCGCAGGCCCTTGTAGCGGTCTTCGAGGGTCAGGGCCATTTGCACGCTGTCCTGCACGCCGTAGCGGCACCAGGTGCTGCCGACGCAGGATTTCACCGTGCGGGTCGATTTGCCGTAGGCGTGTCCGGTTTCGAACCCGGCTTCGATCAACTCGCCCCAGATGTCTGGCAATTGATGCAGTTGCGCCCCGAACAGGTCGATGCGCTGGCCGCCGGTGATCTTGGTGTAGAGGTCGTATTTCTTCGCGACCACGCCGATGGCGATCAACTTGTCGGCGGTGATTTCGCCGCCGGGAATGCGCGGCACCACCGAGTAGGTGCCGTTTTTCTGCATGTTGGCCATGAAAGTGTCGTTGGTGTCCTGCAACGGCACCAGCGAGGGGTCCATGATCGGCTGGTTCCAGCACGACGCCAGGATGTTGCCCACCGCCGGTTTGCACAGATCGCAACCGGTGTGGCCACGGCCGTGTTTGGCCAGCAGTTCGTCGAAGGAGATGATCCCTTCTACCCGCACCAGTGCATAGAGTTCCTGGCGGGTATAGGCGAAATGCTCGCACAGGCTCTTGTCGACGCTGACCCCACGGGCGATCAGTTCATGTTCGAAGACTTGCTTGAGCAGGCTGGCGCAACCGCCGCAACCGGTGCAGGCCTTGGTCTCGGATTTGAGCTGGCCAAGATCGGTGCAACCGCCGTCGATGGCCGAGCAGATCGCGCCCTTGGTCACGTTGTGGCACGAGCAGATGGTTGCTGATTCGGGCAAGGCGCCGGGGCCCAGGGTCGGGGCGCCTTCGGAGGATGGCAGGATCAGGCCGGCCGGCTCCGAGGGCAAGGCGATCGCGTTCTGCAGGTATTGCAGCAGGGTGTCGTAGTAGCTGTTGTCACCGATCAGCACCGCGCCGAGGACGTGCTTGCCCGACGCATCCACCACCAGGCGCCGGTAGCTGGCGCTGGTTTCGTCGATGAATTGATAGCTGCGCGCGCCCGGGGTGTTGGCGTGGGCGTCGCCGATGGAGCCGACATCGACACCCAGCAGTTTGAGCTTGGTCGACATGTCGGCGCCCTGGAACGGTTCGGCGACGCCGTCACAAAGGCGTGCGGCGACGCTGCGGGCCATTTGGTAGCCTGGCGCGACCAGGCCGAACAGGCTGCCGTTCCACGACGCGCACTCGCCGATGGCGTAGATGTTCGGGTCGCAGCTCAGGCAGGTGTCGTCGATCACCACGCCACCGCGCGGGCCGATGTCCAATTCGCACTGGCGAGCGAGTGCATCCTGAGCGCGGATGCCGGCGGAGAACACCACCAGGTCGGTTTCGAGGTATTCGTCGTTGGCGAAGTTCATGCGGTAGCGATATTGCTCGCCGGCAGTGATCGACTGAGTGGCGCGGGACAGGTGCACGCCGACCCCCAGCCGTTCGATCTGCGCCTTGAGCGCCAGGCCGCCGAGGTCGTCGAGTTGCACCGGCATCAGGCGCGGGGCGAACTCCACCACGTGGGCTTCCAGTCCGAGGCTTTTCAGGGCATTGGCCGCTTCCAGGCCCAGCAGGCCGCCGCCGACCACCACACCGCGCCGGGCGTTGGCCGCTGCGCTGCGAATGGCATCGAGGTCTTCGAGGGTGCGATACACCAGGCGTGAATCGCCTTCAGCGCCTTCGATCGGCGGCACGAAGGGATAGGAGCCGGTGGCCAGGATCAGCTTGTCGTACTGCACGCAGCCTTGGGCGGTAATCACCTCGCGGCGCGCTCGGTCGATCTCCAGCACCGGCACGCCCAGGTGCAGTTTGACGCCGGGGGTCTGGTACAGCGAGGCATCGCTCAGGGCCAGGGATTCGGCGTCGCGACCGCTGAAGTATTCGGACAGATGCACACGGTCGTAAGCGCGCATCGGCTCTTCGCTGAACACGTGCAGGCGGTAGCGATCAAGGGCACCGCGCTCGATCAGTTGCTCCACACAGTGATGCCCGACCATGCCATTGCCGATCACGACCAGCGTTTGCAGTTTGTTCAACGTGGCTACATTGGAATTCATAAACGACACCTGCCCAAAGCCCATCACGGTAAAAAAAGCAAAAAAAAACGCCTGAAACCTTGCGGTTCCAGGCGTCTTTGCCTGTTCTTTTGCGGTGTTGAAACCAGACAGCCCTGCCTGATCCACCGATATTGCCCACGACCTGTGCGGTTGATCGATCGTCGTTGACCGAGTGGGTTTGCCCGATCTTTTTCAGAGGGGCTTGCCGGGGTTAATGCAGGGGGTGTGCCAGTTGCTGGGGCAAAGAGTGATAAACAATGCGCGGGCCTTTATTTCCAGGGTGTTGCGGCCATGACCGGTTGATTCGGGTGCGTGTGCAACGAAGAGGGACTCGACGAAAATCGCTATGCGCTGGTGCACGCTACCTTGTGTTGCGCTTTATAAAAGTGCATTTGCCCATGGTGAGGGGGCTGGTGGCGGGACTGCATTTTGTGGCGAGGGAGCTTGCTCCCGTTCGGCTGCGCAGC
>NZ_LYVP01000145.1 GCF_001984065.1 Pseudomonas sp. KK4
CAACATGGGAATCTGTTCCTGGTCACCGGCTTCGACCGTGTCGGTCAGCAGCGGCGGTTGCAGGTTGTCATCACCGAGCAACTGACGGATCGACTCAAGGTCGTCCAGCAAGTGCGCGGAATTTTGCAGCGGTTTTGGAGTGTCCATCGGAATGCTCAGAGTCGCTGTAAACGGTGATCTTGCAGAGGATAGCCCTGTTCGCGGTAGAAACGGAAACTCTCCCGCGCGGCCTGGCGGATCACGGGATCTTCGACCACCACTTCGGCCACGCGGGCGAAGCGTTGGGCAAAGCCCGGGACCTTCAGGTCGAGGTTGACCAGCAAATCCTGGTGCTGACCGCAGTCGTCGCCCACCCCCAGCACGATCAGGCTGTCCGGCTCGCTGTCGGCAGGGCCGTGCGGCACGAAGCTTTCGCCCTTGAACGCCCACAGGCGCGCATCGAGATCGTCGCGCTGGGCGACATCCGTGCAGTGCAGGTAGACGCGGTGGCCCATGCGCCAGGCTTTTTCGGTGAGCTTGCAGGCGAAGTCCAGGCGTGCCGAAGGATCGGCGCTGGGCAGGATATAGAAGTCGACTTTGGTCATTGCGGTTCCTGAGCCAAGGGCGGCGTCACTTGAAGGCAGCGCCGCCCGAGGTCATCGGTTTCAGGCTTTGGCGCGGTCCAGCAGGTATTGGGTCAGCAAGGGAACCGGACGGCCAGTGGCGCCCTTGTCCTTGCCGCCGCTGACCCAGGCGGTACCGGCGATGTCCAGGTGCGCCCAGTTCAGGTTTTTGGTGAAGCGCGACAGGAAGCAGGCTGCGGTGATGGTGCCGGCTTTCGGGCCGCCGATGTTGGCGATGTCGGCGAACGGGCTGTCCAGTTGCTCCTGATACTCGTCGAACAGCGGCAACTGCCAGGCGCGGTCGTCGGCCGCCTTGCCGGCGCTCAGCAGTTGACCGATCAGTTCGTCGTTGTTGCCCAGCAGGCCCGAGGTGTGGGCGCCCAGTGCAACCACGCAGGCACCGGTCAGGGTGGCGATGTCGATGACGGCTTGCGGCTTGAAGCGCTCGGAGTAGGTCAGTGCGTCGCACAGCACCAGACGGCCTTCGGCGTCGGTGTTGAGGATTTCCACGGTCTGGCCGCTCATGGTGGTGACAATGTCGCCTGGACGGGTCGCGTTGCCGCTCGGCATGTTCTCGGCGCAGGCCAGGATGCACACCAGGTTGATCGGCAGTTTCAGTTCCAGCACGGCGCGCAGGGTGCCGAAGACACTGGCGGCGCCGCCCATGTCGAACTTCATCTCATCCATGCCCAGGCCAGGCTTGAGGCTGATGCCGCCGGTGTCGAAGGTGATGCCCTTGCCGACCAGTGCGTACGGCTTCTCGGATTTCTTGCCGCCGTTGTACTGCATGACGATCAGGCGCGGCGGTTGGGCGCTGCCCTGGCCGACGGCGTAGAACGAGCCCATGCCCAGGGCCTTGATCTTCTTCTCGTCGAGGACTTCGACTTTCAGGTCCTTGAACTCTTTGCCCAGGTCCTTGGCCTGTTCGCCGAGGAACGTCGGGTGACAGATGTTCGGCGGCAGGTTGCCCAGGGTGCGGGTGAAGGCCATGCCGTTGGCGATCGCGGTGGCGTGGGTCACGGCGCGCTGTACTTCAGCCTGGGCGGCCTTGATGGTCACCAGGGTGATTTTCTTCAGGGCGCGGGGTTCGGCCTTCTGGCTTTTGAACTGGTCGAACTGGTATTCGCCGTCCACCAGGGTTTCGGCCAGCAGGCGGGTCTTGCCGTAGCTGTCGCGACCCTTGACTACGATTTCGTCCAGGGCCAGCACCGCTTCGCTGCCGCCCAGCCCTTTGAGGGTGTTGAGCACGCCGGCGACGATTTTACGGAATGGACGGTCGCCCAGTTCCTCGTCCTTGCCCACGCCCACCAGCAATACGCGCTCGGCCTTGAGGTTCGGCAGGCTGTGCAGCAGCAGGCTCTGGCCGACTTTGCCAGCCAGGTCGCCGCGCTTGAGGACGGCACTGATGGCGCCACCGCTGAGTTCGTCGAGTTGTTTGGCGGCGGCACCGAGCTTGCGGCCTTCACCGACGGCGACCACCAGCGTGGCGGTCTTCAACGTTTCCGGGTTAACGCTTTTTACAACCAGTTCCATGTCCAGGTCCCTGAATTGATGGTCAACTCGCAAGCGCTCGACAGTGGCGTGCGTCGCTTGCTTATAAATAGAGGCGCCAGCGTGGCTGGCGACGAAGGCCGCAGTTTGAACCTCGCTACCGGCGCCTGACAACCCTCGGTCGTACGATCTTCATGCAATTGACAGCATTGCAGGCGCTCACTCGCTTGCGGCGAGCCCAAGAGCGGCACAGGGTCCCAAGCGCCCCGGATTTTCATTGGCAACCTTCGTGAGCAGGGTTGGTCCTACAGGCGTTTCCATGCATTGCGCAGTGACAGGCGCACCCAATCACAGGATAATGCGCCATCTTTTTTCGGCAGCTCTGCCATGCGGGCTGTCTGATGTGTTTGCTTGTTCGGCCGCCTTAGCCTGACAACCCTGGAGTGTCTGGTTTGATCGTCTTCCGTTATCTATCCCGCGAAGTCCTGTTGACCTTGAGCGCCGTCAGCGCCGTGCTGCTGGTCATCATCATGAGCGGACGCTTCATCAAATACCTCGCGCAAGCGGCGTCGGGCCAACTGGATCCGAGCTCGCTGTTCCTGATCATGGGCTATCGCCTGCCGGGCTTTCTGCAACTGATCCTGCCTCTGGGGCTGTTCCTCGGGATCCTGCTGTCCTACGGTCGCCTGTACCTTGAAAGCGAAATGACCGTGCTCTCCGCTACCGGCATGAGCCAGCAACGTCTGTTTCGCATGACCCTGTTTCCCGCCACCCTCGTGGCACTGGTGGTCGCATGGTTGAGCCTGAGCCTGGCACCGCAAGGCGCCAACCAGTTTCAACTGCTGCTGAACAAGCAGGATGCCCTGACTGAATTCGATACTCTGGAGCCCGGTCGCTTCCAGGCGTTGCGCGACGGCACCCGGGTGACCTACACCGAGCAACTGTCCGATGACCGCATCAATCTGTCCGGTGTGTTCATTTCGCAAAAAAATCTCTCGTCCGACCAGAAGGACCGCGGGATCTCGGTGCTGGTGGCAGAGAAGGGCCGTCAGGAAATCCGCCCTGACGGCAACCGCTACCTGATCCTCGACAACGGCTACCGCTATGACGGTAATCCCGGTCAGGCCGATTACCGCGCCATTCACTATAAGGAATACGGCGTTCTGCTGCCCAAGCCGGACGTCAGCGACGAAGTGACTGACCGTGACGCCATGCCTACCGCCACTCTGCTGGGCAGTGACGACATCCGTTCGCGCACCGAGCTGCAGTGGCGTATCTCCCTGCCTTTGCTGGTCTTCGTCGTGACTCTGTTGGCGGTGCCGCTGTCGCGGGTCAATCCGCGTCAGGGCCGTTTCCTCAAGCTGCTGCCGGCGATTCTTCTTTATATGGCTTACCTGACCATCCTGATTGCCGCTCGCGGCGCCCTCGAAAAGGGCAAGATTCCAACGGCGCTGGGGCTGTGGTGGGTCCATGGGATCTTCCTGATCATTGGCCTGGGCCTTTTGTACTGGGAACCCCTGCGCTTGAAGATGGCGAGCCGTCGCAGCGCGCTGGAGGTGGCCCGTGGTTAAGCTCGATCGCTACATCGGCAGCAGCGTATTCATGGCGATCCTGGCGGTGCTGGGGATCATCCTCGGGCTGGCGACCCTGTTCGCGTTCATCGATGAGATGAGCGATGTCAGCGATACCTACACCTTGGTCGATGTCCTGGGTTATGTGTTGCTGACCGCACCGCGGCGTCTGTACGACATGCTGCCGATGGCGGCGCTGATCGGCTGCCTGATCGGCCTCGGCAGCCTGGCGAGCAACAGCGAACTGACGATCATGCGCGCAGCCGGTGTGTCCATTGGGCGGATCGTCTGGGCAGTCATGAAACCCATGCTGGTGCTGATGCTGGTAGGGGTGTTGATTGGCGAGTACGTCGCGCCAGCCACCGAAAGCACCGCCCAGGCCAACCGTTCCCTGGCCCAGGGCAGTGGCGATGCGCAAAGCGCCAAGCATGGTTTGTGGCATCGTCAGGGCGAGGAGTTCATCCACGTCAACTCGGTGCAACCCAACGGCATTCTGTACGGCGTGACCCGCTACCACTTCGACAAGGAGCGGCACATGCTGGCGGCAAGCTTCGCCAGGCGCGCCGAGTTCGACAAGGATCACTGGCAGCTGAGCGACGTCACCACCACGCTGTTCCATGAGCGCAGCACCGAAGTGGTCAACACCCCGATGGAACGCTGGGACGTGGCATTGAGCCCGCAGCTGCTGAGCACCGTGGTCATGGCCCCTGAATCCCTGTCGATCACCGGCTTGTGGGGTTACATCCACTACCTGGCGGATCAGGGCCTGAACAACGGCCGTTACTGGCTGGCATTCTGGGTAAAGGTCTTGCAGCCACTGGTGACCGCCGCCCTGGTGCTGATGGCCATCTCCTTCATCTTCGGTCCGTTGCGTTCGGTGACCCTCGGTCAGCGGGTGTTTACCGGCGTCCTGGTGGGTTTCACTTTCCGCATTGCCCAGGATTTGCTCGGCCCATCGAGCCTGGTGTTCGGTTTCTCGCCGTTGTTTGCGGTGCTGGTGCCGGCCGGTGTCTGTGCCCTGGCGGGGCTCTGGCTGTTGCGTCGCGCCGGTTAAGGCCAGACGTTTCCAGCATTTGGCCCATGAAAAACGCCCCCGTCGCAAGACCGGGGCGTTTTTGTAGGTGCCGTCTGACCTGCGAACGTGACGCTAGCGTCGTGGATCAGGTACAATTCCCGGCTATTTTTCGGCGGGCTATGCCTGCAGCCTTTTTGAGTGTTGATCCGTGAGTGATTTGAGTCATATCCGCAATTTCTCCATCATCGCCCACATTGACCATGGCAAGTCGACGCTGGCCGATCGCTTCATCCAGATGTGCGGCGGCCTGGCCGAGCGTGAGATGGAAGCCCAGGTACTGGATTCCATGGACCTTGAGCGTGAGCGCGGAATCACCATCAAGGCGCACAGCGTCACCCTCTATTACAAAGCCAAAGACGGTATCAACTACCAGCTGAACTTCATTGACACCCCAGGCCACGTTGACTTCACCTACGAAGTCAGCCGCTCGCTGGCGGCCTGTGAAGGTGCGCTGCTGGTGGTCGACGCCGGTCAGGGCGTGGAAGCGCAGTCGGTTGCCAACTGCTACACGGCGATCGAGCAGGGCCTGGAAGTGATGCCGGTGCTCAACAAGATCGACCTGCCACAGGCCGATCCGGACCGCGTCAAGGAAGAAATCGAAAAAATCATCGGCATCGATGCCACCGACGCGGTCACGTGCAGCGCCAAGACCGGTCTGGGCGTCGATGAAGTGCTCGAACGTCTGGTTGCCACCATTCCGGCGCCGACCGGTAACATCGAAGATCCGTTGCAGGCGTTGATCATCGACTCCTGGTTCGACAACTACCTGGGCGTTGTGTCCCTGGTGCGCGTTCGCCATGGCCGGGTGAAGAAGGGCGACAAGATTCTGGTCAAGTCCACCGGCAAGATCCACCTGGTGGACAGCGTCGGCGTGTTCAACCCGAAACACACCGCCACCGTGGACCTCAAGGCCGGTGAAGTGGGTTTCATCATCGCCGGTATCAAGGACATTCACGGTGCGCCAGTGGGCGATACCCTGACCTTGAGCTCCACCCCGGACGTCGATGTGCTGCCAGGCTTCAAACGCATTCAGCCTCAGGTCTACGCCGGCCTGTTCCCGGTCAGCTCCGACGACTTCGAAGACTTCCGTGAAGCGCTGCAGAAGCTCACCCTGAACGACTCGTCCCTGCAGTACACCCCGGAAAGTTCCGACGCCCTGGGCTTTGGCTTCCGTTGCGGCTTCCTCGGCATGCTGCACATGGAGATCATTCAGGAGCGCCTGGAGCGCGAGTACGACCTGGACCTGATCACCACGGCGCCGACGGTGATCTTCGAGCTGCTGCTCAAGACCGGTGAAACGATCTACGTCGATAACCCATCGAAACTGCCGGATCTGTCGTCGATCGAAGACATGCGCGAGCCGATCGTGCGGGCCAATATCCTTGTGCCGCAAGAGCACCTGGGCAACGTCATTACCCTGTGCATCGAAAAGCGTGGCATCCAGCATGACATGCTGTTCCTCGGCAGCCAGGTTCAGGTGACCTACGATTTGCCGATGAACGAAGTGGTTCTGGACTTCTTTGACCGTCTGAAATCCACCAGCCGCGGCTATGCTTCGCTGGATTACCATTTCGATCGTTACCAATCGGCTAATCTGGTGAAGCTGGATGTGCTGATCAACGGCGACAAGGTCGATGCCCTGGCGCTGATCGTGCACAAGGACAACGCGCACTACAAAGGTCGCCAGTTGACCGAGAAGATGAAAGACCTGATTCCGCGGCAGATGTTCGACGTGGCAATCCAGGCCGCCATTGGCGGTCAGATTGTGGCGCGTACAACCGTCAAGGCACTCAGAAAGAACGTATTGGCCAAATGCTACGGTGGTGACGTCAGCCGTAAGAAGAAACTGCTGGAAAAGCAAAAGGCCGGTAAAAAACGCATGAAGCAGGTCGGCAACGTGGAAATTCCACAAGAAGCCTTCCTTGCCGTGCTCAGGTTGGATAGTTAGGTCCTATGTCACTAAATTTCCCGCTGTTGCTGGTCATCGCCGTGTTCGTCTGCGGCCTGTTGGCGTTGCTCGATCTGCTGTTTCTGGCGCCGCGTCGGCGGGCCGCCATTGCCTCCTATCAGGGCAGCGTCAGCCAGCCTGATGTGGTGGTGGTCGAGAAGCTGAACAAGGAGCCGTTGCTGGTCGAGTACGGCAAATCGTTCTTTCCGGTGTTGTTCATCGTGCTGGTGCTGCGTTCGTTCCTGGTGGAACCGTTCCAGATCCCGTCCGGCTCGATGAAACCGACCCTGGACGTCGGCGATTTCATCCTGGTGAGCAAGTTTTCCTACGGGATCCGCCTGCCGGTGATCGACAAGAAAGTCATCGAAGTCGGTGAGCCACAACGCGGCGATGTGATGGTGTTCCGCTATCCAAGCGACCCGAACGTCAACTACATCAAGCGTGTGGTCGGCTTGCCGGGTGATCAGGTTCGTTACACAGCCGACAAGCGTCTGTTCGTCAACGGCCAGTCGATTGCCGAGCAACTGATCGGCTCCGAGCCGGGCACGCTGGGCAGCGCTGAGCTGTACAAGGAAAAGCTCGGTGCCGCCGAGCACCTGATCCGCAAGGAAATGAGCCGCTACCGTGCGACGCCGGACCATACCTGGACCGTGCCCGCCGGGCACTATTTCATGATGGGCGACAACCGCGACAACTCCAACGACAGTCGCTACTGGGATGATCCGAGCATTCCCAAGGATCTGCTGGGCATGGTTCCCGACAAGAATATCGTCGGCAAGGCCTTTGCAGTCTGGATGAGCTGGCCGGAACCCAAACTCAGCCACCTGCCGAATTTCTCGCGGGTTGGCCTGATCCAGTAATCACACGCGGCGCTGTTGAACACAGCGCCGAATGCATTTCTGGAGCCGATGGATTTCGGCCCCGAAGGCATGCAGCCAATGATATTCAGGACGTTATTTTTGAACACAGCGTTAATTGTCCCAAGCCTGCGCCGACTTTCGGCGATGGCGGTGGAATCCAACCACGAACTCAGCGTGGGTAAACCGTGAGCGTCTCCTTAAGCCGTCTCGAGCGTAAGCTCGGTTACACCTTCAAGGATCAGGAGCTGATGGTCCTGGCCCTGACTCACCGCAGCTTTGCCGGGCGCAACAACGAACGCCTGGAATTTCTCGGTGATGCCATCCTCAACTTCGTCGCCGGCGAGGCCTTGTTCGATCGCTTCCTGTTGGCCCGCGAAGGTCAGTTGTCGCGTTTGCGCGCACGCCTGGTCAAAGGTGAGACCCTGGCCGTACTGGCCCGTGGTTTCGATCTGGGTGACTACCTGCGCCTGGGTTCGGGCGAGCTGAAAAGCGGCGGTTTTCGTCGCGAGTCGATTCTGGCCGATGCACTGGAAGCCCTCATCGGTGCGATCTACCTGGACGCCGGCATGGAAGTGGCGCGTGAGCGCGTACTGGCCTGGCTGGCCGGCGAGTTCGAAGGCCTGACGCTGGTCGACACCAACAAAGATCCGAAAACCCGCCTGCAGGAATACCTGCAGTCCCGTGGTTGCGAACTGCCGCGTTACGAAGTGGTGGATATCCAGGGTGAGCCGCATTGCCGGACGTTCTTCGTCGAATGCGAAATCATCTTACTGAATGAAAAAAGCCGAGGTCAGGGTGTGAGCCGTCGTATTGCCGAACAGGTAGCGGCCGCCGCAGCACTGATTGCCCTGGGTGTGGAGAATGGCAATGACTGATTCAACTGCAACTCGCTGTGGCTATGTTGCCATCGTTGGCCGTCCGAACGTGGGCAAGTCCACGTTGCTCAACCACATCCTGGGTCAGAAGCTGGCGATCACTTCGCGCAAGCCGCAGACCACCCGCCACAACATGCTGGGCATCAAGACCGAAGGCGCCGTGCAGGCGATCTACGTCGACACCCCCGGCATGCACAAGGGTGGCGAGAAGGCCCTGAACCGCTACATGAACAAGACCGCGTCGGCGGCGTTGAAAGACGTCGACGTGGTGATCTTCGTAGTGGATCGCACCAAGTGGACCGAAGAGGACCAGATGGTCCTCGAACGCGTGCAATACGTGACCGGCCCACTGATCGTCGCGCTGAACAAAACCGACCGCATCGAAGACAAGGCCGAGCTGATGCCGCACCTGTCCTGGTTGCAGGAACAGCTGCCCAATGCACAAATCATCCCGATTTCGGCGCAGCACGGGCACAACCTCGATGCGCTGGAGCGGGTGATTGCCGAGCATTTGCCGGAAAACGATCACTTCTTCCCCGAAGACCAGATCACCGACCGCAGCAGCCGATTCCTCGCCGCCGAACTGGTGCGTGAAAAAATCATGCGGCAGATGGGCGCCGAGCTGCCGTACCAGATCACCGTCGAAATCGAAGAGTTCAAGCAGCAGGGCAAGACGTTGCACATCCATGCCTTGATCCTCGTCGAGCGTGACGGCCAGAAGAAAATCATCATTGGCGACAAGGGCGAGCGCATCAAGCGCATCGGCACCGAAGCGCGCAAGGACATGGAGCTGCTGTTCGACTCCAAGATCATGCTTAATCTGTGGGTGAAGGTTAAGGGTGGCTGGTCCGATGACGAGCGTGCGTTGCGTTCGTTGGGTTACGGCGACTTGTAATACGTTTTCGGATCAGCACCGATCCCCTGTGGGAGCGGGCTTGCTCGCGAAGAGGATGTAACATTCAGCAGTGATGTTGGCTGTTACGCCGCCTTCGCGAGCAAGCCCGCTCCCACATTGTTTTTGGGCTGTTTGTAAAACTGCGTTTCTTCATTGAGATCTGCGATTTCCATGTCCCAACCCCTCGGCCAACCCGCCTACGTCCTCCATTCCCGCGCCTACCGCGAAAGCAGTGCGCTGGTGGACTTCCTCACGCCCCAGGGGCGACTGCGGGCGGTATTGCGCAGTGCGCGGGGCAAGGCCGGCACGCTGGCTCGGCCTTTCGTACCGCTGGAAGTCGAGTTTCGTGGCAAGGGCGAGTTGAAGAACGTCGGGCGCATGGAGAGCGCCGGGGTGTCCACCTGGCTCAACGGCGAGGCACTGTTCAGCGGCCTCTACCTCAATGAGTTGCTGATTCGCCTGCTGCCCGCCGAAGACCCTCATCCCGGCGTGTTCGATCATTACGCAGCGACCTTGCTGGCCCTGGCCGAGGGGCGGCCACTGGAGCCGTTGCTGCGATCCTTCGAATGGCGTTTGCTCGACGACCTCGGCTACGGCTTTGCCCTGAGCACCGATATCCACGGCGACCCCATCGCCCCGGACGGTCTGTACCGGCTGCAAGTGGATGCGGGGCTGGAGCGGGTGTATCTGCTGCAACCCGGTCTGTTCAACGGCGTCGAGCTGCTGGCCATGGCTGAAGCCGACTGGTCCGCGCCCGGTGCGTTGTCCGCCGCCAAACGCCTGATGCGTCAGGCGCTGGCTGTTCATCTGGGCGGCCGTCCGCTGGTTTCCCGAGAGTTGTTTCGAAAGCCGTAAAATCCCCGTGTATGCTGTGCACCGAACTTTCTCTTCTTCTGGAGCGCTTCTGTGACCACCAGCACCCGCATTCTTCTTGGCGTGAACATCGACCACGTTGCCACCCTGCGTCAGGCCCGGGGCACTCGCTACCCGGACCCGGTCAAGGCCGCACTGGATGCCGAAGAGGCGGGTGCCGATGGCATCACCGTGCACCTGCGTGAAGACCGCCGGCACATTCAGGAGCGTGATGTGTTGCTGCTCAAGGACGTGCTGCAAACCCGCATGAACTTCGAAATGGGCGTCACCGAAGAAATGATGGCGTTCGCCGAGCGCATTCGTCCGGCGCACATCTGCCTGGTGCCGGAAACCCGTCAGGAACTCACCACCGAAGGTGGCCTGGACGTGGCGGGGCAGGAGGCGCGGATCAAGGCGGCGGTGGAACGCCTGTCAAAAATAGGTTCTGAAGTGTCGCTGTTCATCGATGCCGACGAGCGGCAGATCGAGGCCTCGCGCCGTGTCGGTGCACCGGCCATCGAGTTGCACACCGGTCGCTACGCCGATGCCGAGACCCCGACTGAAGTGGCTGAAGAACTCCAGCGGGTGGCGGATGGCGTAGCGTTCGGCCTGGCCCAGGGGCTGATCGTCAATGCCGGCCATGGCCTGCATTACCACAACGTCGAGGCCGTAGCGGCGATCAAGGGCATCAACGAACTGAACATCGGCCATGCGCTGGTGGCTCATGCGTTGTTCGTGGGCTTCAAATCGGCGGTGTCGGAGATGAAGGCGCTGATTCTGGCAGCGGCTGCCAAGGCCTGAAGCGGAGCGCATCACCAAAGTGGGAGCGGCGGTGCGACGATTCGACTTGCTCGCGAAAGCGGTGTGTCAGGCAACAATGTTGTTGAATGATAAAC
>NZ_LYVP01000146.1 GCF_001984065.1 Pseudomonas sp. KK4
GCTTCGCAGCCCGACGGGAGCAAGCTCCCTCGCCACAAGAGTCCTTTCACAAGAGTTCTTTCACAACAGTCCTTTCACAACAGTCCCTTCACAAGAGCCCCTTCACAACAGCCCCTTCACAACAGCCCCGTTGCCGCAGTCGATTGAGCAACGACCTCAGGCCGCCGCTCCCACCATCTGCTTCTTCGGCTGCTGCCACGACTCGCTCGCCGTCTGGTCCATCGCTTCCTGAATCGCCCGCTTGCGGCTCGCTTCAGCACGACGGCTGAAGTACCAGACCATGAAGGTCACGATCGACACTGCCAGCAAGATCAGACTCGCCACGGCGTTGATCTCAGGCTTCACGCCCAGACGCACCGCCGAGAACACTTCCATCGGCAGGGTCGTGGAACCCGGACCCGACACGAAGCTGGCCAGCACCAGGTCATCCAGCGACAAGGCGAACGACATCATCCCGCCCGCTGCCAACGAAGGGGCGATCATCGGAATGGTGATCAGGAAAAACACCTTGAAGGGTTTGGCCCCCAGATCCATGGCCGCTTCTTCGATGGACAGGTCCAGTTCCCGAAGGCGCGCGGAGACTACCACCGCCACGTAGGCGGCACAAAAGGTGGTGTGGGCGATCCAGATCGTGACGATGCCACGCTCCATCGGCCAACCGATCAACTGCGCCATGGCCACGAACAGCAGCAACAGCGACAGCCCGGTGATCACTTCCGGCATCACCAGCGGCGCAGTCACCAGGCCGCCAAACAGCGTGCGACCCTTGAAGCGCGTGACGCGCGTCAGCACGAACGCCGCCAGGGTGCCCAGTGCAACAGCCGCCAATGCCGTGTAGCAGGCGATCTCCAGCGAGCGCACCACCGAGCCCATCAGTTGCGTGTTGTCCAGCAGACCGGCGTACCACTTGAACGACCAGCCACCCCACACCGTCACCAGCTTGGAGGCGTTGAACGAGTAGATCACCAGAATCAGCATCGGCAGGTAGATGAACGACAGGCCGAAAATCAGCATGAACTTTGAAAATCCGAAGCGCTTCATCCCCGACTCTCCATCTCTTTGGCCTGGCTACGGTTGAACAACAGGATCGGCACAATCAGGATCAACAGCATCACCACCGCCAGGGCGGACGCCACCGGCCAGTCGCGGTTGTTGAAGAACTCCTGCCACAGCACGCGGCCGATCATCAGGGTCTCCGGGCCGCCCAGCAGTTCCGGGATCACGAACTCACCCACCACTGGAATGAACACCAGCATGCAGCCGGCGATGATGCCGTTCTTGGCCAAGGGCACGGTGATTTTCCAGAAGCTGTTGAAGGTGCTCGAACCCAGATCCGACGCGGCTTCCAGCAGGCTCTGATCGTGTTTGACCAGGTTGGCGTACAGCGGCAGGATCATGAACGGCAGGTACGCATAAACCACCCCGATATAGACCGCCGTGTTGGTGTTGAGGATCTCGATCGGGTGATCGATCAGCCCGGTCCACATCAGGAAGCCATTGAGCAGACCGTTGTTGCTGAGGATGCCCATCCAGGCATACACGCGGATCAGGATCGCGGTCCAGGTCGGCATCATGATCAGCAGCATCAAGACGTTTTGCGCTTCCTTGCTCGCCTTGGTGATGGCGTAGGCCATCGGAAACCCGATCACCAGGCACATCAGGGTGCTGAACAGTGCGACCTTCAACGAACCCAGGTAGGCCGAGATGTACAGCTCATCTTCGCCCAGCAGGGTGTAGTTGCCGATGTTGAGCAGCAGGTTGAATTTCTGCTCGGCGAAGGTGTAGATCTCCGAGTAGGGCGGAATGGCCAGGGCCGCTTCCGAGAAGCTGATCTTCATCACCAGGAAGAACGGCAGCATGAAGAACAGGCACAGCCACACGAACGGAATGCCGATCACCAGTTTTCGCCCACTGGGCACTAGGCGCAGCAATTGCTGATTGAAGGTTCTCATGCGCGCAGTACCACGCCGCTGTCGTCTTCCCACCACACGTAGACCTGATCGTCCCAGGTCGGACGTGCGCCCCGGCGTTCGGCGTTGGCCATGAACGACTGCACCACTTTGCCGCCGGGCAGTTCGACGTAGAACACCGAGTGACCGCCCAGGTACGCAATGTCATGCACCTTGCCGCTGGACCAGTTGTAGCGGGCATCGGGTCTGCTGGTGCTGACCAGCAGTTTTTCCGGACGGATCGCGTAGGTGATCGACTTGTCCTGCACCGAGGTGCTGACGCCGTGACCGACATAGATCTTCTGTTCCAGGTCCGGGCTATGAATGATCGCGTGACCTTCCAGGTCCTCGACCACCGTGCCTTCGAAAGCGTTCACGTTGCCGATGAACTCGCAGACCATGCGGCTGACCGGTGCTTCATAAATGTCGACCGGGCTGCCGATCTGTGCGATCCAGCCCAGGTGCATGATGGCGATGCGCTGGGCCATGGTCATGGCCTCTTCCTGGTCGTGGGTCACCATCACGCAGGTCACACCCACGCGCTCGATGATTTCCACCAGTTCCAGCTGCATCTGCGAGCGCAGCTTTTTATCCAGCGCGCCCATGGGCTCGTCGAGCAACAGCAGCTTCGGTCGTTTGGCCAGGGAGCGGGCCAGGGCCACGCGCTGACGCTGGCCGCCGGACAACTGATGGGGTTTGCGCTTGGCGTACTGGGTCATGTGCACCAGGCGCAGCATCTCTTGCACCCGGGCGTCGATTTCGGCAGCGGGCAAACGGTCCTGCTTGAGGCCGAAGGCGATGTTCTGCGCCACGGTCATGTGCGGGAACAGGGCATAGGACTGGAACATCATGTTGATCGGCCGCTCGTAGGGCGGCATGTCGGTGATGTCCACGCCGTCGAGCAGAATCCGCCCTTCGGTCGGGCGCTCGAAGCCGGCGAGCATGCGCAGCAGGGTCGATTTGCCGGAACCGGAACCACCGAGCAGGGCGAAGATTTCACCCTGATGAATCTCCAGGGACACATCGTCCACGGCGGTGGTTTCGTCGAACTTCTTGGTGACGCGATCGACTTTCACCAACACCTTTTTCGGTGCCTGGTGCC
Source organism: Pseudomonas sp. KK4 (assembly GCF_001984065.1). Lineage (GTDB taxonomy): Bacteria > Pseudomonadota > Gammaproteobacteria > Pseudomonadales > Pseudomonadaceae > Aquipseudomonas. The sequence goes on from NZ_LYVP01000146.1 coordinate 3,052, forward strand.
CTTCAAGAGCCTTCCTGTAGATGCTGGAGGCGTTTGCCATGTGAAACTCCCAACAGGTTTCAGTCGCCGGGCCAACGCGGCCTGGCTTAATAGTTGATTGCAAACCCGAGCGGGATGTCGTCGGTCAATTCAACGGTGATCCCCTGTGGGAGCGGGCTTGCTCGCGAAGGCGGTGTGTCAGGCACCGGTGATGTCGACTGACACTCCGCCTTCGCGAGCAAGCCCGCTCCCACATGGATCGCGTTTCCTGACCCATCCCCTCGGGTTAATTCGGCGCCGCCATCCTGGCTGCCTGGTAGTGCTTGTTGTTATTGCAGTGTGTCGCTGTCGCAAGCGGCGGGCGCGCAAAGGCACGCCCGTCTGAATTGCGGGGGCAGTAAAGGGGTGTTTAGCGGGTCGGGATCAGCGCAAATTACGCAGCGCCGCCCGTTGCCGGCACGCATCGCCGAACGCCTGGAAAATGCGCAGGTACGGCGGGTTGTCCAGCACTTGCCATTCCGGGTGCCATTGCACGCCGAGGGCGAAGGCCTGGCTGTCTTCCACCGAGACCGCCTCGATCAAGCCATCGGGTGCGAGCGCTTCGGCGCGCAGGCCCGGGGCGAGTCGATCGATGCCCTGGCTGTGAATCGAGTTGACCTGGAACACCGGCGGCAGGTCCAGCGCCTGGAACACGCCGCCGGGCTGCACATTCACCGCGTGGGCCGGTGCATATTGCACCGCCAGTTCCGGATGGTTGGCTTCACGGTGGTCAAGGAAACCGGGGAGTTCGTGGACCTTCTGGTGCAGGCTGCCACCGAACGCCACGTTCATCTCCTGAAAGCCGCGGCAGATGCCGAGCACCGGCACGCCGGCAGCAATGGCCGCGCGGATCAGGGGCAGGGTGGTGCGATCGCGCTGGGGATCGTGTTCGGTGCCGGGGGCGCTGTCGGGGCCTTGATAGTGGAAGGGTTCCACGTTCGACGGCGAGCCGGTCAGCAACAGACCGTCGAGCTGCGCCAGCAGATCCTCGATTTCGGTCAGTTCAGCCAGGGAAGGAATGACGACGGGCAGCCCCAGCGCCGCCACGCTGACAGCACGCAAGTACTTGTCGCCGCTGACGTGGTAGGGGTGCAGGCCAATCTGTTTGACGCATGCAGTAACGCCGATCAATGGCTTGAATGCCATTTTTATCACCTCGAAGTTTCACACTTGAACGAGCTTTTCTGGAGCTTAGCCTTGTTGATTTTAATTAACAACTCTCATGTAAAAAATTCTAAACGCCGCACGTCTGATCGTGAGGATTTACGGGTGTTCGGCGGCTGATCTGGCACTCTCGTGCCGCTGAGAGGCCCGAAAATAAACGCTGAAAGGCGCAGTGTTCGCTATTGACTTCACTTTGCCTTTCGGATTGACTGGCTGCGTGAAAGGGCGGTGAACATAATAATTAACAGTAAAAATAGGTGCATCATGTCGGTCCCTCTGCGTACCGTTCAACTCAACGAAGCAAACGCATTCCTTAAGAAATATCCTGAGGTTTTGTACGTCGACCTTCTGATTGCGGATATGAACGGTGTGGTGCGCGGCAAGCGCATCGAACGCACCAGTCTTCATAAGGTTTACGAGAAAGGCATCAACCTGCCGGCGTCGCTGTTCGCGCTGGACATCAATGGCTCTACGGTGGAAAGCACCGGCCTGGGCCTGGACATCGGCGACGCCGACCGGATCTGCTACCCGATCCCCGGCACCCTGAGCATCGAGCCGTGGCAGAAGCGCCCGACCGCGCAACTGCTGATGACCATGCACGAGCTCGAAGGCCAGCCGTTCTTCGCTGACCCGCGTGAAGTACTGGCCAACGTCGTGCGCAAGTTCGACGACCTGGGCCTGACCATCTGCGCCGCGTTCGAGCTGGAGTTCTACCTGATCGACCAGGACAACGTGAACGGTCGCCCGCAATCGCCGCGTTCGCCGGTGTCCGGCAAGCGTCCGATGTCGACCCAGGTGTACCTGATCGACGACCTCGACGAATACGTCGACTGCCTGCAGGACATCCTCGAAGGCGCCAAGGAGCAGGGCATCCCGGCCGACGCCATCGTCAAGGAAAGCGCCCCGGCGCAATTCGAAGTCAACCTGCATCACGTGGCCGACCCTATAAAGGCTTGCGACTACGCGGTCCTGCTCAAGCGTCTGGTGAAGAACATCGCCTACGACCACGAAATGGACACCACCTTCATGGCCAAACCGTACCCGGGCCAGGCGGGCAACGGTCTGCACGTGCACATTTCGATTCTCGACAAGGAAGGCAACAACATCTTTGCCAGCGAGGATCCCGAGCAGAACGCCGCGCTGCGACATGCGATCGGCGGTGTGCTCGAGACCCTGCCGGCGCAGATGGCGTTCCTCTGCCCGAACGTCAACTCGTACCGTCGTTTCGGCGCGCAGTTCTACGTGCCTAACTCGCCGAGCTGGGGCATCGACAACCGCACCGTCGCGGTCCGCGTGCCGACCGGTTCGCCGGACGCCGTGCGCATCGAGCATCGCGTGGCCGGTGCCGACGCCAACCCGTACCTGTTGATGGCCTCGGTGCTGGCCGGTGTGCACCACGGCTTGACCAACCAGATCGAACCGGGCGCCCCGGTGGAAGGCAACAGCTACGAGCAAAACGAACAAAGCCTGCCGAACAACCTGCGCGATGCATTGCGTGAGCTGGACGACAGCGAGGTCATGGCCAAATACATCGACCCGATGTACATCGACGTGTTCGTGGCGTGCAAGGAAAGCGAACTGGCCGAGTTCGAGAACTCCATCTCCGACCTTGAGTACAACTGGTACTTGCACACCGTTTGACCCCGCGAACGCCACAGCTCAAATGTGGGAGCGGGCTTGCTCGCGAATATGGTGGGTCAGCCAGCGATGATGTCGACTGACACGCCGCCTTCGCGAGCAAGCCCGCTCCCACAGGGGTCGCATTTCAAATTTCGAATGGGTGGGCGTCGTTGCGACGATCACTCAATTCCCCTGCGTCGAGTCACAACCATGACAATCACTCGCAGCGACTGGGAGCAACGCTTCCAGTCCCTCAACATCGAAAGCCGTGCCTTCATCGACGGTCAATACTGCCCGGCCGCCAGCGGCGCCACCTTTGAATGCGTCAGCCCGGTGGACGGTCGCTTCCTGGCCAACGTCGCCAGCACCGACGAAGCCGACGCCAACGCCGCGGTCGCCGTCGCACGCCGCAGCTTCGAATCAGGCGTCTGGGCCAGGCTGGCCCCGGCCGAGCGCAAGCGCGTACTCATCCGCTTCGCCGACCTGATCCTGGCCAACCGCGAAGAACTGGCGCTGCTCGAAACCCTGGACATGGGCAAGCCCATCAGCGACTCGATGAACGTCGACATCCCGGCGACCGCCAACGCGATCCGCTGGACCGCCGAAGCCATCGACAAGATCTACGACGAAGTCGCCGCCACCCCCCACGATCAGCTGGGCCTGGTAACCCGTGAGCCGGCCGGCGTGGTCGCGGCCATCGTGCCCTGGAACTTCCCGCTGATCATGGCCAGCTGGAAATTCGCCCCGGCGCTGGCAGCAGGCAACTCGTTCATCCTCAAGCCGTCGGAAAAGTCGCCGCTGACCGCGATTCGCATCGCGCAGTTGGCACTGGACGCCGGCATCCCCAAGGGCGTGTTCAACGTGCTGCCGGGCTACGGCCACACCGTGGGCAAGGCGTTGGCGCTGCACATGGACGTCGATGTACTGGCCTTTACCGGTTCCACCGCAATCGCCAAGCAACTGATGATCTACGCCGGGCAAAGCAACATGAAACGCGTCTGGCTGGAAGCCGGCGGCAAGAGCCCGCACGTGATCTTCGCCGATGCGCCGGATCTGCGCGTGGCTGCCCAGGCCGCTGCGAGCGGTATCGCCTTCAACCAGGGCGAAGTCTGCACCGCCGGCTCGCGCTTGCTGGTGGAGCGTTCGATCCGCGATCAATTCATCCCGCTGCTGGTCGACGCGCTGCAAGCCTGGAAACCGGGGCATGCCCTCGATCCGGCCACCACCGTGGGCGCCCTGGTCGATCAGCGGCAACTGGACAACGTGCTGCGCTACATCGACATCGGTCGGGAGCAGGGCGCCGAGCTGATCGCCGGTGGCCAGCGCACCCTTGAAGACACCGGTGGCCTGTACGTCGAACCGGCGATTTTCGATGGCGTGACCAACGCCATGACCATCGCCCAGGAAGAAATCTTTGGCCCGGTGCTGTCGCTGATCACCTTCGACACCGCTGAAGAAGCCCTGCAAATCGCCAACGACAGCATTTTCGGACTGGCCGCCGGCGTGTGGACCAGCAACCTGAGCAAGGCCCACACCTTCGCCCGTGGCCTGCGCGCCGGCAGCGTGTGGGTCAACCAGTACGACGGCGGCGACATGACCGCGCCGTTTGGCGGGTTCAAGCAATCGGGCAACGGTCGCGACAAATCGCTGCATGCGTTCGACAAGTACACCGAGCTCAAAGCGACCTGGATCAAGCTCTAATACCTATAAAAAAAGCGACGGTCGTCGTTGTGGCGACCTTCGGAGAAACCTATGAAACATGTAAACAGCTACTACGCCGCCACCCGAAACTTCACCGGCGATTTCCCCGTGCTGGAAGGCGCGGTGGACTGCGACGTCTGCATCATCGGCGCCGGCTACACCGGCCTGTCCTCGGCGCTGTTCCTCGCCGAAGCGGGCTACAGCGTCACCGTACTGGAGGCGGCCAAAGTCGGCTTCGGTGCCAGCGGTCGCAACGGCGGTCAACTGGTCAACTCCTACAGCCGCGACGTCGATGTCATCGAAGAGCGCTATGGCGACAAGACCGCCGAAGTGCTCGGCAGCATGATCTTCGAAGGCGCCGACATCATTCGCCAGCGCATACAGCACTACGACATCCAGTGCGACTACCGCCCGGGTGGCATCTTTGCGGCGCTGAACAAGAAGCAGCTCAAGGGCCTGGCCGAACAGAAGAAGAGCTGGGAACGCTACGGCAACAAGAACCTGACCCTGCTCGGCGAAGCCGACATCAAGCGCGAAGTGGGGTGTGACAACTACGTCGGCGGCCTGCTGGACATGCAGGGCGGGCACATTCACCCGCTGAACCTGGCCCTGGGCGAGGCCTCGGCGATCATCGGCCTGGGCGGCAAGATCTACGAGCAATCGGCGGCGGTGGAAATCAGCTACGGCGAACCGATCACCGTGCGCACCGCCAAGGGCCTGGTGCGGGCCAAGTACCTGCTGATCGCCGGCAACGCCTACCTGCCGCAGGGGCTGGACAACCGTGTGACCGCCAAGAGCATGCCCTGCGGTTCGCAGATCGTCGTCACCGAGCCGTTGCCCGAGAAGGTGGCGCGCAGCCTGATCAAGAACAACTACTGCGTTGAAGACTGCAACTACCTGCTCGACTACTTCCGCCTGACCGCCGACAACCGTCTGCTGTACGGCGGTGGTGTGGTCTACGGCGCCCGCGAGCCGGACGACATCGAGCAGTTGATCCGCCCTAAAATCCTCAAGACCTTCCCGCAATTGAAGGACGTGAAGATCGACTACCGCTGGACCGGCAACTTCCTGCTGACCATGTCGCGTATGCCGCAATTCGGCCGTATCGAGAAAAACGCCTACTTCATGCAGGGCTATAGCGGTCACGGCGTCACCTGCTCGCACCTGGCCGGCAAATTGATCTCGGAAATGATCCGCGGCGACGCCGAGCGCTTCGACGCCTTCGCCTCCCTGCCACACATGCCGATGTTCGGCGGCCGCACCTTCCAGGCCCCGCTCACCGCCATGGGCGCGGCGTACTACGCCTTGCGTGACCGGTTCGGGATTTAAGCGTTACCTCGCCGGCGGTAACCTTCAAAAGGTACCGCCGGTCTTTTATTTTTCGGCTCACCGCAGTCAATTCGCAGGCGCGAGGCTTGCCCGCGATGGCGACGGATCAGCCGGTATCACGTCGCCTGAAACGCCCCATCGCGAGCAAGTTTTGCTTCTACAGCAACATCCACAAACGTGATTTAATAGCCGCCTTTCACGTTTGCGGGATCGGAAAACGGCGTGATCCGCGCCTGCTCTCCACCCTTCCATAATCATTGTAGGAGCGAGCTTGCTCGCGATAGCGTTGGTTCGGCCGACATCAATGTTGAAGGTCAGATCCAAATCGCGAGCAAACGCACTCCTACGGGTTGGCACATAAGGCTGTCATGGATACGGGCTCACGACTCAAATTAGTACGCGAAAGCTATAAACTGTCCCAGCGAGAGCTGGCCCGGCGTAGCGGCGTCACCAATGCCACCATCTCGCTGATCGAGCAGAACCGCGTCAGCCCCTCGGTCAGCTCGCTGAAAAAGCTGCTCGAAGGCATCCCCATGTCCCTGGCGGACTTCTTCACCTTCGACCAGCCGCCCCGCGAACACCAATACGTCTTCCGCGCCAACGAACAACCCGACCTGGGCCGCCACGGCCTGCGCCTGCTGCTGATCGGCGCCTCCGTCCCAAGCCGCCAGATGCGCCTGCTGCGCGAGCAATACGCCCCGGGCGCCAGCTCCGGCGAAGAACCGATCGTGCACGCCGAAGGCGAGGAGTGTGGGCTGGTGACGCGGGGTACAGTCGAGCTTACGGTGGATGGGCAGGTCAGCATCCTCGGGGCGGGTGATGGCTATTATTTCCCCACGACCTTGCCGCATCGGTTTCGCAATATCGGGCAGGATGAGGCGGAGATCATCAGCGCGAATACGCCGGCGAACTTCTGATTTCTCCGGTTGAGGAACGTCGTATTTGTCAGGGTTGAAAAAAACCGATGCCTGCTCAGGCATCGGTTTTTTTATGCGCGTAAGATCCGGTGTCAACGTCGCTGCCAGTCCCTTCAGTTCCGCCTGTATCGAAGATCAAATGCAAGCTGGCGGCGCAATCGGCCGCCGAGCAACTAACCTCATTATCAGCGTCAAATTGTGAAGGAACATCCCTGCCTTGAAGGAGCCATTCATGTTCAGACCCCGTTCGTTGATAGCAGCGGTTACAAGCCTTGCGTTGGTTTGCGGTTCAGCATCCGCATTGGCAGATCCAGGTAACGGGAAGGGCCAGGGCAACGCCAAGGCAAATTCACAGAATGCCCAAGACCATGGCAACCAGGGCGGTCATGGCAATAAAGGCAAACAGTCAGGTGGCGGTAGTTGGGACCACGGTCCGAGTATCGATCGCACAAACGTACTGGGGATTGTCGGCGGTTATCGCGACTACTGGACGCCAGGTCCGGCTTTACCGCCCGGTATCCAGAAAAACCTCGCACGAGGCAAACCGCTGCCGCCAGGGATCGCCAAGAAGCTCGATGGTCGGCTGGTCGGCAGATTGCCCCATTACGACGGATACGAATGGCAACAGGCGGGCACGGACCTGATCCTCGTCACCCTGGCGACCGGGCTTATATACGAAGTGCTCAACGGGGTCTTCGACTAGGCCCTCCGTCCGTCGCCCGTGCTTGAACCGATCAGGGTTTCGCGCGTCTCAGATCGTGCGAAATCAACCCTACGGAAGCAATCATGCTTTTAAATAACAAAAGTCTCGCTGCTGTGCTGTCCTGCGCCATGATGCTGGCCGCCGCTCCCCTGCTGCCGGCCGATCTTTCCCTCATCAGCGCTGCCCATGCCAAAGA
>NZ_LYVP01000147.1 GCF_001984065.1 Pseudomonas sp. KK4
CCCGTCGGGTTCGGCACATACCGATAGGCATTCAACCCACCCGCCAGCTTCACGGGATCGGGGGTGAGGTAGCGCCCGGTATCCGGCTGGTAGTATCGGTGGCGGTTGTAGTGCAGGCCGCTTTCGCTGTCGAAGTACTGGCCCTGGAAGCGCAGGGGTTGTTCGATGCCGCCGTGGCGCAACTGGCTGAGCTTGCCGTAGGCGGTGTAGCGGGCGGACCAGACGATGTCGCCGCTGGCATCGGTGAGTTCCTGTGGGGTGCCGAGGTGGTCGAGTTGGTAGTGCAGCGGGCGCGCCTGTGGGCCTTTGCCGTTGAGCAGGGCCAGCGGGCGGAAGCTGCCCGGTTCGTAGAGGTAGCTGCGGTAGTGGCTGTTGCTGCTTTCGGCGATGAGCTGGTCGCCCTGCCAGAAGAAGGTGGTGGTGTGGCCGTCGACGGTCTTGTGGGTGCGTCGGCCGAAGGCGTCGTAGCGGTAGGACGTTTCGCGGCCGTCGGGCAGACGGATGCCGATCAGGCGGTGCTGGCTGTCGTAGCGGTAGTCGGTGATGTCCGGGCCGCGGCGTTCGCGGCTCAGGTTGCCGTAGGCGTCGTACTCGTAATGGCGGTCGGCGTGGCGCCGCAGTTGGTTGCCCTTGAGGTGCCAGGGGCCGGGGCGGTCGTGGATCAGCAGGTTGCCGGCCGGGTCGTGGGTGAAATGTTCCGGGTCCTGGTCGCGGGCGTGGCGCACGTGGGTCAGGCGGTCGAGCGGGTCGTACTGGTAGCGGCGCGGACCGTGGCGGGTGTCACTGATCTGTAGGAGGTTGCCGTTGGCGGCGTAGGTATAGTCGCGGCGGTACAGCGGACGTTGCTGCTGGCTGATGGCGTGGGCTTGCAGGCGGCCCTGGTCGTCGTAGGCGTAATCGCTGTGCAGCAGGCCCTGTTGGCGGCTCTTTTCCCGGCCGAAGTCGTATTGATGGCTGGTCAGGCGCGCGCCGTTGAGGTCGATGGCGGTCAGTGCGCCGCTCGAAGCGCGGTGGTAATGAACGCGGCTGTTGTCCGGCAGGCGCAGTGTTTCCAGTTGGCCGCTGGCGTCGTAGGCGTAGCGCAGCGTGCCCCAGCCCTGGTGTTCGGTGATCAGCCGGTCGTGGGCGTCGTACTCGAAGGCCAGCGGATGCTCCTGGCCGTCGTCGACGCTGACCAGCCGGCCGAGAGAGTCATAGCGGTACTCGACCTTTCCGCCGTCGGGCAAGGTCTTGCGCAGCAAACGTCCAGCGCTGTCGCGTTCATAGGCGGTGACCAACTGCGAACCGTCATCGCCGAACTCGGTTTTCTCCCGCAACTGGCCGTTGAGGTCGTAGGCATAGGCCGTGCGCCGCCCGTCAAAACCGGTTTCCTGTCGGATCAAGCCACCGGGCGTGTAGTCCAGGCGATAGGTGTCACCGCTTTCGTTCTCGATCTCGGTGAGCAACAGCTGCGCATGGTCGTAGCGGTACTTGAGCTGCGTGCCGTCGGGATTGATCCGCCGGCTGACCAAATGCAGGTCATCGGCGTATTCATAACGGGTGACCCGGTCCAGTTCATCACGTTCGGCGGTGACCCGGCCGTAGGCGTTGTAGCTGTAGGTGCGGCGGGCACCGGTAGGAAACGTCGTCTGCAACAGTCGGCCAACGGCGTCCCACTGGTAGCGGGTGACGGCGCCGAAGGCGTCCTGCACCGTGGTCCGTCGCCCCAGGGCGTCGTAGGAAAACGCCCGCCGCCCGCCGTCCGGCAGGGTTTCCGCGAGCAACTGACCGAGACGGTTCCATTCGAACAGGTGGCGGCTGTGGTCCGGGTAGCGGATCAGCAGCAAGCGTCCTTGGGCGTCGTACTCGTGGTAGGTGCTGTGGCCGTCGGGGTCGATCAGCCAGGTGAGGTCGCCCTGGGCGTTGCGCTGGTAGGTCCACTTGGCCTTGCCGCGATAACGCGCGTGCAGGAAACCGTTGCGGTATTCGTAGGACGTTGGCTCGTCGTCCGGCGGAATCAGCGAGATCAGCCGTCCGAGTTCGTCGTAGCGGTACTCGGTGACCGCGCCCAATGCGTCCTGCTCGGCGATCAAGCGGCCCTGGGCGTCGTAGGCCTTGTGCTGTTCGGCGCCGTCGGGGGTAACCCGGCGCACCAGCCGTGCGTGGACGTCATGGACATACTGCTCTTCGCTGCCATCGGCATGCTTGAGCGTCACACCACCGTCGTCATCCCACTCATAGCGCGTGTCCATCTGCGCAAACGACGCCCAGTGACGGACGCAGCGCGCCGCCTTGCCGGACTTTTCCCACGCCCAATAGAAACTCGCCCCACCGGCCAACTGCCGTTGCAGGATCACCTGCTGTTCGTCGTAGTCGTAACGCTCGACTTCCCCGACGGCATTGCTCGCCTCGATCAGCCGGCCGCGGACGTCGTAACGGTAAGTGGCCAGGGTCTGTTCGGTGCGCCACACCGGCGCCTGATCGCCGCTGAAGTCAAAACATTGGTAGTCGACGGCGATCAGCTGCTGACGCTCATAGCGCAGCCACAGCGCACGCCCGGCGCCGTTGTCCAGGCGCTGAACGCGGTCGGACAAATCGTGCTGCACCGTCAGACGATTGCCGTAGGCGTCGCTGACTGCGCTCAGGCGGCCGTGGCGGAAGTGGAAAAAGCGCGGCGCTTCGCCAGCCAGCGCCAGGATCAGTTCTTGCGGCTCCTCGCCGAGATAGATCGCCGCCCGCGACAGGCTGTTGTGGATCGCCGGGCGTGCCCGGCTCGGCAGCGGGAACACGGTGCGACGATTTTGCGCGTCGACCCAGGTCACCGTGTCGCCGTCGATGTCCAGGCGCTGGCTCAGGGAATGGCTCCAGCCGAAACCGAGGCCACAGTCGAGCTGGACGGCGCTGGTGCGATACAGGCGGGTGAATTCGAACGGCAGCACACCGTCGAGCGTGGCATCGGTGAGGGTCAGCAGTTCTTCACCGGTGACCAGCGAGACCGGGCAGCCGTGGGTGGCGGTGTGGGCGGCGGTGTCGGCGCTGTCGCCGTTGGGGTTTTTGGCCTGCTCTGGAGCGTCGTGGTGGGGTTCTTCTTTTTTCACCGTGGTGTTGTTGCGAGGCTTCCAGTGCAATTGCATCCGGCCTTTCTTCAGCCCCGCCACGACGCCTCGAGCGGCGATTTTCTTGTAGCGATCAACGTAATCGATGAAGGTCTTGAGGATCGAAAACAGTGACTCAACCAGGCGTGTGACCGCTCTGATCAACTGCGCAGCGCGACCCGCCAAGCGCATCGTCAGATAGGCAACGCCACCCCCTGCGGTGGCGAATGTCAGGACGATGGCGATCAGGATGTCGATCAGCAACTCCACTACCAGCTGCGACACCGCTTTGGCCGTCTCACCCGCGATCACACTGGGCGGCAGCATTTCCAGCCAGAGACTGGCGGCGCGCAGCAATAGACAAAGCACCGCTTCATCACTGGCCAGCAGCTGGATGTTTGCCATCATCGCCGGCGTTTCTTGCGCCAGCTTCTTCAACTGATCGACGCCGCTGCCCAGGCGATCAGCAAATTTTCCGGGATCCTGGAGGATCTGCGACAACAGACCTATCGCGTCCCATACCCCTTCGATGGCCGCCCAACTGCCAGCGAGCATTCCATTGCCGGCCGCCAGAAAAGTCGATTGCGACCACTGCGGTTTGAACCCTCCCCACTCATTGCGCAGCCACTGCTCAAGCTGCTGCGTCAGCCCGTCGTAGGACTGGAACAGCTCATCAAGCTGCGGCGGCGTGACCTCGCTCTGCACCCGCACGCGGTAAGACTCACCCGGCACACAGGCGAACTGCCCCTTACCGTTTTCATCGAGGGTGATCGGCGTCGACTCGCCACCCTTCACCGCAATCACATCGACCTGAATGTTGCCCAGCGGCACATCGGATACTGACTCGAACTTGCTCTCGATATGCAGGGTTGCGCTTCGCGAACACTGTGCAACCGTCGAGATAAAGTCATCGTCACCGGTGCTGACTACGGTGCTGGAGTCGCCAAATTTGAGCACCCTCTCTACGCCCAGGAGCGAGGGCATGTCAGTGATGTGGCTGATTTGATCGGCGGTCTGGCTGAACCAGCTTTTGAGCTGCTGACGGTAAAGGGTGAGGATGTGCGGGAAGCTGTCGAGCGCCTGCTCGACGCGGACGGTGTGATCCATCAGCCCACCGAAACGCAAGCGGCGTGAAAAAACGGGTCGAACATGAGTTATCTCTCGCACGGGAGGAAGGGCGCGAGGGACTTTGCGGGGGATCAGTGAGGAAAGAAGTCAGGAAAGGATGATGTTGATGTAGGGCGTTTCGCTAAAACCAAAACATGGCGTAGGAGCGCGCTCCTGCGCCATGTTTGTCTGTCAGACAGTGCGCTGTTACTGGCTCGAATCCCGGGAGGCCAGCTCCTGCAACTTGATTTGCGCCAGTGGATGCCCTGCCTTTGCGGCCAGCCCCCAGAAGCGCGCTGCTTCGGCCGGGTCCGGTGCCTTGCTCGGGCTCCCGGCCAGGCTGATGACGCCGATCTGGTAGGCCGCTTTGCCGTCACCGGCCAATGCCGCCAGACGCAACAGTCGAATACCCTCTTCTTTCGCGCCCAGACCGACGCCACGGAAGGTCAGGATGTGGCCGTAGAAACTCTGGGCGTCAACATCGCCCAGGTTCGCCATGCGGGCGAACTGGCCTTCGAGCCAGCTCCAGCCCCGGGGTTGGCGCACGAACCATTGCCAGTGAAAAAGCCTGCGCGCCAGCCAGTAACTGGCCCGCGCCTTGAGTCGAAAAAACACTCAGGCCTCCGCCGACTCGGGGTATTCGTATTCAAACACCCGAACCACTTCCGACGCATGCCAGGACGCGGCCGCGACCCCGTCGGACGGTCCGGAAAATCGCCCCAGGCGCTCGACACACTCGAAAAAACCGGTGCGTGGCAGGCGACTGGCCCCTTGGCTGATCACCAGCGAACTGCGCAATGGCTGTTCGGCCCGGGCATCCAGCGCCGCCAGGTGCTCGAGCGCGGCAGTCAGGGTTTGCATGGCCGGCGTCGGCAACTGCAAACGCTCCAGCAAGGCCCGATACGTCAGAAGATGGCGCTGACGTCGCGCCTGATCCAGCTCGCCCAGCAATCCGTCCCAATGTTGACGACTGATGCGTACGCTCACGATTGATCCCTCCACCCTGGCACCGTCAATTCCCAGGCCAGACTGCGGCGAATCGCGGCGTCGGGCTGACGTTCGCCGCTTTCGATCATGGCCAGATATGACGGGCTGATGCCTACCGTGCGGGCGAGCGCCTCGATGGCGATGCCCTTCCCTTCGCGCAAACTGCGTAGTTGATCAAGACCCGGAAGAATCGGGTCCTGGGCTGTCGCTGGCGGCGCTGGGGCCGGGCGCGACGGTGATTGATCGATGCCTGCTGCTTTGAGTAAAGCCTGATACTGAGCCCATGGCAGAACCGCGTATTCGGGTTCGCCTTCGCGTGTAATTATCTGAATATCCATGACTACCCCGTAGGACAACAACACTTAGCGAGTCGGCACTTTTCCCTAGAAGTGTAATCCTAACAGCGGCTAAGGTCGCGGGGTGATGTATCTGTGGATGATGCTTATTCAACTTAGCGTTTTTTCGGACCCTGGAGCTGAAGTTGCTCGGGTGTATCCGGCAGGCGCTCGACGACGGCGAGCTTCTCTGGCACTTGGCGTTTGCGCCAGATGCGAAAAGCATTGAGTTCATCGTCGAGAACTTTCATCAACCAGGCCAGCACGGCGATGTCATCGAGCATGCCGAACATGGGAATGAAATCCGGAATCGCGTCCACGGGGCTCAGGAAATACATCAGCCCCGCCACTACCGATATCAGGGCCTTGGGGCTGATGGCCCGGTATTCACCACGCCAGTAGGCCAGGCACAGTGCCTGTAGCAAGCGCAGGTCATCTTTGAGTTTGCCCAGCCGATTGCCCTGAGCGGCGCCTTTGCTCGCTACGGCAAACAATAAGGTCGGCAAGCGTCCGCGGGCGAGCAGGCGCCCGGCCAGTGGCAGGAAGCGAGCGAAGTTCCAGGGTGCTTTCATGAGTTCCTCCCACGCAAATGTTATCCACACAAATTGTGGATAACCTTGTGAACAGAGCTGCTTTTCACAGCTGTAAGCCCCGCCGCACAAGGGCTTGGCTTAGATCGGGCGTTTTTTACTCATCAAAAAAAACCCAATATTTCATTGACTTGGTGGTCGGGCGAGGTTACCCCGTCCTACACTGCCTATGACTTCAGCCTACAGCATCTGTTCGTTTTGTTTACCCCGCGCTGAACGCCAGATGCAACAACGCCCCGCATAAGCGAGGCGTTGATTTCAAAGCGGGAGCCGATTACTTGGCGGCTTCTTCTTTGGCTGGATCCTTGATGGCCAGCAATTCCAGGTCGAATACCAGCACCGAGTTGGCTGGAATGGCCGGGCTTGGGCTTTGCGCGCCATAAGCCAGTTCGCTAGGAATGAACAGCTTGTACTTCTCGCCGACGTGCATCAACTGCAGGCCTTCGACCCAACCCGGAATCACACCGCTGACCGGCAGATCGATCGGGCTGCCGCGCTCTACGGAGCTGTCGAACACGGTGCCATTGGTCAGCTTGCCGGTGTAGTGAACGGTCACTACGTCAGTCGGCTTTGGCTGAGGGCCATCGGCTTTCTTTTCCACTTCATATTGCAAGCCGGAAGCGGTGGTCACGACGCCAGCTTTCTTGGCGTTCTCTTCGAGGAATTTCTTGCCGGCGGCTGCCGACTCTTCGCTCATCTTGGCCATGCGCTCTTCGGCACGCTTTTGCAGTGCGGCGAAAGCTTCAACCAGCTCTTCGTCCTTGAGCTTCTGCTCTTTCTTGCCAACGGCATCTTCGATGCCCTGGGCTACGGCTTTGGAATCCAGGTCATCCATGCCTTCCTGGGCCAGGCTCTTGCCCATGTTCAGGCCAATGCCGTAGGAAGCTTTTTGCGCCGGAGTTTTCAGCTCTACGCTGGTTTGCGAGTCGCAACCCGCAAGTACCAGGCTAACCAGGGCCACCGCCGCCGCCAACCGATGCTGTTTCATGCTATTTCCTTGTTCATGCGCCTAAAGGGCAATCGAGTAAAGCCGCGAGCTTATCAGGCGGCCACGACCAATGGCTACCGGCATGAGAGCCGGACAATGGCGATAAGTTCAGGTGTTTAAACGCTTTTCGCAGTGTAGACGATGAAACTTCTGTCATCTGACTCAGACACAGGACGATTGCGCAGCCGGATCCATGGCGTAATGGCCACTTGCCGCCAACTCTGCGCTCAGGCATAACGGCAGGATAAATCGACAAGGATGTTCATCTTGCGCCTCTTATTCCGCTTGCTGGTTCTGATCGTTTTCCTGTTTGGCGTGTTCCTGGCGGTGATCCTGTATTACATCGCCAACCCGAAACTACCGCTCTGGACCCCGGCGCAGCAGGTGCATTACCTGGAGCAGTGGAGCGCCGAGGACCGCCAGACCTATTACTTCACGCCCCAGGGCACGCAGGTCAAAGGTCTGCGTTATGACTGGTTCACCGCGCTGGAACTGCCATTCTCCCGGGAGCGTTTCGCCGCCCCCGAGTACCTGGCGCGCTTCGGGTTCCTTGTCGAGCCCAACCAAAAACCCACGCCGAACAACCCCGGCAATCTGCCGGTGGGCTTCGCCCGGCATCAGAATCCCGGCAGTACGGATACTTTTCTGGATATTACTTGCGCCGCCTGCCATACCGGAGAACTGCGTTTCAACGGACAGGCCCTACGGATTGACGGTGGCTCGGCGCAGCATGTGTTGCCATCCAGCGTTCCTACGCTGCGCGGTGGCAGTTTCGGACAGGCACTGGTGGCGAGTCTGGTCTCGACTTATTACAACCCATGGAAATTCGAGCGTTTTGCTCGCGAGGTTCTGGGGTCTGATTACGACGCCAGGCACCAAAAATTGCGCAAGCAATTCAAGCGATTGCTCGATACCTTCCTGAAAGTGGCGTGGAACGACACCCATCGCGGGCTCTATCCCACCGAAGAAGGCCCTGGCCGAACCGATGCCTTCGGCCGCATCGCCAATGCCACCTTCGGCGACGCAATTTCCGCCGCCAACTACCGCATCGCCAACGCCCCTGTCGACTACCCGCCACTGTGGGACATGTGGACCTTCGAATGGGTGCAGTGGAACGGCTCGGCCAAACAGCCCATGGCGCGCAATATCGGTGAGTCCCTGGGCGTAGGCGCCACGCTGAATTTTTTCGATAAAAACCGCCAGCCGTTGATGGGCGATGACCGTTATCCCTCCAGTGTTCGCGTGCGCGATCTGCATTTGATCGAAGAAACCCTGCAACGGCTGGAACCGCCCGCCTGGCCGGAAACGCTGCTCGGCAAGGTCGACAAAACCCTGGCTGCCAAAGGTCGCGCCCTGTTCGGTGAAAACTGCGCTGGCTGTCATGTGCCCCGCGTTACCCAGGGCGAAGGGCGCTACGTACAGCACCTGAAAATGCTCCCGGTGGACGACATCGGCACCGACCCGGGCGCCGCTGATAACATTGCCAGCCATCGCTACGACCTGACGGCTCTGCAGTGGAAGCAGAAAGATCTGGAAAACCTCGATGTCGAGCCCAAACCCACCCAGCCGCTGGACCTGAGCCAGATGTCAGTGGCCAAAGGTCTGGCCTACGTCACCGCATTCGTCGAGAACCGGGCCTATCGTCAAGCAGGCATCACCCCCGCCGAACGCCCGCAAATGGACGGTTTCGGCTTGCCGATCGGTGTGCGTGAGCTACGCGCCTACAAGGCCCGGCCGCTGGCGGGGGTGTGGGCCACGGCGCCCTTTCTGCACAACGGCTCGGTGCCGAGTATTTATCAACTACTCTCGCCTCAGGACGAACGTGCAACCACCTTCTACAAAGGCACCTTCGAATTCGATCCGCAACACCTGGGCTATCGCACTGAAGCCTTTACCAACGGTTTCCAGTTCGACACCCGCATCACCGGCAACCACAACAGCGGTCACGAATTCCGCGCCGGAAAGCTCGGTAACGGCGTGATCGGCCGTCTGCTGCAGCCTCAGGAGCGCTGGGCACTGCTGGAATACTTGAAAGTGTTGGGCGGACCTTTGGAGTCACAACTGCCATGATCATAAGGATTTGCGCATGCTGAAAACCCTTTGGCTGCGCCTGGGCGCTTTTCTTGGCAAGGCGTTGCTCTGTCTGCTGGGGCTCGGGTTGCTTGGCTGGGCTCTGGCGACGGCCTGGTTCGCCTGGCAACACCGTGGGCCGGTATCGGCGCAGGAGCTGATTCCAGATGGGGAAGCAGCGATGACCCAGTCGATCATTCAGACTGCCGTACGGATTGTCGACCAGCACCGCGAAAATACCCGCTACCTTCGCGATGCCCATGCCAAGGCCCATGGCTGCGTCAGGGCGCAGGTCCAGGTATTACCAGATCTGTCGGACGACTTGCGTCAAGGCGTGTTCAGTGAGCCCGGTAAAACCTGGCAGGCGACGATGCGCCTGTCCAACGGCAACGCCTATCCGCAGTTCGACAGCATCCGTGATGCGCGAGGCATGGCGATCAAGCTGCATGATGTGCCGGGCAAACAGTTGCTAAGCGATCAGCCGCAGCGTAACGAACAGGACTTCGTGATGTTCAGTCATCCGAACTTTTTCGTCAGTGATGTCGCTGAGTATCGACAGAACATCTCGGCACAAGCCGATGGCAAAAAGATGCTGGCGTTCTTTCCGGGGTGGAACCCGGTGCACTGGCAGGTTCGGCATTTATTGATTGCGCTGGCGACGCTGTCCCCCGCTCCGCCAAGCCCGATCCAGAGCACGTATTTTTCGGTATCGCCCTACAAGTTCGGCGACGCCAACGCCAAGTTCAGGGTGACCCCGGACCCGCAAAGCTGCCCGAAATACAGCGTTGCGGAACAGAACCGCAAATTGCCGAATTTCCTGCGCAGCGCCCTGAACCAGCAATTGTCGACGGATCGGATCGCGGCCTGTTTCGTGTTGCAGATCCAACGTCAGGACGCGAACAAGTACATGCCGATCGAAGACACCAGCATCGAGTGGAGCGAGCGTGATGCGCCGTTCCAGACCGTTGCACGGATCACCGTGCCGGCCCAGGACTTCGACTCACCGGCGCAGAACCTGCAATGCGACAACCTGTCGTTCAACCCCTGGTTCGGCCTGGAGGCGCATCGGCCCATCGGTGGTATCAACCGCTTGCGCAAAGCGGTCTACGAGGCGGTCAGCGATTACCGGCATGCTCGTAATGCCGGGCAATAGGCAGATCTGCCCTCTGTAGGAGCGAGCTTGCTCGCGAAAAACCTGAGGGCGCCGCGGCGTGTCAGACTCCCAGCGTTACCGTTGACGACCATCGCGAGCCAGCTCGCTCCTGCCGGGCCAGCGAAAAGCCAAATCCCAGACAGCAAAAAGCCCGCATTAGCGGGCTTTCCGTGTGGTGACCTGGCGTTCAGTGTTCCAGGTTACCGAAT
>NZ_LYVP01000148.1 GCF_001984065.1 Pseudomonas sp. KK4
TGACACACCGCATTCGCGAGCAAGCCCGCTCCCACCGTTTGACCAAGCCTGTCAGCCATTGTGTGATGCCGCTGCGGGCCTGCGTCCGCTCAATCGACTTGAACCTTGTATCGGCGAAGATACCGTTGAACTATCGTTCATTTGGCTCAGCTGTGTTACATAAAGCCTGAGTGCATCCCATGCCCAAGAGGTTTGTTTATGTTCTGCTGCCTTCGCCTGCCGCCCTTGCTGACCTGCGCGCTTCCGGCTTTTCTGGTGTTTGCCAGTGTCACCCACGCCGCCGCGCCCTCCCCGGCACCCGACGCCCTGCAACCGTTGCTGGCCACGATCAACCAACGCTTGAACATTGCTGATCAAGTGGCGCTGACCAAGTGGGACAGCGGCAAACCGATCCAGGATACCGCCCGGGAAGCTTCGGTGATCGCCAACGCCAGGAAGCAGGCCGTCGAGAACAAACTGGACCCGGATGAAACCGCCGACCTGGTCGCGGCGCAGATCGAAGCCAACAAACTGGTGCAATACGGCTTGATTGCGCAGTGGCAAGCAGCGCACAAGGCGCCTGACGTACCGCGGCCCGATCTCAATCAACTGCGGCCGAAACTCGATGAACTGCAAGCCCTGATGCTGCAGCAATACGCCGCCTTCGTCCCCTATCGCGTCGACCCGCATTGCCCGACCTGGCTGGCCCAGCAACGCTCGGCCCTGATCAAGGATGCCCTGCACGGCCAGGCCCTGATCCGCGCGACCGGGGAATTGTGTGTCGCGGATCAATAACCGCTGAAACCACCACCGCCCTGATCGGCCGGCTTCTTTGTTATCCAAGCCTCACAGACCACCGAATTCCCTGTGGGAGCGGGCTTGCTCGCGAAGAGGCCCGCACAGTCAACATCAATGGCGACTGACACCCCGCTGCGTCTTATCCCATGAAGATCAACGGTGGGAGCGAGCCTGCTCGCGATGGACTTCGGGGCATCGCGGGTATTCAGACAGCCCGCGTCAGCATTGACGTCCATCGCGAGCGAGCTCGCTCCTACAGGGGACGGCCGCCCGGTTTCCAGCCAATCTACTGGCGCATTCGCCGCCCATGAGCAAAACCCAAACCACCACCGCCCTGATCGGGCGGGGTTCTTCGTTGTGCAAGCCTCACAGACGATCGCATTCCCTGTGGGAGCGGGCTTGCTCGCGAAGAGGCCCGCACAGTCACCATCAATGGCGATTGACACCCCGCAGCGTCTTATCCCATGAAGATCAACGGTGGGAGCGAGCCTGCTCGCGATGGACTTCGGGGCATCGCGGGTATTCAGACAGCCTGCGTTAGCGTTGACGTCCATCGCGAGCGAGCTCGCTCCTACAGGGGATGGGGTGTATCCGAAAATATGGGTTGGATGACGGCCGCCATCGCTGGCGGGCCAGCGCCCACCCATGGACGGCCGCCCGGTTTCCAGCCAATCTACTGGCGCATTCGCCGCCCATGAGCAAAACCCAAACCCGGGCCATTGAAAGCACAGGTTGAACAACAACAAAAAACAGGAGTTGACCATGTCTGAACTGCAACTGCATCCCAAGGCCGCCGAGGCATTGAGCCTGTGGCACGCGATGATTCGCACCGGCGATCTCAAGGCCCTGCCCGCCCTGCTCGACCCGCAAGCGGTGTTTCGCTCACCGATGGCGCATACCCCCTACCCTGGCGCGCCAGTGGTGTCGATGATCCTCAACACGGTGTTCAAGGTGTTCGAAGACTTCACCTACCACCGTGAACTGGCGAGCGCCGACGGCTTGAACGTGATTCTCGAGTTCAGCGCCAGGGTTGGCGACAAACAGCTCAAGGGCATCGACATGATCCGCTTCAACGAGCAGGGCAAAATCGTCGACTTCGAAGTGATGGTCCGGCCCCTGAGCGGCCTGCAGGCCCTGGGCGAGGAAATGGGCAAACGTCTGGGCGCTTATCTGGCTGCCAGCAAAGCCTGATTGCTGAGCGGCGCCGGTCGAGACTTGGGCACCACCTGCAACTCGACCGGCTCACACAGAAACGCGCAGCAGCGTGAGCGCAACCAGCGCTGACCAGGATCACTGTGCACGGCCGCCCGCCAGACCATGGACAGCTCTTGCACCGGCAGTGCCAGCGGCACCGGTTCGGCCCTGATCCCCGCCACCGATGACATCGTCTTGGCGACGTAATCCGGCACGATCGCCAGCAGATCGCTTTGCGCCAGCAACCCCGGCAATGCACTGTATTGCGGGACGGTCAGCACGACTTTGCGCTGCCGGCCCAGCAGGCTCAGCGCCTGGTCGGTGTCATCGCTGGCGTTGCCCATGGACGACACCAGGGCATGGGGACGCCGACAGAATTCGTCCAGCGTCAACGCCCCGGGCCGGCCATCGGCGCGCAACAGCATCGGCCGCATCGGTCGCAGGGTTTTGCGCCGGGCATTGGCCGGCAGATCGAGGGTGTGGCTGATGCCCACGGAGATATCGCCGCTGACCAGCCGTTGCGTCATCTGCTGTTGATCGACGCGCCTCACGATCAAGGAGATATGCGGCGCCTCGATCCGCAATTGCCGCAACAGACGCGGCAGCAGCGCGTATTCAACGTCATCCGACAGCCCCACATGAAAGGTCGCCTCGCTGATGCACGGGTCGAACGATTGGCAACGGCTCAATGCGGCGGCAATGCCGTCCAGTGCCGGGACCAGGTTGGCGAAAATCTCCTCGGCCCGTGCGGTCGGCTCCATCGCCCGTCCACAACGGATGAACAGCGGATCGTCGAACAAGACCCGCAAGCGGCCCAACGCTCCGCTGATGGTGGGCTGTCCGAGGAACAGCTTTTCACCGACGCGGCTGACATTACGCTCATGCATCATCGTTTCGAAAACCACCAGCAGATGAATGTCGGCACGACGCAGGTCATTTCTGTTCATGAGGTTCGCTACCCGGCACGCGGCCATTGAGTTCAGGAAGGTGCCGGCACAGGTTACGGCGACGCGCCAGGCACGTCTGTCGTACATGGGGACAGTGCGATCATGCCTAAGGCGACCACACTGATACTTGCGTATAGCGCCACCCCTGCTACAGCGGTCGAGCCTGCGAAGCTGCGTCCGAGGACGCCGCCTCGACCGGCGCCACAAACGAATGCTCCAATATTCAATGGCTTACGCGGCTTGAGCGACGTGCGCGATGGCAGGATATCCGGGTTTTTTGTCCTAACCGAATGAGAACCGTTACTCCTAGGATAGCAATGCGATTCACCGCCCTGCCCGAACAAAAACCGAGGCGTGCATGATCGATTCGAAACCGGAAAAAGCGGCTGACGAGTACACCTTGAAAGGGTCGTTCAGCCATTTGCCGTTCCATTCAGGACAAAGGACGACCCGCCCCGTGATCGCTATCAGCCTCAAACCATTGGAAAACGCACTGGTCTGGCTGATGGGGCTGATCGTGGCCTGCGGGATCATCATCAATACCGAAAGCCGCGCCGACCTTCCCACCGCAACGCTGTGCATTGCCGTGTTGTTGATGGCGATCAACCTGTTTTCCCTCACGGCGGTGATCCTCGTTTCGCTGTTCTGCATGCTGATGCTGACGGCGCTGTTCCTCTATCACGGCGGCCTCGAACGCTGGGACTGGGCCTCGACAACGGATTTCTTCCGCGACTTGAGCCTGTTGGCCGCAATCACACTGCTGGCCCTGCGCGGCAAGAAAATCTGCGATGAGCTGCGCCACCGGGTCATCTACTTTTCCGGTTCACAACAATTGAGCCAGACCGGCTGCCTGGGCTTTCGCAGCGGCTGTGAAGAATTTGGCTGGTCGGAACAATCGGCACGGATATTCGAATACCCGGTGGACGTCAAGCCGACGGTGTCGATGGTCCTTGCGCGCACCCATCCGGCCGACGTGGCACTGGTGCAGGCCGGTTTCGACAAGGCTGCGCGGCATGAGCCGCTGATCGAGATCAGGCATCGACTGTTGATGCCTGACGGGCGCATCAAGCATGTGCACATGACGGCCACGCCGCTATCCCCCCACTTCGGGCACCTCGATTATCTGGGGGCGGTGCGTGACGTGACCGCCAGCAAACTGGCCGAAGAAGCCCTGTGTCGGGCCCAGACCCAGTTGGCTCACGTTTCGCGCGTGACGTCCCTGGGCGAACTGGCGGCGTCCATCGCCCATGAAGTCAACCAACCGCTGGCGGCGATCACCAGCAGCGGCGAAGCCTGCCGCAACTGGCTCGCTCGCCCGCAGCCGGACCTGGATGAAGTAAGCCAGTCCATCGAGCGCATCATCATCAGCTCCAACCGGGCCAGCGAGATCACCCGCCGGGTCAAGGCGCTGTCACGCAAGAGCGACCCGCTGCGCCAGAACGAATCGCTCAACGATATCGTCGGCGAGACCCTGAGCCTGGTGCGCTATGAACTGGTCAGTCACAAGATCACTCCCATCGTCGAGTTGGCTGCGTTCGGTGGCCTGATCAGTGCCGATCGCGTGCAACTGCAGCAAGTGATCATCAACCTGATCATCAACGCATGCCAGGCCATGGATGCGGTGCCGCCCAACGAGCGCTCACTGACCATTCGCACCTGGGTCCAGGACAACGAAGCCGTGCTGGAAGTGGCCGATCACGGCCCGGGCATTCCCTCCGATGTCCTGCCGCATTTGTTCATGCCGTTTTTCACCACCAAGGAAAGTGGCCTGGGCATGGGACTGTCCATTTGTCGCTCGATCATCGATTTCCACGAAGGACGGATCTGGGCAAGCGTGAACGCCCAGGGCAGCTCGTTTTTTTTCGCCCTGCCGATACGTGTAGCCAACGATCCGGGGTACGCCTCGGCCATTTGATACCGGGCCGCCGGACAACCATACCTTCGTATGAATCGACCACCCGCAGGTATGAGTGCCTCGGGCTTTGCATGCACTTAATGTAGCGCCCTTCGCCAGGACAAAAGCGCAGGGCGGTTGCATGTCCAACCCCTTGGGAACAAGCAATGAACGAACAACATCCCCTCAACAAGATCGCCCAGGGCGAATCCATGGTCTACATCGTCGACGACGATGAGCCGCTGCGTGAATCACTGGGCAGCCTGCTGCGCTCCATCGGCCTGCGGGTCGAGCTGTTCGGCTCGGTCGCCGAGTTCATGAAGTACCCGCGCAACGACACCGTCAGTTGCCTGGTGCTGGACGTGAGATTGCAAGGCAGCAGCGGCCTGGACTTTCAAAACGAGTTGAGCGCCGCCGGCATCAACGTGCCGATCGTGTTCATCACCGGGCACGGCGACATCGCGATGACCGTACGGGCGATGAAAGCCGGGGCGGTGGATTTTCTGACCAAACCCTTTCGCGAACAGGACCTGATCGATGCGGTGTGCGCCGCCCATAGCCGGGACAAACAGCGCCGCGAATCCGAACGGCATGCCGATGATCTGCGCGCGCGCCACCAGACCCTGACCGCCCGCGAGCAAACGGTCATGTCGCTGGCCGCATCGGGGCTGATGAACAAGCAGATCGCCGGGGAAATCGGCCTGAGCGAGATCACCGTGAAAATTCACCGAGGCCAGGCCATGCGCAAAATGGGTGCACGTTCATTTGCCGATCTGGTACGCATGGCCGAGGTGATCGGCGCGCAGACCACGGTCAGGTGACTATACCCACGTATACTGTGAAGCCTTTCAGGACGGCGTATCTTGCAATGATGGCGGACAGCCTCTAAGTGCTCTCCGCTAACATGCAGGACACAACCATGCGCAATGACGCGATCATCTCCGTCGTCGATAACGACGAATCCGTTCGAATGGCCCTCGACAGTTTATTGCGCTCCAGCGGCTACAACGTACGCACCTTTGCCGGGGCGCTCGAGTTCCTTCTCTCCGATGGACCAAGAATAACTTCCTGCCTGATTTCCGATATTCAAATGCCGGACATGGATGGCATCCAGATGTATGAAAGACTCGCGGCATTGGGCATCCATATCCCGGTGATCTTTATCACCGGAAACCCCAAGGCACAGCGCCCTCCCAATGAAACGGCCAGGCAACCGCTGGCTTACTTCCCCAAACCTTTCTCCAGTGAACGGTTGATTTTCTTCATCGAGAAAGCCCTGAGCCCATGCAACTGACGGCCCAAGCAAGCACCATTAACACCTTGGTATAAACCGCTAATACTTACTCATACCCAGACTTACCCTATGTAGCAGTGCCAGCGTTCAGCCCCTCGAATAAGATTCGTTCCAGATCAGAAGCGACTTCCATCTGTTATCGGTTGTTTGAATAAGTCGCCACCGGTCAACCCATGCAGTCGCGTTTTTATCGCCCTCGATCGTTCTTCAGGAGCTAAACAATGAAACAGCAGATTTTGATTATTGGTGCAGGCTTCGGTGGTGTCTGGAGCGCGTTGAGCGCTGCCCGTCTGCTGGACCAGCACGATCGCAACGACGTCGAAATCACCGTTCTGGCTCCTCAGGCCGAGCTGCGTATTCGCCCACGTTTCTATGAACCGAACGTGCACAACATGAAGGCCCCCCTCAACGATTTGTTCGACGCCGTGGGCGTGAAATTCGT
Source organism: Pseudomonas sp. KK4 (assembly GCF_001984065.1). GTDB lineage: Bacteria > Pseudomonadota > Gammaproteobacteria > Pseudomonadales > Pseudomonadaceae > Aquipseudomonas. The sequence continues at coordinate 6,549 of NZ_LYVP01000148.1, forward strand.
CCAGGGTTCGGCTGAAACCATCGACGAGAAAAACAAACAGGTCGGCTACAGCAACGTCGCCGGCGTGCAGGGCACACTGAGCTACGACCGCCTGGTCCTGGCCGCCGGCAGCCAGCTGATGCGGCCACCGGTCCAGGGCCTGGAGCACGCGTTCGATGTCGACACCATCGAAGCTGCCACTGAACTGGAAGCCCACATCAATGCACTCAAGGACCAACCGGCCAGCGCCGCCCGCAACACCGTGGTGGTGATCGGTGGCGGTTTCACCGGTATCGAGACAGCGACCGAGATGCCGACACGCCTGCGTGCGGTGCTGGGGGAAAATGCCAACATCCGTGTGGTCGTGATCGAGCGTGGCGCGAAAATCGGTGCGGCCCTGGGCGAAGGCATCAGCCCGTCGATCGTTGAAGCTTCCGAGCACATGGGCCTTGAGTGGATTGTGGGCGCCACCGCGGCCTCGGTCGATGCCGGCGGCGTGACCCTCGCCGATGGCCAGCGCATCGAAGCCAGCACCGTGATCTGGACCGTGGGTTTCCGCGCCAGTCCGCTGACCGAGCAAGTGCAAGGCGCCCGTGATCATCAGGGTCGCCTGCACGTCGACCAGCACCTGAAAGTGCGCGGCCACGCCGATGTGTACGCCACGGGTGACACCGCTTACGCCGCCACCGATGACAAGGGCAACTTCGCCGCCATGTCGTGCCAGCACGCCATCGCCCTGGGTCGCTACGCCGGCAACAACGTCGCCGCCGAACTGTTGGGTGTGGAGCCGATGGTCTACAGCCAACCCAAGTACGTCACCTGCCTGGACCTGGGCAGTTGGGGCGCCGTGTACACCGAAGGCTGGGAGCGCGAGGTCAAACTGGTCAAGCAGGAAGCCAAGGAGCTCAAGTCGCAGATCAACAGCATCTGGATCTACCCACCGGCCGCTGATCGTGCCGCTGCGCTGGCCGCTGCCGACCCATCGATTCCGGTGGCATAACCACCGCGCTTTGCCTGTAGGAGCGAGCTCGCCCGCGATGGTCGTCAACGATGACGCGGGCTCGCTGGTTGAACGCAGCGCCCTTGAGCCCATCGCGAGCAAGCTCGCTCCTGCGGGGGACCGTGTGAAGGTGATCGATATGTATGATTTTTTTGAGCATCCCGCGCGGGTATTGGCGCTGTCCCACACCCTGCTGATCGGGGGGCTGGTCGCCCTGATCGTCGGGGCCATTCTGGCCTATGGCATGGAACAGTCGCTGTCGCTGCCTGCCCTGATAGCCGCGCACGCCATGACGATTCTGGGCCCCACCGCCATCAAGTTGGGCTATGTCATGCGCCTGCTGACCTTCAATCGCCTGCGAAAACACGCGGTCGCTCATCTGCATGGCTTCGCACAGTGATGCACCGTTGATGTTCACCACCGGTCCAGCCCACTCCTTGCTGGCCCGGGATACTTCCCAAGCGCCCGCCACTCGATTTTTTGGCGGGCGTTTTTTCTCGCACCCCAACACCCCGACATCCCGGCCCGCCGCTGGCGCCACAAGACAGGTGCATGGCCCACATCAGTACTGTTCGAACACCCGTAAAAAAATCTCATGAAGAGTTTGCCCGGCCGCCTGACCCACGCCGCGCGAGTTGCCGTTAGATAGAAAAAACCCGGAAAAACAAATGTCTATCATCAAACGCTGCAAACAACTTTTTATTTCGGACGCCATGGCCCTGCTGGCCGCCATAGCGGTCGGCAGCATGATCTTCATCATCAACTCGATACTGGACGTAGAGGTCGCGCCGACGCTGCTCTACATCACCCTGGTCTTCATGTCGGCCAATATCTTTTCCATCCCGGTGTTCCTCACTGTCGCCGCCAGTTGCATCGCTTTTCTGACGTTCAATTTCATCGTTGATGCCGGCTATCGCGATGAAAAACTGATCGCCGGTTTCGTGCGCTGCCTGATCGCGCTGACCACCATCACGCTGCTGGCGCTGCGCAGCAAAAAGTCGTCCGAAAGCCTGCGGCGCAAGGAAGCGTTTTTCATGGGCGCCCAAAAGCTCAGTCGCACCGGCAGCATCGGGTTCATCATCGACAAGGATGAAACGGTGTCGTGGTCAGCCGAATCGGCGCGCATTTTCGAGTACCCCGTGGACCTCACGCCCACAGTCGCCTTGATCAAGGACCGCACGCACCCCGATGACCTGGCCATCTTCGACAGTGTGCTGGAGCGGGCAGCGCGCCAGGAGTGGCACATCGAGGTGGAGCATCGCCTGGTGATGGCCGACGGGCGCATCAAGCATGTGCACATGATCGCCAACCCGCTGTTCAACCATCACGGCCGTGTCGAATATGTCGGCGCCGTGAAGGACGTCACGGCGGCGAGGCAGGCCGAGGAGGCACTGTTTCATTCCCAGGCAAAACTGGCCCATGTCACCCGGGTCACCTCCATGGGCGAACTGGCCGCGTCCATTGCCCATGAAATCAACCAGCCGCTGGCGGCGGTGATCACCAGCGGCGAGTCGTGCAAACGCTGGATCAACCGCCCGGAGCCCGATCTGGAAGAGGCACGCCGGTCACTGGACCGGATCATCCAGAATTCCTGCCGGGCATCGGAGGTCATCGCCTGCATTCGGGCGCTGTCGCGCCAGAGCGATGTGCAGCGCAAGACCGAAGTGTTCGACGACATCGTCAGCGACTCGCTGAACCTGATGCAGCACGAGATTTCCAGCCATCAGGCGCGCCTTTCCCTGGTGGCGGGCGCGCCGGGCGCCTGCGTGAAAGGCGACCGCGTTCAATTGCAGCAGGTGATCATCAATTTGATCATCAACGCCTGCCAGGCCATGGCCAACGTGCATGATCGGGCACGCCTGCTGCGCATCAGCACCTCGGTGCAAGACAACGAAGCGGTACTGGAAGTCGCAGACTCTGGCACCGGTATCGCCCAGGACATCCTGGCCACCCTGTTCGATCCGTTTTTCACCACCAAACACAATGGCCTGGGCATGGGGCTGGCGATCTGCCGTTCCATCATCGAGTTCCACGGCGGCCGTATCTGGGTCACCAGTACGGTGGGGGTCGGCACGCGGTTTGTGTTCGCCATTCCACTGACGACGGCCAGCGACGATCAATAACCTTTATCCAATGGTGTTTCGGTATATGCACTCACGCGAGGAAAGCAAACAGTGTCTATCAGTGAAATGAACCCAAGGTCCGAAGATGCGGCCGCCACAGCGCCAAGCCTGCGCAACGTGGTGTTTCTTGCCTACCCGAAAATGGGCCTGCTGGATCTGAGCGGTGCGCAGACGGTTTTCTATGCCGCGAACATTGCCCTGGTCGAGCGTGGATTGCCTGGCTACGCGGTGCGTACCGTCAGTGTTGAAGGCGGGCCGATTCAGACCGCCGAGGGCCTGGTGGTGGAGACCGAACGCCTGGATCGGCTGGCCGAGACGCCGATCGATACCTTGCTGGTTCCCGGCACCCCGAACATTCGCCAGACCCTGGCCAATGGCGGCCCATTGGTCGACGCAGTACGCACCACCTCGGCGGCGGCCCGGCGCACGGCGTCAGTGTGCAGCGGCACTTTCCTGCTGGCCCGGGCCGGCCTGATCGACGGCCTGCGCGTAGCCACCCATTGGGCGATGGCGGATATGTTCGAACGCATGTTCGCCCAGGTCACCCTCGACCGTGAGGCGATTTTCGTTCAGCAAGGATCGATCTGGACCTCGGCCGGGGTCAGCGCCGGTATCGACCTGGCATTGGCGATGGTCGAGCACGACGCCGGCCGCGACGTGGCCATGCAAGTGGCGCGGCGGCTGGTGGTGTTTTATCGCCGGCCGGACAATCGGGAGCAGTGGGGGGCGTTGATGAACTCGCAGTATTCGGTGAGTGCCTGAAGCTTGCCGTGGTGAGGGAGGCAGTTGTGGTGATGGAGCTGCCGTGGCGAGGGAGCTGCCGTGGCAAGGGAGCTTGCTG